>NC_005125.1:0-665574 GCF_000011385.1 Gloeobacter violaceus PCC 7421
ATTTAAATCGTTAATCGTCGATCAACGATTTAACTGATTTTGGAGTCCCCCATGGAATTTCGCCCGCACATCAGCTTGAACGTGACGGACCTCGAAGCGTCGGTGCGCTTTTACCGTGCCGCCTTCGCCGCCGAGCCCACCAAACATTATGCCGATTACGCCAACTTTCGCCTGGAGGAGCCGGCACTGCACCTGGCTCTGGTGGCGCAGCCGGGTCCGGTGCGTGCGCGCTCCGGCGACGAGCACTTCGGTATCGAAATGTTCGATGCCGGGCAACTGGCGCTCTGGCAGTCGCGGGCCAAAGCCGCTGGTTTGCCGATGCGCACCGAGAACGCCGTCACCTGCTGCTACGCGGTGGGGGATAAATTTTGGCTCACCGACCCGGACGGCAATGACTGGGAATTTTGGGTGCGCACCGACGAAGCGGCGGCCATGCACGGCGAGGGCGAGAGCCGGCCCCAGGAGCAAACTTGCTGCGCTCCGGCACCCGCGGCGCTCTCGACTCAGCAAACCTGCTGTGGTTGAAGCGCCGCACGGCCCGGTAGGCGCGTTGACGCCGGTCGGTATACTGCTAATACCGGATGTGACCTGCCGATGAGCCTCCACAGTTGTGCTCCCTGTTTGCCCGCCGAAGCGCCCCTCTTCACACCGCAAGACGAAGAAGAAGAGCGCCAGTTCGCCACCCTTTGCAAAGCGCTCGGCCACCCGATCCGGGTGCGCATTCTCAAGATTCTTGCTACCCGCGCCACCTGCATCTGCGGCGACCTAGTCGAGATGTTGCCGGTGTCGCAGTCGACCGTCTCCGAGCACCTGCGCATCCTCAAGCAGGCGGGGCTGGTGCAGGGGGAGGTGGACGGACCCCGCGTCTGCTACTGCATCGACCCAGCCACCCTCGGGCGCTTCAAAACTCTTGCCGGGTCGCTGTAGCGGCGCTTTGTGCTCTGGCAAACCCATCGTTAATCGACGATGCCCTATCATGTTCCCTGTGCTCGCCGACAAGAGGAGCGATGAACCTATCTCACCCCAGCCAAGCGAGGCAGCCGTGAGCCGTCCGGCCTCCGCCCCAGCCCGTGCCCCTTCCGGGAGTGACACCCCGGTCGAATCGACCTGGCCCCGGCGCGAACTGCTGGCCGAGGCGGTGGGCACTTTTGTACTGGTCTTCGCAGGCACCGGCGCGGTGGTGGTCAACGCCGTCTCGGGCGGCGCCCTCACCCATCTGGGTATCAGCTTCGTCTTCGGGGCGGTGGTGGCGGCGCTCATCTACACCCTGGGCCACATCAGCGGCGCCCACATCAATCCGGCGGTCACGCTGACGCTGTGGGCGCTCGGTCGCTTTCCGGCCCGGCGCGTCGTGCCCTATATGCTGGTGCAACTGGCTGGAGCGGCGGCGGCGAGTGTGGCGGTGCTCGTCTGTTTCGGCAATCAGGCAAAGCTCGGGGCGACGTTGCCCCTGGCGGGCAACTGGGCGCAAGCGTTCGCAGTCGAGTTGCTGCTGACGTTCATTTTGATGCTGGTCATCTGCGGCTCAGCCCTCGATGCGCGCGCGCCCCGAGGATTCGCGGGACTCGCCATTGGTCTGACCGTCGGACTGGAGGCAGGCTTCGGTGGACCGATCTCCGGGGCGAGCATGAACCCGGCCCGCTCCTTTGGCCCAGCGCTGGTGGCGGGAGCCTGGGAGGCGCACTGGGTCTACTGGTTGGCACCCATCGCCGGGGCGCTGCTAGCCGGTTGGGTGTGGCATCAGATGCGCGACCCGCTCGAAGAGACGTCCTCAAGACTCGATGGAGGCTAGATCGTCGTGAAGAAAGTGATGTTTGTGTGCAAGCGCAATTCCTGCCGCTCGCAGATGGCCGAAGGCTACGCCCGCACCCTGGGAGCCGGGGTGATCGAGGTGGTCAGCTCGGGGCTGGAGGCAAGCCGTGTGCACCCGACGGCCGTCCAGGTGATGGCTGCGGCGGGTGTCGATATTGCGGGTCAAATTTCCAAGCCCCTGAGTGATTTCGGCTCGGAGGATTTTGACGTGGTCATCTCGCTGTGCGGCTGCGGGGTGAATTTGCCGGAGGCGTGGCTGACGCGCGAGATTTTCGAAGACTGGCGCGTCGAGGACCCGGACGGGCAACCTGTCGAGGTCTTCCACCGGGTACGAGACGAAATCAAACAGCGCGTCCAAAATCTGGTCGATGCGCTGCGCACGCAACCGGCCACCCGCGCTTGAATGGATACCCGCTTGTACCTGTTGGCCTGTCCTGGCGCGATCTGAGCATGTCCGACTTCGAGCATCCCCCCCGGATTTTGTTTTTGTACGGTTCGCTGCGCGAGCGCTCCTACAGCCGCCTGCTCGCTGAAGAGGCCGGCCGGATTATCGCCGATATGGGAGCAGAAGTACGCTTTTACGACCCGCGCACTCTGCCCGTCTACGCCGGCGTCGAGCCCGATCACCCCAAAGTGCAGGAATTGCGCGATCTGAGTCTCTGGTCGGAAGGCCAGGTGTGGTCGAGTCCTGAGATGCACGGGCAAATCACTGGCATCCTCAAAAATCAGATCGACTGGATCCCGCTGACGTTGGGATCGCTGCGGCCCACCCAGGGGCGTACCCTCGCCGTCATGCAGGTAAGCGGCGGCTCCCAGTCGTTCAACGCCGTCAACACGCTGCGCTTGCTCGGTCGCTGGATGCGCATGTTCACCATCCCCAACCAGTCGTCGGTGGCCAAGGCCTATAACGAATTTCATGAGGACGGCACCATGAAGGACTCGCCCTACCGGGATCGGGTGATCGACGTCATGGAAGAACTGTACAAATTCACTGTCTTGCTCCGTCCCCACACCGCCCACCTCACCGACCGCTACAGCGAGCGCAAGGAAAAGGCGGCCCAGGCAATGGCCGACCAGAAGCCGTGATTCTGTCCCATTCCCCACAAACACGAGCAACCCCATGGAACAGTCGATTACAGAAAATTTGTGGTGGGTCATCCCCGGCAAGCTCGGAGGCGTCCGCAAACCGACCGAAGCAGAGATCGCCGAGTTGCAGGCGAGCGGTGTCGGAGGGATTGTCTCGGTGATGGACGACCCCGGCAATCTCGACCTGTACGAACGGGCGGGGCTGCCGTACCGTTGGCTGCCGGTGAAGGGCGGAACAGCCCCAACCCGCGAGCAGATTACCCAGTTGCAGGACTTCGTCGAGGAGCAAAATGCCCTCGGTGCAGGTGTGGCCGTGCACTGCACCAGCGGCAGACGGCGCACCGGCACTTTCCTCGCGGCCTATTTGATCGCCCAGAGCCATTCGAGCGAGGAAGCACTGCAAATTGTCCAGACCGCCAATCCCGACGTCGAACTGAGGGAAGCGCAAATCGAGTTTTTGCGGAATTTTGCCCGGCCATGACTCGGCCTCGAACGATTGTGCATCCGATACGACAAGTCTTGTTCCTGCTCCGGTTACAGTGAGTAAAGCGCACTTACTGTCTAGCTGAGGTAGACCCTTGCTCCAACAGAAATTGATTCATAGCGACTGTCTGAGCGCCGAGCAGTTCGCCGCCCAGTTTCACGCGCTCTCCGAACCGCTGCGCCTGCAGGTGCTGGAGGTGCTGCGCGCCCAGGAATTGTGCGTCTGCGAACTGGGCGAAAAACTGGGGGTGGCCCAGTCTAAACTTTCATTTCATCTCAAAACGCTTAAAGAAGCCGGTCTGGTGCGCACGCGCCAGGAGAAGCGCTGGGTCTACTACAGTGTCAACTTGCCCGGCCTGGTCGCCGTTGAGCAGTACCTGGCCGACTACCGGCGCTTCAGCCCGCTGCTCCCGGCGCGCTCCTGCGACGACAGCCCCAAATAAAATCAAGCTTTATTGATATTGACAAAACAAACTATCTTGATACGATAGGGCGTGTCCGGGTCCTGCGAGGTGTCCTATTGCTTTGATTTGCGGGCTTCTGTGCAACGGTCTGCAGAGCAGGGACATGGAATGTAGGTACCGGATTACAAGGTCCATCAATTTTGATAGAAGAGGACACCTATGTTATCGGTACGCGCAAAAGCAGCGGCAGCCGGTGTGGCGGCGGCTGGTTTGATTGGCACGTTTTTGAGCATGCCCGCGCACCAGGCGCAGGCCCAGTCCCAACAGACCATCAAGGTCGACGGTTCGAGCACGGTCTTCCCGATCACCGAGGCGGTGGCCGAGGAATTCCAGAAAAGCAAAAAGGGCGCAGTCAGGGTGACCGTCGGCGTCTCGGGCACCGGCGGCGGCTTTAAAAAGTTCTGCCGCGGTGAGACCGATATCTCCGACGCTTCGCGTCCGATTCTCAAAAAAGAAATGGACGCCTGCAAGGAGGCAGCAATTCAATACGTCGAGTTGCCGGTGGCCTACGACGCGCTGACGGTCATGGTCAATCCGTCCAACACCTGGGCGAGCACGATGACAGTAGCGGAACTCAAAAAAATCTGGGAACCCGAGGCCCAGGGCAAAGTCACCAACTGGAATCAGGTGCGCTCGTCGTTTCCGAACGCGCCCCTGAAACTCTACGGCCCCGGTGCCGACTCCGGCACCTTCGACTACTTCACCGAAGCCGTGGTCGGTAAATCCAAAGCCAGCCGCGGCGATTTTACCGCTTCTGAAGACGACAACGTCCTGGTGCAGGGCATCGCCAACGACAAAAACGCCCTCGGTTACTTTGGCTACGCCTACTACGCCGAAAATAAGAGCAAGCTCAAGGCGGTGGGCGTCGACGGGGGCAAAGGACCTGTGCTCCCCTCGGACAAGACGGTCGAAGACGGCACCTACAACCCCCTCTCGCGGCCCATCTTCATCTACGTGAGCAACAAAGCGATGGCCCGGCCCGAGGTCAAGGAGTTCGTCGAGTTCTACCTCAAGAGCGCACCGACCCTGGTTAAGCAAGTCAAGTACGTCCCGCTGCCCAAAAAAGCCTACGACGTGGCTCTGAGCCACTTCCAGAAGAACCGCATGGGCACCGTCTTCGGCGGAGAGGCGGAGGTGGGCCTCAAGATCGAGGATCTGCTGAGCCGCGAAGCGAAGTTCTAAACTTTGGTCTGCGTGGGTAGGGCGCGTGCCTTGGCGCGGCCCTGCCTTTTCTTGTCACCCTACGCGTCATGGCATTGATGGCCACCAGCGATCCTTCCAGTCTTCAGAGCCGGGGCCGCCCCGCGGGCGGTGCCTTGCGCTACCGGCCCCTGCGCAACCTGCGCGAGCGGGCGATCGAACTGGTACTGCTGCTTGCCGCCCTCTCCTCGGTGCTCACGACCGCCGGTATCGTCGCGGTGTTGTTGTTCGAGTCGTTCCAGTTTTTCGCCCAGGTGCCGCTGGGGCAATTTCTCACCGACACCCAGTGGACGCCTTTGTTCGCCAATCCCCGCTACGGCATCCTGCCGCTGGTGGCCGGGACGCTGGTGACCACGGTGGTTGCCCTGGTTGTGGCCATTCCCCTGGGCACGATCGCCGCCATCTACCTGAGCGAGTACGCCCCCGCCCAGCTGCGCGAGGTGGCCAAGCCCGTCCTCGAATTGTTGAGCGCCGTGCCGACGGTGGTTTACGGTTACTTCGCGCTGTTGTTCGTGACGCCGCTGCTGCAGAAAATCTACCCGGATCTGCCCGGCTTCAACATGCTGAGCGCCGGGCTGGTGATCGGGATCATGATTATCCCCTATGTGTCGTCGCTCAGCGAGGATGCGATGCGCTCGGTGCCGATGGCGATTCGGGAGGGCTCCTACGCCATGGGGGCGACGCGCATGCAGACCGCCCTGCGCGTCGTGGTGCCTTCGGCCTTCTCAGGAATCGCCTCCGCCTACGTGCTGGGCTTCTCGCGGGCCATCGGCGAGACGATGATCGTGGCCATCGCCGCGGGCACCCAGCCCAATTTGACCCTTAACCCGACGGAGCCGGCAGCGACGATCACCGCCTACATCGTTCAGGTGAGCCTAGGCGATTTGCCCCACGGCACACTGGCCTACCAGACGATTTTTGCCGCCGGCCTGATGCTGCTCGCGATGACCCTCACGTTCAACATCGCCGGCCATCTGCTGCGCAAGCGCTTCCGGGAGGTCTACTGATGGACGCGGTGCAACTGCGTGAGGCGATCAAAAGCCGCAAGCGCGCCGATCTCAGCTTTGCCGCCGCCGGATTGCTGGCGCTGCTGGTCGGGCTGGTGACGCTGACGGCGTTGATGGTGGATCTGGCCGTCGACGGTACCGCCCGGTTGCGGCCTGAATTTTTTACTTCCTTTCCCTCCCGCTTTGCCGAGCAGGCCGGGATCTTGTCGGCCTGGGTGGGCAGCTGCCTGGTGATGCTGGTGACGGCGGCGGCGGCGGTGCCTTTGGGGGTGGCGTCGGGCATTTACCTGGAGGAGTACGCCCCCAAAAACTGGTTCACCGAGATTATCGAGGTCAATATCACCAACCTCGCCGGGGTGCCTTCGATCATCTTCGGGCTGATGGCTTTGGGGTTATTTGTCTACGGTCTGGGATTGGGGGAGAGCATCCTCACTGCCGGGCTCACCCTGGCACTGCTTATCTTGCCTATCGTGATCGTCTCGACGCGCGAATCGCTGCGGGCGGTGCCCGACTCGATCCGCGAAGCCGCCTACGCCCTCGGGGCCACCCGCTGGCAGGTGGTGAGCGACCATATCCTGCCCTATTCGACCGGCGGCATCCTGACAGGGATCATCATCGGCCTCTCGCGGGCGATCGGCGAGACGGCCCCGCTTATCACCATCGGTGCTTTGACCTTTATCGCCTTCTTGCCGGATTTACCCTTGCGGGCCGAGTTTCCGTTTTTCTCCTTCCAGTGGCTTTCCTCGGGCTTCACGGTGCTGCCCATCCAGATGTTCAACTGGGTGTCGCGCCCCCAAGAGGCTTTTCAGCTCAACGCTGCTGCCGCCGGACTGGTGCTTATCGTGATGACCCTCGGCATGAACGCGCTCGCCATCTACTTGCGCTACTCTTTTCGCAAACGCATCAAGTGGTAAGAAACCCCATGGCTTCTGCTGTTGAATCCACCCTCAAGACCAAGGCCCAGACCAGCAACCTCAGCTTCTACTACGGGGCGATCCAGGCACTCAAAAATATCCACCTCACCCTCGCCGAGCACCGGGTGACGGCCCTCATCGGTCCTTCCGGCTGCGGTAAGACCACCTACTTGCGCTGCTTCAACCGCATGCACGATCTGTATCCGGGCAATCGCTACGAAGGGCAGATCCTGCTCTACCCGGATGAAGTCAACATTGTCGGTCCCGAGGTGGACCCGATCGAGGTGCGCATGCGGGTGAGCATGGTCTTTCAGAAGCCCAACCCCTTTCCCAAATCGGTGTACGAAAACGTCGCCTACGGTCTGCGCGTGCGCGGCGTGCGCAACCGCGCGGAACTGGACGAAAAAGTCGAGCGCGCCCTCCGCCAGGCGGCCCTGTGGGAAGAAGTCAAAGACCGCCTGGCTAGCCTCGCTTTCAACCTCTCGGGGGGACAGCAGCAGCGGCTGTGCATCGCCCGCGCCCTGGCGAGCGAACCGGAGATTATCTTATTCGACGAGCCGACCTCCGCCCTCGACCCGCTCGCCACGCTCAAAATCGAGGAGCTGATGGGCAAGCTCAAGCAGTCGATCACCATCTTGATCGTCACCCACAACATGCAGCAGGCTGCCCGCATCTCCGATTTCACCGCCTTTATGTACCTGGGTGAGGTGATCGAAAGCGGCCAGACCAACCAGATGTTCGACCACCCCACCAACCAGCTGACCGAGCAGTACGTCGCGGGGCACTTCGGGTAAGTTCAAATCAATAAATTTTGATTAATAAATCTGAGAGCAACATATATTTCCTGAGCAATTTTCAGGCTTCAAATGCCTCGCTAGCTTCTGGATAGGATTCTTGGCGAGAAGCTGTCGTGATGCAGGTATGCGAGAAGGCGCGGCCGGCCTGCTTTTATAAATCAACAATTTTTGAAATAATGAAGTTGTCCAGAAAGCAGTAGCGATAGAAAGGATTTTCAAAATGAAGAATAAACCACTTGCTGTCGCCGCCAGTATCGTGGCGCTTGCTGCGGGTGCGACCCTGGCGCAGGGGCTTCCCGCGCAGGCACCGTCCGTTAAGATCGATGGATCGAGCACGGTCTACCCGATCACCCGCGCCGCCGTCAAAGCCTTCGAGGCCGAACACAAGCAATTCCAGGGCAAAATCGCCGTCAACTTCTCCGGCACCGGCGGTGGATTTCGCAAGTTCTGCAGCGGTGAGACCGATATTTCCGACGCTTCGCGGCCGATCCTCCAAAGGGAGATGGATGAGTGCCGACGGGCAAACGTCGCCTTTATGGAACTGCCGGTGGCCTTCGACGCGCTCACGGTCGTCGTCCACCCCAAAAATACCTGGGCTAGCGAGATCACCGTCGCCGAGCTCAAAAAAATCTGGGAGCGCGCCTCCCAGGGCAAAATCACCCGCTGGAGTCAGGTGCGCCCCGGCTTTCCCGACCGGCCGCTCAGGCTGTATGGCCCCGGGCGCGACTCAGGGACGTATGACTACTTTGCTGAAGCCATTCTGGGCTCCGCCGACACCGACACCCGCAGCGATTACGAGGCATCTGAGGACGACGACGTGCTGGTAGAAGGAGTAGCTGCGGATCCCAACGCGCTGGGTTATTTTGGCTACGCCTACTACGAAGCGAACCTGAACAGACTGAAGACCCTGGCCGTCGATAGCGGCAAAGGCCCGGTAGCCCCTACCGACAAAAACGTCGAGAAGGGCACC
This sequence comes from Gloeobacter violaceus PCC 7421, assembly GCF_000011385.1. Classification (NCBI taxonomy): domain Bacteria; kingdom Bacillati; phylum Cyanobacteriota; class Cyanophyceae; order Gloeobacterales; family Gloeobacteraceae; genus Gloeobacter; species Gloeobacter violaceus. The sequence goes on from NC_005125.1 coordinate 8,734, forward strand.
TATGCTCCGCTGTCGCGACCGCTGTTCATCTACGTCAACATCGTCTCGGCGCAAAAAAAAGCGGAAGTGCGCGAATTTGTAGACTTTTACCTTGAAAACGGCGCGAAGCTCGCTTCCTTGGTGGGCTATGTACCCTTACCGGCGGAAGGCTATCACATCGCCAACAACCACTTCCATCGGGGCAAGCGCGGCACGGTGTACGGTGGGCGGGCCTACCTGGGGCTGACCATCCGCGAGGTGCTCCTCAAAACCGCCAGCTTCTAGCCGTCGAGGTGTATCTTGTCGGTTTCGAGGCTCGCGGTTGTTGTGAGAATTTCCATCTTTTCAGTCGATATTATGTCTTACGATTGTAATTGCCAGCAATAAGATTGACGCTTGAAAGTCGTACTGGGAGATTGTTTGGCAAAAGCCGACCGAATAGCTGTATATAAAGGCTGCAAGAACTTGAAGGTCGCAAGCTGCGGAGGGTTCCCGGGCGTACTGCATAAGGGGAAAGCGACGTCTCTACGGAAATAATGTGGGCAGAGGACGTCAGCCGGCGTCTGAAATTTGTCGGCAGTCACACCTAACGCCTCGAATGATGCGGCTGCCAACGATCTTAAGGTTTTCGCTGAAGTGGAGAGCATGATGAAAAAGTCAGTTGTTGTCGGTATTTCTGTCGCAGTACTCGCCGCAGCCAGCATGGTGCTTGCGGCTCAAAACACCACCGCCCGCCCTTCACAGGTCAGCATCGACGGTTCGAGCACGGTCCACCCGATCACCCGGACCGCTGTCGAGGAGTTTCTATCGCGCAACCCGCAGATCGCCAAAGGTGCATTCGCCGTTGGCTTTTCCGGAACCGGGGGCGGTTTGAAAAAGCTTTGCACCGGCGAAATCGACATCGCCGGTGCTTCTCGGCCCATTTCGCGGCAAGAAATTCAGTCTTGCCGCAACAACAATATCGCCTTTATGGAACTGCCGGTGGCCTTCGACGCGCTCACGGTCGTCGTCCACCCCAAAAATACCTGGGCTAGCGAGATCACCGTCGCCGAACTCAAAAAAATCTGGGAGCGCGCCTCCCAGGGCAAAATCACCCGCTGGAGTCAGGTGCGCCCCGGCTGGCCTGACCGGCCACTCAAGCTCTACGGACCCGGCCGCGACTCGGGCACTTATGACTACTTTGCCGAGGCGATTTTGGGCTCCGCCAACACCGACACCCGCAGCGACTATGTCGACAGCGAGGACGACGACGTGCTGGTCAGAGGGGTCAGCGAAGATCCCGACGCCCTGAGCTACTTTGGCTACGCCTACTACGAAGCGAGCCGTGGACGCCTCAAAGCGCTTGCGGTGGCAAACGGCCTGGGAGCTGTTGCGCCCTCCCGGCAGGCTGTCGAGAAAAACCTCTACCAACCCTTGGCGCGGCCGCTGTTTCTCTACGTCAACATGGTCTCCAGCCAGACAAAACCCCCGGTGCGGGAGTTCGTCGGATTTTATCTGCAACATGCCGGACGGATCGTGAACGCCGTCGGGTATGTTCCCCTGCCGCCGGAGGGTTACCACATCGCCAACAATCACTTCTGGCGGGGCAAGCGCGGCACGGTGTACGGCGGGAAGGCCCAGATAGGATTGACCCTGCGCCAGATGCTCCTCAAAACCGCCAGTTTCTAGCCCTTTGCGCCGATCCGCCTCAATTAATCCGGCTTTAACCTTGCCGCAAAGAATGCTTGTTAGGATGCTGGCTGTCCCCATGTCTGGCCCATCCCCGGTACGGTAAAAGTCAGAGGGTATCCATGGTGTCGGTCCGCAAAGAGGCAGGATTAGGCCTGATCGCGGCGGCTTTGTTTGGTGCAATTGCCGCCGTCGGTGCCGCTGCCCAGTCGCTCATCCAAATCGATGGCTCCAGCACAGTCTTCCCGATCACCGAAGCCGCCGCTGAAGCCTTTCAAAAAAGCAAACAGGGAGCGGTAAAGGTCACCGTCGAGGTCTCGGGCACCGGCGGCGGCTTTAAAAAGTTCTGCCGCGGTGAGACCGATATTTCCGACGCTTCGCGGCCGATTCTCAAAAAAGAAATGGATGCCTGCAAAAAAATGGGCATTCAGTACATCGAACTGCCGGTGGCCTTCGACGCGCTCACCGTCATGGTGCACCCATCCAACACTTGGGCCGGCGACCTCACCGTCGCCGAACTGAAAACCATCTGGGAACCGGCGGCCCAGATCAAAATCACCAACTGGAATCAGGTGCGTTCATCGTTTCCGAACGTACCTTTGAAGCTCTACGGCCCCGGCACCGACTCCGGCACCTTCGACTACTTCACCGAGGCGGTGGTCGGCAAAGCCAAAGCCAGCCGCGGCGACTTTACCGCCTCCGAAGACGACAACGTCCTGGTGCAGGGCATCGCCAACGACAAGAACGCTTTGGGCTACTTCGGCTACGCCTACTACGCCGAGAACAAGAACAAGCTCAAGGCAGTGGGCATCGACGGCGGTAAAGGTCCTGTACTGCCCTCGGAGAAGACGGTCGAAGACGGCAGCTACAGTCCCCTTTCGCGGCCCATTTTCATCTACGTCAATGCTGCGGCAGCGGTCGAGAAGCCCGAACTGCGCCAGTTCGTCGAGTTCTACCTCAAAAACGCACCGACCCTCGCCAAACAGGTCAAGTACGTGCCACTGCCGACGACAGCTTACAACGTCTCCCTGGGCCACTTCCAACAAAATCGCATCGGCACCGTCTTTGGCGGTCAGGCGGAGGTGGGTTCCAAGATCGAAGACCTGCTCGCCCGCAAACCCCAGTACTGAGCGTCCGCGCAGTGGGCAGAGACAAGCGTAGCGCACTCTCAAACGCATCAAGTAAACTTGAACTTACTTTGTTATCCCGGCTACAGCAAGAGGCAGACCAATGAACATGTCAAAAAACCTGTTGGCCACTGCTGCGCTCGCGGTGGGCGCGGTGGGCGCGGCCCTGGCCCAGAACGCTTCCGACGAGCAAGTCAAAGTCAAAATTGATGGATCGAGCACGGTCTACCCGATCACCCGCGCTGCCGCCAAGGCCTTCGAGGAGCAAAACAAGCCGTACCAGGGGACGATTGCCGTCGCCTTTTCCGGTACCGGCGGGGGCTTCAAAAAGTTCTGCGCCGGCACAACCGATATCAGCGACGCCTCGCGGCCGATACTCCAAAAAGAAATCGACGCCTGCCGCAACAACAACGTCGCCTTTATGGAACTGCCGGTGGCCTTCGACGCGCTCACGGTCGTCGTCCACCCCAAAAATACCTGGGCTAGCGAGATCACCGTCGCCGAACTCAAAAAAATCTGGGAGCGCGCCTCCCAGGGCAAAGTCACCCGCTGGAGCCAGGTGCGAGCGGGCTTTCCCGACCGGCCGCTCAAGCTCTACGGACCCGGCCGCGACTCGGGCACCTACGATTACTTTGCCGAGGCGATTTTGGGCTCCGCCAACACCGACACCCGCAGCGACTATGTCGACAGCGAGGACGACGATGTGCTGGTCAAAGGGGTCAGCGAAGATCCCGACGCCCTGGGCTACTTCGGCTACGCCTACTACGAAGCGAACAAAGATAAATTGAAGGCGCTCGCCGTCGACGGCGGCAAAGGCCCGGTGCCTCCTACCGACAAGAATGTTGAGAAGGGGACCTACGCCCCGCTCTCGCGGCCGCTGTTCATTTACGTCAACATCGTCTCGACCCAGAAAAAGCCCGAAGTGCGCGAATTTGTAAAGTATTATCTGGACAACGGCGAGAAGCTCGCGGCTTCAGTGGGCTACGTGCCCTTGCCGGAGGAGGGCTACCACATCGCGAGCAACCACTTTTTCCGCGGCAAGCGTGGCACGGTCTACGGCGGGCGGGCCTATCTGGGGCTGAGTATCCGCGAGGTGCTCCTCAAGACCGCCAGTTTCTGAAGGTACCAGCTGTCGGTAAGCGCACTCTGACACTTGAGCGCGCCCGATCATCTAAAATATGTAAATTTGCCGCCGTTTTATCCCGAGACTGTAGGGAGTTCGGGGCTTGCCGCCCGCTGTCGAGAGCAGCCGAGGGGCCGGCTCCTGTTGCGTGTGGGACACCTTCTCATCCACCGAGGCCCCAAAACAGTCATGAAAACCCAGAACACAGCCGTTCGATGCTCCAAATGCGGCTACAACAACAATCCCGGCACCGCTGCCGCCTGTCTGGTTTGCGGCAAGCCGTTGCGGGATCCGGCCGGTGTGCCCTGGCGGATCTGGCTGGGGGCCGTGGCCGGATTGCTCACGGTCGGAGGCATCTTGTTTATCCTGCGCAGCAGTTTGGATGAAGGGGTGAGCACCAGCGCCCCGCTCGCAGCCCAAATCGACCGTTACCCGAGCCGCTTTGAGCGCATCAAACTCTACAGCCAGATGGCCGAGGTGCCAAACGTGCCGACGGGACTGTTCAATTACGGGGGGTCAACGACGCTGGCTCCCCTGCGCGGCCCGGCGATCCTCGATGCCCTTGCCGTCGCCCACCCCAGCTTCCGGCTGCGCTACGTCGACCCGCTTGACGGCGCTCCCGGTTCGGGGACGGGGATAGCGATGCTGCTGCGCGGGGAATTGAGCTTCAGCCAGTCCTCCCGTCCGCTCAAAGATTCCGAATTCGTCCGGGCCGCCACCCGCGGCTTCAAGCTCGAACAATTGCCCATCGCCATTGACGGCATCGCTGTATTCACCCACCCCGGAGTACCGCTCACCGGGCTTAGCATCGTCCAGTTGCGCGATATCTTTACCGGCAAACTCACCAACTGGCAGCAGGTGGGCGGACCGAATCTGCCCATTGTGCCTTTTAGTCGCAATCTGCGCGACGGGGGCACCGTCGACTTTTTCAACGAGAACGTGCTGCGCAGCCGCGGATTCGGCCCGCGCGTGCGCGTGGTTCGCGACACCACCGACGCGCTGCGCAGTGTGGCCGCTACCCCGGGCGGCATCGGCTACGCGAGCGCCTCGGAAGTGGTCAGCCAGCGCACCGTGCGTACCCTTGCCCTCTCGAAGGGCAACGGCCGCCAGTACGTCAGACCGTTCACCGCCGGGGGCACCGTCGATGCCGAAGCCTTCCGCAACGGCAGCTACCCGATTACCCGTCGGCTATTTATTCTGGTGCGCCGCGACGACGGCCTCGACGAGCAAGCCGGGGCCGCCTACACCAATTTGCTGCTGTCGGGCCAAGGGCAGCGCCTCGTCGAAGAGGCGGGCTTCGTAGCCATCCGCTAACCGGGCGGCGATTTTAGCAATCTTAATCCCAGCTGAGTGCCCTGAAGTGTGCCCAGCAGATTCGATGATGAAATTGTAAAAAAATATATCGCAACAATTGGATGCTTGCGCAGCGCAGCGCCTGCCAATCCTCGCGTCCGTGAAACGCCAAATCGGTTGGTGAACATCAATACAGACTTTGGTGGCCATGTGACCCTTTTGACTTTATTGATAACTAATTAGATAACAAAAAGCTTTTGTAGCAAGCATTTTGGCTTGGCAAACAATCTTCTGAGAAATGTTGGGTCGAGTACCAATAAAAACATGCATACTCTGGTATCCTCCTTTGTCGTAGGGCTTCAAGCGCCGTTCGCTTGAGTCCGTCTCCTTCTGTGAGGAATCATTATGCGATACGCTTCCATGTTTGCGGCTGCGCTTGCGGCCTTGATGATCGCGGCTCCCAGCCACGCCGGTGTGCTTGAAATTGCCATTCCTGTTTCGGACGCGGATCCGACCAACGGCTTTACCTACGTCGACAGCATCGGCGGGGTAGCGAGCGGTGTTGCTCTCAACAACGGCCCCGGCGACTTCAATGTCTTCGGCAATGTCTTTCAGAGCGACTACGGCCTGCTCGGCGCCGGGGAATCCGGCGGTTCGTTCATCGATTACATCGGTTCGTTTACCGCCAGTGCCAGCAGCGGCGCCGGTCCGTTTCTGGATGCGACGTTGATTTCAAGCTTTAAATTCGTGACCCTCGGGGTCAACTTTGTCTCCAGCGGCTCAAGCATCGATGTGATTATCACCAATGTCACCACCGGGGGCACCAAGGTGATCGGCGACCTTGACCCGACGCTGTCGAAAACCTCGCTGACGCGGGTCTTCGACATCACCTCCGCCATTCGCACCCTGGGAGAAGGCCAGTACACCGTCACCTTTTCCTACAAAGAGTCCGGCGCCCGCCGCACCTACTTCGGCTTCAACAATGTGCAGCTGACGATCGTGACGCCCTAAGCGTCTAGACGGCGATCCGCCCGCCCTGCCGCCGGTGGGGCGGGCATTTTGCGTCGGCGGGTTGCCGGCGCGCCTCAAGCCAACACATCCGCTCGAACAGTCGCCAACAGTAGGACTCAGAAAGGCCGCAGGTGAGCGCTCCGCGCAAAACGACGCTGCTGTACCATTCGTTGGGCGCCAATTCCTCGCTGAGCTTGTCGACGACAGTATAGGTGCGCACCTCCCGGTGCACCCGTCCCCGGCAGCTCACTTCGACAAATTCGTGGCGGTAGTCGCCCTGGGCAACCCCCTCGCGCCCATCGAGCAGGCCCCCCAGGTGCCACGGCAACCGGTAGAGTACCCCTTCGACTTCGCCGCGCGGGTCGAGCACGATGTCGAGGGCACCGCAATCGCGCCGCTGCAGATAATGAAAAAAACCGAGCCGGTATCCAGACAGGCGCGCCACTCCGACGACGCGGCCGTGCACATCCTCACCCAGAGAACGCTTCAGATCGACCGGGCACATGCACGAGCCGTAGGCAAAATACAAAAACGTCGATTCGCCGTCGCCAGGGTCGCAGCGGTACAAGCTCATTGCAAGCGCAGGGAGACTGGAACTCCACAAATCCTAGCAACTGGCCGCCGAGAATACAACAAAAAATCGGTGGGCTTGCCGTAGATTGTTTCGATGGCCTTAAAACTGGCCGGTGACGGCCCGGAAGGTGGCAAGCGCCCGTTCGTATTCGGCCTGGGAGTCGATCTGTTTGGTGCGGGCGGAGGCGTAGCCGCGCTCGCGCTGGTTGACCAGAAACACGGTGCTGTCGCCCAGCACGAAGCGGTCGCGCTCGCCCTGTTCGAGCCGACGGGCAAACTGGGTTTCCTGGGTGGCGTTCTCGTAGCGCCGGTAGGCCGCATCGACGGCGGAGACCGCGTCGATTACATCGGTGAGGATACGCTGGCGCTCGCCGAGCGAATCGAGGTCGACTTTCTGCATCTTCAGGCGGGCTTGCTCGATGAGGCCGTCGGCGGTGCGCTGAGCGAGGGGCAGAGTGACGGCGACGCCGAATTTGAGCGTGCCGCCGACTGAAAAATTGCCGGTATCGAGCCCAGGGCTCACGTAGAGATCTAACCCCGGCAGGCGTTGGTTTTCGGCGAGGGCCAGATCCAACCGGGCACTGTCGCGCTGCAGTGCCAGCCGCTGCAGTTCGGGGCGGCGCTCGATGGCTTCGCGCTGGGCCGCTGCGAGAATGCTCGGGTCGATTGCCGTGGGCGGAGACGATTCGGCGGGCAGGCGCGCCAGCGACGGCGGCGGTCCCTGGCGACCGTCCTCCTGCCAGAAGTAGAGCGAGAGCTTGAAGGCTTCTTTTTGGACGTCGCGCTCGGCTTTGACCAGTTCCCCCCGGCGCAACCGCACCTCCTGCTCGGCCTCCACCGCGTCGATGGCCGGCAAATCTCCGGAACCGGCCCGGTTATTGATCGCCGCCAACCGCACCTGCGCCAGGTCGAGCACCTCGCGGGCCACCGTGAGCCGCCGTCCTGCCGCCACCCAGTCCCAGTAGCTGGTGGCCGCCTTGAGCTTGAGCTCCTGGCGCGTCTGCACCAATTCGGCCTGGGCAAGCGGCTCGCCCAGTTGCGCCTGCTGCTCGGCCAGGGCTTTTTCATTGATGCCCAGCCCGCGCAACAGCGGCACCGAGAAGCTCACAAAGTACTCCCCGGTGTCGCCGGTGGAGGACAAGGGCGATTTGACGTTCCCGACGTTGTAGCGGGCGCCGAAGTCGTACTTGATGCCGGAGCGGGTCGGAAATTCGACTTTGAGCTCGTTTTGGAAGGCGGCGCTGAACCTACCGCGCGCCGAGGTGCTGTTGTACTCGATCGATTCACTGTAGGCGCGAAAGACCGGGTCGAAGGCTCCTTGCTTCTCCAGCAGCTTGGCTGAGGCGATGCGCCGGGCGACAAAGGCACCCAACAGCTTCGGGTGGTAGCGCTCGACGCGCGAGAGCAATTCATCGAGCGAGAGGGGACCGCCCACATCCACCGCCGCTCCCCCCTGGAGCGGGTCTGAAAGGGCCGGGGGCACTTCGGGCTGGGCCAGGGCAGCGGCAGGCAGAGCGAGTGCGAAGGTGAGGGCGAGGCTAAGGGCACAGCGACGCTTCGCCCGGGGACACATCGGGATGGACATGGCGAGGGCTTGGTGGCGGGTGGTGGGTTACTCTTTTTTGGCTTTGAGCTTGACCGGTTCCGCCTGGAGGGTAGGCGGGAAGGCGTTAAATTGCCGCCACAACTCGAAGCCCAGGGAGACCGTATCGAGCATGATCCAGCCGGTGGCCTCGGTGCCGGGACGCAGGTACTGGGGACCGGGCCAGGGTTGCTCGGTGCGCTGGGCCTGCTCGTCGGGGACCACGATCACCCGATAGCGGCTGGTGCCGTCGTCGACCGCGTCGATCACCGCCACGCGGCCGGCAAAGGTGCCCACCGCCACCGATGGCCAACCCACGAACTGTACCGCCGGCCAGCCGGCAAACTGCAGCCGGACCGGGCGACCCTCGGCCACCAGCGGCGCGTCGTTGTCGGAAAGATAAATTTCGACCGCCCGGTCGGTGGTGGCGGGGGCGACCACCGCGAGCACGTCGCCCGCTTTGACCGTCTCGCCGGAGCCGACTTTGAGCAGGCGCACCACGACGCCGTCGCTCGGGGCGCGCACGATGCGCTGCTCGGTGCGCGAGCGCAAATTCTCGATATCGACATCGAGCTTGAGGATGTCGCCTTCGATGGTGGCCAAAGTCTCACGCGCCGAGGCGAGGGAGGCGCGGGAACTGGCCAGGCTTGCGGCGGTGTCGAAGACGACTTTGTCCTGGTCGAAGCGGCCCACGCTCACCTCGCGGCGGGCGGCATCTAAAGCGGCACCGGCGCGGTCGCGCTCGGTGCGCGCTTTGACAAAGTCATTCTCGGCCACTTCGAGATCGCGGGTGGAGCGCAGGCCCTTGCTGTGCAGTTCGCGCAGACGTTTGACGTTGAGGCCGGCGGTGGTGAGATTGGTTTCGGCCGCCTCCAGGCTCTGGCGGGAGGCGCGCTCGCGATCGACGCTCTGAGCAGCTTTTTGCTGGGCGGCCGGAATGGCGAGACCGCGTGAACCTTCGAGGGCCGTCACCTGAGCGGCGATCGAGCCGATGCGGCTTTGGGCGGCGGCGCGTTTGGCGACCAGCACGCGCTTTTGCTGTTCGAGGCGGGCAAGCTGGTTGCTGTCGAGAAACTTCGCATCGAGGTCGGCAAGCTCGGCCACGACCGCGCCTTTTTGAACCTGCTGACCCTCCCGGATATTCCAGCGCACCAGCCGACCGGGAATCTGCGCCTCGATATTTTGGGGCCGCTGCATCGGCGAGAGCACCATCACCTTGCCCTTGCCCACCACCGACTGCTGCCAGGGAATAAAACTCAGCCCCAGACCAGTCAGGAGCGTCAGCAGCAGCAAGATAGTCCCCAGCGAGAAGAGCGGTGCCGGGGTGACAAGCTGGGCGAGCGAGCGGAGCGAGGTCGGCTCGTAGTTAGAAACTCTGCGGCGATCGACGTATCCGGACATGGCGGTTCCTGGCGGGTAGGCGGGATAGGAGCGGCACGATTCAAGTTAGGCGACCAGTTCGGCGCGCAGGCTGGGAAAGAGCGCAGCGAAGCGGCCTGCGGGGCGCGCGGCCATCTCCAGGGGCGAACCGGTCTCCACGATGCGGCCGTCGGCAAGCACATGCACGATGTCCGAGCGCATCACCACCTCCGGGTCGTGGGAGATGTTGAGAATGGTCCAGTTGTGATCGCCGCTGTAGATGTTGTCGAGGATGGCGAGTTTGTCCTTTTCGTCGATGCCGGTAAAGGCCTCGTCGAGGATCAACAGCTGCGGCTGGGCGACCAGGGCGCGGGCGATCAAAATCCGCTGCACCTGACCGCGGGAGAGGTTGCGCCCTCCGCTAATCAGCATCGTCTTGAGACCGTCGGGCAAAGTGGCCAGCTCGTCGGCCAACTGCGAGACTTCCAGAGCCAACACGAGATCTTCGTAGGGCGTATCGGTGCGGCCCAGCAAAATATTCTGCTCGATGGTGCCCTCGAACACTTCGTCGTTGGTGTCACTCACCAGTCCCACCACCTGGCGCAGGTCGTGGAGTTTGGCGTCGCGCACATCGACGCTGTTGACGGCCACCGCGCCGTGGTTCGGTTCGAGCAAGCCGCACAACAAGGCACTCAAAGTCGATTTGCCGGCGCCGCTGTTGCCCACCAGGCTCACCCGCTCGCCGGGCTTGAGACTCAAATAGAGGCCGTTTAAGACCTCCATGCCGGGGCGGTAGGCAAAGCGCACGTTGCGGCAAGTGATGCTTGCCCCCCGGTGCGAGCGCAACATCGGCTTGCCGCCCTGGCGCTCGACGGGTAGTTCGGTGGCCTGGCTGAGCTTTTCGAGGCTGGTCAGCAGGTCGTAGAATTCTTCGAGGGTGCGGATGAGCTTGTCGAGGGCAGCAAGCACCGTGAGCACGATCAGTTCGGCCGCCACCAATTGGCCCAGGGTGAGCTGGCCGTTGATCACCAGCCAGCCGCCGATGGCGAGGATGCCGGCGTTGGCCACCGCACTAAATAGATAGTTGCCCACCGCCTGGCGAAAGAGCACCCGAAAGTGCAGCCGGCGCGCTTTGATGTATTCGAGCACCAGCGCGTCGGTGCGCTCAAGCGGGAAGGAGGGCACCCCGCTCATCTTGAAACCGGTCTGGCAGCGGCCCAATTCTTCGAGCCACTCAGCCACGCGGTACTTTTTGGAGGATTCTTTGATGCTCGTCTCCAGACCGCCGTTGCCGAGCCCCACCCAGACCAGCACGATAAACACAATCAAGAACAAATCGAACGCCAGCAGGTAGGGGCTGTAGATGGCCATCAGCACCATGCCGACCAGGATCGACAACAGAGCCGAGGGTGCCGTGAGCAACATCTTCGCCAGCGTCTTCTGGGCGGTGACCACGTCGAAGAAGCGGTTGACCAGCTGCGGCGCGTACTCGTTGAGCAACGCCGACTGGCGGATAAACGGCAACCGCACAGCCAGCCTGAGGGCGATGCGCGCAAAAATGCGCTGCTGCAGGCGCTCAGCCAGCACCAACTGCATCAGCTTCAGCACCCCGGCGAAGGTCAGACACCCGAGTACCAGCAGCGTCAGGACGACCAGCGGCTGCATGTAGACGCCGGTGGCGATGGTGTTGACCAGGGCGGAGGCCGCAAGCGGCACCGCCAGCGACAACAGCCCGACCATGACCGTGTAGGCGCCCAGCGCCACCAGATCCCACAAGTCCTCGCGCAACAGCCTGACCAACTTGCCGTAAGGACTGAGGTTGTCCTCCGTCTCCTCGTGCAAGAACTCCGAAGAGGGACCCTGGGTGGGCGGAACGATGAGCGGCAGTGTCTTCAGCAATGACATCGGGCGGTCTCCAGGGCTGAAAGGTTCTCCTGAGATCGATCTTCAAAAATCTTTGTAAAGCAGCGATGAGTGAACCATGAGAAAGTTCACATCCGCCCGCCCCTCAGGCGCGCAGGCGGTAGCCCATGCCGCGCACCGTCTCGATACGGTCGGTGTTGAGCTTGCGGCGCAAGTAACCCACGTAGACATCGACGATGTTGGAGCCCGGATCGTAGTCGTAGCCCCAGACGCGGCTCAACAGATGCTCGCGGCTCATCACCTGGCCCGGGTGGCGCATAAACGTCTCCGCCAGCGTGAATTCGCGCGCCGACAACTCGACGGTGCGCCCCCCGGCGCTCACCTTGCGCGTGCGCAGATCGAGGCTGATTTCTCCCGAGCGCAAGACCAGTTGCTCCTGGGTGCGGCCGTTGCCGGTGTCGCGCAGGCGGGCGCGCACGCGGGCGAGCAATTCTTCAAAGCGAAAGGGTTTGGTCACATAATCGTCCGCCCCCGATTCGAGTCCCGCCACTTTATCGGCAATGTCGTCGCGGGCGGTCAGGATAATCACCGGCAGCCGCTCGCCGCGGCCACGCATCTCCTCGAGCACCACGAGCCCTGCTTTGCCCGGTAGCCCCAAATCGAGAATCATCAGGTCAAAGTCGTCGCAGGAGGCCATCTGGGCCGCTTCGACGCCGTTGCGCACGACGATGGTGGTGTAGCCGTTGGCGCGCAGACCTTTTTCTAGAAATGCGGCAATGCGCGTCTCATCCTCGGCAATCAAAATCCGGTTCATGGCGGTTCTCCAAATTTGAGGGAGTTCAGTGCGAATAGACCGAGAGCACCGTCGAGCAGCTCTGACCTGCGAGTTGATTGTGCAATTGCAGTTCCTGGGGCGGGTCGAGGGGCAGCACCAGCGTAAAGGTCGCCCCTGCGCCCGGTACGCTTGTCAGTTGGATGCTGCCGCCGTGGGTGGTGGCGATCGCCTGTACGATGGCGAGTCCCAGGCCGCTGCCCTCGTAGCGGCTATGGCTGCCGCGCTCGAAGCGCTCGAAGATGCGCCGCTGATCTTCCGGCGCAATGCCCGGCCCGCAGTCGCTCACCCACAGATACACCCACACCCCCCGCAGGGCCGAGCCGATGGCGATGCGATCGCCCGGGGCAGTGTGCTGCACGGCGTTTTGGGCCAGATTGATCACCGCCTGGGTCAACCGCTGGCGATCGGCGACCATCCGGCCGCTGCCGCGCGCCTCGATGGACCACTCGCGCGGGGCGAGGGCACGGGCCTTTGCGTACAGTTCGTCGGTCAGTTCGCCGACATCGAACAGCTCAAAGAACAAAAAGTCCGGTCGCTCGGCCCTGGCCAAAAGCAGCAGGTCGTCGACAAAGCGGTTCATGCGATCGAGTTCGTCGTACACGATCGCCATCGTCTCGGCCCGCTCGCCGGGATCGTCTCCCAACAACTCCAAGTGACCCCGGACAATCGTAATCGGCGTGCGCAGTTCGTGGCCTGCGTCGCTGATAAAGTTGCGCTGGCTCGCGAAGGCCGCCTCCAGACGATCGAGCATCTGGTTGAAGGTGGCGGCCAGTTCGCCCAACTCGCCGCGGTCGCCCGCCGGGATGCGCCGGGTCAGATCCGATTCGCCAATCGATCGGGCCGTCTCGGCGAGCAGCCGCAAAGGCGCCAGCACCCGGCCGGCGGCGATCCAGGCCAATAGCGAAGCGAGCAGCGTCGCCCCAATAAAGACCTGGGCCACCACCATCACCGACCGCTCCACCTCGCGGCGCTCGCAGGAGACACAATAAGCCGCCACCAACAGTCCGCGCGGCTCGCCGCCCAGGCGCAACGGCTCGGCGATGTACAAAAACTTCTCGCCGCTCGAGCCCGTGCGCTCGTCGCGCTCCGGCGCGCGCAAATGCGACCAGCGGGAGGTGAGCTTGCCGTTGGCGCGCATGGTGCCGTCGAGCTTCTGGGGCATCGTCCGGTAGAGTTCGCCGTCGATGTAGGCGAGCATGAACTCGTTGTCGTGCGGGACGTAGCGGTAAAAAAAACGATCGAAGATGTGGGCGGCGCGTTCGCGCATCGGCTGCTCCTGCACAACCGGCTCCTCGGCGCTCAAAAGCTCAAAAAGCCGCACCTCCCGCACCAACGAGGTCTCCAGCCGCTCCTGCAATTGCATAAACAGAATCTCGCGCACCGCCAGGACCGAGGTCACTCCGCACAGGGCGATCAACAGCACGTACCAGGCGAGGATGCGCGTGCGCACTCCCCCGAAGGTTCGCCGCCAGAGCCGTGCGACGGATGGGTTCAATTGCTTGTCCCAATCTGAAAAACGCCCTGCGCCCACGGTACTCTCTCTGGTAACGCCGATTTGCTGAGGAGGCAGCTCCGCCTGCGCCTAGCGCAAAACCCGACGGGCCTGCACGCGCCAGGCGGCATGTATCGAAGTCAATCTCTTTAATTTTGATGATAATCCAGATCATTTCTTTACAGAATTAGAGCCTTCTCATAAGGTTTTCACGATCGTCTCACGGGCCTTCACAGCATGATCCCAGCGTCCGGGCGCCGGCGATGCAAGGGCAAAGATTTTCGGGATCCCGCCGGGAGGTTCGCCTTGTGCAGGGTTGTTTCCTGCATGAGACATCTCTCACTTTTGTTTAACGAACGCTTCACAAAAGGTCGCGAAACTCATCATTAAGCCTGCAGTGAACGCAGTGCAGGGTCACGAAACTTTCAGGAGACCGCCATGAACCGCTTGTTCGTCAGTGCTTTGTTGGGTATCGCCCTGGTTGCCCCGACGGCCGCCTTGGCCGGGGAAGTCGCCGGCGGCGGCAGCATCGTCTTTGCCTCCGGCCAGAGCCGGCCGGCCGAGCTGTGGGAGCGCGCCAACACCTATGTGCGCGACAAGAGCGTGCGCACCCACATCCCCGGCCGGACGATCGCCGAAGTTGTCGATTTGCAGAAGCAGGTGAAGGCCAGTCAGGTGCAGCCGGTCGCGAGCGCCCCGACCGCCGCAGTGGCTGAGGCCGAGCCTGCCAAGGCCCAGTTCCTGGGCAACACCATCGCCGCCGAGCCGATTGCCCAGGCCGCCCAGCCCAAGCAGGACACCAAAACCGCCGAGCTCGACGAACTGGCCACCAGCGGCAGCATCATTTTCTCGCCCGGTAAGCAGCAGCCCTGCATCGACAACCCGCGCTTCAACCCGGACAACGACGAGAGCGGCCCGCGCGCCTCTGAGCCCTACTCCGACTCCACGCCCTACGCCGGCACTCCCGCGGTGGCCTCCGGCGCGGCCTGCCGCTAAAGCCTGCGTGCTGCGGGGTGTGTGGGTTTATCCCGCCCCGCGGCCGGTATGGATCGTTTCCAAGCGCCACTTCAGGTTTCGGGGAGAGATGCGCTCCCTGGAACCTGAAGCCTATGTACAAGCTTGTCCCGGCAGACGGCAAGCCGGACTTCCGGTGCTGAAAGGAGCGGGTGAGGCTATCCCTGGCGGTCGGCCTCACTTTTTTTTGTCGTTAGAGCAACCGCAGCGGATCGACATCCACCGCCACCGTCACTCCCGCGCAGGGCACAAACTGGGTGAGCAAGGCCCGCAGGCTGGCGCGGCCTGCCTCACCGTTCGGATTTTTGATGAGCAGCTGCCAGCGGTAGCGGCCTGCGACCCGCTCGACGGTGCAGGGGGCCGGACCCAAAAGCCGACCTTCAAAATCCGCCGAGCCGTCGAGGCGGCGAGCGAGGGCTTCGGCCGACTCGACGACGCTCTGTTGCTCCGCTGCGCTCAGTTGCAGGGCGACCAGCTGGACAAAAGGCGGATAGCCCAGGGCCCGGCGCTGGGTGAGTTCGGCGGCGGCGTAGCGGCGAAAATCGTGGGTGCTGGCAGCTTCGACCACTGGATGCTCGGGGGCGTAGGTCTGAAGGATCACCCGGCCGGGTTCGCTGCCGCGCCCGGCACGCCCGGCCACCTGGGTGAGCAGCTGAAAAGCCCGCTCACTGGCTCGAAAATCCGGCAAATTGAGCAGTCCATCGGCGGCCAGGATTCCCACCAGGGTCACCTGGGGCAGATCGAGGCCCTTGGTGAGCATTTGGGTGCCTACCAAGACATCGGCCTCCCCGCGGCCGAACTGCTCAAGAATCTGGCGGTGGGCGTCCTTGCGGGCGGTGGTGTCGCGGTCGAAGCGCAGCACCCGCAGGGTGGGAAATTGCTCGCTCAATTGGGCGGCGATGCGCTGGGTACCGGCCCCGAAGTAGCGCAGGTTGGGGGAGGTGCAGTGGGGACAGGCGCGCGGCTGGGGGGCTCCGTGGTTGCAGTAGTGGCAGCGCAGATGGTCGCCCGCTTCGAGGCGGTGGTAGGTGAGCGAGACGGCGCAGTGGGGACAGCGCAGCGTCTCGCCGCAGTTGCGGCACAGCACAAAGGTGCTGTAGCCGCGGCGGTTGATGAACAAGATGCCCTGGCGGCCCGCCCCATGCATCTCGGCCACCGCCCGCTGCAGCGTGGCGCTAAAGGGAGTGAAGTTGCCCCGGTTCAGTTCCTCGCGCATGTCGACCACCTCGACGGCGGGCAAAGGCCGCCCGGCCACCCGCTCGGGCATCTCCAGGTGCAGGTAGCGGCCTGCGGTGGCGCGATCGAAACTTTCGAGATCCGGGGTGGCCGAACCCAACAGCACCGGGCACCCTGCCAGTTCGCCCCGCCACAGCGCCACAGTCCGGGCGTGGTAGCAGGGGGCGGGACGGTCCTGCTTGTAGGAGCCGTCGTGCTCCTCATCAAGCACAATCAGCCCCAGCTTGGGTAAGGGCGCAAAAACCGCCGAGCGGGTGCCGACGACGACCTGCGCTTCACCTGTGAGCATCTGCCGCCAGCAGTCGAAGCGCTCGCCCTCCGAAAGGGCCGAGTGGTAGACACGCACCCTTGCCCCGAAGCGGGCGGCGAAGCGGTCGGTCAACTGCGGGGTGAGGCCAATTTCAGGCACCAGCACCAGAGCCGACTCGCCGCGGTCCAGCACCGGGGCAATCGCCTGCAAGTAGACCTCGGTTTTGCCGGAACCGGTCACCCCTTCGAGCAGCACCGGACCGGGAGTCGCCCCCTGCAGGCGGTCCAGCACCTGCTTCTGGGCGTCGGTGAGCAGCTTTGGCGCATCGGCGGACGCCGTCGGAGCGGCAAGGCGCAAAATCTGGCGCTCGTAGATGCGCACGTGGCCCCCGGCGTCCAACTTCTGCAATAGCGCGCGGGTGGTGCGCGCTTCGGCGAGCAGTTGCTCGACGCTCACCTCTCCCCCGAGCCGACGCAAACACTGCACCACCGCCGCCGAACGGCCGCAGAGATCGGCACCGGCTCCTGCGAGCACGACAAATTGCTGCGTGCGCGGCCGGGCCGTCTCACCGAAGACGTAGTAACTCTCAAGTAACCGGCGCGCCTGCAGTTCTCTCAGGGAGGACACTCCTCCACTCAGCCGCTGCACACAAAAGCGCCAGCTGAAATCCGCGTGGGCCTGAGAGCGCAAAAAATCGAACGCGCTTTTGGCTGCCGCACTGAGCCCCCACTGGGCCATCGGAGCGGCATCGGCCACAAGACGCACCCGCCGCCGGGCACGGCTCAAGATGCCCGGCGGCAAAGCCGTCTCGAGCACCCGCGCCAGCGGCACCAGATAATAGTCGGCCACCCGCACCAGCAGCGGCCAGAAGCCTGGCGCAAACAGCCCCGTCCCCACGACCGACTCGACGGTTTTGAGCCGCCCAGGATCGAGGCCCGTCGGCAATTGGTCGAGACAACCGAGGACGATACCTCCAACCAACTGGCTGCCGAAGGGCACGCACACCACATCGCCCCCGGCGGCGGTCATGCCGTCGGCCAGTCGGTAGGTGTAGGTGCGCTCCCGGGCCGGTGCGTCGACGAGCACCTGCACCCAGGCCGCGGGCCGCAGCAGGGGACCCGGCCGGAAAGTTTCCATGCTCTCGATCCAGACTTAGCTTATGGTACCTGTCGGCACGCTAAATCTGGAGTGCCGCACACCGCCGGACGGCTTTACGCCCGAGTGTGCCGCAGGTCGAGGCGGTTGACGGCCAGCGCGTAGGGGCCGCCCGCGGCCTCGACGGCGAACACCAACCGCACCACCGGTACCTGTAAACAGTGAAAGCCGACGAAAATGGCCGAGCCGTCACAGGCGGTGGTGCTCAGTCCCGCGCGGCGCACCGAGGCCACCGGGCGGTCCTGGTCGTCGAAAGCTTCGAGCACCCCGGTAAAGGCGCCCGGATAGTCCGGCTGGATCTGCGCCCCAGCCCCCCAGACGGGTTCTGAGAGCACCAGGACAATCGGGCCGGGGTTTTGCTCCAGACCCGTGAAGAGCACCATCTCACCCAGGACGAAGTTGGTGTGGTTGGCGGGGCAGCTTTCGAGCACCAGAGGCGGGGCTTTGTGCCCCGCCACCTGGACCTGCACTGCCATTCCACCGATCGAGCGCGCGACGAAGCTTCTCTCCAGGCGCGTATAGGGGGCGCCCAGGCCGGCCCAGTCGATACCGTCGTCGGCCCCCAGTCCGGCGCGCTCCTCGATGGCAGTGGCCGTAGTCAGGACGGGTGCGCTCATGGCGAAGCTCCTTCGGTGATGCGTGGGTTCTGGGTTGGGGAAGCCCACTCCAGCCGCCCGCACAGCCTGCGCAGGCGGCGGTAGGCTACCTCCAGGCCGTCGGAGGGGGCGTGGACCTCTGCGTTCAACTGCTCAGGCACCGGGCCGGGCGGTTGCAGGCGCACGACACTGTCGTCCTGGCGGAAGGTGCGCACGACGTCGCGGTGCATAAACGGGTCCGCCCAGGCGTGGGTGACGAAGTTGCGCAGGTGCAGCCAGCAGGTATGGGTGGTCCGTTCGTCCACCGGCACATGAACCAAAAACAGAATGAACTGGATGCGGCCGAAGCGGTGGTGGACCTGGGTGACGTTGGGCAGGTGGAAGGTGGAGGTGATGCTGCCGTCGGGGGGCGTCTTGCCGAGCACCAACTTCAAGAAGTAGGCCGGTTTGGTTTTGAACTGGATGGAGGCACTGCCGCGCCAGCGCTCCGACTCGATATGGTAGGTCTGGATGCGGGGCGCTTCTTTGCGGCCGAAGGCGGCGGCGTGCACAAAAGGGGCGTGGGACATATCCACGGTGTTGGCGATAACGCGCGTGTAGTGCCCACTCCAGGTAAATTCGCCGCGCACCGCCCGCCAGCCGGGGGCCGCGTACTCCGGCAGCGACGGCAGTTCCGGGCGCTGGGCCTCGGGCAGCTCTCCCAAAAACACCCACACCAGACCATGGCGCTCCTGCACCGGGAATGTTTCCACTTTGGCAAGGCGCGAGATGGCCACCCCCGGTTGGTTGGCCGGAATTTCCGTGCACCCGCCGTCGGGCGCGTAGCGCCAGCCGTGGTACGGACAGCGCAGGCAATTGCCCTCCACCCAGCCGCCGGAAAGGGCGGTATCCCGGTGGGCGCAGCGGTCCTCCAGGGCGACGACCCGCCCCCCGACCGTGCGGTAGAGCACCAGTGGGCGGCCCATCACCACCACCTGCCGGGGTATCGATGTGATGGCCGGGCTGTGGGCCAGACCATACCAGAAGTTGTTCAACACGGCGCAACTCCCCTTCACAGTAAGACAAAAGCCGCAGCGTTCGCAGCACAATGCTCCGCGCACCGCAGCGCGACAAATCGAACCGTCGTATACACCAAAACCCCGGCGGGGCAAAACTTTCCCCGCGATCACCCCGAAGCCGAAACCCGATTGCCGACCCCAAAAAGCCAGCTTACAGGTGGAGACAGCTTATCGCATGCGAAAGAGCAGTCGATATAAATTCTCGATGAATTTTTGTGAATTGCGGCCGCGGCCTACAATCGCGGTGTTGCTGGTTTGGCAGGCGGGTGGTGGAAATTTTTGAGCAGCAGATTCGCATCGCAGCCTCGCTGGGCGCCGCTGAGCGCTGCTTGAGCGATCCCGGCTTGATGCGCCGCTGGCTCAATCCCCTGCTCGAATGCCGCAGCGTCGGGGAGTGGTCGACGGCGGTGGGCAGCCGCTTTCGCTTTTATCTGCGCCTGCCGCCGGTGTATCCCCATCTGGAGTGTGAGGTGGTCGAGCGCGCCCTTGGGTTGGTACAGTGGCAATTTACGGGATTTTTCGAAGGCACCGACCGTTGGGAAGCCACCGGGCCGGACGGCGCTGTGCTTCTGGTCAACCGCTTTTGTTTCGACATTCCCAACCCGGTGGTGCGCTTTGGATTTGCACTCTTCGCTCAAGCGCTCACCCGTGCCGACATGCACGCCCAATTGCAAAGGCTTAAAGCGGTCGCGGAGAGCCTCGAAGCGCCGGGTGGGCTATCTTGAAATCAGGTAACTTCATAAAACGCAATGACCGCCGACACCAGATTATTCAACCAGCGCTTTGCGAAAAACTTTTTGCCCTTACCGGGTTTCAGCGTCCCCGCAGTTGGAGAGGCAGCCCCCGACTTTGTCCTGCCGCGCGTCGGCGGCGCACCGGTGCGCCTGTCGGATTATCGGGGACGGATGCCGGTGGTGATCGCCTTTACGCGAATCTTTACGGAAAAACTTTTCTGCCCGTTTTGCTACCCGCACCTCCAGGACCTCAAAAATCGTTACGGCGAAATCCGCCAAGCCGGAGCCGAATTGCTGATGGTGACGAGCACCGACCCGGTGCAGAGCGCCCAGGTGGTTGCGGATCTGGCGCTGCCCTATCCGTTTTTGTTTGATCCCGGCTGCACGCTCTTTCAGGCCTACGGCGCGGGACAGGCGCTCGGCGCCCCCTTGCCGGCCCAATACATCGTCGATATGACCGGCACGATCGTCTATCGGCACCTGTTCTCGTTTATCGACAGCAACGCCTCGACCGACGAGGTACTCGCGGTGCTCAAGGCGCTGCAGAAGGTGTGAGCACTTCGATACCCCCCTCGTCGGCTACGATCACCGCGCTTGCCATGCCGACAAACAGACCGCTTTCCACCACCCCCGGGATACGGTCGATGGCCGCTTCGAGTTCGGCCGGCCGGGCGATCGGTCCAAAACGACAATCAAGGATGTAGTGGCCGCCGTCGGTGAGAAACGCTTGTCCATGCTGGGCTCGCAGATTCACCTCGGCACCGAGCCGCTCCAGGGCGCGGGCGGTCGCCTGCCAGCCAAACGGCGCCACCTCCACCGGCAGCGGGCCGTGGCTACCAAGCTGTTCGACGAGCTTGGTGGCATCGACGATGATAATCAGCCTCTCGCTCGCGGCAGCGACAATCTTTTCGCGCAACAAAGCACCACCCAGGCCCTTGATAAGGGCCAGCTCCCCCAGGGCCACCTCGTCCGCCCCATCGATGGTGAGATCGACCCTGGATTGCTCCGCCAGTGTCCCCAGAACAATACCCTCCGCCTCAGCTTGGCGGGCGGTGCGCTCCGAGGTGGGGATCCCCACCACCCGCAGCCCCAGGCGCACTCGCTCGGCGAGGACGCTCACTGCAAATGCGGCGGTCGAGCCGGTGCCCAGCCCGACCACCATGCCATCTTCGACAAGCTCGACAGCGCGCCGAGCCGCCGTTTGCTTGAGGATATCGAGGTCCACCGCTCAGTCTGGCTTCGATGCGCTAGAAAGGGCCGTTGGGAACGATGATGGCGACAATCATCATGGCGGGCAAACCGCTTACGCCCAAGATCTTGGCAATGCGGCCCTCGTCGCGGCTTTCGAGCGCCTCGCGCGTGGAGGCATCGAAGTCCGCTGCCTCCAGCATCGCCCGACGCTGCTCGGGATCTTGACGAAAGCGCTGCGCCAGGAAAGGATCCTGCGTCAGCCTGATAAGAAAAGATCTGGCTTTGTCGTTCATAAGATAACTGCTTCCAACTTTTCTACATCATTACACTGCCATGGACAGTTTCTCTAGCCTTCGGTTCCCCGAAATGTCGCAATATCGAATTTTTTAAGCACTTGTGAATCGATTGCAGGCACCAACAGCGGGGGGATGTATAGCGTCGAGACGGCGGTGATGCTGGCCTTGAGCATCTCAGCAATGGCAACGCATTCAACGATCGGATCACACATGGCAAAGTGCGCCGCCTGGTAGACGACCACTTCGTGTTCCGGCGGATAGAACGCCAGCAAAGCCTCTACCAGCATCGGTATGTAGCGCAGGTCGTATCCGCTGCCCTGATAATCCCCATGACCGACGCAACCAATTTGCCACAGTACCACGCCACAGGCTGTGTCAAGGTGACGACGACGCAACAAAAAATCGGTAGCCTCCAGCATCTGGCAGCCCGCCGTGGCCGGGTCTACGCCCAGATCGGCAAACAGACAATCGACCGCCGAAATTCCCGGCAGCATCTCGGCCGGGTAGCCCTCCGCACGGGCTTGGCGAATCGATTCGTGGGAGGGATAGGCGAAAACCCCCGGATGGCCGTAAAAGACGGCCGCCACCTGCAAGTCCAGGCGCACCAGTTCCAGGATTCGGGCCA
Organism: Gloeobacter violaceus PCC 7421; assembly: GCF_000011385.1. Lineage (NCBI taxonomy): Bacteria > Bacillati > Cyanobacteriota > Cyanophyceae > Gloeobacterales > Gloeobacteraceae > Gloeobacter > Gloeobacter violaceus. The sequence continues at coordinate 30,794 of NC_005125.1, forward strand.
CCATCTGGTGGTAGGTCTGCGTTCTAGGCTTGCCATCGGCGTAAAAACGGTGCAGATCTTCGGCGACGGGCTTGGCAGCTTCTTTGCGAAGCTCATCGACCAATAGGCGAGTAAGCGGTTCGGCAATGCAGTAAGCAACAGCATCGGCTGTCCGAACAGCACTGATGGCTTCCTGGGAGAGGTGCCCAGCCCGGATGCCGGTGCCCACCACGATCAGAGACCCTGACATTTTTGACTCCTTGACAGCGGTTCTAAGTTCGAAATATCGATTTAGCGGTATGCTACTTTTGTGGAAAATATCTACCATACCAAACTTTTATTTTCGGATTCGAGCCATTGCTACCCGCAGAATTCCTTGGGAAGATAACCTCACTGGTGCGCGAAGCCCTCGCCCTGTCGACCGCTCAGATTTGTATCAATAATTACCAAAACTTTGCTGTTGATCCCCTGCTTCGCAGGCAGCCTCCCGTTCAGGTACTCAGAGTGCTGTCCAGCGCTGAACTAGAAGCATGCTTCAGCCGGTCACCCTGGAAATTCGTGGCGGCGGTGCCGATTTTCTGCAACGGGACGCTGGCGGGCAACCTCTGGATCTGCGATGAGCAAGAGCGGTTGCTGAGCGCAGCACAGAGCGCGCTACTGGAGCACGCCGCCGGGCTGGTGGGCGAGCGTTTGGAGGCGGAGGAGCGTCTTGACGAGATTCATCAACGCAACTTGATGTACGAAAAGTACATCGAGATGGCCCCCGATCAAATTGGGCTGCTAGACAGCGAGCTGCGCACTTTGACCGTCAACGCTGCTTTATCCCGTTTTTCGGGAATGCCCAAAGAATGGATCCTGGGCAAGAGCCTATGGGAGATGGGCATTCCCGAGTCGATCCTTGCCCAGATGGCCGATTGGGAGCAGCTGATCCGCAGGGTATTCGAGACCGGCGAGCCGGGCACTACCAGCTTTGCCTACAGTGTGGGGGACGCAAGCTGCAAGCTTTACTGCTACAGTCTCGCGGTGCCCCAGTTCAACTGTCGAGGCGAGGTGGTGGCAGTACTGAACATCACCTACGATCGCGCCGCCCTCGAGATGCCCTTCAATCCGGAGGATTGGGCGGGCATGGGGGAGCAGTTGATGCGCGAGGTGGCGGCCCACCGGGTCACCCAGGAGGAACTCGCCAGGTTGAATGCCGAACTGGAGGAGCGCGTCAGGGAACGGACCGTTCGCTACAAGTTGCTCAACCAGAAACTGCGGGCGGAAATCGGCGAACGGCAGCGCATCGAAGTTGAGTTGCAGGCGGCCCAGGCGCGGGCGGAGGCCGCCGCCAGGGCCAAAAGCGATTTTCTTGCCGCCGCAAGCCATGAATTGCGCACGCCGATGCACGGAATCATCAGCATGACCGATCTGCTGCTGGAAAGCGATTTAGGAGCCGAGCAGCGAGAACTGGCCGCCATTATCGGTTACTGCGGTGAGACGATGCTGAGTTTGATCAACAACATCCTCGATATATCTAAAATCGAGGCGGGCCGCATGGAACTCGACGTCGTTCCCTTCGAGTTGCCTCGGTTGATCGATTCGGTGGTGGCCATGTTTGCCGAGCAGTTGCGCAGCAAAGACCTGCGATTGCAGGTGCTCATCGACCCCGAGGTGCCGGCACAACTGGAGGGCGATCCGGTGCGGCTGGCGCAGGTTCTGACCAATCTGGTGGGTAACTCCTTGAAATTTACACCGCGCGGCCAGATAGCCATTCGGGTCCACCCTGCGGCGCAGGGGGGCGACGATTTGCGGCTGCGCTTTGAAGTCGTCGACACGGGGATCGGCATGGCTCCGGAGACGACCGGCCGCCTGTTCCAGTCGTTTTTTCAAGCCGATACTTCCACCACCCGCAAGTACGGCGGCACGGGATTAGGACTTGCCATCTCCAGGCAGCTCGTCGAGTTGATGGGCGGGCAGATCGGTGTCGAGAGCCGTCTGGAGCAAGGTTCGACGTTTTGGTTTGTGTTGCCGCTCAAAGTTTCGGCTCCGGTCGAACCGCCGCCGCCGAGCGCACCCATGACGGTGCGGCTGCCCCAGTACGGGCCGATTTTGATCGTCGAAGACAACGCCGTCAATCAAAAGGTGCTGCTGCGGCACCTCGAGCGGCTCGGCTGCGGGGCGGAGGTGGCCGAGACCGGCGCGGAGGCCCTCACCGTGCTGGCGAGCCGCTCCTTTGCGCTGGTGCTGATGGATTGCCAGATGCCGGTCATGGACGGCTTCCAGGCCACCGCCGAGATCCGCAGACGCGAAGACTCGGCCCGGCGCACCCCCATCGTGGGCATCACCGCCAACGCCAGCGCCGGGGTGTACGATCTGTGTCTGGCGGCGGGTATGGACGACTGTTTGATCAAGCCGGTACGCCGCGATCAGTTGACCGCCGCCATCGAGCGCTGGGCGCTTCCGGTGGTGGGGACTGAGTGGGCCACCGGCTGACATCCCTGCTGTCAGTGGTTGCCGGAAGTCAGGTTTAAAAACCGGGTGAACTGATTTTCGAAGAGCAATTTCACGGTACCGGTGGGACCGTTGCGATGTTTGACGATATTGACTTCTGCAATGTTGCGATCCGGTGAGTCGGGGTTGTAGTAGTCGTCGCGGTAGAGCATTAAGACGATATCGGCGTCTTGTTCTATGGACCCCGATTCTCTCAAGTCCGACAACATGGGCCGCTTGTTTGTGCGCGCTTCGACGCTGCGCGATAGCTGCGAGAGGGCCATTACCGGCACGCGCAACTCGCGGGCTAGGCCCTTGAGACCGCGGGTGATTTTCGACAGCTCCTGGACGCGGTTGTCGGATCCTGCCCCTTCCATCAATTGCAAGTAATCGATCATCACCAGTCCCAATCGTCCGCCCTGCTCGGCCTGCAGGCGACGGGCCTTGGAGCGGATTTCGGTGACGGTTGCGTTCGGAGAATCGTCGATGTAGAGGGGAATACTGGCCAGTTCACCGATGGCCTGGCCGATGCGTTGCCATTCGTTTTCGCTGATGCGCGCCGCCCGCAGCCGATGGCTTTCGACACCCGCTTCCGAGCACAGCAGGCGCTGGACGAGTTGTTCTTTGGACATTTCCAGACTGAAGACCACCGCCGGCAAACCGGCTTTTTGGGCGATACGCTGGGCGATCGATAGGGAAAAGGCGGTGTTGTGCAGACAGATATCGGCTGCGACAAAGTTGTGGGTGACGGGCACCGTCAGGTCGTAGACCTGCTCGTTTCCCACATACTCGATGGACGCAATTTCATCCCAGTGGAGGTCGCAATGGTGAGCGAGATCCTGGCTCCAAAGGCTGGCGGGTTTGATTGGCGTTTCAGCGGCGGGTTTGATATCCAGATAAAATATCCCGGACACCTCGCGCAGAGCCGAGAGCACCCCGAGGCGCAACAGCAGATGCTGCAGTTGGTGGCAAAAAGACTTGGAGGGTGAAGTAAATTCGACGGTCCGGTCGCTCACCCGGGCGGAGTCGGCGGTGATGCAGAGCTGCTTCAAAAAAGCGACCAGTTGCGCCCTCGGCAGCCGAAAAACCGGGTCGGGGATGCGGTTATCCCGGGTGGCCCGGCTGCACAACAGCGAGATTTCTTTGGGCGGCAGACTCTCGCTGCCGAAAACCGGGATGCGGCAGGGCACAGCAATGCGCGCCCCGGCGGCGATTTCGGCGAGGGGCTTCCAGCCGGTCGGGGTCAGGTAGGGGTGGGTCAGGGTCGTCTTCACCTCGCGCCCGAGGCCGGTGCGCACGCGGTAGACCGGCTTGATGCCGTCGTCTACGAAGTGACTCGGTTCGACGCGGGCCAGTCTGCCGTCGCCCAACAGCGTCAGCACTTCCACCAATTTTCCGGCCTCACCGCGGCGGTAGATTTCTTCGATGGTGACCAGCGCGCCGGTGACCGGATCGGCGATGGGGGTATCGGCTGCGCAGCACTTGCCCATGCCGGGGCGGCCCGCGACGATAATCAGATCGGACGGCTGCAGGCCCTGGGTGTAGTTGTCGAGATCGTAGAAGTGGGTGGGGATGCCGAAGACGTTGCTGCCGTCCTGGTAGCGGGTCTCCAGTTGCTCGAAGATGTTCATGAGCACTTCGGAGGCGGGCACCAGCGAGCGTTGCACCCGCTCCTGGGTAACGGCAAAGAGCGTTTGTTCGGCTCGATCGAGCAGCTTTGGAATCTCGGTGGCGCTATCGAAACCGAGGGCGGCGATTTCCTGGCCGGCGCGGATGAGCATGCGCAGGGCGTACTTGTCCGATACCAGGCGGCCGTAGCCGTCGATGTTGATCGTATTGATGGCGGCGTCGGTGAGGCGGCGCAGGTAGGTGCGGCCCCCGATCTTTTCGGTGAGCTTGTTATCTTCGAGCCAGGCACTCAGGGTGAGCAGGTCGGTGGGTCTTCCCTGAGCGTGCAGCGCCAGGGCGGCGCGGTAGATGATCTGGTGCGACTCGACGTAGAACGCCTCGGGTCTCAGGTGTTCGACGACGCGGGTGAGCGCCTCCGGATCCATCATCAGTCCCCCCAGAATCGTCTCCTCCGCATCGATGTTTTGGGGCGGCAGGCGCTCTTCGATGCGCAGGTCGAGTTCGGATGAGGTCATGGAGCCGGGCCTTCGTTTCAGTTCGCCATATTACTCTATATCTAGCGCCCAGATGCAAAGCTTCGCCTCCGAAAGCCCCGATCCTTGCGCCGGACCTCCGGTGCCGTCCCCCAGCCCGTAAGATAAGCAAAGCAAAAAGGAGCGAGAAGATGCCACGGCCAGGACTGATTATTCATGGTGGACTTGGGGCGACCGAGGCGGAGCAATCGAGCCGACAGGTGCGCCGCGAGGCGCTGCAGGAGATTCTCAAAGACGCCCATGAGGTGCTCAAAAACGGCGGTGCCCGCCAGGCGGTGGTGCGCGCCTGTGAACTCCTCGAAGATTGCCCGCTCTTTAACGCGGGTACCGGCGCCACCATCCAGCGCGACGGCCAGATTCGCCTCAGTTGCGCGCTGATGGACGGTCGGGAGCACCGCTTCAGCGGCCTGGTCAACGCCCGTTACCTCAAAAACCCGATTCGCCTGGCCGAGCAGCTGCAAAACCGCGTCGACCGGCTTCTCGATCCGCAGGGTGCCGAGCTATTGGCCCGCGCCCTCGGAGAAGCGGTGCACGAACCGGCCTTACCGGAGGTGATCCGGCGCTGGGCGGACGAGCGCTTCGAGGGGCAGTACGCGGGCACCCACGGCACGGTGGGGGCGGCGGCGGTGGACGGCGAAGGCGGGCTTGCCGCCGCTACTTCCACGGGCGGTCGCTTCATGGCCGGGGTGGGGCGGGTGAGCGATTCGTGCACACCGGCGGGCAACTACGCCACCGACCGCTGCGCGGTGAGCTGCACCGGCCACGGCGAGGACATCCTCGACGAAGCGCTCGCCGCGCGCATCGCCATCCGGGTGGACGACGGGATGAGCCTTCAGCGAGCTTTCGAGCGCTCCTTCGCCGAGGCCGAATCGCGCGGGCGCGACTTTGCCGCCATCGCCGTCGACAGCGACGGCCATACATGCTGGTCGGTCACCATGGGCATCCTGGTGGCGGCGTACTTCGATGGCAAGGGAGAGTTTCGGGCGACATTCTGACCGTCAGATGGGGTACCGGTGTGTCGGATGGCCGGCTTCGCCCGCGCGGTGGACGGAGAATGAGCTTTCTGAGGGCAAATTTTGGGAAAAGTCAGGCTTTACGCGGAAAATTCGCTTTGATGTTGTTCGCAGCCAGTTCAATAGTTTCAGCGATGCGCTTGCGCCGGGTTTCCTCGCGTTTGGCGCTTTGGATCCACTGCAATATGCCTTTTTTTGACGAGGGACTGAAGGCCGCGAAGTAGACCGCCGCCTGGGAATTTTCCGCCAGGGCCGCCGCTAAATCGCTCGGGATCACCAGCGACTCCACCCCGTCGAGTACTGACCAGGAGCTGTCGGCCTGAGCCTGCTCGATTTTTTGCATTCCCACAGCGGTCATCAAGCCCTGCTCGATAAGTCGCTCCACCCGCGCTTTGTTGATTTTTGACCAGGGACTGCCCGAACGACGCGGCGAGAGCAACAGCATGCTGCGCCGCTCGTCCAGTTTGCCGGGGCGGCTGTCGATCCAACCGAAGCACAGCGCCTCCTCGACGACGACGTCGTAGGGCACATGGGGCATGCCGCTGCGTTTTTTGTAGGTGACCAGCCAAATGCTTTTGGTACGGGTGTGGTTATCGGTAAGCCACCCCCGCCATTCCGCGCGGCTGGTGACCAGCACCCTCTCGAAATCGACCATCTTTGAACGCCCCGAGGAGGGTGAGGCGGAAGTCATGGACGCACCTGGGGAGTATAGACCTCGCCCCCGCGGGGAGTCTCGCCGCCGTAGACCCGGCCGCGGGAACTGAATTCCTGGGGACGGCCGGCGCTGTCTTCGAGCACCAGGTGGGCAAATTCAAGGTCGTCGTGATCGACAATGCCTGCTCCCGCCATCATGCCCATGCCGCCGATGCCAAAGGCGCCCAACAATCCCGCCAATCCCCCGGCGGACATGAAAGCGGGCTGGTTGAAGGCGTGGGTCTCGATGCGCAGTTCGTTCTTGCCGGAGTTGAGCAGCCAGCGCGGCAACTTGACGGGGATGTTGTCGCCATTGATATAGATTTGTTTGATCATGTTGCCGTTGAGGTAGACGCGCAGGCCGTCCTGTTCGGTGCCGAAGAAGGCTACCTGGGTCTGACCCGCGGCGGCGGACTGCGGCGTATCGAGGCCGATCACCGAGCCGATGCGCAAAATCATGTCGCCGGTGGGCTGGTTTTTGAGGGTGAAAGTGCGCACGTAGGCGATCCCCTCGGCGCGCAGGCGAAAATCGGTGGCGTTGGCCGAACCGCTGCCGAAGCGGTCGTCGCCCAGGTGGTGCAATTCGTCGTCGATTACCTGCAGTCTGGGAGACAGGCGCTCCAGCTCCAGGTTGAAACCGCCGCCGGGAGAACCGGTGGCCGCCGAGAGCGAAAAAGGCGCGTAGTTGTTGGCCTTGGCGGTGAGGATCTTGCCGCCGGTCGCCTTGGGCAGCTTGAAGCGGCCCTCGCTGTCGGTGCGCACGGTAATCCCTTCGTCGGGCAGCGACACGTCCACCCCGGCGAGGGGCCGGCCGGTCTCCTTGTCGGTGACCACGCCACTGTCGGCGCTGGTGAGATCGATCTTGCCGCCGCCGCCGTCGCCCACGCGGGCCTCACCCTTGAGGGCCACCCCATCGACGCGGCGCTTGAGCAGGTCGCGGTCGCGCCGGGTGATCTTGCCGTCCCCGTCGGCGTCAGCACTTGCTATCTGGCTGTCCTGCAGGACGACAGCACCTTCAAGGTAGGCGTCGATAGCCTGGATGTCCCCGGCATCGACGCGGCCGTCGCCGTCGATGTCACCGGCTTCGGCAGCCAAAGCCGCACCGGGCGGCAGGGCCAGCAGAGCAATCAAAAGGAGAATCCGGAACATTGTCAACTCCCGACCGGGCTTGAGCGAGGGGGCACAGCCCATTGACGAGGCGGCGGCCGAACAGTTCCTGAGGCCAAAAGCTTATCCCGCAGCGGGCGGTTGTTCAAGGGTAGGCCTTCAGGGTCTCTGTTCCGCATAGCCCGCTTCGCGCCAGCCGCGCATGCCGCCGTCCATCGAGACGACCGCGGTGTAGCCCATTTTTTGCAGGCTGTCCGCCGCCAACGCCGAGCGGTAGCCGCCGCCGCAGTAGAGCACAATCGGCGCGGCGCGCTCGGGAATCGCCTGTTCGATGTCGCGTTCGATCACGCCTTTGCCGATGTGCCTGGCGCCGGGAATATGTCCCGCCTGCCATTCAGAATCTTCGCGCACATCCACCAGGTGAAAATTTTCGCCCCGCGCCTGCCGCTCGCGCACCTCGGCAATCTTGCATTCGCGGACGCGGGTTTTGGCGTCGGCCACCAGTTTCATAAAGTCCGGGGAATGATCCATAAAGTCCTAGCCAGACGAACCTTCGAATTAATTTTAGAGCTTATCCGGGTCGATACCCAGAGTGCGCAGTTGCTCGGCAAGGCGCTCGGCGCGCAGCCGTTCGAGATTGGCCCGTTGGCGCTCCTCCTCCAGTTGCTGCAATGCCAGGGCGCGCTCGTGCTCCCGTTGCGCCTCAGCGGCGATTGGCGCGCCGCCGGGAAGCAGCAGCGTCAGTCCCTCGCGGGTGATCTCGAAACGCAAGCCCAGGCGCGGGCTCAGCCAGCCTTGCACAGGATCGATGACTTCCAGCCGGTTTTCGTAGCGCAACCAGCCGCAGATGTCCTCTTTGAGCGGGTCGTAAAGGTAGTACTCCTCGACGCCGTGGCGGTCGTAGAAGGCGAATTCTTTGGCCGCCTGGGTGAGCGATTCGACCGGCGAGACCAGCTCGAAGACCACCTGGGGAGCGATATGGTCCTCCTGCCACTGGTAGTACGCCCCACGCGAACCCGCCGGGCGACCGAAGACCACAAACAGGTCAGGGACAATGCGCACCGCCGGGTCGTCCGCGAGCGGGAACCAGGTAAGGTCGCTTGCCACCAGTATCTGTGCGCTGTCGCCCAGAGCGGCGGTGAGCCCCCCGCTCATCGTCGCAATCCAGCGCTGAGGGTCAAAGGGGGCCGCAGCGTCGTTTGCAATCTCGATGGTGTTGCGCCTGGGCGGATTGGGGACAACGGACACGGCGGCACTTCCAGCAGAGCTCGGCGCCCCCATCCTAGCCCCGAAACCACCGAGGCCCGAACCCGGAAAAGAATGGACGTCTTGATGCTCATTGCATCCCAGCGGATTGTGAGCGGGACAGTATCGGCGTTGCCACACGGACGTATCGGCAGGCCGCTCAACCTCTCTTTTTGCGTAGCCTGCAACGTGTCCGCAGGTAGAGGCGGTTAACCCGGCATCTACCGAATATAGATGTAGCGACGCAAGTCGAGCCACAACGATTCACATCGCGGGAGGAAGAGGAAGTCATGGGAATTGACAAACGTGCCGAAGCGACCGCCAAGGATGTGCAAGGCAAGGCTCAGGAAGCCTGGGGCGACCTGACCGACGATCCGAAGCTGGAGCTTGAGGGTAAGGCCAAGCAGGTGGAAGCTTCGGCTGAGCACAAGAAAGAAGATCTCAAAGATCAGGCCCACCGGACGATCGATAACGTCTGATCCCTATCGATCTAGTGGTGCTCCGTTGCACTGCATACTTCAATACCTTGTTTCAATACCGGCAGGGCAGCTTCGATAGGAGCCCTGCCTTTTTTATCGTCCGGCGGCGGCGGCCGTTGGCTGAGGGGACCGCATCCGCTAAGATCTGTGCCAATAGGTTTGTCCTCGATGCTCCCCAAACAGCGCTGGCGGATTGCTCAAGAAGATCCGGTGCAGGCCCGGCAACTGGCCGAGGCGTTCGGCCTCTCGCCGCTGATTGCCCAGGTGCTGATCAACCGCGGCCTCACCACCTGCGAATTGGCGGAGCATTTTCTGGCCCCCGAAAGCTGGGTACTGCCCTCAGCAGGCGAAGCGTTCGACCAACTACCCCGGGCGCTCGACCTGCTGGCGCAAGCTATCGAGTCGGGCACGGCAATCGCCATCTGCGGCGACTACGACTGCGACGGCATGACCAGCACGGCGCTACTGCTGCGGGCGGTGCGCAGCCTGGGGGGACACATCGAGTATGCAATCCCAAGCCGCCTGCAGGAAGGCTACGGTATCAACCTGCGCATCGTCGAAGCCTTTTATGAACGGGGCATTGGGCTGATTTTGACGGTGGACAACGGCATCTGCGCCTATGCGCCCATCGCCCGGGCAGTGGAACTGGGCATGGGCGTCATCATCACCGATCACCACGACCTGCCCGAGCGCCTCCCCCCCGCCGACGCCATTCTCAACCCCAAGATGATTCCCAGAACTTCGCCCTACGCGGCCCTGGCCGGGGTGGGGGTAGCCTACGTGCTGGCCGGAGAATTGGCCCGGCGTCTGGGGAGAACCGGCCTCGCCGATTGTCTGCTGGAACTGTTTACCCTGGGAACCGTGGCCGACCTGGCGCCTTTGGTAGGGGTCAACCGCGCCTGGGTGCTCTCGGGACTCGCAAAAATCCCCGGCTCGTCCAATACCGGGGTGCAGGCCCTGCTTGCCGCCTCGGGCCTGGCCGGTCGAAGCGACCTCAAGCCCGAGGCCATCGGCTTCGCCCTCGGGCCGCGCATCAACGCCGTGGGCCGCATCGGCGATCCGGTGACAGTCATCGAGCTGTTGACCACCGACGATCCGGCCGTGGCCGCCGAGCGGGCCGCCGAGTGTGAACTGGCCAACCAGCACCGCCAAGCACTATGCGCGCAGATCGAGGCGGAGGCGGCCCGGATGCTCGAAGTCGAGCAAGCCGGGGGGCTGGATCTCGGATGCGAGCGGGTGATTGTGCTGGCGCGCGAGGGCTGGCACCACGGCGTGATCGGCATCGTGGCAAGCCGCCTCAAGGACCGCCACGGCGCGCCGGTGTTTATCGCCGCCATCGAAGGCGAACACGCCCGCGGCTCGGCCCGGGGTACCCCCGAATTCCACGTCTACGAAGCGCTCAAAGACAGCGCTGAATTGCTCACAGGCTTTGGCGGCCACCCGATGGCGGGCGGCTTTTCGCTGCTTGCCGCCAACTTGCCGGCCTTTCGGGAGCGGCTTGTACAATTTGCCCGCGCCCGGCTTGCCCCTGAGCAGGTCGCCCCCCTCGTCGAGGTGGACGCCCAGGTGCAACTTGCCCGGGTCGATCGTCGGCTGCTGGGGGAGATCGACCGGTTGCAACCTTGCGGTCTGGGTAACGCCGAACCGGTCTTTTGGGTGGCAGGAGCGCGCGTCGTCGAGCAAAAGGCGATGGGCAAGACCCGCACCCACCTCAATCTCACCGTGAGCGACGGCACCGCCGAGCGGCGGGCGGTGGGCTGGCGGATGGCCGAGTGGCTGCCACTGCCGCCGTTTGTCGATATCGCCTTTCAGGTCAAAGAGAACAACTGGCAGGGCCATTCAAAAGTTGAACTGGAGTTGGTGGGCCTGCGCGCCGCCCACCCCGCCCCCATCGAACTACCGGAACCGCCCCCATTGGACCGGCCGATCCGCTGGCATGACCATCGGCACTGCGAAGCTGCAGCCTTTTTGCACGCATTCGTCGCTGCCCAAGCTTCCCCGGTGCTGCTCTACGGCCACGCAAGGCCGCAGTTGCCTCGCGGGCTGCCGGTGCACTACGACCGGCCGCAACCGGCCCATGACTACGAACACTTGCTGCTGTGGAGCCTGCCGCCCTCGCCTTTGCACCTGCGCTGGCTGATCGCCGCCACCCGACCGAATTGCGTGCATCTGTTCGCCCAAGCTGTGCCCACCGCGCACGCCTGGACATTACAGCGCCACTTGAGAGCGACCTACTTGCCCGAGCGGCCCGTGGAAATCTTGCGTCTTGCCCAGCTGTGGTGGGTCTCCCCCCGCGCCTTGTGCGAAGCGCTCGTCGAGGCGGGCTATCTCGCCGACTGGCGCTCCGTCGTGGCCGACGAGTGGCACGACTGGCTCGGGGCGGAACTGGCGGGTCTCGCCGCCTGGTACGCTAGCCCGGTTGAGGTGCTCGAAGCGCTGTTGGCCCCTCAGCCGACGCTCAAGCGATAGTCCGCGTCTATCCAACAGCGCGGCAGCGCCTCGCCGGACGGAAAGACCAGATCCGCCTTGGCGAACATCTCGGGATTTTGCTCCTCCTCACCGGCCTGGTTCTGGGCCTTTACCCGCTCCGCGACCGGGTTGACCAGTTGAGCGATGTCGTTGATTTCGACAAGGCTGTCGGTGGTTTTGTTCTTGAGCAGCACGGCGATACTCCAGCGCACTTCGACTCCATTGAGACCCGACCCGCACCCGCTGCACCTGTGCACCCGGACAGATGCAGCGGGTACTGTCGCAAAAAATACGAAAAAGTGGACCGGATTCCCCAAAAGGGCTTGACAGACCCGCGAAGTGTCTCTAAGTTAAGAATTATTGCATCTGTTAAGCTTTTTAACTCGCCCCATATCTTGCACTCACGCCAGGAGCAACCTTATGAAACCCTTGGAAAGTCGATCCTTCGACGTGCAGGAACTCAAGCAATACTTCTTCGGCGATATCCAGCCGGTGGAGGAGTTCGATGTGGACGCGATGCGCCGGCGCTTCGAGGAATTGCTGAGCCTTGATGCGGCCCGCTGAGTCTGTCCGGTCTGCGGCAACCTCTTGGTACAATGTGAGGCTGTCGCCTTTGGACGGAACAGACTGTGATCGAGCGCTATACCCTGCCCGAGATGGGCGCTCTGTGGACTGAGGAGCAGAAGTATCGCAACTGGTTAAAGGTAGAACTGGCCGCCTGCGAGGCAATGGTGGAGTTGGGTGAGATTCCGCAGGGGGCGTGGCAGGAGATCCGCACCAAGGCCGGCTTCGACGTCGGGCGCATCGCTGAATTGGAAGCCGAAGTGCGCCACGATGTGATCGCGTTTTTGACGAGTGTCAACGAGCATGTCGGCCCGGCAGGAAGATTCATCCACCTGGGGCTCACCAGTTCGGACGTACTCGATACGGCCCTGGCGCTGCAGCTGGTGCAGACGCTCGATGTCCTTGCTCTAAGACTGGAGGAACTGATCGCCGCCACGCGCGCAAAGGCGCGCGAGCACCGAGACACCGTGATGATCGGCCGCACCCACGGCATCCACGCCGAGCCCATCACCTTCGGCTTCAAGCTCGCGGGTTGGCTTGCAGAACTCGCCCGCCACGCCGAGCGCCTGCGCGCCCTCAGACCGCGTCTGGCAGCGGGCAAGCTCTCCGGAGCGGTGGGCACCTATGCCAATCTCGATCCGCGCGTCGAAGCGCGCGCCTGCGAGCTATTGGGTTTGGTTCCCGACACCGCCTCCACCCAGGTGATCAGCCGCGACCGCCACGCCGAATTTGTGCAGGCCCTGGCGCTGACGGCCGGGTCGATCGAACGCTTTGCCGTCGAGATCCGCAACTTGCAGCGCACCGACGTGCTCGAAGTGGAGGAATACTTCGCCGCGGGCCAGAAAGGTTCCTCGGCCATGCCCCACAAGCGCAATCCGATCGCCTCCGAGCAACTGACCGGGCTGGCGCGCATCGTGCGCTCCAACGCCACGGCGGCCCTGGAGAATATGGCCCTCTGGCACGAGCGCGACATCTCCCACTCGTCTGTGGAACGGGTGATTCTACCGGACAGTGCGATCCTCGTGCACTACATGCTCGTCAAATTCACCGCTCTGGTCGAAAAGCTTGCGGTCTACCCCGAGAACATGGCACGCAACCTGCATCGCTATGGCGGCGTCGTCTTCAGCCAACGGGTGCTCCTGGCACTGGTAGCAAAAGGTCTCACCCGCGAGGAAGCCTACCGCATCGTACAGACCAACGCTCACAAAGCCTGGAACCGCGAGGGAGGCGATTTTCGAGCCCTGATCGAGGCCGATCCTGAGGTGCAGATCCTCCTGGCCCCGGCCGAATTGGCAGCCTGCTTCGAGCCGAGGCACCACCTGAAGCACTTGGATACCATCTTTGCCCGGCTGGAAATCTAGAGAATCGGTCAGAACCCGTAGTTGACGGTAGAAGCTGCATCCTCGACTAACGATCGATTTTCGTCGGCAACTCGGCCGGATCCGCGTCCGGCCACAGAGCACAGCGCATCCGCAGCCACTCGCATCGGCCGGCCGGGTGCACAGAACGGACGCCCATCAGCCGGGATATTCGGCGCTTCGGGCGGCAGTCGCGCCGCACAGGAGGTTCAGCTTTTCGCCGAGGGCGGTGGGCACGTGCCGGGCCACCTGAATACTGCTGCGGCTCCAGCTCCACGGCCAACCCCAGACGAACAAATTGCCCTCAATGACCTCGAAGCGGCCGCTGCGCTGGATCTTGCCGGGGGGACGGCGGGTGTGAAAATCTTTGCCGTCCAAGATGGCGTTGATAGCCTCGATGAGCCAGACCGTCAGCGCCCAGGAGTCGGTCTGAACCACAGCAATACCCGTACGGGGCACAACCTGCGAGGTCGTGCCGACGCTCAGGGGCCAATCGCGGTGAGCAGCAAGGTAAACCATCTGAGGTCTGCGCTCCCCCAACGTCGCTCGGCTGAGCAGTTGTTGTGGCATGGCCGTATTTCTGCAGAATGTTACAGAAAGGTAATGGGATAAGTCGCTGACATCAGCTTAAATGCCCATACCCGACGCCACAGAAAAGCTTGCAAAAAGACATCAATGGGTGAGTATTCACTTCAAGTACTGGCAGGCAGCCCACGGCGATCCGGGCCGGCAGCCCCGCCGCACCCCGCCCGGACACGCAGTACAGCATTGCTGATCTGAAGGATGGACCCACTGGTAGACTGAATCCACACCGGTTGCTCTCCTGCAGGTGGAACGCCCGTGAAACGTCTGCTGTACGAAAATTCGGTCTCGCACCGGGGCTTTTTGATCGTGCCGTTTCGCTACGGTGCCATGGTCGGTAAGGAGATTTATTCGTACTGGTTGCTTTCTGCCCTCGCCTATCGCAGTCGCTGGCACCGCACCGAAAATCCCGCCGGTCTTTACTCGTCCACCCTTACGGGCATTGTCGAGATCGCCCATGAGCACCTCGACCGCCACGGCGATACGCCGATCGCCGACGATCATTTTGCGCGGCGCTACGTTTACTGCGACAACCTAATTGTCGTCTGCCGGATCGGGGACAGGATTTTTTACGATCACTATCTGCCGGGCGGCCTCGACAATATTGCCGCCCCGAAGCTGTTTGCCTCAGAGACGCAGTGCCTCGCCTGGATCAAAGCGGGCATCGATCGCCTGCAGGTCAAAACCGGCCAGGATAGTTTTTGAAGACCGGGCTGACCTGCTGCTAGCGCGGTCCGCGGATTTGCCATTTTGAGTCGGCGACTGGAGGCAGGGTGGCGGAGACGCCCAGGACCGTATCGTTCATCAACCAGACGGCGTTGGCGCCGGTGGCGGTGTTGCGCCAGAGAATATCGGGACGGTTGTCGGCATCGTAGTCGCCCACCCCGCCGATTTGCCAATCAAGCCCCACGGCCGGCAGTGCGGCGGTGTTTTTCAGAGTGGTCTGATCCATCAGCCAGAGGCTGTTGACCCCCGTGACGGTATTGCGCCAGAGAACGTCGGTGCGCCCGTCGAAATCAAAATCGCCGGTGCCGCCGATCTGCCAGGCGAGATCCCCCACCGCCGGCAGGGGCACCGAGGCGATGAAGGTCGTGCGATTCATCAACCAGACGGTGTTGGCACCAGTCGAGTGGTTGCGCCAGAGAATATCCGCACTGCCGTCGAAATCAAAATCGCCCGTGCCGCCAATGTGCCAGCCCAAATCCCCTACCGCAGGCAAAGCGACCGTCGAAGCGAGGACGGTGCCGTTCATCAGCCAGACGGTGTTGGCACCCGTGGCGGTGTTGCGCCAGAGGATGTCCGCCTTGGTATCGAAATTGAAGTCGCCGGTGCCGACAATCTTCCAGTTCGGGTCGCCGACCGCAGGCAGAGCAATCGCTTGTGCGCTAAAGGAGGCCGCAGAACCGAGGGTGTCGCTCTGCACTGTCCAGAGGGTGTTGGCGCCCGTCTGGCCGTTGCGCCAGAGGAGATTCGACAAGCCGCCGCCGCTGAAATGGGCGGGGGGAATCGGCCTGGCGTTGCGCACGACAAAGACGAGATCTTGAAAGTCAAAACTGGTGGTGATCCCTTCGAGCGCTACGACAAAGGCGTTGAGTTCGACGGTGCCGTCGCTTTTTTTGAGGGGATAGACCCGCATATGGTGCGGCAGGGCGTCGGTGAACGTGTTCAACCCGTCCTCGAGGAAGACTTCGCGGTTGCCCTGGAAGGGCAAAATGGCATAAAAGCCAAAACTTCCCACTCCCGGATCGAACTCGCGCTTGCCCGTCACCGGCGGGGCAAGGGTTTGGTGGTTGGCGTCGGCGACGGTGAACAGTTCGCTTTTGGCGGCCGGGTTGCCCGACGGATGATGCCCGACGCGAAAGACGAGCCCCGAGTTGCTTTGGGGAGCAAAGACCGCCAAAGGCTCGACGGTGACCGGTCCCGAACCGGCTTTGAGAAAGCGCTGAATACTCATTTCCCCACCCAGGGGGACCGACCCCGCCAGATCGGTCTCGGCGGGGTCTGGGTCGCCTACATCGACCGCGATCAAGTACGTATCGAAAATCCACTGCAGCGAGGGTTCGAGGTTGCCGCCGATGCCTTTGGTGCCCAGGCCCTGCAGCGACATCGAGGCCGTGGGAGTGGCCGGGGCATCGGTGGCAATGTCGAGGCGGGCAATGGCCGGTCCGGCCGCCGTCGGGTTAAAGACGATCCCGACGCTCACGGAGGTGCCGGGTGCGACCGTCGCAGGCAGCGTCGGCTGTGAAGCAATCTGAAATTGACCGGGGGTACCGTCGATGGTGACGATGGTAAGACTCTGGATGCTCAAGCCGGTCGAACCGCCGTTGGCGATCGTCACAGTTTGAGGGGTGCTTGCAGTCCCGCCCAACACGTCGTTGACGACCAGTTGGGCGGGGGTGGCGTTGACAATCGGCTCTGCCCTCAGCGGCCCGTTCCAGCAAAGCGCAGATCCCCCCGCCCATGCCAGGGCAATCGCAGCGAGCCGAACCGATTTGATTAAATGCACAGGCCGATTCCAAGAAATGTTACCCGTTCTATGGGCAGTCTTCCAGGATTAGTGCCCGTTGGCAAGGTCCACAAGGGGACGGGGCCACCCAAGTGGCCCCGTCCCAGCGCTAGCGGGGGCCGCGGATCTGCCAGTTGAGATCCTCCAGGGCAGGGATTGCCACCGAAGAACTCAGCGTCGTCCCGTTCATCCTCCAGATGCTGTTGACGCCGGTGGTCTGGTTGTGCCAGAGAATGTCCGGTTTGTTGTCGGAGTTGTAGTCTCCCACCCCGCCGATCAGCCAACCCGGATCGCTCACTGAGGCAATGGCCACGGCGGCCCCAAAGGTGGTGCCGCTCATCCTCCAGACGGTGTTGGCGCCGGTGGTCTGGTTGCGCCAGAGAATGTCCGGCCGACTGTCGCCGGTAAAATCGCCCGCTCCGACAATTTGCCAGCCCAGGTCCGCCACCGCCGGCAGGGCTACGGAGGAGACGAAGGCGCTGCCGTTCATCAGCCAGACGCTGTTGGCACCGGTGACTTTGTTGCGCCAGAGGATATCCACTTTGCCGTCGAAGTTCAAATCGCCCGTCCCGGCTATCTGCCAGTTCAGATCGCCCACCGACGCCAGGACTACGGAGGAGACGAAGGCGGTGCCGTTCATCAGCCAGACGCTATTGGCGCCGGTGGCTTTGTTGCGCCAGAGGATATCCACTTTGCCGTCGAAGTTCAAATCGGGGGTACCGACGATTTCCCAGTTGGCATCACCAACAGGTGCGACAGGGAAAGCCTCCAGAAAAGCCGCGTCGTTCATCTGCCAGACGGTATTTTCCCCCGTCACCGGGTTGCGCAAAAGAATGTCCGACTTGCCGACGTTGCCGTAGAAATCACCTGGGGGCACGGGTTTGACATTGCGCACGATCAAGACGAGGTCTTGAAAGTCGAAGTTGATAGTAGTCTCCTCGATAGACACCACATAAGCGTTCGGCTCGCGCGTGCCGTCGGATTTTTTGAGAGGGTAGATGCGCGTCTGGTGCGGGATAGCCCCTGAAAACGTGTTCAGACGCTCTTCGCTGTAGACCGTCCGATTAGAAAGAAACGGCCAGACTGAGTAGAGACCGAAGCTGTTGTTTCCCGGATCGAAGCTCAAGGTGCCGGTGGTGGCCGGGGCGAGCGATTGGTAGTTTGCGTTGGGTACGGTAAACAGCTGGGTCTTGGCGTTGGGGTTGCCGGCGGTGTAGTAGCCGAGGCTCACCACATAGCCGGGGGCACCCTGACCGCTGAATACCGCGAGCGCCTCGACGGTGACCGGGGAAGAACTGGCCTTGCGAAACTGCGGCGGGCTGATTTCTTCACCCAGCGGCACCGTGGCTGGCAGTGCATCGGTGGCCGGATTGGTATCCCCGACGTTGACGGGAATCAAATAAGTGTCGAGGACCCACTGCAGCGACGGCTCTTTGCCGGTGCCGATACCTAGGGTACCCAGACCCTGCAGCGAGACGGAAACCGAAGCGTTGTTGGCGGCATCGCTGGTCAAACCCAGCCGGGCGATCACCGGCCCGGCCACCGTCGGGTTGAAGACGACCCCCACGGTGGTCGAGGCCCCGGGTGTCAATACGAGCGGCAGGGGTTGAGCGGGAGTGAGCTGAAACTGGGTCTCCTCGCCGCCGCTGACGCCAGTGAGCGTCAGACCGGAGAGGTTCAAAGCGGCATTGCCGTTGTTGGTGATCGTGACATTGCGGGGGGTGCCGGGCGCACCTCCAATAATGTCGTTGGTCACGACGCGGGTGGAGCCGAACGCGACATTCGCCTGGGCGGCGACGGGGGAGGCTGGGGCCAGATTCAGCGCCAGTACAGCCAGAGGGACGATTGCAGGAAGGTTGCGCAGCATAGTCGATCTTCCGGGAAAAAGTGAAATGTGCTACAAAAATCGTTCCAGTTTTCACCTTTTTGAACAAGGGTGAAAAAGCCAATCGCTGTGCAGATTACTCGCAGATTTTCTGCGCAATTCACTGAGTCGCGCTTCGAGCATGTTGCCGGGAGAACAGTTATGGCATACGTTGAACGGGAAGACATCCGACGACTATGGCCTCCGAAGTACGTCCAAGCCTGCCCACCAGCCCGACGGGCACTACCCACACCCACGATCCCGTTCACACCAAGGTGCTGCTCGACCGACTGGCGCGCATTGAGGGCCACGTGCGGGGCATCGGAAACATGGTGCGCGAGGATCGGCCCTGCCCGGACGTGCTGGTGCAGATCTCGGCGGTGCGCGCCGCCCTCAATCAGGTGGCCAAACTCGTTTTGAAAGAACACCTGAGCGACTGCGTCGTGCACGCGGTCGAAAACGGGGGTGCGCACGAAGAAATCCAGGCGCTCAATCAGGCCATCGACCGCTACATCGACTGAGGACAGTGCCCGCGCAACGCCAAAGGAGCCTGCACGCATGCGTGCAGGCTCCAACGTACGGCCAATTTGAGGTGCTTAGCCCTGCGTGCGCAGCTTGTCGGCTCCGAGCTTTTTGACCCAACCCGGCGTCTCGGCACCTTCCCAGCCTACCGGCCGCTTGGAGGCATACCAGGCCACCGAACCGATTACAACACAGGCGGCAAATCCTACACCGATCAAGCTCAAGTACAGCAGCATGGCGCGTCCTTTGCTAAGCAGTCTTAAATGTTTCTACACAAAACTTAACATTAATAGGCAAAACTGTCAACCGAAGTGGAATCAAGGCCGATTTTAACGAAGTTTTGTAAAGTAAAGCAAAGAAAAATTCCGCATCTTCTGGCTGCTCCGCGCAAGAGTGGTTATACGATGATGACAGGTGCGGTTGTGCGCCTCTCCCGAGCGAGCAGCCCCTTGTCGGGCATGCATCTTTTTTTTCGCTCCCCTGTTTAGCTGCAGGAGCAGCCGTTGCCGGCTGTCCTCCTTTGTTTTGGTGCGCTCTGTCTAGATATTGCAACTTCAATCCCGAATCACTCCGGAGGTTCTTCCATGGCGTTTACCCTTGAATCGGCCCAGGCGATATTTGCCGAGACCGGCAAGCCCAGCCCCATTCCGGGCATCCTGGCCGATTTCAACCGGCTCAGCCTTGAAGATCGGCTCGCGTTGCTCTGGTACGCTTACACCGAGACCGGGCGCACGATCACCCGTGCCGCCCTGGGTGCGGCGAGCATGGCCCTAGTCGAAGGCATGCTCGACCAGATCAAGCAGATGCCCCCCGCCGAGCAGACGCGGGTGATGTTCGACCTTGCCCGCCGGGCCGACACACCCATCAGCCGCTCCTACGGCTACTTCAGCGTCAACACCAAACTGGGATTTTGGTACCAGCTGGCCGAGTGGATGGCCCAGGGGACTGTTGCCCCCATCCCGGCCAACTACCAAATGTCCACCGACGCGCAGCTGTTGTTCGAGAGCATCAAAAACCTGGACGGCGGCCAGCAGATCCAGGTACTGCGCGACATCGTGCTCAACATGGGCTTCGACCCGTCGGTCGTTCCCGATGAGGCTCCGGAGGCGGAGGATTTCCAGTTCGAGCGCACCGAGCCCGTTTCCACCGAGCGCATCGATGTCAAAGGGGTGGATGACCCGACGCCCCTCAGGTACTTCGAGGCGATGAACAGCGACAACTTCGAGGCGGCTGTCGCCCTGTTCGAGCCCGAGGGCGCCCTGCAGCCGCCCTTTCAAAAGCCGATCGTCGGCCGCGAGGCGATTGCCGCCTACATGCGCGAGGAGGCCCAGGGGCTCACGATGAAGCCGATCGAAGGCATCACCGAAGTGCTGCCGGACGGCTCCAAAAAGCTCAAGGTGACCGGCAAAGTCCAGACCCCGTGGTTCGGCGTCAACGTGGCGATGAATATCGCCTGGCGCTTCGCCCTCAATCCGAAGGGCGAGATCTTCTTCGTGGCCATCGACATGCTCGCTTCGCCCGAGGAACTGGTCAATCTGCGCCCTCCCAGCTACCGGTAAATTCAGGTGTCGGGTGTCAGAGCGCGCTCCGACACCCGACACTTTTCAAACCACCGACTCGCGGTCGAAGATGCGCGTGGCAAGCCAGACAAGCACCCCACCCACTACCAGGGTAAACAGCGAAGAGACGGCGGCGAACCCCCCGTTCACCGCCTCGCCTTTGATAATCTGGCTCATCAACAGCAACTGGCTGTAGATGGGCACAAATGCCGCCCATCCTTCCGCTTTGAGCGGCAGCAGGGCCACCAGCAAACTGGGGAACGTCGGTACCAAAATGATCGGCGTCAGATAATTCTGGGCCTCTTTGAAGCTGCGGGCGTAGGAGGCGAGGATCGTGAGGACCGCTCCCGCCAACAGCACCACCGGCAGGCAGAGCAAAAATAGACCCACAAACATCGACGGGTTGAAGCTGTAGCGCAATCCGAACTGCTCGAGGGGGACAACCGCGAGCACCGCCGCCAGTCCGACGAGCGTTTCGGCCACCACCACCAGCGCAAACAGCAGCGTGGCCGCCAGTTTGCCGACAATCAGCTCCCAGCGGGCGACGGGGTTGATCACCAGTGGTTCAAGCGAACCGCGTTCGCGCTCGCCGGTGGTGGTGTCGATAGCCACGTAGAAGCCGCCGATAAAGGCCGCGAACATCAGGTAAAAAGGCATCAGTCCGAGGATAAAAGCCGCCCGTCCCTCGGAGGAGGCCACATCGACGCTCTCGACTGCCACCGCCTGCTGGATGGCCGGGTTGATCCCCCGGGCCAAAAGCCGCAGCGAAGCAATCTGGCGGCTGTAGGCGGCTAGGAGCGCGCGCACCCGTGCCAGGGCGCCGCTGGTCTGCCGGCGCCCCGTATCGACGATCAGACGCACCGCGGCCGGTCGGCCGGCACGCCACTCGCGGCCGAATTCGGGTGGGATCACCAGGGCAAAGTCGTACTGACCACTGCGCACCTGCGCTTCGTCTACGGCGACCAGGGGCCGCACTTCGACCCCCGGCTGGCTTTCTAGAAACGCCACCAGCTGCGGTGCATTTTGGGTTCCGGCCACCGGTAGGGTAACGGGCTTCTCCGCCTCCTGGGAAATCACCTGTCCAGCCAAGATCACCGTTGCCGCCAGGATCAGCGGGCCGGTCAGGGGAGTGAGCAGTGCCGTGAGCAGCGTGCGCCGGTCGCGCAGGTTGTCGATCACCTCTTTGCAGAAAACGACACCGATGCGATCGAGCGCATCTTGCCGGCGGGCAGATGGTTTCATAACAACAAGCCTTCTTCGCTGCCGATCACAGCCACGAAGGCGTCTTCGAGGCTCGCTTTGCCGGTGGCGGCGAGCAGTTGCTCCGCGGTGCCCTCCGCGGCAACCGCTCCGTCGGCGATGATCACGATCCGATCGCACAGAGAGGCAATTTCCTGCATGACGTGGCTTGAAAACAGCACGCAGCAACCCTCGTCGCGCAACCGGCGCAGGATCTGGCGCAGGGCACGGGTGCTCATCACATCGAGGCCGTTGGTGGGCTCGTCGAGCAGCAGGTTGCCGGGGGCATGGACCAGGGCGCGGGCGATGGCGACTTTGAGGCGCTGGCCCTGGGAGAAGCCCTCGGTGCGCCGCTCGATAAATTCGCCCATCTCCAGCAACCCGGCCAACTCGTCGATGCGCCCTTCGAGAGCGTCGCCTTTGAGCCCGTGCAGCCGGCCGTAGTAGCGGACATTTTCGCGGGCCGTCAGGCGCGCATAAAGACCACGGTTATCCGGCAGCACGCCGATGCGGCTTTGCACTTCGCGTGGGGAACTTGCTGCAGCGAATCCATCCACCAGGGCACTGCCGCCGTCAGGTTTGAAAACCGTGGCGAGGATGCGCAGCAGCGTCGTCTTGCCCGCCCCGTTGGGTCCCAATAGCCCGGTTATCTGCCCGTCGGGGGCGGTAAAGCTCACCCCCCGCACCGCCGCCACCGCGCCGAACGATTTATAAATCTCCCGCGCTTCGATCACACGCTTCAAGCCTCCGGTCCGCTCGGATCGACAAAAAAAGGGAGCGCCCGGTTTTTTTTCAAGCAGGCGGTATCCAGACCGCGCGCACGGCCCGCCGCCAGAAAATCCGCCACGATCCGAGGGGTGCAGCCGCGAAACGCGGTGATGTGGCCCGCACCCGGCACCACCAGGGCGAGGGCGTTCGGCAGGGTGCGCCGGGCGCGCTCGGCGTTGCGCGGTGGGGTGATAGGGTCCGCCTCGCCCGAGAGCAAGAGCACCGGAACATTGGAGGTGACAGGCCGTTTAAAATCGGCCGGGATCGCCCCCCGGGGCCAGACGCTGCACGTCTCGCGCAGGGCCTGCACCCAGGCATTTCCCAGGTAGGTACGACCCGCCTCCTTGCTGCTAATAAATGGAATGTCCTCGGCGCACAGCACCGAGAGGCGCATCCCGAGGCTCACCTGATCGCCGATGTTGCCCACCGTCAGTTGCAACTGGGCCGCCAAGGGCCGCCAGTCGCCGCTTTGGTGGGCCGTGTGAATCAATAGCGGCAGCAGACTCACTGTCTCCGGGGCGTAGCTTAGCGACTGGATAGTGAGGGCCAGAACCGTCCTGTCGAGCTTTACCGAGCGGGGCAGGCCGCTGGTCGGGTCGGCGACGGTGACGGTGAGCGGCTCCCGGTCCAGACGTGCCAGTAGGGCTTTAAATTTGCTGCCTAGGCTCGGGAACGCTTTGTTGCAGGCGTTGTCGGCCCGGCAGCGGGCAAAGGCTATCTCCAGGACGCGCTGGGCATCGGCTGCGACCGTTTCCCCCAGGCTGGTGTCGGGCGGATTGACGCCGTCGAGGACCGCCGTGCGCACGCGCTCGGGGTGCCGGCGCAGGTAGGCCAGCGCCAGGCGGGTGCCGTAGGAGCCGCCGTAAAGATTGATGCGCCCATAGCCTAAGGCGGAGCGGACTGCGTCGAGGTCATCCGCGGCGATGGCGGTCGTGTAGAGCTTTAGATTTGCCTGGAGTGACTTTGCGCAATCGGCCGCGCTTGCCAGTGCCCGCTCGGGTGTCGCGGTATTCGGATCGATCGGGCAGTCGAGGGGGTTGGATCGGCCCGTGCCGCGCTGGTCTATCAGCACGATGTCCCGCCTGCGGTTGACGCGCTCGAAGGCTTTGATGAGCGGCACGAACGCTTCGGTGGCCGCCTGACCGGGGCCGCCCGCGAGCATGAACAGCGGATCAGAGTCGACTTGCCGCCCGGTGGCGGGCAAGACTGCCAAATGCAAAGCGATCTGCCGCCCGGAGCGCGCCGCGCGATCCTCGTAGACCCCAAGCCGCCCGCAACGCGCTTCGACCCGCTCCGCTTGAGCAGGCGCTGCCAATCGGCAATCGGAAAGTTGAATGTTCGCTTCGGTTCGCTTACCCGGAGGACCTGAGCATCCAGCGAGCGGAACCATACCCAAAAGCACTGCAGAAGCGAAACGCCATGACACCAATGCCATGCCTATCAGTATACGACGCGATTCGGCAGGGTCGACAGCAGCGCGCCTGAACGGCTCCTTGCGCTGTCATAAAACCGGGCCATTCAGCTGAGCAGGAACAAAAAACCAACCAGAGCCAGTAGTGCAATCGCACCGCCGATAAACACATCTCTAGGCAGCAGCGGTTGGGAAGTTTCCTCCCTGGGAAACCAGCCCATCGCCCACTGCAACTGCATCCCGAGCATCTGCATGCTCTGGGGCCGGTTGGCGGGATCTTTTTCGAGGCAGGAGAGGACCACTGCCGCCAGGGCAGGCGGAAGCATGTAGGGGAGCCGGTGGGCCTGAAAGCCGGTGGGGGTGGTGTAGTTGTGGGCATGGTACCAGCCTGCGAAAGTTTCGGTTTTCGGCTTGAGGGGCATCTGGCCGGTGAGCATCTGGTACAGTACCACCCCCAGCGAGTAGATGTCGGAGCGCGCATCGAGCGCTTCGCCGCGCAACTGCTCGGGGCTCGCGTAACCGGAGGTGCCCACGAAGCCCGCCTGGGTGCCGAGGGCTAGAGAGATGTCGCTGTTGGCCTTGGCGATGCCGAAATCGAGGATCTTGACCGTCTCGCCCAGCGATTCGTCCTCGATCAAAAAGAGGTTGCCCGGTTTGATGTCGCGGTGGATGATCCCCCGGATCGTGCGGCCCTCGACGGTGGCCTGGGCGGCGTGGGCGTGCTGCAGACCGTCGCACAACTGCACCGCCAGGCGCACCGCCCGGCCGGGGGGCATCGGTCCCTGGGCAAGCACTTCCTTGAGGCTGCGGCCTTTGAGTAATTCCATCACCAGATAGGGTTGGGGGCCTTCGACGCCGTAGTCGGTCACCTGGATGATGCGCGGGTGGCTCCCTAGAATGGCGCTGAGGCGCGCCTCCTCCTCGAAGCGCTGGCGCAAAAGCTTCACCACCTCGGTGTCGCCCGCGAGGCTGCGGTGCATCACCTTGAGGGCCACCACCTTGCCCGCCAGTTTGGTGTCGGCCGCCTCGTAGACGCTGCCCATGCTGCCGCCGTCGAGCCGGCCGAGGAGGCGATAGCGCCCGCCCACCACCCGGCCGATCGCAAAACCCTGCAGTGATTCGGAAGCCATCCCCTACCTGCCCGCTCCTTTGCAAAGCTTATAGATTCAGTAGGGAAGGGACGTTCGCCAAAAGGTGCTCAGATCACTTCTTCCTGCTCGCGTCGGGGCCACTCGCAGGTTTCCATGTAGGCTTCGACGTCGAACCAGAAGGTCGAACCTTGGCCCACTTCGCTTTCGATGTGGACCTGGGCGTTGTGCTTCTTGACGATATTGTCGACGATCGAAAGCCCCAGGCCCGTGCCCTCCAGGGTGTGCACCCGGTTTTCGACCCGAAAGAAGCGCTCGAAAATGCGGCGCTGGTCCTCCTCGGAGATGCCGATGCCGGTGTCGGTGACGGCGACGCGCACTTTGGCCGGGTCGTCGGTGCGGCGGGCCGAGAGGGTGACCCGCCCCCCCGGCTCGGTAAATTTGAGGGCGTTTCCGACCAGGTTGGAGAAGACCTGCTGCAGCAGGTCGTAATTGCCCAGGACCAGCGGCAGGTCGGTGGCGATGTCGCTCACCAGTTCAATCTCGCGGTCGCGGGCGGTGAGGCGGTGGGTACGCAGGGTCTGCTCGATGGGCTGGACGAGGTCCACCGGCTCAAAGTGATACTCGCGGCCCGATTCCAGGCGCGAAAGATCCAGTACGTCGTTGACCAGGCGCGTCAACCGGTCGGTCTCCTGATTGGCGGTTTTGAGAAATTCGTTCTTGGTCGAATCATCCAGGCTGTCGCCAAACTCGTACACCGTCTCGATGTAGGACTTGATGCTCGAAAGCGGCGTGCGCAACTCGTGGGAGACGTTGCTGATGAACTGGCTTTTGGCCTGGTTGAGTTCGGCTTCTTTGGAGAGATCCTGAACCGTGAGCACCACGCCCTTGAGCAGGTTGTCGCCCCGGGGGGCGAGCACCGGCGAGATGAGCACCCGCAGCGTGCGCTTGTCCAGGACGACCCGGCACTCGGCCTGCTCCAGGATGTTGCGCGAGACGGAGTCGAGGGGCTCCTCCACCTCGGCGCGCATGCCCACCGGCAACAGATCCAGGATGTTCTTGCCCACCACCCTGGATCCCCACCCAAAGATGCGCAGCATCGCCGGGTTGACCAGCAGGATGCGCAGCGACGAATCGAGCAGGATGCCGCCGTCGGCGATCGTGGCGATGAACGTTTCGAGCTTGGCCTTCTCGGCGGTGATCTCTTCGATATTTTGTTCTTCGTAGCTTTGCAGGCGCTGGGCCATCAGGTTGAAGCTGGTGATCAGTTCACCGATTTCTCCCGGGTAAGCCAGGGTGACCCGCTGCTTGAAGTTGCCCTGGGCGATGCGCTGTACCCCCTGCACCAACTCTTTGAGCGGCTGGGTGATCGTGAGCGCGTTGAAGACCGAACCCAGAATGGCGATGATCCAGACCAGGACGAACACGGCGACGGTCACATCGCGCGTCAGGTCGGAGCGGCTCACCAGGTTGGCCTCCGGGTTGATGCCCACCAGCACGACGCCCAGTTGGCGCTCGCCGTACTCGATGGGCACAAAAATATCGGTCACCAGACCCCGGGGGGTGCGGTGCTGGCGCTTGGCCGGAAGCACCGGCGGCAGTTCGATGTGGCGGATGAGGGCGGGTACGGGGGCGTTGGCCCGGGTGTCGTTGGTATTGAAGGGACTGCCGTAGAGAATGTCGCCTTTGGAATCGGCGTAAAGGACATAGAGGATGTTGTCGGCGTTGCTGGCCAGGAATTCTTCGGTAAATTCGCCCAGTTGGGGGTATTGATCGAGGGCGATGAGCGGGGCGGCGGTGGCGGCGAGCAAATTGCCCACCGCTTCGCCAAAGCGCTGGTCGCTGCGGCGGGCGTCCTCCTGGATGTAATTAAGCGCCCAGAAAGTAAAGCTTGCCAGCACCAGCGAAATAATCAGCGCCGCCGCCGCGAGCAGACGGGTCTGGATACGGAATTCACTGAACCAGCGCTGGAGATTCTTAGAAAAATTCAAGGCCGATGCGTTTGTGATGTCCACTGCAATGACGTCATTCTGCCATATCCCCATCGGTCGGATCGCACCTGGCCGGACGGGCGCCAATACTGCTATTCTCTTGCGGGAACAGGGAATCGCAATGAGTATTGTACGGCGTCGATTGCTGCTGTTGGGGGGATTCAGTCTGGGGGCGGTGGGCGTGGGCGTCGCTGCGGCCAGGCTGTGGCCCGCCGGAGGAGCTCGACCTACTACCACCCCCGGTGCCGACAACGCCCAGGCCGCCCTCCCCCGGCCTGTCGGCCCCCAGGGCATGTTTGCCCCGCCGCGGGGCGATGTGCGGCTGGTGGTGATTAGCGACCTGAACAGCTACTACGGCTCGGTGGAGTACGAACCGCAGGTCACCCGCGCGATCGCCCTGATCCCGGGCTGGAAGCCCGACATCGTGCTGTGCGGGGGCGACCTGGTGGCGGGACAGTCGCCGTCGCTCAAGCGCGAGCGGCTGCTTGCGATGTGGGCCGCCTACGACCGGCTCATCGGTGCACCGCTGCGCAAGGCACGCCTGCCCTTCGGCTTCACCGTCGGCAACCACGACGCCTCCTGCGAGCGGGCCATCCGGGGCAACTATCTCTACAAACTGGAGCGCGACGTCACCGCGGGCTACTGGCGCGACCCCGCCCACGACTCGGGGCTCGCCTTTATCGACCGGGGCGAATTTCCGTTCTACTACACCTTCGCCGCCAACGATATTTTCTATCTGGTCTGGGACGCCTCCTGCGCCCGCATCCCGGCCGAGCAACTGGCCTGGGCCGAAAAAGCCCTGGCAAGCGCCCCCGCCCAGAACGCGAAGTTGCGCGTCGCCATCGGCCATCTGCCTTTGTACGCGGTGGCGGTAGGCCGCGACGAACCGGGCGAAATTCTTGATAATGCCGAGAAACTGCGGATGCTATTGGAGCGCTACCGCGTGCACACCTACATCAGCGGCCACCACCACTCCTACTACCCCGCCTACCGGGGGCAACTGCAACTGCTCCACGCCGGTGCCCTGGGTTCCGGTCCCCGCCCGCTTATCGACGGCAACCTCCGGCCCTGGCACCCGCTCACAGTCATCGACATCGACATGGCCACTCTCGCAACGACTTACACCACCTACGACATGGAAACCCTCAAAGTCTTTGACATCGCCCGGCTGCCCCGGATGCTCAGCGGACCCACCGGCGCCGTCTTCCGCCGCGACGTGCGCTGGGAAGATCTCAGCGCCGCCGAGCGCAAGCGCTGCCTCGATCAGCTGGGCGAAAAAGGGTGCCGCTAGGGCCATTTTGCCGGAGGGGTCAACCGTTATAATGCGGCGAGATTGAAGCGATGCGCGTGCGCCACCAAAGCCGGGTCTTCATCCCCAATCTAGCTATGCTGCCCCCGCCACAACGCTCCTTGTGGCCGGAGCTGGGCGCCACGCCAGAAGCCTTCGCGCTCTACGGAGGCACAGCACTCGCGCTGCACCTGGGGCATCGCACATCGGTCGATTTCGATTTTTTCTGCAATGTCCCCTTCGATCCCGATCAGCTCGCTTACGCGCTGCCCTATCTTAAGGGCGCGGAACGGGTTCAGCTTGCCCCCAACACGCTGACCTGCCGCGTCGAGCGCGGCGGCCCGGTGCTGGTGTCCTTTTTCGGCGGCCTCGGCCTGGGTCAGGTAGCACTGCACGAGCAAGTGCAGGCGATGCCGCTGCAGGTAGCTTCGCTGCTGGATATTGCCGGTACCAAAGTGGCCGTGGTGCAAAAGCGAGCGGAAATCAAGGATTATCTTGATATCGACGCTCTGCTGCAGCACGGAATTGACCTGCCAACAGCACTGGCAGCCGGTGCGGTCGTGTATGGGCGCAGCTTCAACCCGCTGATAGCACTCAAGGCGCTGAGCTACTTCGACGATCTGCCCACCTTACCCGCCGCAGTCCGGGCGCGGCTCAGTGCAGCAGTCACGGCGGTCAATGTAAACCAATTGCCAGTACTGACCCCCTATATCGAACGACCGAATCAGGAGTTTAGGCGATGAAACCATTGCCACAGACACCGGAATTGCTGGCGGTCGCTGAGCGCGTGGTGTGGTTCAAGCCCCCAGCCGAGGCCTTGGGGGAGCCATTGCATTTTCTGGCGCACGTCATGACTTACGGTACGCCCGAGGACTTACGGGCACTGCAGGGCACTGTGGGGCTGAACGAGTACTGTGAAGTCCTCGACAATACACCGCCGGGTGTGTTCGATGCTCGTTCCTGGGCCTACTGGAACCTCATATGCGGGCGCGACCCCGCACCGCCCTTGCCTTTGCGGCAGGGCTTGCACCCATCCCGCCCAAAAACCTAGCTGCGCCCACAATGGCGTGGGTGGCAGGGCTTTCTGTTTGTTCAATCGTGGCGCCTTTTAGGCCGTTTTGCCGGAGGGGTCAACCGTTATAATGCGGCGAGATTGAAGCAATGCGCGTGCGCCACCGAAGCCAAGTCCTCTTCATTACTGCCGCCAGCCTGTTACTTTTGGCCCAGAGCCTGCCTGCTGCCAGCGGCGACGTCAACAGCGACGGTCGCGTGGACGATCTCGATATACGTATCGTCGAGCAGTACCTGCGCGGCGATCTGCTGTTGCAAAACGATCAGATCAAAGCCGCCGACGCCGACGGCGACGGTAAGGTGACCCGCAACGACCGCGACCTGCTCAAGCGGCGGCTCGAAGGCATTACCGTCAAATCCGGTCCGGCAAGCCAACTGGAATTGCAGAGCGTCAGCGGCGGCGTCGTGCTCGACAAGGCCACCGGCAAACCGCTCGCCGGTGTGGAAGTCTCGCTGCCCGACGAAGGGATCACCGTGCGCACCGACGCCCAGGGCCGTTTCAAGCTCGCCCGCGCCCCGGCGGGCAAGATCCTCACCGCCAAAGCTTCCAGCTACGCACCCCAGTCGATCACCCTCGCCCGCGGCGGCAGCGGCGGCTACCGGCTGTTGCTCGAACAGTTGAACCCCCAGTTGATGGTGGTCGACGACAACCTCTACCATCTGGGCAACGACGACTTTGATCCCAATTCGGCAGGGGCTTTGCAATTCAACCTGCGCAGCATCGGCGGCCGGTTCGAGAAAACCTTCGAACTGACGAGCTTTCCGCGCGAGGATCTGACGCTGCGCATCGGCTCGCTGATCGGCCTCGACACGCCCGAATCGGTGGCGGCGGGCCAGTCGGGCCTCACCGACCGCATCCTGCCCAGAGGCGGCCTGCGCATCTTCCTCAACGGCTCGGCCATCGAGCGGCTGGTCCTCAACGGCGACGACCTCGAAGTCAAACTGCCCCGCTGGCTGTTGCAGCGCGGCACCAACCGGCTGATGCTGAGCGTCGATCCTTACGATCAGAACAATATATCTATATCCAAGCCCGTCACCGGCCTGTACGGCACGGCGACCCGCAGCAGCTTCGATCTGGATGATATAGAATTTGCCCATCTAGTGATCGTCGATCCGACCGGATCGCTCGTCGACGGCAAGCTGGAGGGCGAACTCGGTAAAAAGCCGTCGCCGCCCGGTCCCTGAACTCGGGAGGTGCCCCGTGCGCCGAATTGTATTTTTATTTGTTTGCCTGGGCGTCTGGACGGCGGGAGCCGCGGCCCGGGCGGCGAGCGGTGATGTCAACGGTGACGGCCGCGTCGATGCGGGCGATATCCGGCTCATCGACGAGTATTTAGGCGGTACACGGCTGTTGCAGGACGAGCAGATCAAAGCCGCCGACGCCGACGGCGACGGGCAGATCACCGCCACCGACCGCGAGATGCTCGATAGGCGCGTTTCGGGTCTTGCGGCGGGGTCCGCGGCGCCTGGCCGCAGCGCGAGTCGGGGTCAGGTGGATCTGACCAGTGCCGACGGCGGTGTGGTGGTGGACAAAGCGACCGGCAGGCCGCTCGCAGGCGTCGAAGTGTCGCTGCCGGACGAAAAGATCACCGTGCGTACAGACGCGCAAGGCCGCTTTCGCTTACCTGGCACTGCCTCCGGCAAAATCCTCTCGGCCCGCGCCGAAAACTACGTGCCTTCGTCGGTGACTACCCGCGGCCAGCGGGGTTTTCAGCTGCAGCTGGAGCGCCTTAACCCGCGCGTGCAGGTGCTCGACGACGAACTGGTGCATCTGGGAGACAACAATTACGACCGCCGCTCGGCAGGAGCGCGGCAATTCCAGGCCCCTGCCGCCGGCACCCGCTACACCCGCACCTTTGCGCTCGGCCGTCTTCCCGGCCAGGATCTGCAACTGCGCATCGGCTCGCTCATCGGCATCGACACCGAAGAATCGATCGCCGCCGGTCAATCGAATCTACCGGCCGCCGGCCGTCGCGAGCAGCGGGCGGGCGGGGTAAAAGTGCGCCTCAACGGCCGGATCATCGGCGAACTGCTCCTGGGCGGCGACGACATCGCCATTGCTCTGCCGCGGCAACTGTTGCGCCCGGGCGCCAACGAGATCGCCCTCGAGGCGGCGCTCATCAACCGCAGCGGCGTAGTCATCGAACCCGACAGCTTCCTGGGCAAGATGCGCGGGCTGGGCCTGGGAGACATGGCCCTATCCCCCGATTCGCTAGACTATGACGATATCGAGTTCACCCATCTGGTGATTGTTGATCCGAGCGGCAAGGCGCTGGAGCGCCGGGAACCCTGAAAGCCCGACGCCACGTCCATTGCTGATAGACCCTAGGTTTATCACCCCCATGATCCGCGTTCTGTGTTTGGTTGGTCTTGCCTTGCTTGCAGCCGCTCCGGCCTGGGCCGAAAGTGGCGACGTCAACGGCGACGGCCGCGTCGATGCGGGCGACATCCGCCTCATCGACGAGTACCTGGAAGGCTCGCTGCTGCTGCAGGACGAGCAGATCAAAGCCGCCGACGCCGACGGCGACGGCAAGATCACCGCCACCGATCGCGAGATGCTCGACAGGCGTCTTTCGGGACTCGCGGTCGCTCCTGCTCCCGCCGGTCGCAGTGCGAGTGCGGCTAAAAACCAGAGGACTGCTCCCCCCGATACCTCGGGTGCGTCTATCGATCTCAATAGCGCCGACAGCGGCGTGGTGGTGGATAAGACCACCGGCAGGCCGCTTGCGGGTGTCGAAGTGTCGCTCCCGGACGAAGGGGTGACCGTGCGCACCGATTCCCAGGGTCGCTTTCAACTGCCCAAATCGAGCGCCGGCAAGATTTTGACGGCCAAGGCCTCCAACTATGCTCCGACGGCGATGGCCTCGCGGGGCGGCGGCGGCTTTCAGCTCAAGCTCGAACGCTTGAGCCCTCGGCTGCAGGTGGTCGACGACGGCCTGGTGCACCTGGGCGACAACAGTTTCGGCCCCGGTTCGGCCAACTACGCCGAATTTCGCCAACCCGCCCAGGGCCGCAGTTACACCAAAACCTTCGCCCTCGATCGCCTCCCCCAGCGCGACATGATCCTGCGCATCGGCTCGCTGATCGGCCTCGACACCCCCGAATCGGTAGCAGCCGGCCAATCGCAGCTGCCCCTGTACGGTACCTCCAGCGACGGATTGCGCGTCTACCTCAACGGCAGCCTGATCAAACAGATCTTCGTCAACGGCGACAACCTCCCGGTCACCATTCCCCGCTGGCTTTTGGTACGCGGCAACAACGAACTGCGCCTGGAGACCCATCCAGTGGGCGGCAACCGGGGTGGGGCGGTGATGAGCAGCCGGGGCTTCGGCGGCATGCTGGGCGGCCTGTTCGGTTTTGGGGGAAGCATGCGCTTTCCGGTGGACAGCACCCCCGATTACGACGACATCGAATTTGCCCACCTGGTGCTCGAAGATCCAAGCAGCAACGAACGCCCGTCGCGGGTGGAGTTTTAGTGTCGGTCAGGTATTTCAAGCCTGATACCTGGAACCTGCCTCAGTTATTGCCAATCGTCAAATCTTCAAGCAACTGCGGATTGGCAGTACCCGCCGGAATGGCAACAGTAGTGCGGGTTTGGGGCTGGGACATCGAACCGCCCAAAAATGAACCGAGCAAACCGCCCAACAGGCCACCCCACAGACCGCCCCACCTGCGGTCGACAGAACGGCCCAAAAGCGAGCCGCCCACCCCCCCGGCGACGCCGCCAATCATCATGCCGGTGCCCTGGTTGCCGCCGGAGCGGCTGGTTTGCGAAGGATAGACCTGGGAGACCGCCCGGATCGTGTACTGGCGGTCGTTGACATAGAGTTCGCGCAGCGTCAGGCGCGCGCCGCTCGGGGTGGGTTCGACCGTACCGCGCACCTGGCTGCCGCCGGGGATCATCAGCTCGCCGTCGTCGCTGAGGATGTCCTGCAACACCACCGCCTGGATGGGCACAGGCGATTCGCCTTCGACCACGACCTCGCGCTCCAGGAGCACCGGGATCGGGCTACCGGCGCGCAGTACGCTCACGCCGGTGCGAAAGGGCCGCTCGCTGTCGGAAGGTCCGCCGCCGGTGGCCGGGTCGGCCACCGCCTGGCCGGGGTAGAGCGGCTCACCCAAGACCGGCAGATTGCCCTTACCCGCGGGCGGATCGATCGGATCTCCCAGCACCGGGATACCGCCCGGCTCCTCGGAGGTGGGTTTGGAAGCGGCGATGAGCTTGCCCGGTTTTTTGCCCGCCGGGACAGCGACCGAGGCGAGGCGGATTTTTTCGAGCATCTCGGGGTCACCCGAGCGCTGCAGTTGGGTGGCCGCACTCGGGGCGATCGAACCTTCGAGCGGCGTCGGGCTGCCCAGCAGATAGGCGCGCAAGGTGACGGTTTTGATGGCGGGGTCGGCGCCTTCGAGCAAACTCGCCAGTTGGATCAAGGCGAGCTTCAGTTCGTCGCGGTTAGGAAAAATTTGCTCAGATTGGATGTTGAGCTTGGCCTTGTCGCGCTTGAGCGTAAATTGAGAGCCGACCAGACCCGAGCCGGACACGGTCTGCTCAAGCTGCTGCACCGACGCCGCGAGCAAAGGCACACCCTGGCAAGCCAACAGCACCATGCTCAACGCCACGGCAACACCGCCTCGCCGGATCTTGCTGACACCCATCGCCCGCCCCGCCTGCAAATGGTTCGTAATTTTTATTGTAGACTCGCGCCCGCCGGGCGGGTTCCAGCGGGCGGACAGCGAGGCTCAGCGCACCGGGTCGCGCCCGAGGTGATTGCGGTTGATTTGATCAGGCCGCAAGATGCCGTACTCCAGGGCGCGGCGCACACACAGCGTCCGGGTACGGCGCAGTTGGCCGTCCTCGACACCGGGCTCCGAAAGAATCTTCGCCATCAGTGACTTGACATGGGAAGCGACCGTCGAAGGCGCCACCACCAGCTTCTGGGCAATCTCGCCGTTTTCGAGCCCCAGGGCCATATAGCGCAGCACGATGCGCTCGCGGGGCGTGAGCTTGGGCACATCGAGCTTGAGGGGGCGGCCGACGCCCTGGGCGGCCTGGCGGATCGCCTCGATGCGCTCCTGGGGTGTGGCGGTCTTGAGCAGATAGTCGTAGACCACCCGGGGCTTGCAGTCGACGAAAGGCTGGGCAGCCACCAGCCCGGAGCGATCCTGGTGACCGGTCATGATGATGAGCCGGGTGGGCCAGCCGCCCGCCCGGATGGCCCGGCCGATCGCCAGTCCCCCCAGGTACTCCGCCGATTCACCGGCGGCACGGGGCAGTTCGAGGTCGACCAGGGCGACCTGGGGCTGGTGATCGCGGATCACAACGAGGGCTTCTGCAATCGTCTGGGCCTGGGCCACCAGGCGGATGTCGGGGCAATTGCCCAGATAGGCGGCTGCACCGAGCAGCACATCCGGGTGATCATCGACAACGACAACGCGGATGGACATCGTATCACCGAACGCAATTGTTTGCGCCTATGTTAGCAGGCGCACCATGTCATCCTACGCCTGGGGGATGCCCGGTACCGAAGGCCCTATCCCCAGCGTCGCCGAGACCCGGCACGATAAATCCGCGCTCGTCGAGCCGCTCGTCGATCATGGCGGTGTAAATGGCGAGGCTCGGGTAGCTTAGCCCCAAACGCTGCAACGCCGGGGGCGCACAGATCACCGAAATGATCCGCACCAGGGCCGGATCGGCGCCGCGCTCGACGAGCTTGGCGACGACGGCAGTGGCGGTGCCGCCGGTGGCAAGCATCGGTTCGAGTACCAGCACCCGCGTCTCGGGGGCGAAGCGGGGCGGCAAACGATCGAGGTAGCAGGCGGCTTCGAGGGTGCGCTCGTCGCGGGCGTAGCCCAGGTGGTAGACCGAGGCGGCCGGCAACAGCGGCAGCACCCCGTCGAGCAACGCGAGCCCGGCGCGCAGCACCGGCACGATCGCCACCGGTACACTGCTGTCGACGATGCGGGCGGCGGTGATCACGTCGAGGGGTGTTTTCACGCCGACTTCGAGCACCGGCAGCCAGTCGCGCACGCATTCGTAGGTGAGCCAGCGGCCCAAATCGGCCACTGCGGCGCGAAAGACCGGGGTGGGCGTGGCCTCGCTGCGGCAGACGGCCAGCAGATTGGTCACGAACGGATGGGGTGGAACGTGGATTTTGAGGGCCATCGGTGATCTTCAGGCGACCGAGTCGCCCTGGGCTTCGCCGC
This sequence comes from Gloeobacter violaceus PCC 7421, assembly GCF_000011385.1. Taxonomy (NCBI): domain Bacteria; kingdom Bacillati; phylum Cyanobacteriota; class Cyanophyceae; order Gloeobacterales; family Gloeobacteraceae; genus Gloeobacter; species Gloeobacter violaceus. Next base: position 66,428 of record NC_005125.1, read on the forward strand.
TCAGTTGAGCGCGCAACAGCGCCAGCGAAGGAAAGGTGAAATGGTTTTCCTCGACGTACTGGGCGCTAAATAGGCCCTTAAAACCCCAAAAATATCGCTCCTGGATGCGCTCGGAGCGATGGACAACCACGATAGCCGGCGGTTGGATGCGGTTGGCTTCGATAAAGCGCCGGGCGGCGGTCACCGATTTTTCTTCGCAGCATTCGAGCCCGAACCGGGGAACTAGATCGAGAATCCGCTTGCCCTCCAGGCGGCGGGGATTCACGCGCTTGCGTCTGGCCAAGCTTTGATCTCCTGAATGGGTAGACAGGTCGGGGAGGAAAGCAGGTATGAGTATAGCGGTTGAGGCCCGGCAAACAAAGCGGACTTTACAATCCGAAAGTGAGCGGCCGGACCACATAAAACGTTCCCACCCCGGCGGCGGCGGCCACCAACAGGGTCAGCACCCAAAACAACCAGCCCGGTCCTTCCGGCAATGCGGACTTTTCTGCGGCGAACCGAGGGGCGGGGAAGCTTTCTTCCTCCTCGACAGGCTCGGTCCATTTGGTGAACATCAGGGGCCGGGTGGCCGGAGCGGCAACGGCGCGATGGGAAGCGGATTCGGCGACCACCGGCGCAGGGGGAAGCGGCGCTTCTGAAAGTTTCAGATTCAACCGGCGCACCTGCAGCTCGAGGGCCTGGTTTTGGCGTTCGAGACGCTCATTGCGGCTGACCAGTTCGTCGAGGGTCTGCTCGACTTCGTCGAGGCGGGCGCAGAGGCGGCGAAAAACAGCCACCGGGACAACGGAAGACTTTTTTCGAAACATGGGGCAGAGGGATGGAACTGCGCCCTCATCATAATGGGGGAGCTGCCGCCGGGAGTTTCAATCCCCCCTGTTTGGGGGCTAGCGCAGGGCATTCACGATGTGCAACACCGCCGATTCGAGGGCGGCGCGCTCGGGGCGACCGCTCTTGAGCGCCACCTCCAGTCCAAGCAAAATCGGCAGGACCCGTCCGAGGCGCTCCGCGGAGGTGCGCTCCACTTCTTTTTGCAAAAAATAGACCCGCCCCGGATTGGCGATCTCGGCGGCGGCGGCGATGGCCTGGGCATCGCGCTCGCCCGCTTCGATGAGAACCCGTACCCACAACCAGGTCCGAAACTGGTTGACCAGCACCGCCTGGATGCGCAGGGCCGGTTCGTTGCGCCGCAGCAGTTCGTCGAGTACGCGCAGGGCAGTGGCGGCTTCCCCGGCCAGCAAAGCGGCGGCCAATTGAAAACTGGTGTGGGCGGTAGTGGCCACCAGCGCACCCACCGCCTCGGCGTCGACGGAGCGGCCCTGGGCAAAAAGGGCGAGCTTCTCCAGTTCGTTGTCGAGGCGGCGCGTATCGTTGCCGACCGCCTCGGTAAGTAGTTGCAAAGCCGGGGCGCTCAGGGTGACTTTGCGCTCCTGGGCCATCTGCTGCACCTGGGCTTTGAGCTTCGCCTCCTGCCAGGGAGGGATGAGCGAAAATTCGCGCACCTCGCCCACTTTGGCCACGAGCTTGGTCGATTTGAGGCGTCCGTCGGGCTTGCCCTGCAAAGTAAACAGCAAATGGCCGTTGGGATGGAGATGCGGCAAGGTGCGGGCCAGTTCGGCCAACTCGCCCTCGGGACAGTGGCTGAAGATTCTCGCTTCTTCGACCCACACGAGGCGCCCGCCGCCGCCAAACGGTGCACTTGCCGCCTGGTTGAGCGCATCGATGAGCGCCTCGCCCGCGTAGCGCCCGAAGTTGAACGCCTCCCAGGCCGGCTCGACCGCAGCGGCACGCAGTTGCTCGACGGCCTGCCCGCGGCGGTAGGCGTCCTCTCCCCAATAGAGGTGCACCGGCATGGTGGTTACTGGCTAGAAGCCAGGGCGCGGGAGAGCGCCTTCGCCCCGGCCTGGTACTGGCTGTCGGCGTCGGTGGCCAACTGCTCCAGCGAGAAGCTCTTGGGCAGTTCCACTTTCACGTCGGGCTCGATGCCTTGTTTGTGGATGTCCCGCCGCGACGGGGTCTGGTAGCGGGCGATCGAAACGGCCAGACCCGAGCCGTCCTTAAGGGGGTGAATGGCCTGGATGAGCCCTTTGCCGAAGGATTTGGTGCCCACCAGTTGGGCGCGGCGGTTATCCTGCAGGGCGCCGGCCAGGATTTCGCTCGCCGAGGCACTACCGCCGTCGATGAGCACCACCAGAGGCCGGGCGGTGAGGGGAGCGCGTTGGGCGCGGGCCTGGTCGCGCTCGCCCTGGCGGTTGACGGTGTAGACGACGGTCTGACCCGGCGTCAGCCAATAACGGGCGATTTCGACCCCCGCTTCCAATAGACCGCCGGGGTTGCTGCGCAGGTCGAGGATGTAGCCCGCCGCGTCCTGGGCTTCGAGCTTCTCGATCGCCTGGCGGACCTGTTGGGCGGCGTTGCCGTTGAACTGGGACAGGCGGATATAACCGATGGGTCGGCCGTCGAGGCGCTTCAGTTGGCTGGTGACCGGGTTGACCTGGATGGTCTCGCGGGTGAGGGTGACATCGAAGGTGCGCTCGCCGCGGCGCAAGCCGACATTCACCTGGGAGCCGATTTTGCCGCGCAGCCGGTCGGCCACGTCGTCGAGGGCCTGACCCTTGGTCGGTCGGCCGTCGATTTCGACGATCAAATCGCGGGCTTTGACACCGCCTCGAAAGGCGGGCGACCCTTCGACGGCGGCAATGACGACGGGTAGTTCGCTCTCGGTGTCGAGGGTAATCTGCAGACCCACCCCGGAGAGTTCACCGCTGGTGGTCGTCTGCAGGCTCTTGAACTGCTTGGGATTCAAAAAACGGGTGTACGGATCGTCGAGGGTCTTGAGCATCGAGGCAATTTGCTCGTAGACCTGCTCGCTGGTCTCGGCGGGCTTTTCGAGATAGGTCTGGCGCACACTCCACCAGTCCTGGCCGTTGAACTTGGGATCGACGTACTCATTGTTGATGTAAGTCCAGGTCTCGGTGAGAACCTCTTTGGGGGCGGGACCGGCGGTGCTGGAGAGCACCTCGGCCGAGCAACCGGCAAGCGCCGCGCTTGCCAGTGCCGCCGCCCAGACGGCGTGCCGCCGCAACCGGACGGGCCTTGCATCGTTCGGTTTGTCCAAGTTGGCCTCCACTGGTACCCCTCAAACCATCTTAATGCGCAGGGGCCGGGGTGCCAGCTAGCCCGGCTGGAGGCTGCAGCGGCGTTGGGCGGCAAAGGCGCGCACCGCTTCGAGATGCTCGCCGATGCGGCGGCACAACTCGGGCGCTTCGGCAAATCCGCCGCTGCAGCACCCGCTTTCGAGGCGGCGGGCCAAAAACAAAATCGCGGGCGCGCCGACGCTGGCGCTAGCGCCACTCAACTGGTGGGCCTGCTGCTGCAGCGCCAGGCAATCGCCCCGCGCCACCGCCAGACAGGCCTGCTGCAGTCGCTCCTCAGCATCGCTGATAAACGTTTGCAGCAACTCGATCTCAAAGGCCGGATCGTCCTCGCAGAGCTTCTGCAGATGTTCAAGCTCGACGACACCGGTGAGCTTTTCTTGGGGCTGAAAGGACATCATCTTATGCATGTGCCTACAAGTGGATAGAAACGGGGCCAATCCCCATCGTTTTGGAAGCAGGCATTAAATATAGCGCTTTTTCAAGAAAGGGTGACCAGATTGTCGCGGTGCACGGCCGTGGGCGGTTGTCCTTCGATACCCAAAAGCGCGGCAATCTCATGGCTTTTGCGGCCGCGGATTTTTTCCAGTTCTTCGCTGGAATAATTCACGAGCCCCCGGGCAAATTCGAGGCCCTGCCCGTCGATGAGCCGCACCAGCGCTCCCGTCTCGAAGCGGCCTTCCACGCCCCTCACCCCGGCCGGCAGCAGCGATTTGCCCCCTTCGCGCACCGCCAGGACCGCCCCCTCGTCGAGGTGGAGCGCCCCGGCGGGCACCAGACCGTAGCCGATCCAGCGCTTGCGCAGCGACAGACGCCCCCCGGGCCGCGCCAGGGCAAATCGGGTGCCGATTGCTTCGCCCGCCAGGATGCGCTCGATATTTTGCGGGGTGTTTCCCTCGGTGATCACGGTGGCCACCCCGGCGCTCGCGGCGATGCGCGCCGCCTCCAGTTTGCTCGCCATGCCGCCGCTGCCCCAGAGGCTGCGCCCGCGGGCCGACTGCAGCAGTTCTTCAGAAATCTCGGTCACCTCGGACAAAAGCCGTGCCTGCGGATCGAGGCGCGGGTTGGCCGAGTAGAGCCCGGCCACGTCGGTGAGCAGCACCAGCCACTGCGCCTCGACCAGCCCCGCCACCAGCGCCGAGAGGGCGTCGTTGTCCCCGAAGCGCAACTCGTCGGTGGCCACCGTGTCGTTTTCGTTGACGATGGGCACCGTCCCGAGTCGCCACAATTCGCTCAACGTTTCGCGGGCGTTGAGGTAGCGGACGCGGTCCATCAAATCCTGGCGGGTGAGTAATACCTGGGCCACCGGTTGGCCGAGCGCTCCGAAGAGGCGATCGTACATGCTCATCAGCAGCCCCTGCCCGACGGCGGCGGCGGCCTGCTTGCCCGCCACGGTGGCGGGGCGCTCCTTGAGGCCGAGCCGTGCGCAGCCGACCCCCACCGCCCCACTGCTGACCAGGATGATCCGGTGGCCCGCGCGCCGCAGCCGCGTGAGCGTCTCGGCGAGCCCCCCAAGCGTCGCCAGGCGCAAATCCCCTGTGCTCGGGTCGCTCAGGCTCGATGTGCCGATTTTGACCACCAGCGCGACCATGCCGCCTGCCTCTACACCGCCTGCAAAAATACTTGAATATCCTCGCGCAACTGGTTCAGGTCCACTTCGACCGACAGGCGCACCTGGCTGGTCTTGAGGGTGACCAGCACCCGGGCGGCAAAGGGCGAGGGCCAGAGGTTGGGGTTGCAGAAGACTTCCAGAAACACTTCACCGCTGTAGCGGTACTCGCTGGACGGCCGGGGGGTCTTTTTGCCGGTTTGGGCCGAGGCGGCGCGCAGGTGTTCAAGCAGCGTCTGCATCTCGGCATCCAGGGAGCGCACGGCGGCGGCGGGCAGCGCAACGGCGACGCTGCCGCCGGAAAAATTGAGGGTGAGACTCGGGATCATCGTCGCAATGGGGCGGGCGAGTGCATTGTACGCTTTGCCGGGGGCCGGGTGCGGTAGGTTAATCTGGTTGAGCAAAATCGTGTGTCTAGAGAGTAGCGGGAGAACGATGGTCACCAGCGCTTTTCAAACTGCCCAGTCCCACCGGCTCTTCGCCGAGGCCCAGCAGCTGATGCCCGGCGGGGTCAACTCCCCCGTGCGCGCCTTCAAATCCGTGGGCTCCGAGCCTGTCTTCATCGAACGGGCCGAGGGCGCCTATCTGTGGGACGTCGACGGCAACCGCTACATCGAGTACATCAACACCTGGGGACCGTCGATCGTCGGACACTCCCACCCGGAGGTGATCTCGGCCCTGCGCGAAGCGTTGCCCAAAGGCACCAGCTACGGCGCGCCGACCCGCCTCGAAAACCAGATGGCCCGCACGGTGATCGACGCCATCCCCGCCGTCGAGATGGTGCGCTTCGTCAACTCCGGCACCGAAGCGACGATGTCGGCTCTGCGCCTGGCGCGCGCCTTCACCGGCCGCGAGAAGATTATCAAGTTCGAAGGTTGTTACCACGGCCACGCCGACATGCTGCTGGTCCAGGCGGGATCGGGGGTGGCCACCCTCGGCTTGCCCGATTCGCCCGGCGTGCCCAAATCGACCACCGCCGCCACCCTCACCGCTCCCTACAACGACCTGGCCGCCGTCGAAGCGCTCTTTAAGCAGTACCCAAGCGACGTCGCAGGGCTCATTCTCGAACCGGTGGTGGGCAACGCCGGCTGCCTGGTGCCCGAAATCGGCTTTCTCGAAGGTCTGCGCGATCTCACCCATGCCCATGGGACAGTGCTGATTTTCGACGAGGTGATGACCGGCTTTCGGCTGTCCTACGGCGGCGCCCAGGCCCGCTATGGCATCGAACCGGATCTCACCTGCTTGGGCAAGATTATCGGCGGCGGACTGCCGGTGGGCGCCTACGCCGGTCGCCGCGAAATCATGCAGATGGTCGCCCCGGCCGGGCCGATGTACCAGGCCGGCACCCTGAGCGGCAACCCGCTCGCGATGACCGCCGGGATCAAGACCCTCGAGATTCTCCAGCGCCCCGGCACCTACGAGCGGCTCGAAGGACTCTCGGCGCGCCTTGCGGACGGTCTTTTGGCCGCTGCGCGCGAGGCGGGGCACGCCGCTACCGGTAACCGGGTGGGGGCGATGTTCACTTTGTTCTTCACCGAGGGGCCGGTGCGCAACTTCGCCGACGCCAAGCGCTCGGACTTACAAAAATTTGCCCGCTTCCACCGGGGCATGCTGGAGCGCGGCGTCTACCTGGCCCCCTCGCAGTTCGAAGCGGGGTTCATGTCCCTCGCCCACACCGAGGAGGACATCGACTACACCGTCGCCGCCGCCCGCACCGTCCTCGCTGCGCTCTAGCGCGTTTTGCGGTTAGGCTGATGGAGATTTTATGACCCGCAGGAGCGGCACCTCGTGAGCGCGAAAAATCCCTGGTTCTGGCTGGCGGCCATCTTGGCTATCGCCCTTGACCGGCTCACCAAGGTCTGGGTGGTCGCCCAGCTGGCGCCGGGGGAGAGCATCGCTCTGTGGCCGGGGGTCTTTCACCTGACGCTGGTCAAAAACAGCGGCGCCGCCTTCAGCCTGTTTGCCGGGGGCAGCGATTGGCTCAAGTGGATCTCGCTGTTGGTGAGCGTCGGTTTGTGCGTCTACGCGCTGGTCGGTCCGCACCTGGGCTCCTGGGAGCAGATGGGCTTCGGTCTGCTGTTGGGCGGGGCTGTCGGCAACGGCTTCGACCGCTTCGCCTTTGGCGAGGTCACCGATTTTCTGGACTTCAGGCTGATTCAGTTTCCGGTCTTCAACGGCGCCGACATCGCCATCAACCTGGGACTGGCCTGTCTGCTCATCGGCACGCTGCGTTCCGAAAGTCGCACCCCAGCCCCCGCGCGCCCGGCCTCCAAGCAGATCCGCGAACCCACCGACACCACCGGAGGGTAAACCCGTGTCCGCCGCCGATGCGACCTGGCTGACGCTCACCGTGCAGCCGGACCAGTCGGCGATGCGCCTCGATCGCTGGCTGGCCGAGCAGGTGGCGGACCTTTCGCGCGCCCGCATCCAGGCGCTCATCGACCAGGGATTGGTACTGCTCAACAACCGGCCCTGCCGCCCCCGCGACCTGGTGCATTCCGGTGACGCGGTAGCCCTCACGATCCCCGCTCCCGAGCCGCTCGCCATCGAAGCGCGGCCCATCGCCCTCGATATCGTCTACGAGGACGAAGAACTCATCGTCATCGACAAGCCCAGGGGCCTGGTCGTTCACCCGGCCCCCGGCCACAGCGACGACACACTGGTCAACGCCCTGCTCGCCCACTGCCGGAACCTCTCCGGGATCAACGGCGTGCTGCGCCCCGGCATCGTCCACCGCCTGGACAAGGACACCACCGGCCTGCTGGTAGTCGCCAAGACCGACCGCGCCCATCAGCACCTGCAGACACAGATCCAGGCGAAGACCGCCCGGCGCGACTACTTGGCTATCATCGCCGGTGCCCCCGCCGAGACCACCGGTACGATCGACGCCCCCATCGGCCGCCACCCGGTCCATCGCCAGAAGATGGCCGTACACCCCAAAGGCCGCCCGGCGCGCACCCACTGGCGCGTTTTGGAGCGTCTGGGCAACTTCACGCTGGTGGAATTCAGCCTGCAGACCGGCCGCACCCACCAGATCCGCGTCCACTGCCTGCACAAAGGCTGGCCGATCGCGGGCGATCCGCTCTACGGCTCGGTCAAAGTGCCGGCGACCCTGAACGGCCAGGCGCTGCACGCTTTTCGCCTGGGTTTCGAGCACCCGGTGACCGGCGAGCGGCTCACCTTCGAGTCCCCGATGCCCGCCGAGATGGTCAAACTGCTCGACGCGCTGCGCAGGCGCACGCCCTGACAATTCAACCGCCGAAGCGAGCGCGGATCAAAACGTCGGGCAGATAATGCGATTCCACTGCGAGCGTTTCACCGACTTTAAAAAAGATCGTCGCAAGACCCACACCGACAATCGACAGCCAGCCGCGCGGATTGGCCCGGCGGCCGGGGGCGCTCCAGTATTCCCGATGCGCCTCCAGGTGTTTGAGCATCGCATCGTTGAAGGCTTTGCCGTTGCGCTCCAGCAGGGCCACCAGCAGCTGCACCTCGCTGGTGCGCACCTGCAGCGCCTGGAGGTCAAACTGGGTTTCTTGCAGCGCTGAGCGCAGCGCCAACTGGGCCCGGCGCGCCTGCATCGGTTGGCGCAGGGAAAAGGCGCGCAGCGCATCAATTGTCAGATACGCATACTCGGGAGCCACCGTGCTCGACTGGCGCAGCAGCTCGTTGGATATTTCAAGCAGCGTTTCAAGCTGGATATCCCGGCGAGCCGCCACCGCCAGACAAAAACCCTCGATCCAGTGGCGGGCTTGGGTGAAAGCGGTCGAACCGGTGGTGTACAGGCAGACATCGTTGCTCACCGTATACAGTTGTGCGTCCCGCTGCCCTGCAGGCGCCTGCGCCAGCCTCAAAGTGTCGGTCACCGCGAGCGCCGCCCGGTCGATCGCCTGAAACAGCTCGCGGTCGTTGTTGTCGAGTACCGCCAGGCAGCCCGCCAGCCCGAGAGCGGCGCCGTAGATCTGCTCCAGGCTGTTTTGCTTTTGACGTTGGAGCGTTTCGAGCGCAGCAGCGTACTGCTGTTTGTACTGCTCGTACAACGCCTGCAGGCTGTCCAGGTCGGCGGCGTGGTGAGGAAAATGCATACAAACCAGCCTAAACGCCCAGGCAGCCCCTGGCAACTTGTTTCGATTTGCGCCCGTCGGCTTGCCCCTAGACGATTCTGATTAAGGGCGCAGTAGGAATGGGTAAAGATTGCGCCATTGACATCCCATCGAATCCAACTTTATGGTCATGTAGACTTTTACAAGTGGTTTTTGCTCTATGTTTCGCAACATTTTTTTGAAGCGCACGGGCATCGTCGGCGCAGTGCTCTCGGCACTGCTTTTGTTGGCCCCTAAAACTTCAAACGCCCAAACATCGAGTGTGCATCTCACCCTTGGTAATCCGAGCGGTGCCGTGACAAGTACCAGCTATTCGTATAACTATCTGCTGATTAAATCGCAGTATGCCCTTTCCTACAGCGATTACGACAAAATTCCCAACTGGGTGAGCTGGCAGCTCAACAGCAGCTGGTTGGGCAGTGCTTCGCGCCAGAACGATTTTCGGCCCGATTCGGCTTTGCCCAGCGGCTGGTACCGGGTGGCGAGCGACGATTACACCAACAGCGGCTACGACCGGGGGCATATGACCCCTTCGGCCGACCGCACCAGTTCGACGCAGAACAACTCCGCCACTTTTTTGATGACCAACATCCTTCCGCAGGCGCCGGACAACAACCAGGGACCATGGGCGGAGCTTGAAGAGTATTGCCGCGAACTGGTCAATCAGGGCAAGGAGCTTTATATCATCGCCGGAGGCGACGACAACGACAACTACTTCCAGAGCAACTACTCCGGGCAGTACATCTCGGTCCCTTCCTACGTCTGGAAGGTGATCGTCGTGCTCGATTATCCAGGCCAAGGTGTGGGCGGTGTGAATACAAACACGCGGGTAATCGCAGTCGAGATGCCCAATGTGCAGGGAATTCGCGACGACGACTGGCGCTGGTATCGCGTGAGTGTCGATCACATCGAGTACTACACCGGTTACAACTTGCTGTCGAACGTGTCGACGAGTATCCAGGATGTCATTGAAGCCCAGATAGACGCTGGATAGCTTTACTGAGCGTCTTTTTACACTCCATCCTCGAAAGTGTGCAAGGTGCAGCAGGTCTCGCTCGCCATCGAAAACTATCTGATTGATGATGGCGAGCATGTTCACGAGGCGGTTCTCGCGACGGACTGGACTGGACCCGTAATTTGAGACAGAGAGTTAAGCTCCACTAAGCACAGGAGCAAAATTCCATGTCCCTGCCCAGACGGCGCTTCTCTCGCGAGCTCAAACTTCACATCCTTGCCCAGATCGAAGCCGGCCAGACCATAGCCGCGGTTGCCCGCGAGCACCAAATCCATCCGACACTGATTACCCAATGGCGCCAACAACTCGCCAAGTACGCGGAGGAGGCCTTCTCAGGCAATGGTCGTACCTATCACGAAGAGGCCCGGGTTGCTGAGTTGGAACGGATGGTTGGCCAGTTAACCATGGAGAACGTCCTTTTAAAAAAGGCCTTGACGCGTCTCGAGAGCAGAAGCCGACCGACGCGCCCGGATGGCAACAAATAATGCTGCAACTGGTGGCGGAACAGTCGGATGCTCAAGGCGGGCTTTCCATTGCCCAAGCGTGTCGGACGTTGGGTTTGAGTCGAGCCGAATACTATCGGTGCAAAGGTGCTCTCCAGAAAAGCGACAGCGATATGGAGGTGCGCGTCCGGATTCAAGCCATTGCTCTAGAGTGGCCAAGTTACGGCTCTCGGCGCATCAGATTCGCATTGAAACGTCAGGGGTTGACTGTCAACCGCAAGCGGGTGCAACGATTGATGCGCGAGGATAACCTGCTGTGCTTGCGCAAGCAGAAGTTTGTAAAAACGACGGATTCGGAGCATGGTTTGACCGTTTACCCGAACCTGTCTGCGGGCCTGCAGTTGAGCGGAATCGACCAGTTGTGGGTGGCGGATCTGACGTACATTCGTTTGTCAGGGGAGTTTGTGTACTTGGCGGTGATTCTGGATGCCTTCAGTCGCCGAGTGATTGGCTGGTCACTGGAAAGATTTCTGGATGCGGGGTTGGCAGTTCTGGCCTTGAGAATGGCGATTACCTCGCGCTCATTCGGGTCAGAATTGGTGCATCACTCGGACCGTGGTGTGCAGTATGCCTCGAAAGAGTACACAGCGATTTTGAAAGACAGAGGAATTCAAATCAGTATGAGTCGTCGAGCAAATCCGTACGACAATGCGAAGGCAGAGAGTTTCATGAAGACCTTGAAGTATGAGGAAGTCTATATGTTTGAATACGAGAACATGACGGAGGCACGAAATCGGATAGGTGATTTTTTGGAGGAGGTGTACAATCAGAAAAGATTGCATTCATCCATCGGATATCTGCCTCCCACTGAGTTCGAGCAGCGGTTGACTATGCCAGACCCTGCTTAACTACCTGTCTTAGCCAAGGGATCCATTCCATTGTCTCACGTTAGGGGTTCAGTCCAGTTGCGCAAGCGGGGGATTATCGAAGCGATCAATGACCAGCTGAAGAACATATTGCAGATAGAGCACACCCGTCATCGCAGCGAAGTAAACTTTTTGGTCAACCTGGTGTGTGGATTGATTGCCTACTGCCACAAACCGCACAAGCCGTCGGTGGCCTCGGATGTCGACCAGCTCAATGCTTAACCCGAACTCACGTTCAGTTAAGAGCTTGACGGACAAGACGGTATCTCCCCACGGATAAATTCGGGGGACTCCTTCCTGCTTCACTGGCCCGGTACTCCGGTGACCTCCACAGGCTTCTTGACGGCGTGCCCCGCCGCTGCACTTCCGCCAGCAACACTAGCAACAGGCACCGGCGCATGTGGGAAGATGGCGCCATGACTGCCGGACGCATGTGGGCTGCAGCGCTGTGGATGACCGCCTGGATGGCTGCGGCCGGTGGTGCTTTGGCTGCTCCTCCTTACGAATTTCCGCCCGCCGAGGAGACGCCCGAGGAGGTGCTGCGCCTGGAGGAGCCGGGCTACGGCAATTCGGCGGTGAGCGGCGAGCGGCTGAGCCTGGGCGATTATGCCCGGTTGCAATCGGAATTGCAGGAAGTGCAGAAGACCGAACCCAAGATCAGCCCGCAACTGCAGAACCTCATTTTTCTGCTGAAGATCCGCAAGTTCCTGCGCACCTTCGTTCCCTTTGTTTGAGTTCCGGGCATCCGTCCGCAAGCGCATATAAGATCAAGAGTGTTTCAATCCTCGATGGAATCAGGCCCATGGCCGCACCGGCAATTTATCAAACGGACAAGGTTTTGCGCTTCGAAGTGCCAGGTTCCCGCAGGCCCAGCACCTACTTTTTTGCCCTGGTGCTCACCCTGGGTGGATTGGGCTTTTTATTCGCGGGTCTGTCGCCCTTTGTCGAAACCAACCTGCTGCCCTTTAGCGACACGCGCGGCCTGACGCGCTTTCCGCAGGGGGTGACGATGATCTTCTACGGCGCGCTTGCCACCCTCTTTTCGCTCTACTACTGGCTGGTGCTCGCCCTCGATGTCGGCTCCGGCTACAACGAATTCGACAAACAAAACAAAAAAGTGACCCTCTTCCGGCGCGGCTTCCCCGGCAAGAACCGCATCATCGAGATTGTCCATCCGCTCGAAAATATTCTGGGCCTCAAGGTGCAGATCAAAGAAGGGCTCAACCCGCGCCGCGCCTACTTTCTCAAACTCAAAGGGGCGCGGGATCTGCGCCTCTCGCCGGTCGGCCAGCCCCAACCGCTCGCGGCGGTCGAAGATCAAGTTTCGGCGATCGCCCGCTTCTTGAATATCGGCGTGGAAGGGATCTAGCCCTTGCACCGGTTCGCCCCCCTACTCGCTGCTGCCGCCTTCGCCCTGGCTGCCCCCGCTGTAGCCCTGGCCGCTCCCTTACCCGAAAGCCTGGTCAAACTACGCTCCGTCTCGCGCGTGCCGCTCATTGCAGGCTGGAAGTCGCACCAGGGAGATCTGCCCGATGCCGCCTCGCCCGCCTTCGACGACAGCGCCTGGCCCGTGGCCAAACCCGACGCCAAAGGCAACATCGGCTGGCCGAAGGGCCGCCGGGTGCTCTGGCTCAGGCAGTGGGTGACAATTCCGCGCGACTGGCAGGGCTACGCGAGCGCCGGGACCCGGGTGCACCTCAACCTCATCTGGTGGGCCGAAAAAGCCGAAATCTATGTGGGCGGCCGCTTTGTGCAGGCGGGCGATCTCTACGACGCGGTCCAGCGGGTGCCTGTCACCGCTGCCGCCCGGCCGGGAGAGCGCGTTTTGATTGCCGTGAAGCTCACCAGTCCTGGCCACGACAGCGGTGCTCTCAGCCAGTCGCGCCTCGACATCGACGCCCCCGCCGGGCGCACCGATCCGGGTTTACTGGCCGACGAGTTGGAAGTGGTGGATAGCTATCTCAAGGAGATCGCCACCCCCACCGAACGCCGCCAGTGGCGTCCCGCCCTCGACCGGGCACTTGCCGCTCTCGACTGGCGCGCCCTTTCCCGGCGCGATCAAGCGCGCTTCGAAGCGTCGCTCACCCGTTCGCGTGAAAGGCTTGTCCCTACGGCCCAACTCACCCGAGCGCGCACGATTGCCTTACTCGGCCACTCCCACATCGACATGGCCTGGCTGTGGACGGTACCGGAGACCAAGGAGGTGATCGAACGCACCTTCCGCTCGGCCCTTGGGTTAATGGAGGACCATCCTCGCCTCGACTTTGCTCAGAGCACCGCCCAGTCCTACCAGTGGCTGGAGCGCGAAAGGCCGCAATTGTTTGATGCAATTCGGCAGCGTGTAAACGACGGGCGCTGGGAACTGGTGGGGGGCATGTGGGTCGAACCGGACCTCAATTTGCCCGACGGCGAGTCATTGGTCAGGCAGGTGCTCTACGGCAAGCAGTACTTTCAAAGCCGCTTTGGCCGGGATATCCGCGTCGGCTGGAACCCCGATTCGTTTGGCTACACCTGGCAACTGCCCCAGATCTACAAAAAATCGGGGATCGATTATTTTCTGACCACCAAGCTCGACTGGAACGACACCACCAAATTTCCGCACCGGATCTTCTGGTGGCAAGGACCGGACGGCTCGAAGATCCTGACCTATTTCTCCAACCTCCTGGGAGCCCAGATCGAGGCGGTGCCGATGGCCGAAAAAGCTCGCGCCTACGAAAAAAACACCGGTCTTCCAAAATTGATGTGGATTTACGGGGTCGGGGATCACGGCGGCGGCCCGACCCGGGACATGCTCGATCAGGCCGAACGGCTCGCTTCCTCGCCCGTCTATCCGAAGATTGAAAAAACGACGGCCCTCGCCTACTTCGAGCAACTCGCGGCAGCCGACCCCAAGGCCCGCCGCTTCCCAACCTGGAATAGCGAGTTGTACCTGGAATTTCACCGCGGCACCTTCACCACCCACGCCGGCCAGAAGCAGAAAAATCGGCGTATGGAAGTGACACTGGCCGAGGCCGAAAAGTTTTCCGCTGCCAGTACGGTCCTCCAGAGCACCGCATATCCCGCCGCCGAACTGGAAGTAATCTGGAAAAAAGTGTTGTTCAACCAGTTCCACGACATCCTGCCGGGATCGGCCATCCCGGCGGTCTACGAGCAGGCCGACCGCGAATGGCGCGAAGCGCAAGCTGCGGGAGAAGATCTGCGCACCGGCGCACTGCGCGCCCTCGCAGCCCAGGCCGATACCCAGGGGGCGGGCCTACCCGTGGTCGTCTTCAACAGCCTCGCCACCCCCCGCGACGCCCCGGTGGCTTTGCCCGCACCGGGCAACCTGCGCGGTGCCCGACTGGTGGCGGTCGATCGCACGGGCAAGGACGTGCCGGTCCAGGCGGCGGGCGATTGGCTCCATTTCTGGGCGGCGGGCGTGCCGGGGATCGGCCACAAAGTTTTCTGGCTGCGTCCGGCGGACGCACCGGCACCGGCGACGACCGGGTTGGAGAATGCCTATCTGCGCGTCGAAGTGGACCCGCGCACTGGGGATCTCGCGAGCATTTTCGACAAGCGCACCGGCCGGGAGACCTTGAACGGTCCCGGCAACCGGCTGCAGTTCTTTAAAGACGAGGGCCAGTACTGGGACGCCTGGAACATCGATCCCGACTACGAAAAACATCCTCTCGAAGCGCCCACCCTAGTTTCACTCCAAACGGTTGAGCAAGGTCCGGTGCGCGCCGTGGTGCGCGTGGTGCGCCGCTTTCGCCAATCGACTTTCGAGCAGGATCTGATTTTGTACCGCGACGCACCCCATCTGGAGATCGCCAACCGCGTCGACTGGCAGGAGCGCCACGTCTTTGTCAAAGCCGCTTTTCCCCTGGCAGTGCGCTCCGAGCAGGCTACCTACGAAATTCCTTTTGCCACGATCGAGCGAAGCACGCTGCGCGACACGCCCGCCCGCAAAGCCCAGTGGGAGGTACCCGCTCTGCGCTGGGCCGATGTCGCAGATGCGCGCTCCGGGGTGAGCCTGATGAACGACAGCAAGTACGGCCACGACGCCCGCCGGACAGATACTGGTACGCTGCTCAGGCTGTCGCTGTTGCGCGGTCCGGAGTGGCCCGACCCGAAGGCGGATCTCGGGGAGCACAGCTTTCGCTACGCGCTCTACCCGCACCCGGGTGACTGGCGCGAGGCCGCCACTGTTCGGGCGGGGTTGGAGTTTAATACGCCTTTGCACGCGCTCCCGCAGACCATCCACCCCGGAACGCTGCCGGAGAGCTTTTTGCAGCTGGACAACCCGCAGGTGGTGGTGGCCGCCTGGAAACAAGTCGAGGACGGCAAGGGCTGGCTTCTCCGGCTCTATGAATCGCAGGGCCAACCGGCTGCTGCTCGCCTGCGCCTCGCCATCCCCGTGCGAAGCGTTGTCAAGACCGATTTGCTTGAAAGACCCATCGCAGCGCTTGCGGTGCAAGATGGGCAAGCTTCACTGCAGCTTGGTCCCTACGAAATCCAGACCGTTCGCGTGCAGTTTTAAAGCTTGGCCGCTCACTGGGCTAGGATCAAGGCGATCTCAGACCGACGCGCGCGAGGGTGTCATGCTCAAAAAAAGCGAGAACCAGTCGATAGCCCGCACGATCAAAAGCCAGGCTCAGATCTTGGGAGGGACGGTGGCGGCCTTCTGGAGTATCGAGATCGTCGATCAGGTGCTCTTCGCCGGGCGCTACCTCGACGTATTTGGCATCCACCCGCGCGACCTCGATTCGCTGGTCAATATTTTCTTCGCACCCTTTCTGCACGTCGGCTTCGGGCACCTGATCGCCAATACCGTGCCCTTTCTGGTGCTGGGCTGGCTGATCATGGCCCGCAGCTTCAAAGATTTTTTCTGGGTGACACTCATCGTCACGCTAGTGAGCGGCCTGGGGGTCTGGCTGTTTGCCCCGACCAACACGGTGCACCTGGGGGCGAGCGGCGTCGTCTTCGGCTATCTGGGCTATCTGCTGCTGCGCGGCTACTTCGAGCGCAGCTGGCAGTCGGTGCTCGTCGCCCTCGGGGTCGGCTTTTTGTTCGGCGGCGCGCTGTGGGGGGTATTGCCCCTGCAGGCGGGGGTCTCCTGGCAGGCCCACCTGTTCGGCTTTTTAGGCGGGGTGCTCGCCGCCCGCTGGCTCACCCCGCGCCGCCCGGCTTCGTAGCTTCAGATTTGTCTGGCCCAGCGCTTGGTGGTTGCCCGCAGACTCTCCGGCTGCACCGGCTTGCTTAAAAAATTGTCCGTCAATTTTTTAGCAGTCGGGCGGGGGTCCGCTCAAGCACTTCCGCATATAAGTTCTCAAGTGCCCAGATGTTCGAGGAGAGCGTATAGTGCTCGATGACGCGGGCGCGAGCCTTCTGACCCAACAGGGCGGTAAATTCCGGTTGCTCGCCGAGCATCGGCAGCAGCGTGCGCAACTCCGAGCGCACCCGCAGCGGGTTGACCAGCAGCCCCGCCCCACCGGCCAGCACCTCGCCGTCGGCACCGACGTCGGTAGCGAGACAGGCGGTACCACAGGCCATCGCCTCAAGAAGCGACAGCGACAGTCCTTCGACCAGCGACGGGAGCACAAACACGTCCGCCCCCTGCAAAATCTCGATGCGGCGCTGCTCGGAGGCCAGGTAGCCAAGCCAGCGCACGCCCTCCTCGGTGCCGTAGAAGCTCTGGAGGTTGGCGCGCTGGGGACCGTCACCGATAATGGCGAGCCGGGCGCCCAGGGCGTGCATGCCCGCCTGCTTCCAGGCTTTTAGTAGTTGCTCGACGTTTTTCTCGACCGTGAGGCGGCCCATATAAACAAACAGCCGTCCGGCGCGCAGTTCGTCTTTGATGCGCGAGTAGCCGGGGCAGTAGCGAGCAGTGTCGACGCCGTTGGGGATGATCGCGATGCGCCGCCCCGGCACGCCCAGGCGGATGAGCAGATCCTTTTGCAATTGCGAGAAGATGATCACCCGGTCGTAGTTGGCCAGGGTCGAGGTGTACCACTGATACATCAGGTACTGGGTATTGGCGGCAAAGTTGCGCCGCCGCCGGTCAAAGGCCGGGTGGAAGGTGGCCACCAACGGCAGGCGCAACTCTTCGCAAATTTCGGGCAGGGCAAAATCGAGGGGCGAGAGGGTGAGGCTCGCGTGCACCAGGTCGGGCTTCAACTCGCGCAGCGAATCGACCAACACCTTGCGCGCCCGCAGGGACGGAATGGTGTATGCCTGGGACTTGTAAAGACATGGCAGGGTCACTTCCCCCAAATCCGCCCGCGGCGGCAGTATTTCTTCTTCCTGGACAAAATGCAGAAAACTGACCCGGTGTCCCAACTCCATCAGGGCGTTGGTCACTTCGCGACTGTAGGTAACGTTTCCGCAAAAAGGGGTCTTCTTACCCAGCCAGGCTATATGCATCGGATCATTTCGAGAGGTCCCGGGAGAACCATTTGCTCACGAACCCTGCCAGCAGCACCACCAGACCTAGAGCCAGAATAACAGGACGCAGACCGAACAGGGCAGCGGCCCGCTCCGCGAGCACCAGAGGCAGGCTGAGGGCGATATTGACCAGGTTGTTCTGCAGGCCGAAGACCTTGCCGCGCATCTGCTCGGGGGTCTGCTCCTGGATCAGGGTTTGCATCGGCACCCCGATGCAGGCGCCCCCCAGACCCAACAACAAAGTGAGCGAGAGGGCCGACCAGACATTGCTCGCCCAGTACAGGCCAATCAATGCCGCTCCCATCAAGATCGCCCCGACCAGGGCGAGGCTCGGGCGCGGTAGGCGGTTGCCGAACTTGCCCACCGCGATCGCTCCTGCCACCAGACCGCCGCTGGCCGAGGCGAGCAGGAAGCCGAATTGCTCCTGCTTGAGGCCGATGGCGGGGGCCAGGTTGATTGCCAGGATCGTGAGGGCGGCGATGACGCTGTAGAGCACAACCAGTTGCACAAAGGCAAAGCGCACACCGGCGTTCTGCTTGAGGTAGACGAATCCTTCGCGCAGGTCTTTGGCCAGATTCGGCTCGGGGCGGTGCTTGAGAGATTCCTTCTCGCCGGTGTGCATAAACCCGATGAGCAGTGAAGCGATCACGTAGGCGCCGCCCACGATCCAGTGGCCGTCGTCCGCCCCGCCGATGAGGCTCAGCAGCGGCTCGCCGATGGCAAAACCGACCACCGCCGCCACCATCATCGTGGCGGTAAAGAGCGAATTGGCCGACAGTAACCCGCGCCGCTCGACAATCAGCGGGATCGCCGCCGTCTCCGCCGGCGCAAAAAATTGAGTGAGCGTCGAGACCAAGAAAGTGAGCGCCAGCCAGAAGGCGTACTGAACGGGTAAGAAGGGCACCACCAGTACGAATAGACCACGCAGCAGATTGGAGACGATGAGCACCGTCTTTTTGGGCCAGCGATCGACGTAGACCCCGGCCACCGAACCGAACAAGATGGCCGGGACGGAAGAAGCGATCATGATCCCCGAGGACAGTTGGGCGGTGAGCGCCTCGGTAAAGTGCACGGCGATCAGCGCGATCATATAGACCAGAAAAATCTTGTCGGCCAGTTGCGAGAAGACCTGTCCGCTCCACAAAAACAGGAAATTCCGGTTGCGCAGGACGTCGCGAAAACCGAGGGTTTTGTGCTGCTGTGAGGAATCCTGGGTCGTGGGTGCCATAAAAACGCGCCGTCGGGTTATTGGGGCGAAGCAGCCGCCGGGACGGCGAGCGGCTCAAAACAGATCTCCAGCAGTGTCGCTGCCCGGAGCGGCCGGTCAAAGTGGAATTCGATATGGCGGCGCAACAGCCGCTCCAAACCGATCCACAGATAGTTCCAATCGAGGCTCGCGGGCGTCAGATCCGCATCGGCCAATAGCTGCAAGGCCGCCACCTGTTCGATATCGAGGCGAAAACCCACCCGCTCGTGGGACAGGCACTCGAGGGCCACGAGCCCACCCCCTTCGACGCTAAAACCGGCCGATTCGGCTGAAATCGGCCGGTGGCTCACGGTACAAAAATGCACTTCCGGCGCCACACCGCCCACGGCCAACAACTGA
Organism: Gloeobacter violaceus PCC 7421; assembly: GCF_000011385.1. Lineage (NCBI taxonomy): Bacteria > Bacillati > Cyanobacteriota > Cyanophyceae > Gloeobacterales > Gloeobacteraceae > Gloeobacter > Gloeobacter violaceus. The sequence continues at coordinate 85,705 of NC_005125.1, forward strand.
TACACCCCGTGCACCAGGCGGGCGGCGATCTGGTGGGAAGGGGTGGCGGCGAGCCGCTCCAGGTGGACCAACAGCAGATCGTAAAGGTCTTCTTGGGCCTGGCCCTCGGTGGCTTCCTGCAGCACCCCTTCGGCCAGGTACTGCGCCGCGGTGAGGCGGCCTAGATCCTGCAGCAGGCCCGGGAAAGTGCGCAAGCTCTCCGCCTGGGTGAGCTGGTCGAGGCTGCGGCCCCGGTACAGCTGCAGGTCGTTGACGACAAATTGCTCGGTGCGCCCGCCGATCCGGGCGTTGGCCTTGCGCGCTCCTCGGGCGACCGCCCGCACCAGGCCGTTCTCGCGCGTCAGAATCGTCATGAGCAAATCGCTTTCGCCAAGGGGCATGCGCCGCAGGTTGATGCCGGTGGCCCGGTAGGTTTTCCCAGACAAGAGCGTTTTTACCTATGGATGGGTAGCCGTCTTTCTAATGTACCGCCCCGCCGAGCGCTTGTTCGCTCCCCTGGACAGAACCGGAGCCCCCCTGGTATCATAAGAGCTTGTGATTCAAACCCAGGGCAAGACAAAGCCCACGGTTTGGTCCCTAATTTCTGGTCAGGGAGAAAAGCGATGTCACTGGGCATCCTGGGCCGCAAGCTCGGCATGACGCAAATTTTTGACGAAGAGGGTCGGGCGATACCGGTGACGGTGGTCGAGGCGGGGCCGTGCCCCGTCACCCAGGTCAAAAGCGAAGCCACCGACGGTTATACCGCTGTGCAGCTGGGTTTTGGTACGGCCCGCGAGAAGGTCTTGACCCGTCCGGAGGTCGGCCACTGCAAAAAGGCCGGTCTGGAGGCGCCGGTGCGCCATCTGCGCGAATTTCGGCTTCCCGACAGCTCCCAATACACTCCCGGCCAGCAGATTACCGTCGATTTGTTTGCGGCGGGTCAACTGGTCGATGTCGTCGGCACCAGCATCGGCAAGGGCTTCGCAGGCGGCCAAAAGCGCCACCACTTCGGGCGCGGGCCGATGGCCCACGGTTCGAAGAACCATCGGGCACCCGGTTCGATCGGCGCGGGCACCACACCCGGGCGCGTTTTCCCCGGCAAGCGCATGCCCGGCCGCATGGGCAACGAGCGCGTCACCGTGCGCAAACTGACGGTGGTGCGGGTGATCCCCGAGCGCAACGTGATCTTGATTCAAGGTGGCCTGCCCGGCGTCGAGGGCGGCCTGCTGATGATCTCGCCCGCCAAGAGCGTCGGGCGCGCCAAGGGCTAGAGCCCCCAACACAATTTGTGTGAGCAAAGACAATGGCAACTTGTTCGATAAAAGATTGGCAGGGCAATGCGACCGGCGAGGTCGATCTCGATTTGCCCGTCGCCTCCGCGGCCACCGCCTCCCACGTCGTCTATCTGGCCTTCAAGCGGCAGATGGTCAACTCCCGCCAGGGAACCGCCTCCACCCTCACCCGCGGCGAGGTGCGCGGCGGCGGCAGGAAGCCCTGGAAACAAAAAGGCACCGGTCGCGCCCGCGCGGGCTCGATCCGCTCGCCGCTGTGGCGCAAGGGAGGCGTTATTTTTGGCCCAAAGCCGCGCGACTTCGAGATCAAGATGAACCGCAAGGAGCGGCGGCTTGCCCTGCGCACGGCCCTGCAGAGCCGCGTGGAAGATTTGATTGTCGTTGACGAGTTCGAGGGGCAGCTTGCCGCCCCCAAGACCAGGGAACTGGTGCAGGCGTTCGAGCGCTGGGGTGTCGATATGGCGAGCCAGTCGATCCTCCTGATCCTGCGCGAGCGACAGACCAACACCTATCTGTCGGCGCGCAACCTCCCCAACGTCAAAGTGATCACCGCCGGCAACCTCAACGTGCGCGACTTGCTCGCCACCGACTGGATCGTGGTCACCGGTCCCGCCCTTGAACTCATCAAAGAGACCTATGGAGCAGTGGCATGAGTAGCGGAACCAAGCGCGCCCTGGCCGACATCATCCGTCGCCCCCTGATCACCGAGAAGGGCACCCGGTTGCTCGAAGAGAACAAGTACCTGTTCGAAGTCACCCCCGGTGCCAACAAAATCCAGATTGCCCAAGCGATCGAAGAGTTATTCAGCGTCAAGGTGACCAAGGTCAACACCTTCAACCCGCCGGCCCGCCAGCGCCGCGTGGGCAAGTACCTCGGCACACGCTCGAGCTACAAGCGCGCCATCGTCACCCTTCAAGAAGGCGATTCGATCACGCTTTTCCCCGAAGTCTAAATCTGATTTGCCATTGAGCCGGGCTGACCTTTGGGTCAGTCCGGCTTTTGCTTGGCCACACGGCAGAGATGCGGCCCGCCGAGAAGCCCCCCAGCGACAGAGGGAAATGCCGGGTCGCTTTTTCTAGCATTGCCATGGACCTTCTCGATTTTTTAACAAACAGGAGCTATCTCAACTATGAAAAAGACCCAGGCCCTTTTGCTGAGCCTGCCGCTGATCGTCGGTCTGGCGGCTTGCAGCACCCCGAACACGACCGCTGAGGGCGTCCGCCAGGATCAAACGGCCTCCGATCAGCGCGCCGAGACCCAACGGGAGAACGCGGGTGAAGCGACCGGTGAAGCCGCCAATCGCACCGGTCAGGCGATGGAAAACACGGCGGACAACGCCGGCAAGCGCGCCGAGAATGCCATGCAGGATGGTGCCCAGACAGCCACCGGCGAGTCGGGGGCCGAGGCTAAGGACGACGCCGCGAGCGACACGCGCAAGCGCCAGCTCGAATCGGATATCCGGGCGCGCGAGCAGCGCAGCGATGCCACCGGCCAGGTGAGCGACGGTGACATCGAGAGCAAAGTGCGCAGCAAACTCGAAGCCAACATCCAGCAAGGCTCGATCGCCGTCACAGCCAAAGAGGGCAATGTCACTCTCAAAGGCCGCGTACCGGTCCAGTCCGATATCGACAAGGCCATGAAACTTGCGAAGGAGATCAACGGCGTCAAGCAAGTGCAGTCCGAACTGACGGTGGGCAAAGGTTAGCCCCGGCGGGCGGCGGCTTTGACCGCTCCGGCGATACGCGCCGCGACACCGGGGTTGGAGAAGTAACTGTCGTGGGCTGTGCCACCGTTGAGCAGGGCAAATTCTGTTTGCTCGAGAACCAGGTCAATAACGCTTCCAAACAGGTCGTTGCGGGTGGCGAGGACGTCCTCCACTTCCAGGTGGCGGCGTTCGCCGTCCACCAGGTCGAAGATAAGCGGATCGAGCGGGTAGGCCACCGGGTCGCCCGGGTGAATATAATTCAGCCACGGCAAGCGCCCCCCCAGGTTGGCGAGCAACTTTTGCAACTGGGGGGCGACGTCGTGGGTGGCCACCCGCGCCCTTTGCTCCCAGCTCAGTTCGGCAACGCCGTGCTCTTTGTCCGTGCCGCTCACCACGAATATATAAAACGTAGTCCTTGGGCATTTGCTTCTCCTGGTCCGCCAAATAGGACGGATTTTCCCGATTCTCGCGCCGCCGCCACCGCGGTTCACGCCACAATGGGGCATGGCACTCAGGCTACGGCGTTGATCGATCACCTTTACATCGAAAGCGAGCAGGCAAGGGCGATCTTGCGCCTGGCGGCCCGCGCGGCGCAGTTTGACGGTCTGTTTGCACAGTAGATGCGAAGTTCCACCGGCCGATAGAAGCTTTCACCCGCAGCAGGCAGGAGACTGGGTAGGCCCTGATTCTGAACTGGACCATGCTCAACCGTCTGCGCGAACTGCGCTCTCGATACTTCGGCGAACTTGAAGAAGCTATCGAAGATGTCGATGCCCCCGCTAGCGGTGAGGCGTTGCTCACCGACACCGATGCGGTCGAGGCCGAGGCCGAGGAGGCCGCCGCCGCCGAGGGGCTCGACCCGGAGGTGCGTCAGGCGGTCACCGATCTCTATCGCCGCTGTCTGGCGCGCTACGAGTACGTCAAAGAAGCGAACGAGAAGTTTCTGGCCATGCTCGACGAAGGTCTGATGAGCGATCTTTCGGACAACGAGGAAGAACAAAAAATCCGCAAGTTTGCCGAGAGCCTTACCCTCGATCCGGTCGATCAGCCCATGGCCTTTGCCAACTACGAGGCTGAAGACATCGTTGACGAAGCCCAGGCGCTCACCGAAAAAGAAGCCGTCCTCTTCGGCGACGACACCAACCTGGACAACCGCTCCGAGAGAAGCTGAGCTGTCAGCTCACTAAATCCGTGCGGATGAGCGAGTAGAGTACCGCATCGTGGATGTGGTCTCCCAAAGGCAACCGGCGGCGCAAAAGTCCCTCGCATCTGGCACCCACCTTCTGGGCCACCCGCCGGCTGGCGGTATTGGTGAGGGCGGCGATAATCTCCAGGCGCTCCAGATCCAGGTAATCGAAACCGAAGCGGGCCACCAGCAGGGCGGCGGTGCTTGCTGCTCCCCGGCGGGTACGCGAACTGCGCACCCAGTAGCCCAGGTTGGCCAGCCGGTAGGCGCGGCTGAGGTGGTTGAGTCCCACTCCCCCGACGATGTCGCCGCTGGTGCGCTCGTAGATGACAAAGTCGTAGGTGCGGTCGGACTTCCAGTCGTCCTCGCGCGTCAGCACCCAGGCGGCACTGTCCTCCCGGGAGTAACCCGCGTGGCACCAGGGCATCCAGGGGGCCAGATCCGCCATCGATTCGCGCACGGCCTGATAGATAGGCTCGATATCTTCGAAGCAGTAGCGGCGGATGGCAAAACTGGCCTCGGGGGGCGGTTCGGGAAGCATAGGCTTACCCTATCGCAACCGGCCGCCGCCGCCGAACGTAAAATTGAGGTAGGCGCTCTAAACCTTGTGAGATTCCCTCGATGCTGAAATATTCTGCGCTCTCTCTGCCCCTGCTGGTGGGTTTGCTCGCTGCCCCGGTGCTGGCCCAGGGTGAACCGACGGTGGTCACCACTCCGCCCGCCGCCGTCACCCCCGATGGCCTCGGCGCCCTCGACGAGGCGGCCCCGCTGCCGCCGGGCGAATTCCTCGATGAACTGACCGTAACGGCCACCCGCCGTCCGGCCCGTATCCGCGATACAACGGTGAATACCTATATCCTGCGCAAGGAAGACTTCAAGGCGGTCGGCGCGGTCACCGTGCGCGACGCCCTTATCCTGGTGCCAGGGTTCTTCGGAAAATAAGGAGCAAGGCGATGACGGCATGGATGGAGCGTCCTTCGATGGCCGAGGCCCTTAAGGAGCGACGGCGGCGGCTTGCCGCCCTGGTGGAGAGACCTGCCGTCCTCTGGTCCGGCCAGAGCATCGGGCGCAACTATCCGGCCAACACCTATCCGTTTCGGGCCAATAGCCACTTTCTGTACTTTGCCGGGGTGCCCCTGGAGGGTGCCGCAATCCGCCTGGATAGCGGCAAGCTGGAGCTGTTCCTCGACGAACCGGGTCCGGCCCACGCCCTGTGGCACGGCGAGGTACCCGGCCGGGAGGCGGTGGCCACCTTTGTCGGAGCCGACGCCGCCTATCCGCTTGCGGAACTGGGCGCGCGCGCAACCGGGGCGGCGACATTGCCGGCTACCGACACTACCACCCGCGCGGGTCAGACCCAACTATTGGAACGAACGCTCCCGGCCTCCCACGAACTGGACAGGGCCGACCGCGCCCTGGCTGAGGCGGTGATCGTCCTGCGCCTGTCCCACGACGAGGCGGCCCTGGGTGAACTGAGGCGGGCTGCCGCCGTGAGCGTCGTCGCTCACCAGGCGGGCATGCGGGTCACCCCCAAGGCCAAGTACGAGTCGGAGGTGCGCGCCGCCATGGAAGGGGTGATCATCGCCAACCGCATGGCCACCGCCTACGGCAGCATCGTCACCGTCCACGGCGAAGTGCTCCACAACGAGCAGTACCACCACACCCTCACCCCCGGCGATCTGCTCCTGGCCGACGTCGGTGCGGAGAGCGAACTGGGCTGGGCCTCCGACATCACCCGCACTTGGCCCGTTTCGGGACGCTACTCACCTACCCAGCGGGCGATTTACGACATCGTGCTCGCCGCCCACGATGCCTGCATCGCCTCGATGAAACCGGGTGTAGAGTACCGCGATCTGCATCTACTCGCCTGCGCGGTAATGGCGGCGGGGCTGGTGGATCTGGGCATCCTGCGCGGCAAACCCGAAGACCTGGTCGAGCGCGACGTCCACGCCCTGTTCTTTCCCCACGGCATCGGCCATCTGCTGGGTCTCGATGTGCACGATATGGAAGATCTGGGGGATCTGGCGGGCTATGCCCCCGGCCGCGAGCGCTCCGAACGCTTCGGCCTCGGTTATCTGCGCCTCAACCGCCCCCTGGCCGCCGGTATGCTCGTCACGATTGAACCGGGCTTCTACCAGGTGCCTGTCCTGTTTGGCGATCCGCTCAACCGCGAAAAGTACGCCGATGCGGTGAATTGGGAACGGCTCGGCCAATTTGCCGACGTGCGCGGCATCCGCATCGAGGACGATGTACTGGTCACCGAGACCGGTACTGAGGTGCTGACCGCCGCTTTGCCGACGCGGGCCGAGGCGATTGAAAGCCTGGTTCTGGCGGGCGCCTAACGCCCGCCAATCGAGAGAGCGTATTGTGGACAGCCCCGCCGGCTAAGTGCAATCGGCTTTATCCTGCCGCTGAAGAAACCAGCAATTGGAAACAGCCAATCACTTACCAACTTGTGGGAAGTCGTACCAACTGGAAATCATCCTGTAAAAGGCGGCAATTTCCCCTGGACTTGCAGGACCGATCCTGTTTGTTTCCAAGAGTAACAATTATCTATAGTTTGATTTCCCAATCGGCATATTTTTCAGGAAATAAGTATACAGGATAGATGGAAGCATCGGTGCACCCGTTCTGCCCTTAGCTCGGCACGGCAGACAGGGATCAATCGCAACAAAGTTTAGCACCTGAGTTTGAATGAATCCCTTTCGGCCTCTGTTGGAGCTTTTTTCTAACAGGAGATATGCCCATGGCTGACATCAAAGCCCTGATCGTTGCAATCAACGACTACCCGGGTACGACCAACGATTTGCCCAGTTGTCTGGAGGATGCGAGAAAATTTATCGAAGTGCTGAAATCCCCATCCTACGGACTTCGCACTCAACAGTTGCGCACTCTGTACGACGCTGAAGCCACCATCAAAAATGTCACCGATGGCCTGGACTGGTTGTTGAGTGGCGTGAGCCGTTCCGCCAACGGCAAGCAGGACGCGCGCCGGATCTTGTATTTTAGCGGACACGGTTTTCGAACCGAACTGGAAGGCATTTTGCGCGAGTGCCTGTGCCTGCACGACGGCTTTTTCTTCGATCAGCAACTGAGCGCCAAAACCCAGGGATTGCCGCCCGGGATGCTCACAGTCATCCTGGACAGTTGTCATTCCGGCGGCATGGAGAAGCCATTTTTGCTGGTGGTGTCCACCGACGAGAGCGAAGAGCGCACCCGCAACAAGGTGTGGATTCCGGAGGATCTTTCCAAAGAAATTGCCGTGGAGCTGGATCAAACCGTCAGCTTGCCCTTCAAGGCCTTCGGCGGTCCTGTCGAACCGCCCCTGGCCGCCTCGAAATCGGGCGCAATGCGGTTGATGGCCACGAGCGCCATTGCCCGGCAGAAGGCGGATGCGCCGCGGGTCAACGGCCTGGTGCTCAGCGCCTGCCGGGCGGAGCAGACCGCCGCTGCCAGCACGTCGCGCACCAACGGCATGTCCGCCTTCACCTACGGCATCGTCACCGCCCTGACCAAGGCGGGCCAGTCGCTGCCCTCCTACGACCGCTTATCCAACGCTCGGCTGTTGCAGGCGGTCGCCGCCGAACTGTCCAATCTCAACTTCAAACAGACCCCGGAGGTCAAAGAACCCGACACTCCCCAAGATCTCGGTTCTTACACCTTTATCACGCTGCAGCCGATGGGTTCGATCCCGCCGCCCCCGCCCGACGCACCTGCCACCGGCTCCAGCAACTGGCTGAACAGCTTGTGGGATATGCTCCGCGGCACGACCGGTAAATCCTTTACAGGAGAACAAGCCATGGTTTCTTCGATGAGCACCTGGACGATCGCCAAATCGCAGACTGACAGAAACGCGGTCGAGGAAAAATTCTTCGGCTCGGTGCTGCGCGCCGCGGTGCGCCTTGCCCCGATGATTGCCAATGTCGTTAGCCAACTGAACAAGGACTACCAGCCGGACGGTACCTCCCAGCAACAGGAAAAATTCCTGGGTGCCCTCATCGGCATCGGCAGCGGTGTGATTCCCTATATTCCGAGGATCATCCGGGCTTTGCGTAAGGATTTCGAGGTCGATGCGTCGCCGGAGGCCGATGAGAAATTCCTGGGTGCGGCGTTGCGCATGGCGTTGCATCTGGCACCAACCGTTTCGCAGATCATCGAGGGTCTGCGCAAGGACTACCAGCCGGACGGCAGCGGCACACCCGAGGGCGAAGAGAAATTCATTGGAGCTGTTCTGCAGACAGCCCTGACGCTCTCTCCCACCCTTTCGAACCTGTTGGAAAGGCTGCGCCAGGATCTGCGCAAGGATTACGAACCGGCTGCCTCCGAAGAAGATGAGCAGAAATTCTTCGGTGCCGTCCTGCGGGCGGGCCTCCGACTGGCGCCGGCCATCGCCGGTATTGTCCAGGCTCTAGGCAAGGACTTCCAGATGGGAGAGTCCGAACAGGCCGACGAAAAGTTCTTCGGCTCGCTGCTGCGGGTGATCCGGCAGGTCGCTCCGGTAGTTGGTGAGATCGTCCAGGAACTGCGCAAGGACTATCAGATCGACAAGGCTGTGGTTGATGAGGAGGTCGAGGAGAAATTCTTCGGCTCGGTGCTGCGCGCTGCGGTGCGCCTCGCCCCGATGATCGTCAATGTCGTTGGCCAACTGAACAAGGACTACCAGCCGGACGGTGCCTCCCAGCAACAGGAAAAATTCCTGGGTGCGCTTATCGCGGCGGTCACCACCATCGCCCCGGCGATCCCCGACATCATCCAGGCGTTCCGCAAAGACTTCGAAGCCGACGGCACGGCCGAAAAGCTCTTGAGCGAGCAGGTCTCCAACGGGCATGGACGCAAACTCCCGATCCCGGTGTCGCGCGTGTCCTCCCATGAGCTACCGGTGGGAGCAGGAATGAGCTGAGGCGCCGATAGTGACAACTGGCGGCACCCACAACCGTAAGGGCCGTGGGTGCCGCGTTCCAACAAAAGCCTGGGGAGCCCAGATAGGTCAGCCGAAGGATATACTCTGGATATCCAGACGACAATGCATGGGAGGAAAGTGTGAAGTCGCAAGTGGCCCGCTGGGGGAATTCCCTCGCTTTTCGCATTCCCAGGCAGATTGTGATCCAACTTGGTCTCAAGCCCCACACCACACTCCTATGCAGTGTAGAAGCCGGGGCTCTGGTTGTTCGGCCTGTGCGGGAGGTCAAAGAGTACAGCCTTGAGGAGTTACTTGTCGGCCCGCTTGAAGTCGAAGACGAGGTCGATTGGGGCAAACCCGAAGGGAAAGAAGCTTGGTAGAGTACGTTCCCCGGCGCGGCGAATTCATTTGGCTCAGTTTTGATCCACAAGCCGGGCATGAGCAGATAGGGGTTCGCCCAGCCCTGGTGGTCAGCCAGACTCTGTTTAATGAAAGGCTTGGCTTTGTCTTCGTTTGTCCTGTCAGCAACACGCAGCGCAAAAATCCGTTCTACGTACTTATCCCTGAAGGACAGGCAGTGACAGGGGTAATCATGGCCGATCAACTGCGCTCGCTTGATTACCGAGCCCGGCGGGCAGCCGCGATCAGTTTATGCTCTGAGGAACTGCTGATAGAGGTGCTGCGCAAAATTCAGCCGATTCTTTTTTGATTACCCTGCTGGCCTTCGAGGGCGCGGATCATGGGCGATTTCAGACGAGTCTTTGCTGCCATTGTCGCATTGGCTCGGGCGCACGATGCGACTGCACCGGGTAGGCAATCTCGATGCCCGATCGGTCCGGCATTGCCTACCGTAGCTGGCGAATGAGCGTGTTGAGTTGTTCGCCGTAAAGCTGGTACTTGTCGATCTGGCTTTTGTAGATAAGCAGGTCCGACTCGTAGCGGGTCTTTTTGAACTCTGCACCGTTGAGGCGGCGGGTCTCGATGTGTTCGAGCACCCGGCCCATGGTCTGTACGGCGAAGCGCAGCGACTCGACGTAATTGGCAAAGACTTTGAACAGACCCAACAGCGGCGCTTTTTCGGGAATCTCCTCCGGCAGTTCGCCCGCTGCGCCCTGGAGATCTTTGATTTGTTTGCTCACCGCCAAGAGCCGCTCGATGAGCGGTTGTACCAGCGGTTTGAGGGGGCTCACGTCGTTCCAGCCAAACGTGTTCTTCCACGAAAACATCCGGTCGTCGATGGCCAGATAGGCGTCGAGCACCTCGGCCGCCTCCGCCACCAGTTCTCCTGCCGCCTGTTTGAACCGGTCCACATCGCTCATGCTTTATTGTGGCGCGGGTTTGGACGGCTACCCGGAATGATGTTGCAGATCCGTTACACTGTGTAGGTGTAGTGAGGGCAAGCCGCCGTGCTCAGGCTCGAATCGGTCAGCAAGATTTATCCGACCGGAGAAGTGCTCCGCGACTGTACGTGGGAGGTGCTCCCGGGCGAGCGCATCGGGCTGGTGGGCGCCAACGGTGCGGGCAAGTCGACCCAAATCAAGATGCTCCTGGGACACGAGGAGCCGACCAGCGGCCAGGTGGTCCGCCCGAGCCACGTCAAAATTGCCTACCTGGCCCAAGAATTCATGGTCACCCCGGGCCGCACCGTGCGCGAAGAGTTGCTCTCGGTCTTCGAGGAAGCCCAGGCCGTGCAGCATGAACTCAACGAAGCGAATCTGGCCCTGGCGGACGCCGGCGGCGCGTCGGAGGCGGAACTCACCCGGTTGCTCAAAAAAATCGACCGCCTGCAGTCCCACTTCGAGGCTCTCGACGGCTACCTTCTGGTGAGCAAAGTCGAAAAATTGCTGCCCGAATTGGGTTTCAACGACGTCGACGGCGATCGGGCCGTGGAGACGTTTAGCGGCGGCTGGCAGATGCGCATCGGTCTTGGCAAACTGCTGCTCACTGCACCGGACGTGCTGTTGCTCGACGAACCGACCAACCACCTCGACCTTGAGACCATCGAGTGGCTCGAAGGCTACCTCAAAGATCTCAACCGGGCAATGGTGATTGTCTCCCACGACCGGCGCTTTCTCGATCGGATCGTCACCAAGATCGTCGAAGTCGAACGGGGGATGGCGAGCACCTACAGCGGCAACTACAGCTTCTACCAGACGGCCAAATCCGAGCGCGCCGACGCGCAGCTCTCGGCCTACGAGCGCCAGCAGCGCGAATTGGGCCGACAGCAGGCCTTCGTCGACCGATTTCGCGCCTCGGCCACCCGCAGCACCCAGGCCAAAAGCCGCGAGAAGCAGCTCGAGAAAATCGAGCGCATCGAGGCACCGGTGGGTACTGAGCGGACGCTGCGCTTTCGCTTCGCCCCGGCCCCCGCAAGCGGCAAGCAGGTGATGCTCGTGCGCGATCTGTCGCTGGAATATGGCGACAAAATTTTGTTTTTGGGAGCGAATCTGGAGATCCTCAAGGGCGAGCGCATCGCCCTCTTGGGTCCCAACGGTGCCGGCAAATCGACGCTGCTCAGGTTGTTCATCGGTGAAGAGCAGCCCACCACCGGCAAAATCGAGTTCGGCCACAACGTACTTGCGGGCTACTACGCCCAGCACCAGGCCGAGACCCTCGACATGGGCAAAATCGTTCTCGAAACGCTGCACGGCGAAGCGCCGCAACTCACCAACGAAGAAGTGCGCACGATGCTCGGGCGGTTTCTCTTTAGCGGCGACACGGTCTTTAAGAAAGTTTCCGCCCTCTCCGGGGGCGAAAAATCGCGCCTCGCCCTGGCCCGGTTGCTGCTGCGCCCCAGTAACTTTCTGCTGCTCGACGAACCGACCAACCACCTCGATATTCCGAGCAAAGAAATTCTTGAAGAGGCTCTGCGCGAATACACCGGCTCAGCGGTGATCGTCTCCCACGACCGCTACTTCATCCAGCGCGTCGCCACCAAAATCGTCGAAATCCGCGAAGGCGAACTGGTGGCTTACGAGGGCGACTACGACTACTATCTCGACAAAAAAGCCGAAGAGACCGAGCGCCAGGCTCTCGAAGCGAAATTGGCGCGCGAGCAGGCCAAAGAAAAAGAAAAGCGGGCCAAAGAAAAAGAAAAGCAAAAGCAGAAAGCCGCCCAGGCTAAAGCGACTAAGCCATAGGGCTTCAGATCGCGGCCTGACAGCTCAAATTGGCCACCGCCGCCACCAACTCGCTCGGTTCGACCGGTTTGCTCAGATGGGTCTGAAAACCGGCCAAAAGCGCCCGGCGGCGGTCCTCGACGCGGGCGTAGGCGGTCAGGGCCACCGCGGGGATGCGCCCGCCGCACTCGGCTTCGAGCAGGCGCAATTGGCGCAGCAGGGCGTAGCCGTCCTCACCCGGCATGGCGATGTCACTGACCAGGACCGCCGGCTTCGATCGGCGTACCTCAGCCAGGGCTTCCGCGGCCGAGCCCGCCGTGGCCACCTGCGCACCGCACAGTTCCAGGGTGGTGCGCACCAGTTCGCGCGCCTGCGGTTCGTCGTCCACCACCAGCACCCGCAGGCCGTCGAGCCGCCCGCAGCAGGCGGTGGGAGATTCGCGCGTCCAGTCGCCGGGGGAGTGGTCGCCCGCGAGCAATGTCCGTGCTCCGTCAAAGGGCAGCCGCACCGTAAAAGTCGCCCCCTGCCCTTCGCCGGGGCTCGCGGCCGAGACGGTGCCGCTGTGCAGTTCGACCAGTTGGCGGACGATGGCAAGACCCAGACCCAGACCGCCGTGGGAGCGGGTGCTGGAGCTGTCCGCCTGGCGGAAGCGCTCGAAGACGTGGGGCAACAGATGGGGGGCGATGCCCAGGCCGCTGTCGCTGACGGCGACCTCGGCGGCGGTACCGCGCCGGGACAGCCGCACCCGCACCCGGCCGCCGTTGGGAGTGAATTTGACCGCGTTGGCAAGCAAGTTCCAGACCACCTGCTGCAGACGGGTGGCATCGCCCATCAAAAGCGGCACCCCCGGTTCGATCTCGGTGTCAACTTCGATGGCCCTTGCCTGGGCGGCCGGGCGGACGGTGCCGATGGCCGCCTCGATCACCCCGGCCAGATCCACCGCGGCCGCCTCGATGCGCAGCTTGCCGGCCACGATCCGCGAGATATCGAGCAGATCTTCGATGAGCTGGTTCTGGGCGAGGGCGTTGCGCTCGATCACCTCCAGGGCGTGGGCGGCGCGCACCGCGCCCAGATCCACCTGGCGCAGCAGCTTGGTCCATCCCAAAATTGCCGTCAGCGGTGAGCGCAGTTCGTGGCTGAGGGTGGCCAGAAACTCGTCTTTGAGGCGGTTGGCCTCCTCGGCGTCCACCTTAGCGGCTTGCTCCGCTTCGAATAGCCGCGTATTCTCGATTGCCACCGAGGCCAGTTGCGCCAGTTGCACGGCGATGGCCTCGTCCTCCTCGCTAAAATCGCCCTCGTGCTTGTCCGACAGCTGAATGAGGCCGATATTGCGCCCGTCGCGCCCCACCAGCGGGGCGGCGAGCCAGCCGCGCAGCGCCGGTCGGTCGGTGGCCCCGAAGGCGAGCAGCCGGCCCTGCGGATGGCCCTCCAGTTGGGATTGGGTCAGACGTGCAGGCCGGTTGGTCCGGCACACATCGGCGGCGATCCCGACGCCGCCCAGGCGCGCTTCGCCGTGGTGCCAGTAGCGATACTTGTCCGACAGGTACACCGTATGCACCGCCCGCGCCCAGTCGCGCTCGGGCGTCAGGCTGGTGAGGGCCATATGGGCACCAATCAGGGCTGCGGCCTGCTCGGTGATCCCCTGCAGCACCTGCTGAATCGACAGAGCCGAATTGATGGCAAGCGACGCCTCGGCCAGCTTCTGCAGGCGGGTGGTATGCCGCTTCGCCTGCAGAAGTCGCAACTCGCGCTGCTGCTCGGCCACCTTGCGATCGTGAATGTCGGTGACGGTGCCCACCCACGAGCACAACCGGCCCCCGGCATTCAGCAGCGGCACGCCCCTGGCGACCATGTGGCGATACTCGCCGTCACGCCGCCGCAGCCGGTATTCGACTTCCACCGGGCGCTTGTTTGCGTTGGCCTGCCGCCAGATTTCGGCGGTGGAAGCGCGGTCTTCGGGATGGAGCATCTCGACCCAACCCCAGCCCTGGTACTGCTCGGGGGACTGGCCGGTGAATTCTTCCCAGGAAGGCACCTCCTCGACAATCGCCCCATCGCTCCCCGCGGTCCAGACGATGGCGGAGGTGACGGTGATCAGCGAGCGGTAGCGCTCCTCACTTTCAAGCAGGGCCGGCGCTTTGAGCCGACCTTCGCCCAGCAAAGCCTCCAGCCGGGCATTGTGTTCGCGTAGTGCCGCAATTTCGGCGAGCAGATTTTCCGGGGAGCAGGCCATTACCAACCCCTCCGAGGCCGCGGGGTCGGCAGGGTCGGCAGCAGAAACCTCTGTCGGCCAGGTTGAGTGTATTGGTCGTTCCAATGGAAGGGCACGGTCGGCACTGCAAACAAGGCACATCCAACATACATGGCGCCGCCTTTCTTGCACGAGATCCTGTCAGCCCCCCCTGACCTCCGGCTTACTTGATTGTGACCACAAACGAATAGGCCAATTCCTGATCGCTGTCGAGGGGCCGCGCCATCAAGATCACAGGCACCGACTGCCCCGTACTGCCGCTCAGATTCAGCTCAATGGCCCCCTTACCCTTGTCGATCAGTTCGCGCCACTTGGGGCTGTTGGTGGCGGCGGGGTAGGTCTCGGTGCTGCCGATGCGGGCGCGCAGGGTACCGGGGTCGATGCCGCTCATCGAGAGTGTCACCCGCAAGGTCTGGCCGCTTGCCACAGTAGAAGCCGCCGGAATGGCCACCAGGGTCGCGGGCTTCGGATAAGGGATGAGATAGCCTGAAAGCCAATTCACCTCGCGCAGATCGAGCGCCTGCAGACCGATCGGATTGCCGTAGACGCCGGGCGCAGTGTAGGTTCCTTTGGTGGTCATCCCCTGGACGGTGAGTTTCTGGGCCGAGGCAGGATCGCCATTTTGCAGGTACAGCAGCGAACTTTGATAGAGGCTGTTCTCGGGCAAAAAGAAGCCAATCTGGCGGGCACCGAGGGCTGAACCCAGCAGGTTGCCCTTGAGATAGCCGTTGGTATCGATCGCCGGCTCGTAGCGCTGATTATCGATATAGACAAAGTACTTGCCAAAAAACGTCGCGACCGACGGGTAGATCACCAACCCATTAAATGCGGAAGGCACCAGTTGCACCGATTGGGCGGCCCCGGCGGTTGGTGGTTCGAGGCTGTAGTAACTCAGGCGCACCGTGCGCAGGGTCACTTTGCTCGCGTTCTCGTTGTTGCCGAAAAAGTAGGCAAAGACCGACAGCGACATCGACGTTTGGCTGTCGTCGATATTCGCCGTTACCGAAGCAAGGGTATAGGTCCGTTCGTCTTTCTGGTTGCCGCCGCCATTGACCTGACAGTCGGTGTTGTCGGTACTGCCCGCCATGTTATTGGGCACCCCGGTCAGACCGCTGTAGGTGTAGTTGAGCAGCATCTCCAGCTTGACGCAACTGTTGGCGATGCCCATCTGCGCTTCGGCAGTTGCGGTCACAAAGTCCGGAGGCATCGGCAAACCGGTCAGATCCACCGGCCCAAGTTTCAGAACACCGTTGTCGCCAATAGGCCCGAGGTTGTTCAACTCCTGGATGCCGATCAGGTAGCCGGTGCGCTGGGTAGGAGCCGCCCCCAGGCGATTGACCAGCACGAACATGGCGCTGAGCAGTACGCCGATCGTCAACAGCAATTGCACAAATTTTTTCATGGCACGATGCTCAAGGTGCATTCGGTGAGACGGTCCGTCGGCTCGCAACCGGTGCCGGTGAGCCGCACCCGCCCGGGGACCTGGCCAAAGGGAATACTCGAAGGCACATACGTCTGCAGGCGTTGGTAAGCGATGCCGTCCGGCAGTGTGCGGCGGGCGCCGTCCGGGAGGGTGGTCGATCCCGGCGGCGTGTAGAGGACCAACCAGCGATCGCTATCTTCCGCCACGGCCAGATCGGGCAGACTGCCGTGGGCGCGCGCGTACTGGCGCATCGCCTGGGCAATGAGGGGCACCGAGGCGCCCAGGAGCCGCCGCTGCGCTTCACCCCGCCAGTACAGTCCCACCGTCACCGCCGCCAGACCCAAGGCCGCCCCGACAGCGAGGGCAAGCACCATCTCGACCAACGAAAAACCACGCAGCGGGCGGGTGAAGAGCATACAGTCCATCTCCGGCTGGCAGCAACGCGCCCCAGTTTAAATCTATTTGTGGGAAATTTACAAGTCGGAGGACTCCGATTCTTCCATCAGGATGCCCGCCTGCTGGGTTTTGCAGACGAACAGTTCCAGTCCGGGTTCACCCGCAAGGACGGCACAAACAGCCTCGGCGTGGGCGCGGTCCCTTGCAAGGCCAAACACCGCCGGGCCGGAGCCAGACATCATTGCCCCCAGTGCCCCGGCGCTCACCAAGTGTTCGCGCAGCGCGCTCACCTGCGGGTAGGCGGGCAGCACGGCGCGCTCCAGGTCGTTGTGCAACAGTGGTGCGATGCGGGCAACCTCCTGGCTGGCCACCGCCGAGAGCAGAGCACTGGTGCGGGCGCGCGGCGCGGTACCCTCGCTCAGATACTCGCGCCGGTAGGTCTGGTAGGCCCAGGCGGTGGATACCTGCAAATCGGCGAGTTTGGCCAGCACTAAGTAGACCCCCTTCAGGGCCGGCAGAGGCGAGAGCACTTCACCCCGGCCCATAGCAAGGGCGGTGCCGCCTGTCACACAAAAGGGAATATCCGAGCCGATTTGAGCACCCAGAGACTGCAGCTGTCTCTGGGTCAAGCCGAGATCCCAAAGCACGTTGAGCCCCGCCAGCACTGCGGCGGCGTCGGTGGAGCCGCCCGCCAGACCGCTCGCTACCGGGATGCGCTTCTCGATGACAATCTCGACTCCTTCGTCGATGCCGGTGTGCTTCTGAAGCACTTCGACCGCTCTTACCGCCAGATTGGTACGGTCGTTGGGCACCAATGGATGGGAGCAACTCACCCTGGTCGTGGGCGCGGCGCGCAGGGTGACGGTGTCGGCCAGATCAACGCTCTGCAGCACCATCACCAATTCGTGGAAGTTGTCGGGGCGTACCCCGAGTATCTCGAGGTAGAGATTGATCTTGGCGGCGGCCCGCAGGCGAACAGTCTTCATCCAGCTATCATCGCCTGCTTCATTTCGCGCACCGCCCGCTCGAGACCCACCAGCACCGCCCGGGCAATAATCGAGTGTCCGATATTGAGTTCTTCCATACCCGACAAGCGCGCCACCGGTGCGACATTCCAGTACGTCAGGCCATGACCGGCATTGACCCGCAGACCCAGAGCCTGGGCTTCATCGCAGGCGGCGGCAAGCTGCGCCAGTTCGCTGCGCTGGGCCTGCTCGCCCCTGGCCTCGGCGTAGCGTCCGGTGTGCAGTTCGACAAACTTGGCTCCGGTGCGGGCCGAAGCTTGCAGTTGAGCGGCATCCGGATCGACGAACAAACTCACCGGAATGCCTGCGCATTGCAACTGCTCGACCGCCAGACCCACCGATGCAATCTGACCGCCCACATCGAGGCCGCCCTCGGTGGTCACCTCCTCGCGCCGTTCGGGTACCAGCGTCACGTAGTCCGGCCGCACGTCCAGAGCAAAGTCCACCATCGCCCGGGTGGCGGCCATCTCCAGGTTGAGGTGTGTGCGTACCGTGCGCCGCAGAATCTCGACATCGCGATCTTGAATATGGCGGCGATCTTCGCGCAGATGGACGGTAATTCCGTCAGCACCCGCCAGTTCCACCAGTACCGCCGCCGCCGCCGGATCAGGCTCGACGGTGCGGCGCGCCTGACGGATCGTAGCGACGTGATCGATGTTGACCCCGAGGGTAGGCACGCTGTTCTCCTGGACAACTGCTCCAGTTTATCGCTCGACCTGGGCAAACCCGCACCAGGCATTTGTGCCTAAGTAGTTATTCTCATCGGCGCGGTGTACCCTGGGTAGCAGGGCGAGATCTTTACAAAATGTGATCGACTTTTTTCTTTACAAATTCGGACTGTCACCGGCGGTGGCTGCAGGCATCAGCCTCTGGTCGCTGGCGCTTTACTTGTGTTTTTCCCGCTTCAACGGCCGTCTGGTGGACGTGCTGTGCGGATGGCTCAACGACGCCGATCGAGCCATCTACACCGCCCAGACGCTCGAGCGCCGTCCGAAAGGTTGGGAGGAGCGCAACCAGCTTTTCGCCTCGATCTTGAGCATATTGCCTTCGCTGATCCTGGCGGTGGTCGTGTTCATCGTTCTGCGCCATACTCTGGGAGGGAGTTGGGCGCTGGCCGGCGGTTTGATGGTGTCCATCGGTGCCGGAGTCTACCAGTTGGGTATCAAAGACGCCGAAAATTCCCGTCCGGGCGGCCGTCCTTGAGACATAGCTGTATCGCGTTGTCCCCTGTCAAAAGGGGCACCCACGAGTTCAATCCTCTGGCGGACGCTCCCGCAGTCCGGGGTTTCTAGAATAAGAGCATCACTCCAGTGGAGTTCAAAGGACATGGGGATCTTGAGCTTTATTTTGTTTTTGGTCGTAGCCGGCATCTGTGCTGTCATTGCCGAGGCGATCGTACCTGGACGCATCCCGGGGGGCTTTCTGGTCGCCGCTGTTTTCGGCGTCATTGGTGCCTGGGTGGGTGCGGCTCTGTTTGGCAACTTCGGTCCTGCCCTGGCGAATGTGTCTTTGATCCCGACCATCCTCGGCTCGGCGATCTTGGTATTCATTGTCGCGCTCGTTTCCGGTTATGCCGTTCGCCGCTAAGCGCATCGCAAATTCATACGATCGAGGCGGGCCACAGTAAAACCGTGGCCCGCCTGATTTTGTAGCTGCGGTTGCTGTCAGCCCACTTCGTCTGAGCGCATCAGCAGCATCGTCGTCGAAGCGTTGCGTTGGAAGCCCAGTTTTTCGTAAAAGCCTTGCTGAAAGGTCGTCATCAGATAGACGCGCTCGACATCGCGTATTGCCGGTTCATCCAAAAGCGCCTCAATCAGGCGGCGTCCGAGACCCAGTTTTTGGTAGTCCGGATGTACCACCACATCCCAGATTGTGGCTCGAAAGGCACCATCGCTGGTAGCGCGGGCAAAACCGACCAATCGGCTTTCGGCATAAGCGGCGACCACCGGCTTGCTGCAGGCAAGCATACACTCGATCCTACCGATTTGCCGGTTGCGCGCCCAGAAGGCACCAGTATCAAAAAGCTGCTGCAGTTGCATAGGTTCGACACTTGCAGCGTCGAATGACAGAGTAATAGCGGGTGCGGCGGTTTGGCTCACGGACGGGCAACTCGATAGACACTTTAACCACCGTAACATTTTCAAGCGCGCCATTTCGCCATCAGCTTCTAAGATAAAAAAATCGCAGTAGAGGGCAGGCGCGTGGCAAGCGGCCGATTACCCCAAACCGAGATCAACCTGCGCGTCAGTGCCCGCTCCCTGTCTGGAGGCTGGCTGGAAGGTGACGCCGAGGGTGGCCAGTACGTCTGGACATTTCGCTGGCATTTCCTGAGTGGAGGCCAGCTTGAAATTCATCCATCCCTGGGCCGGGCCTTGATCAAAGAACCCCTGCAGCGGTTTCTCGAAAAGAATGATTTTCGACTGGAGACTGGGGAGACCTACGCCTTCACGGTCAAGGCAAGGATTTGACCCCCCCGGCCCCCCCTTCCCAAGGGGGGGCCGGGGGAGATCTCACACCTTACCAAAGCGACGCTGGCGACCTTGGTAGGATTGCAGCGCAGCGTGGAAGGCCGCTCGGTCAAAGTCGGGCCATAACACGTCGGCTACATAAATTTCGGTATAGGCCATCTGCCAGAGCAAATAGTTGCTCAGGCGCTGCTCGCCGCTGGTGCGGATCAGTAAGTCGGGATCGCTAAGCTCGCGGGTGTAGAGGTGCTGGGCAAAAAGCTTCTCGTCGATCTGCTCGGGCAGGAGACGGCCTGACCGTACCTGCTCGGCCAGTTCGCGGCAGGCATTGACGATCTCTTGCCGGCCACCGTAGTTGGTGGCGACGGTGAACTCGACCGCCGTGTTCGCCTCTGTGGCCGCCATCGCTCCCTCGATGGCACTCTGCAGAGCTCCGGGCAGATGGGCGAGTGCCCCGACGAAGCGAATGCGCACCCCCTCATCCACCATCTCCGAAAGCTCGTGGTTGAGCACTTTCTCAAAAAGGGCCATCAAAAATTCGACCTCGTATTGCGGCCGCTTCCAGTTCTCCGTCGAGAAGGCATAGACCGTGAGAGCACCGATGCCCCAGTCTTTGCAACAGCGCAACAGCTCTTTGAGGGCACTCACCCCAGCCTGATGGCCCATCACTCGGGGAAGGTTGCGCTTTGACGCCCAGCGGCCGTTGCCGTCCATGATGGCGGCGACATGGCGCGGCAGGCGATTGGGATCAAGATCGGAGGGCAGGCTGCGCAGGAGCGTATGCGGGGTGGTCATCGATTTAGTCGCTGTTGCCCGATTGGCTGGAGGAGGCGGGGAAGAGCTTGCGCGTCCAGTCGCTCAGCGCCGGAATGGTAAACACCGAGGGAGGCTGGTCGCGCCGGTAGCGGCGGTTGAGCGCTTCGGCCAGCTGCTCGACGGTGAGCGGCCTCTGCAATTTGCCGCGCTCGGCGAGGGAGATCGAACCGGTCTCTTCGGAGACGACGATGCACAGGGCGTCGGTTTGCTCGGTGATGCCCATCGCTGCGCGGTGGCGGGTGCCCAACTGCCGCGCCGGGATCTGGGTGGACATCGGCAAAATAACGCTCGCCGATTGAATGCGCCAGTCGCGAACGAGCACCGCGCCGTCGTGCAGCCGCGTCTTTGGATAAAAGATGGTCAACAGCAAGCTCTTGGAAAGAACCGCATCCATCGTATCGCCCGGATCTTGCAAGAGCCGGTCGTCGATGGGACTCTGCTCGATCACTATGAGGGCACCAATGCGCTCCTCAGACAGATCTTGGACGGCGTCAAGCAACTCGTCGAGGGCTTCTTTCTCGAAGTCCGGCACCCGATCGGGCTTGAGCAATGTGAAGATCTCGCCCCGGCCCAACTGCTCAAGAAAACGGCGCAACTCCGGCTGGAAGATGACAGGCACTGCCACCGCCACCCCGATCAAGATCTTATCGAGGATGAAATTGAGGGTGGTCAATCCAAGCAAGTTGCTCAGAAAAAAGGCGCCCGAGAGGATCAAAAAACCCCGGATGAGCCAGACCGTGCGGGTCTGGCGGATCAACTGAAAGGCCAGGTAGAGCAGCAGGCCCACCGCAGCCCAATCGAGAATCGAAATGATGAGCGGTCGCAGAGCCAGTTCGCCTGACAGTTGTTCCAGGGGGCCGTTCATGTCTGCAGTCGTTCCGGTAGACAGTCGCAGCGCAACAGGTCGTCCGGGCTCTCACGCTTGACGATGAGGGTCGCCTCGCCGTCACTGACAAGCACCGCCGCTGGACGAGGGATACGGTTGTAGTTTGAAGCCATACTGCAATTGTACGCACCGGTGCTAAAGACGACCAGGCAATCTCCCCTCTCGAGTGGAGGCAGCTCAACATCGCGCAGCAGCACGTCCCCAGACTCGCAGTGCTTGCCGGCCACGGTCACCTTCTCACGGCGTCCATCGTGCATCTTGTTGGCGACAACGGCCGTGTAGAGCGCTTTATAGGTGATGGGCCGGGGATTGTCAGACATGCCGCCATCTACGGAGAAATATTTACGTATGCTGGGTATGGTCTTGGTGGAACCGACGGTGTAAGCCGTGGCGCAGGCGGGGCCTACCAGCGAGCGGCCCGGTTCGCACAACAATTTTGGCAGGGGTAAATTGTAGGTATTGCAGGTGCGCGTCACTGCCTGGCAGATCGTGCCTACCCACTCGTCGATGGCGGGCGGGTCGTCGTCGTCGGTGTAGCGGATCCCCAGGCCGCCCCCCACGTTCAGTTCATTGAAATCCGACAGGCCAAGGGCCAGTGCCTTGGGGTACCACTCCAAAAGCAGTTGGGCGGCATCGCCGTGGGGAGCAAGCTCGAAGCTTTGCGAGCCGATATGGGCGTGCAGACCGACGGCTCTGAGGCTGGGAATGCGCGCCAGGTAGGCGAGTACTGCGGCGAGTTCGGACGGATCGAAGCCGAATTTGCTGTCGAGGTGGCCGGTGCGGATGTATTCGTGGGTGTGGATGTCGATGCCGGGGGCGACGCGCACCATCACCCGTACCGGACACTCGGCAGAGATAGCACTCAAAATCTCGAGATCGAGCCAGTTGTCGGCCACCACCGTTGCACCGACTTCTGCGGCGAGGAGAATCTCCGCTTCGGATTTGTTGTTGCCGTGCAGGTACACCAGTTCGCCGGGTACCCCCGCCCGCAAGGCCGTGTGGACTTCGCCCGCCGAGACCGCGTCAATGCCTAAGCCGCAGCGATGGACGATGGCGCAGATCGCCAGGTTGCTCCAGGCCTTCGAGGCGTAGAGCACCCGAAAATCCCCGGCGTAGTGGCGCTTGAACGCTTCGACGTACTGGGTACAGGCAGCGCGCAGTGTCGCCTCGTCGAGAATATACAGGGGTGTGCCGAAGCGCTGCGCCAGATCGACCACATCGCAGCCGCCGATCATGAGGTGCCCTCGAGCGTCGGTGCGGGTCTCAAGCGGTGCGATCATCTGGTTCGGCGAAGGGATGTCGGCGGGCATGGAGGACGGCGGCGATAGTTTCTAATAGTTTACCTGTAAGCTTCGTCCGTCCGCGCCTGCCTTTCGTCCAAAGTCTACGGAGATCGCGCAGGCGTTGGGGGATAATCGACGTTGCCCGCAACCGATAATCCCATGCCGACACACCGAGAGCGGTTGGCGGGGGGTCTGGTGGGTCTGCTGGTGGGGGATGCCCTCGGGGTGCCCTACGAGTTCAACCCATCCACCAACCTGCCCCCCATCGGCCTGATCAACTTCGAGCCGCCCCCCGGCTACACCCCCACCCACGCGGTCCCGCCCGGTACCTGGTCTGACGACGGGGCGCAGGCGCTGTGTCTGCTCGCCTCGCTGCTCGACTGCGGACGGCTCGATGCCGAGGATGTTGGCCGTCGGCTGCTGGCCTGGCACGACGAAGGTTATCTGGCCGTCGATGGCTGCGTCTTCGATGTCGGCGTCCAGACGGGCGAGGCGCTCGCGGCCCTCAAGGCCGGCACTCCCGCTCTGCGGGCCGGGGCGGCGGATGAGCGAGCCAACGGCAATGGTTCACTGATGCGGGTGTTGCCCTTGGCGCTATGGCACCGCGGCGGGGACGCACAACTGGCCCGCGATGCGGCCTTGCAGTCGCAAATTACCCATGGCCACGCCCGTGCGCAGTTGTGCTGCGCGCTCTATTGCCTGTGGGCACGGCGCATCCTCGAGGGGGCAGCCCAGCCGTGGGCTGCCGCTACGGCAACGGTAAGGACACTCTATGCCGCCGAACCGATGGCCCTGCGCGAACTGGACGCGGAGATTCGTCCTGAAGCGCCGCCCAGGGGCCGGGGGGGAGCCTACGTCGTCGACTGTCTGCACTCGGTGCGCTGGGCAGTGGAGGCGGGGCAAACCTACGAGCAGGTGGTGAAGCTTGCCGTCTCGCTGGGCAACGACACCGACACCACCGCCTGTCTGGCAGGTGGGATCGCCGGACTCCAGCAAGGTATCGAGGCGATCCCTGAGCGCTGGATGCGGCACCTGCGCGGCAGTGAACTGTACAAGCCTTTGCTGGAGCGACTTCTAGCACAGTAACAGTTGCTTTGAGCTTTCTCCCAGATTCTGCAATGCGCCCTATTGAATATGACTGCTAGACGGCTAGGCTTCTCTTTACAGAAATGCAACCTGAGCCTTTGCCTGCTAGAGTATGCTTACTGGCAAAAAGCCTCTGCTATGTATAGAATTTGCTTAGCTCGAGTGCATTTTCAGGAGTCGATGAGGTGAACGAAAGGATTGACCAGATTCAGAGTGATGCCACATTGGTGTTCGAGCGCTACGCAAATTACATAAAACATGTCCAGAATGAGTTTTCATCCTTAGATGAACGCTTGCGCGAATTGAGGTTACATTCGAAGCACTCCTGGCGAGAAAAGATTGAGCAGATTCCTCAAATCTTTCTCTATGCTGTTGACTACGTGAGCGCCCAGCTCGAACGAGAACCTCTGCAGCGTCTATTGCTCGTCACTCTTAAGCAAATTGCCAAAGGATTGACAGGGCAACTTCCTAGACACGGCGAGCAAATACGTTATCTCTACAATGACATCAAAACTTTCGTTCAAGAAAATGAGCCTAAGCAGCCTTGGTATTCAAAGTACAAAGGCTACCTTTTTATAGCTGCAATATGTGTAACTTTTTACTGGATTTTGCCAGTAGCTCAACGAAAAGAGGTCATTGATTTGGTTCTTGGTTATCAAGACTCTTGGAAGAGTTTTCTTGAGGGGCTTGGGAGATCGGAACAAATCCACATCACTATGATAGAGTTCGCTTTCGCAGCTTCTCTTTGGTCGCTGATGTTGATTGCGCCATACTTATTATTTCGTGTCAGTGTAGAGCGCAAGAGACGTACTGTTGTTCGTTTTGCTCAAGAGCTTCCGACGAACTGGAATCCAAGTTCTTTGTACATATTTTACCGCCAGAAACCTATGCAACTGCGATTTTCGGAATCAAAGCCCACAGATGTCGAATTGGCTCAGGCTAGGCTTTGGAGAAATTTAGAAGTCAAGCCAGAAGTACGACGTGAGCATATCACAGAATTTCGGGCAAACCTGATACCTCCGATAGTCATGTTGTTTATCATCCTAGTGATTGAAGCATTTGCGCTCAGGCTCGTAGTGATTCGACCGCAAATCTTCGGTTCCATTTGGTTAGCTTTCCTGCTCGGTCTATTGTGTATTGGTTTGCTGCTATGGGAGGTAAAGATAGCGCTAAAGACTCAGAAGGAATGGCAAACTGTGTTCGAGGCTGAGACTTTTTGGCTTGAGGAAGGACTAGACAGCCAAGTCGAGCTGGACGAGAAACAGATTTCTGAAATTGATTCCAATATCGAAGAAGCTTCCATGGAGATTATTGACGGATTACCAGTTGTTCACACGCGAGTGGACACAGATTTGGTCGATGCAATCCGAAGCATGCGAGAAGAGTGAGATTACTTTTCGACACAAACACCCTTATTGCAAGCTCTGTTCCAGGCCATCCCGATAGGGAGAGGTGCCTTCCCCTATTGCAAGAAGTTATCTCTAGCGTTGCCGAGGGCTATATTTCCACTCATTCACTCAGTGAATATTATCGGTATATGACCGGGAAAGCATAGCCGCAGTTAAGTCCTAGAAATACAGAAAAGGCTATCCGCCAACTATTGGTTAACTTCACTGCTGTTAACCTTGACGAAGGTGATTATCTCGCTATCTTTGCTCGAATGAGCATCCAGTCTCTTCATGGCGCAATCGTCTATGACGCGATTATAGCTCAGGCCGCACTAAAGGCAAAAGTTGACTATATTGTTACTCTAAACACGTATGATTTTCAGCGTCTAGGATCTGATATAGCCTCACTTGTTTTTGTTTTTCAATAGGAGTAACGACCGAGATACCAACCGGTGTAGTTCGTTCATTGGAAGTGGCGGCGGCAATCGGCCAAGCCATCTTGTGTACGAGGTTCGACAAATTCGAGGCTGCAGAAAATCGCTATGGTGAACTGGCACTGGGCGGTGGAGGCGGGGGGAGCCTATGAGCAGGTGGTGAAGCTTGCCGTCTCGCTAGGTAACGACACCGACACCACCGCCTGTCTGGCGGGTGGGATCGCCGGGCTCCAGCAAGGTATCGAGGCGATCCCCGAGCGCTGGCAGGCGCGTTTGCGCGGCGGAGCGCTCTAC
The DNA here is from genome assembly GCF_000011385.1 of Gloeobacter violaceus PCC 7421. Classification (NCBI taxonomy): domain Bacteria; kingdom Bacillati; phylum Cyanobacteriota; class Cyanophyceae; order Gloeobacterales; family Gloeobacteraceae; genus Gloeobacter; species Gloeobacter violaceus. Next base: position 111,633 of record NC_005125.1, read on the forward strand.
AGGCCTTTGCTGGAACGGCTGCTGGCTGGGTAAGGATCTTTTTTGCTGCCACGGCGATCCGCTCCAGGGTAACGCGCGTACTTTCTAGTGAAGGTGGTCCGGTTCGGGGTCGGCTCGTTTGCGACCGTTTTCGCTTTGCCGATTTTTAGATGTCGATTGCGGCGCCGCGCCCCCTGGAAGGCGCGGCGTTTTTCTGTTTGCGGTCTTAGCCGATGTAGCGGGTCTCGACGAAGTGGCTGTGGCGGCCGGCCAGATCGGAGAGCGTGCGCGCCCCGGCAATTTCGAGGTTGCGGGGAATCGAGGTGGTGAGGTGGCGCTGGGCGAGGGCTCCAAGGCCGGTGGCCAGTTGGGAGGCTGCCACCACTGCGGTGCCGAGGGCCACCAGTTGCGGCAGGGGACGGCGCGGCAAGAACAAACTCGCTCCTAAACCGACCCCGGCGGTAATCAGCATTCCCACCGAGAGGTTGGTGCCGCAGCGCGGGTGGATAGCCAGGTTCTCTTCACCCCGGTTGATGCGCTCCAGGGCGCGGTGGGCGGCGCGCAGCAGCGCTCCGGTGTCGACCGGGCCATAGATAAAAAAGCCCCGATCGGTCGAAAAACCGCTCAATTTGAGATCGGGATCCTGTTCGGAGAGCACCCAGATGGTGGCGTGCTCGAGGGCATGCACCTGACGGATGCGCTCGAAGAGATCCTGCAGCGCGCTGAGGGGCGAATCGTCCCGCTCGATGGTCACCGGCCGGGGTAGATCGTTGGCGTGGGTCATGCGCTGAACCTCCGGGCACTAGAGAAACTGGTGACTGTCGGGCTGGATGACGATTTCGTTGGGAACACCGGGGGAGGGGAGGGCGAGGGCAAAGGCGACAGCCTCGGCAGCGGTCTCGGCACTCAACATTTTGTCGCGCTGAACGCGCATGCCGGCGTTGTCCCAGAAGGGTGTGTTCACCCCACCCAGGTAGAGCAGCGTGAATTTGACGCCCGCGCGCTTGAGATCGAGGGCCATCGACTTGGTGAGGCCGACGACGGCGTACTTGGAGGCGCAGTAGGCGGCGGCCGTCGCCATCGGGTGCTGGCCGAGGATGCCCGGAATGTTGAAAATGTGGCCCCCCCCCGACTGTTGGCTCATCAGGGGCACCGCCGCCTGGCAACTCAAGAAGGTGCCTTTGAGGTTGACGGCCATCTGCCGGTCGAGATCTGCTTCGCTCAGGTTCTGAATGGGCTTGAGGATGCCAAGGCCGGCGGCGTTGAGCACAACGTCGAGCTGACCGAAGGTAGCGGCCACCTTGGTGTAGAGATTATCCACCTGCTCTTTGACGGTGACGTCGGTGGCCATGGCCAGGGTCTGGGGACTGCCGGCCGCTTCGCACTCGGCTGCCAGAGCGTCGAGCGAAGCCTGAGTACGCCCCGCCAGTGCCAGCGAAGCCCCCTGAGCAGCCATCCGGCGCGCTACCGCCGAACCGATCCCGCCGCTTGCACCCGTAATCAAAACCACCTTGCCCTGCATGCCTACCTCGCGCGTACTCCCTCCCATCTTGGTGCGGGATCTGCCCGGCGTCCACCGCCAGATCCGCCCAGGGGAAGGAGCATAAACCCAGGGGCAGTGCTTAAGATCGTCTTAGCGATGGATAGATTGCAGCGATGACTCAGCAACAACCGGCGGCGAGGACACCGAATACTCCTCTGGGCGACAGCCTGCGCAACTTGGTGCAGGAACGCCTTCAGAGTGCAAGCCGCATAGTCGAAGGTCAGATCGGCCCACAGGTAGTGACCTGGGTGGCGGCTGCGCGTTCGCGGTTGGGCGATTCGCTGCAGGCGGTGCGTACCAGCGACTGGATGCAGCAGATTGGCCGCACGATCGGCGCCAACTGGATCTTGCAACTGCTCGATCAGGTCAACGTCCAGAAAGTGCGCGAGACAGTAACGACACTCCAGATCGAACACCCCGGCGAGTCGCCGCCCGAACTGGCCCAGCGGCTTATCCAACGCAAGGCGGTGTTCGCGGGTGGAGTGGGTGTGGCAAGCGGCCTGCTGCCCCCGGGTATCAACCTGCCGATGGTGGCGGCGGACGTGGTGGCTACGGTGATGCTCGAAATCGAACTGATCTACGAGATTGCCTGCCTCTATGGACTGGATCTGGGTGATCCCGACCGCAAAGGCGAAGCGGTCCTGGTACTGGCCCTGGGTTCCGGCGTCGATCGCCTGGCCGGGGCAGGCACCCAGGCGCTCAAGCAGGCGGTGGGTCAGCAGATGGCCAGGATAGGCACCGAGCAACTGGCCCGCCTTGTGGGTAAGCAGATGGCGGAGCGACTCCTGCTTAAAGGCGTGCCGTTGTTCGTAGGGGCGCTGGTGGGCGCGGGGGTCAATGCAACGGCCCTGATGCTCATCGGCAACACGGCGAGTAAGTTCTACACCTTGCAAATTTCGGTTGAGCCGGTTGCCGATACTGCGACGCCAAAGAGTCTTCCTGCCGCTTGAAACTTATTGTTGCAAGGTATGGGTGCGGGTGTTGTAGCGGGTACCCCAGATGCCGGTCTGGCCCAGGATATGCACGCGTAGATTAACCAAAGCGGCGGCGCGCAGCGAGCCGTTCCCAGAGTCCGTGGGCGCGGCGTAGGGTGAGAGGCCCCTCGCTTCAATCTTTTTACCGTCCAGCACGATGGCTGCCGCCTCCGACCCGCCGGTACCGGCCCCGAACGCGATCGCATCAGGGCTGCTCTGGGTCCGAGAAAGCTTGGCGCCTACCGACAACAAGATGCCGGTGTAGTGCGGATAGTCGTAGAGGGCTCTGAGCGCCGTTTCCTGAATAGCGCCGCGGTTGTCCGGGTTCTGGGCGTCGTTGAGGCCAAGGGAATTAAAAATGTAGGTGCTTGCGGTCGTAGGGACAAGGCCGTAACTCTGGGGAAAATAAGTGGGCTTGAGGGCATAGAGGCGCTCGTTGCCCTTTTTGCTGCCCTGGATGGTAAGCGCACCGCGGTTGGCGGCGCTGTCGCCCGCGTAGCTCACCGTCACGACCCCCGCCGGCTGCGCGGCAACTGCGCGCCCGCTCAGGTTAAAGCTCCAGCCCTCGGTGAGCACGTCCGCCCGCACGTTGGTCATGTAGAGAGGCGCCCCGCCGGGTCTATGGGTGACGGTTTCGGGTGTTGCCTGCAAAAACGAGACTGAGCCCTGACCGATCACCTCGGCGCGATCGCCGCGGATGACAAGCCCGGTCAGATCCCCCAGGCCGATGCCCAAAAGCCCTGTCGTCAGACCAAAATCCTCGTTTACTTTCGCCATGACGCCCAGCAAACGGGCGAGGCGTCCCCGATCGTTAAAATGCGAATCGATCACGGTATTGGCGACAAAACCCAAAAAGTCGGCGTGGATGCCGCTGCCGCCGTCCGCGTCGTCGAGATAGCGCGTCTGGGCGTTGGTGAGTACGTCCTGAGAAATCAAATCTTTTTCCCCCGCCAGAGCGTACTGCGACTGGCTCATCGCCCCGGCGCTGGTGCCCCCCACGCCGCCCCCCAGCGTCTGGACCACATAGCGGATGTGATCCTCCAGGCGGGTGTCGTTCCAGTTGTCGTAGTACTTACCCTGATCGCCGCCTTTGATGAAGATGGCGTCCACATCGCGCACCCGGTCCACCGCCGCCGGGTCATTGGCCTGGGTGCGGGTAGCCACCAGGACATTAAAGGCATCGTCCGCCCCCAACCACTCGAAGTACTCGGGAATAAATTCGCTCTGGGAGGAGTCGGCGATCACCGCAACGGTGACGCGGCCGTCGCCGTTGACATCGCCCGCTTCGATCAAGGTCGGATAGAGCCGGTAGGACCAACTGGCGGTATCACCAATGTCGCCCTCGGAGCCGCCTCCAGCCACCATCACCACTCCCTGGGCGTAACAGGGCGCAGCCAGCAGCATCAGCGCCGGCACCAGGTTCAAGAACTTGCGCATGGGACACTTCCTCAAGACCGTAGGAAGTATCGCACAAGCTTACCTGCAAAAGTGCTTAAGAAAATCAAGTGGGCGGGTCGTCCTCGTCCTCGATCTGAATGGGCCGGGGCTCGTTGCCGGTCGGTTTTTTAGCCGCCGGATCCTCGTAGCGTTCGATAACGACCTTGGCGCGGGAGACGACCGCCGCGACACCCGCGACACCCGCAAGCAAGGGGGCAAAGAACAACAAACCCGCCCCGGCGGCCACGCCAATGTTGAGGGGGATTTCCAGCAACGTTTTGCCCTGAGGATCTTGAATCAAGATCCGGCGAACGTTGCCTTCCTGGATCGCTTCTTTGACTTTGTCTACGAGTTGGTTGCCAAGGACGTAGGCTTCCTCGGTGAAATTACGGTTGTGTGCCATGGCCATCGCGCTCGTCTGGTGTTGTTTCTATTGTCCCATTCCCTTCCGGGGATCTTTGAGGAAAACCGTCCCGGCCCACGGTTGCGGACCGGGACGCTCGAAACAGCGAGTTACTTGCGGGCGTTGGTGGCCGGCTTGGTCTCGATGAGCTTGGCCAGCACCGTCACAGCGCGCTGGTACTGGATGTCGGCGCCGGTGGCAGGCTCGATGGGAGCCTTGCGCGCCTCCTCCGGAAAGGCCACGACCACATCGGGCTGGATGCCCTTTTTGTGGATGTCGTTGCCGGAGGGGGTCAGGTAGTGGGCGATGGTGACGTTTACCCCGGAACCGTCGGAGAGGGCGTTCACCTGCTGGATGACCCCTTTGCCGAAGGTCTTCATGCCCACCAGGGTGCCGCGCCGGTTGTCCTGGATGGCGCCGGCGAGAATCTCGCTGGCCGAGGCCGAACCTTGATCGACCAGCACCACCAGGGGCAGGTTGGTCACCGGATGGCGGTCGGCGGTCAGTTGATCCTGGGTGCCGGCGCGATCGACCGTCGAGACGATCGTGCCTTGATCGAGCACCAGGCTGGCCACGCGGGTGGCGGCATCGAGCAGGCCACCGGGGTTGCCGCGCAGGTCGAGTACCCAGCCTTGCACCCCTGCTTCGCTCAGCTTGGCAAAGGCCCGCTGCATCTCGTTGGGAGCCTTTTCAGAAAATTCCGCAAGGCGGATGTAGCCTACTTTGCGGCCATTTTCTTCTTTGAGGGAGCTGGTGACCACCTTCAGCTCGATCGGAGCACGGGTGATCGTAAAACTCATCTTCTGCCCCGAGCGCAGCACCGACAGCGTCACCTGGGTGCCGCGATCGCCGCGGATCATCCGGGAGACCTCACCGATTTCGAGCTTGGCGGTCGCTTTGCCGTCGACGGCGAGCAACTCGTCTTTGGCCTGGATGCCCGAGCGGCTGGCGGGGCTATCTTCGAGGGTTTTGACCACCACCGGCAGTTTGCTCGCCTGGGAGACCCCCAGTTGGATGCCGACCCCCACCAGCTCGCCGCTGGTCTGATCGCGCAACGCCTGAAATTCGCGCGGGTCGAGAAAGCGGGTGTACGGATCGCCCAGCACCTTCAAGGAATTGCGAATCGCCTCGTAGGCTTCTTCTTTGCTTTTGTAGTCGCGGCCCAGCAACTGCTCGCGCGCCGCTATCCAGTTTTGTTTGTTGAAGGTCGGATCGACAAACTCGCGGTCCACCGTCTGCCAGACTTCATCGACGATCGCCTTGGGTGAATCTTCGAGCCTGGCTTCGTACTCGGCGCGCAGCTTGACGGGCTGCTTGGGGGCGGCCGTCACCGCGGCGGAGCCGACGAGGCTGAGGATGACCGTGAGCAGGACACTCTTTCGAAAGAAATCTTGCATAGTGTTTTCGATCATTGCGCTGTGCTGGTAGTGATGGTCTGGACTGCAAGACGCCACGGGTGGCCCCGAAGTGCCCGCACCAATTAGGGCCAGTCTATCTGCTCAGACCGAAACCGGGGCGGGCGGACCGAAAAGAGCCTGCTATCTTAGTTGAAGCATTCGTAACAATGCGCGGGCAAGGCGATGGACTGGAAACTGGTGGGCGTCACTTTTGGGGCCATTTTCCTGGCGGAGTTGGGGGATAAGACGCAGCTCGCCACATTTTTGATGACCGCCAAGTCGGGCTCGCCCTGGGCGGTGTTCTTGGGCTCTTCGCTGGCGCTGGTATTGGCGAGCCTGTTGGGGGTGCTGGCGGGCGCGTGGCTGAGCAAGCTTATTCCTCCCACCTACTTGCAATTGGGCGCAGCGGCGGGATTTGTAATCATCGGCTGCTTGATGTTCTACCAGGTCTGGCGCGGCGGCTAGGGCAGGGCAACCAAAAATTTGGTCCAGGGCCGGCCCCACATCTGGGGTGGCTGGGAGATAATAAACAAAATCATCCGCCGAGCCGATACTTATGTCTTTGCACGCCGAACTTCATCGTCACCTGGGCGGGTCGGTGGTCCCCCGGATCCTCTGGCGCTACCTGGTGCGCCAGGATCACCCGCTCGCCGAGCAGTATCCCGAATACAAAGATTTCGAAGCCTTTTTTACCCGCCCCCGCCGCAGCCTCGAAGAATACCTCGAACTGCACACCCTCGTCGAGCACGTCCAGACGCTCGATGCCCTGCCTTATTTTGTCATGCGCCTCATCCGGGGCGCTTATATTTTCGAGAATCTTGCCTACCTCGAAATCCGCTACACGCCCTACCTGCGCACCGACCGCAACTTGGCCGAGGATCAGCGTATCGCCCAGATGGCCGAGGTGGTGCGCGCGATCGGCGATGCCGCCCGCTCTCCCGAGTACCCGATCGTCACCAGCCAGATCCTCTGCATGCACAGCCGCCTCAGCGATAAGGTCAACCGGGCGATCGTGGATCTGGCCGCCTCGATGCCCGAATATATCTGCGGTATCGACGTGGCCGGAGGCGACAGCCACTATGCAGCCCGGCTCGAGACGTTTGCAGATCTCTACAAATACGCCCTTGCCATGGGCATCAAGACCACCGCCCATCTATACGAGACCAAAGACGGCATCTACCCGCAGCTCTTGCCCTACGTCTGCCGCATCGGCCACGGCATTCAAATTCCGCTGCTGCACCCGGAGCTTCTGCCGCAACTGGCAGCCCGCCGCCAGTGTCTGGAAATTTGCCCGACCACCTATATCAAGACCGGTACCCTGAGCGACATTGGCCAGCTGCGTCCCGTCTTCGAGCGCTGCTTTGAAGCGGGCGTCGACATCGCCATCTGCACCGACAACGCCGGTCTGCACGATGTGCGGCTGCCCTTCGAGTACGAAAATCTGCTCACCAACGACGTCATCGACTTCAAGCAGCTCAAAGCCTGCCAGGAGGCGAGCTTCCGCCACGCCTTCGCCTGGCCCCACGCCAAGCCGCCTGCGGCGATGCTCACCACCCAGACCGTCGGCTGAGCCTGCGGCCCCAAGCATCTTTCTGTAGTCCTGACACTATATGTAGTGTTAGACTACTTCCGGTCGCGGCCCGGGGTCCCATGCGCGTTCAAGCCGTCCACAAGCAGCCTTTTCATGCCATTCCCTACCGTGCCGTCGCCCCGAGCGGTGAGGTGCGAAGCCGCTGGTTCGGATTGTCCCACGCGACGGTGGACCGGCTGCCCGAGGGGTGCGACGCGGTATTTGCCTGCTCGGATTTGCAGGGGATCTTCGAGCGGGCGGGCGAAGAGGCGCCCCGTTTGCTCGGGGAGGCAGTAGCGGCGGAGTTGGCGAAACTCGCGGGCGGCGGTTATTTACCCGGGGCCGCTCGGGTAGGGGTGCTGCTGTGCGGCGATTTGTTCGTGCGTCCCCAACTCGACCGGCGCGGCGGCATCGGCGATGTGCGCCCGGTGTGGCGGGCTTTTGCGCGGCACTTTCGCTGGGTGGCGGGGGTGGCGGGCAACCACGACGACTTTGGCACCGCCAAGGAGCGCGCCGCTTTTTTGTCCGAACCCGGCATCCATTTGCTCGACGGCGAGGTGGTCGACCTGGGCGGTCTGCGGGTGGCGGGCCTCGGGGGGATCATCGGCGATCCGGTCAAGCCCCAGCGCCGCAAGGAAAAAGATTTTGTGCGCGCGCTCAAAAAGCTCGTCGGTGCCCGGCCGGACGTGATGCTGCTGCACCAGGGTCCGGACGCGCCTGAGTTCAAATTAAGCGGCCATCGGGCCGTGCGCGAGGTACTCGGCCGCGCTCCCGTCCCCCTGGTGATGAGCGGCCACACGCACTGGAAAGAACCGCTCGCCACCAATTTCCGCGGCTCGCAGCTGCTCAATCTCGAAGGGCGGGGCCTGCTGCTGCAGCGCGGGGTGCCCAGCTTGCCTGCAGGACTCAAGTTGCAGTTTTCGGGAGCGCACTGGCATCTGGCCGCGGAGCTGTGAGAGCGCCCTCGGCCAGTGCCCGCCCGATCGTTTCCGCCTCCAGATCTTTGCCGATGATCACCAGATCGGTGCGGCGGGTTTCATCTTTGCCCCAGGGACGGTCGAAGTAGCGCTCGAAGCGGTGACCTACCCCCTGGATCACCAGGCGCAGGGGTTTACCGGCGGCATGGACAAAGCCCTTGACCCGGTAGATTTCGTCGGAGCGCACCAGCCGCTGCAGTGCGGCCACCAGCCGGTCGGGATCTTGCGGTCCTTCCAGCCGCACGCTGAGCGCCCGGATGTCTTCGTCGTGGTCGTGTTCTGCTTCGCTGTCGTGGTGGCTGGGGCGCTTGGCGATCTGCTCTTCGACCGCCTGACCCAGACCCAATAAAGTGCGCGGGTCCACCCGGCTGTGGCTTGCGGCGATGAGCTTGACCGAATCCGGCAGCAAAGCGCGCAGGTGCGCTTCGACGGCCGGTTGATCCGCCGGTGCCACCTGATCGCTCTTGTTGAGCAGAACCAGGTCAGCGCAGGCCAGTTGATCTTCGAACAGCTCAACAAGTTCTTCCTCCGTTGCGCCGTGGCCGGGGGCGTCGCTCGTGCGCTCGAACAGGCCGCCCCGCGCGACGGAAGCGGCATCCACAATCGTCACCACCCCATCAACCGTCGCGCCATTGCGAATTTCGGGCCAGCGAAACGCCTGCACCAGCGGTTTCGGAAGCGCCAAGCCGGAAGTTTCGACCAAAATGTGGTCGATCTCATCGCGGCGGGCGATCAGCCTCTGCATCGTGGGTAAAAATTCTTCCTGCACCGTGCAGCACAAGCAGCCGTTGGTCAATTCGATGATGTCCTCCTCACCGCAGCCGCCGCAGGCTTTGACCAGTTCGCCGTCGATGCCCAGTTCGCCGAACTCGTTGACCAGCACGGCGATGCGCAGCCCCTGATTGTGGGTGAGGATGTGGCGGATAAGGGTCGTTTTGCCGCTTCCCAAAAAGCCGGTGATCACCGTGACGGGTACTTTCTGCATGACAGGTTGTGTAATTGAGCTTCGTTATCGTACACCGACTGCCCTGGATGGGTAAGCCGTAGCCCGGCTGCCTGATATCGCTCCCGGGACGCAGGTCGATCCAAAGCTGGAGATACTAGTCTGTAGACGTTTCGGCGTAGGTTGGCAGCCATGCATCGGATCCTTGCTTTGTTGATTGGCGGTTACGGAGGCGCTTCACCTCTGGCGGATGTGGGCTTGTTGGTATTGCGGGTGTTTGCTGGGCTCACGATGGCGGTCCATGGCCTCGGCAAGGTGCCGCCCAACGAAGGGCTGGTGGAGACGGTGGCGAGCCTGGGCTTCCCGGCGCCGGTCTTTTTTGCCTGGTCGGCGGGCCTTGCCGAACTGGTGGGGGGCATTCTTCTGGCAGTTGGCCTTTTGACCCGGCCGGCGGCGGCGGCGGTTCTCTTTACGATGCTGGTGGCAGGCTTCATCCTGCACGGCTCCCAGCCTTTTGCTGAAAAAGAACTGGCCCTGTTGTACGCTGCGGTGTCGTTCGCCTTTTTGTTGGTGGGAGCGGGACGGTATAGCCTCGACGGGTTGATTGGCGGGCGGTTGCTGGGCAGCGGTGCGGGGGGGCGGCCTCTCGGCCGCGACCGCGCCCCTTCACCCCGTTAGCTTAGGAGCAAGCCGGGTTAGCGAATAGGCTGTTGCGCCCGGAACGTCATTTCTGGGGCGTGTTCGCAAGAAAAAAACGTTGCATGACAGTTTGTTCAGAAATATGGTTAAGGAACCAAGAAGGGTTGAAACCGACATGCAATGCGAAGAGAAAGATCTATTTGACAAAATTCGCAGCCTGCCGCCGGAGAAACTCGCGGAAGTTGCGGATTTCGTCGATTTTCTTTATCAACGCGAACAGGCGCGCCTGACACAAGCGAGCAGTGCGCTGTCGGAAGATTCCTTCCGTCGGATTTGGGACAATACCGAAGATGCCGTCTACGATACCCTATGATTTTGGAGATATCATTCTGGTTGCATTCCCGTTCAGCGATCTCAAAACCAAGAAGAAACGTCCTGCTGTTGTTGTGAGTTCTTCTTTCTATCAGACTCGTTATCCTGACGTTATTTTGATGGCTGTCACCAGCCAGATCCAAACACCACAGTATCCGGGTGAAGTTTTAATAGCTGATTGGCAAGCAGCAGGTCTGCTCAAAGCATCTGTTACAAAGCCCGTTTTGGCAACCGTGGAAACGGAACTGATCATTAGAAAACTAGGGCAATTAGCCTCAGCAGATCAAGAAGCAGTACGAGCAACGTTGCTGATTATCTTTGGATAAATAGCAGTGATTAGACCAGGACATGTCAACCGCACATAGGCTGAACATAAATCTATACCGTGCGCTGCATCACTCCTTCACCCCGTTAGCGGCTTATTGCGCCACCAGCACCCCAACCGTTCCACCGATCAACGGATAGTGGCTCGCTTGGCTAAATCCGGCTTGCTGGGCCAGCCGCACCTGCTCGTCTCCTGTAGGAAAGCGCTCCAGGCTCGGGGCGATGTAGGCGTACTCGGCCTCCAGGCCTTGGGCGCGGCCGAGTGCCGTGACCCAGCCTTCAAGATACCAGCGCTGAAAAGCCCGCCACCCGGCGTCGGCCGGGGCGTGCAAATCGAGAATCACCGCTCGGCCGCCGGGTTTGAGCACCCGACGCAGCTGTGCGAAGCAGGCGGGAATATCGACGACGTTGCGCAGTCCGAAACCCTGAGTCACCGCGTCGAAGCTGTCGTCGGCAAAAGGCAAATCCAGGGCGTCCGCTTCGAGCCAACGCACCCGCCCTTCGCGATCGCGGCGGCGGGCCTGGGCCAGCTGGGCGGCGGCAAAATCGACCCCCCAGACCGTACCGGCGACCCCCACCCGCCGGGCGAGCAAAAAAGCCAGATCGCCGGTGCCGCAGCACAGATCGAGCACCGTATCCCCCGGCTTGCAATCGGTCCAACGGATGGCCATCTTCTTCCAGACCCGGTGCAAACCGAAGCTCATCCGGTCATTGATCTGGTCATAGACCGGCGCAATGGCGTTGAAGATGCCCTGGATCTCCTGGCTACCCTGCATCAAAACACTGCCCGCTCCCCTTCTTCGGACAGATCCTCCGGCGTATTGCAATTGCGCAGCATGTCCCTGTCCGCCGCCAGGGCAAAAATCTCGATGCGCTCCAGCCAACCCTGGAACGAGCGGCCCCCCTCCGCCAGATACTGCATCGCCGAAGAAAAACAGCGCCGCCGGTAGAAACCGCACAGAGGCTCCCAGCCCTTAGCTGAGGGCACCAGGGCCGCCAGGGCGCTATCCGGAGCGCCCCCGAGCGCGCGCGCCCAGCGGCCAATCACCCCGGCTTCGAGGTCGGGCAGGTCGCAGGCGAGCACCAACACCCATTCGCTCTGGATGTGGGGCAACGCCTGCAAAAAGGCGGCAAAGGGGCCTTCGCTGTAGCGCTCCTCGATCCAGATGCACCCGGGCAACAGTTCGCGGTAGCGCTCGGGCCAGGGGGTGACGGCCCAGGACGGCGCGCCCGCCCCGAGGCCGCCGCGTGCCGCTTCCCAGACGCGCCTGAGCATCGGCTTGCCGCCAATCTCGACGAGGGCCTTGTCGCGGCCCATGCGCGAACTGTGGCCACCGGCCAGGATGAGCACGCCGAGCGCGCCGACAGCGGTGGAAGGAGAAGAATGCTGGGGATCCAATGGCGTAGCCTCGGGTACCAGGCTTACGATAGCCTGGAAAGCGGCCGGACGTGCCCGTTGCATGAAGTTGTGCAACCAAAAAACTTCGGGATCGATGTTCTCTGGCCGATATCGCTGGTAAGCCGGATGCCATGCTTTCAAGAAGAACGGTTCCGGTCCTGGCGGCCTTTGCGGGCCTGGGGCCGTCACGGGTCTTTGCTGCACTCACTGCATCTCCTGGACAATCACCAATGAAACCACCCATTGCCGAAGTGATCCCCAAAAGCCGGACCCTCCACGGTGAAACCCTGGTGGACGACTACTTCTGGCTGCGCGAGAAGGATAACCCAATTGTCATTACTTACCTGGAGGCGGAAAACCGCTACACCGAGGCGGTTATGCAACCGACTGAGCAGTTGCAGCAGACGCTTTATGCCGAAATGCTCGCCCGCATCAAGCAAACCGACCTGACGGCACCGGAACTGTGGGGAGGATACTACTACTACCGGCGTACCGAAGAAGGCAAGCAATACCCGATTCTCTGCCGCAAACCGGGTAGCCTCGAAGCGGCCGAAGCGATCCTGCTCGATCAGAACGAACTGGCCAGGGACAAGAGCTACTTTCGCATCGGTACGTACCAGATGAGCCCCGACCAGCACTTCATCGCCTACAGCGTCACTACCACCGGTGCGGAAGTCTACACGATCTTTATCAAAGACCTCAAAACCGGCGAAACGCTGGCCGAACAACTGACCAACGCGAGCGGCTACGGCTTCGACTGGGCCGGCGACAACAAGACGCTTTTCTATACCGTCCAGGACGCCGCCAACCGCCCCTACCGCATCTGTCGCCACACCCTGGGCACTGAGCCTAAAACCGATCCGGTCGCCCTCGAAGAAAAAGACGAGTTGTTCATTTTGAGTCTGGAAAAGACCCGCAGCGATGCTTACTTGCTCGCCACATCCGTCAGCAAACAGACCTCCGAAGTCTCCTACCTGCGAGCCGACGATCCGACCGGCCGCTTTATAACCTTTGCACCGCGCCGGACAGGGGTACTCTACTCGGTGGATCATCGCGGCGACCGCTTCTACATCCTCACCGACGAGAACGCCAAAAACGGCAAGCTGTTGCAGGCGCCGGTGGCCGATCCCGCCCACGCCAACTGGCAGGAACGACTACCCCACAGAAGCGACGTCAAACTCGACGGCATCGACCTGTTCAAGGGGTACATGGTAGTCTACGAGCGCGAGAACGCCCTCAAGCGCATGCGCGTCTACGACTTCGCGGCCCAGGCGTTCCAGCCGGTCGCCTTTGACGAGCCGGTCTACACGTTCTTCCCGGCGCGCAACCCCGAGTTCGACACCGAGCAGTTGCGCTTCACCTACACTTCGCTAGTCACCCCGTCCTCGGTCTACGACTACGACCTGCGCCGCCGCACCCGCGAACTTAAAAAGCAGGAGACCGTCTACGGCTACGACCCGGCGCTCTATACCAGCGAGCGGCAGTGGGCCGTGGCCCCGGACGGTGAGCGCGTGCCGATCTCGCTGGTCTACAAAAAGGGCCGGGCCAAAGACGGCACCCAACCGCTGCTGCTCTACGGCTACGGCGCCTACGGGATCAGCATGGACCCGGGCTTTTCGAGCGGCCGGCTGAGCCTGCTCGAGCGCGGCTTCGCCTTTGCGATTGCCCACATCCGGGGGGGCGGAGAGATGGGCCGCGCCTGGTACGACGACGGCAAGTTGCTCAAAAAGAAAAACACCTTCTCCGATTTTATTGCCTGCGCCGAGTCAGTAATTTCAGAAAAGTACACTACTGCCGAAAAGCTGGCCATTTACGGTGGCAGCGCCGGGGGATTATTGATGGGGGCGGTTGTCAACCTGCGGCCGGAACTGTTCAAATCGGCGATCGCCAAGGTGCCCTTCGTCGATGTGGTGAACACTATGCTCGACCCGAGCCTGCCCCTAACCGTGGGCGAGTACGAAGAGTGGGGCAATCCGAACGAACTCGAATACTTCCGCTACATCCGCTCCTACTCGCCCTACGACAATATCGAGGCGAAGGCTTACCCCAACTTGCTGCTTACCACCGGCATCAACGACTCCCAGGTACCCTACTGGGAACCCGCCAAGTGGGCAGCCAAACTGCGCAAGCGCAAAACCGACAACAACGTGTTGTTGCTCAAGACCAACATGGGCGTTGGCCACGGCGGTTCCTCGGGCCGCTACGACGCCCTCAAAGAAGTCGCCTTTGATTATGCGTATTTGCTGATGACGCTGGGGGTGGATTGAAGAGAAGACATTTGCAGCCCAACGACCAGCGAACCGCTTCGCCGCAGTCGACACGCGTCGTGCACGCACTGGAAGAATAAGCCCATCCCACCCGCCAAGTCTCGCACCCCACCGTGCCCTGAAGTCCGGGGGGTGTCGGGGGGCCGGCAGCCCCTCGACGCGGGGAGGCTGGAGAGCGCGAGAGGGGAACCCGAAGGGGGTTCCGCCTCTCGCTCCACAGACTATCGTGCAAAGCCAACAGACCACACCATCAGCAGGGGCAACTCAAAACACCAATCGGTTCTGCAGTTCGTTCCAAAGTCCCCAGCGCCGCAGAATAGCTTGCAACCGACCTGCAGCCACCAGTTTGCCGAGGGCCAGATCGATTTGTTCGCGGGTCGATCGGTCCTGGGTACGCACCAGCCCCACGAGCGCCACCGGCAGCCACCCCGGCCCCACCCGTCGCCAGCCTTTGTGTTGCCTCGCCTGCCAGGCGGCCACCGGCGCTTCGATAAGCGCCATGTCCAACCCACCCCCTTCCAACTGCGCAAGCAGATCCTGCAAATTGCGAAAGCCCGCCACAGAGATGGGCGGTGAGCTTTTGCGGTTGTAAGCGCTTACCAAGGCCCAGCCGCCGCTCTGGTCGATTACCCCTACCCGTCGGCCCGCCAGAGCCGCGAAGTTGGCGGGGGCCTCGGCCGCCGGGGCACTCACCAGCAACTGCTGGCTGCTCAGGTAGTAGGGCCGGGTGGATTCGAAAGGCGGGCGGGGGGTGTCCGCTTCACCGGAGGGCGGCAATTCATGACCATTGAGCAACAAATCGACTTTCTGGGCGACGAGCGCATCAGGTTGCTCCGGCCAGGCCACCTCCACAATCTCCAGCCCTACGCGCAACTGGCGGCACAGCGCCGAAAGGATCTCCCACTCAAAACCTGTGTACTCGCCCGCGCGCTTGAAAAAATACGGCGCCCCCACCAGTGGATCGGCGGCGGTGCGCAAAAACCCCCGCTGCCGGACGAGCACCCAGTCGGGTCCAGCGCTCGACACCGGGGCAGTGGCTGTGCAACTGGAGAGCAGGGTGGTCCCGAACCAGCCCAGAAACAGGCGGCGGGAGCGGGTTGGGGGCATAGAGAAAGCAAATCGACTGCCCACCATCTTACGAAATCGGGTCAGTTTACTGACGGGTATAAGGCACGTACTCGCGATAGCGGTTGAGCATATAAAGGGTCGGTTGCGGCAGGGGCAGTTGCGAATCCCAAAAGAGCACCCAGGTCTTGCCTTCGGGGTCGGGGGTGGTGCGGCTGCCGTCGGTGGTGAAGCGGCCCACGTCGCGCACGGGGGCAGGGCCGCGCACGTACTCGGCGCTGTTGTAGGCGATGCGCTCGGGCAGGCCGCTGAAGACGAACAGACCCTTGAGGACCGTCGGGTTGGTGAGCACCGATTTGAGGCGGCCCGCCCAGACCCGGGCGATGGGCAGCACCCGAGAAGTACCGTTGGGGGCGGTGTCGCGGGGGGACAGTTCGACAAGTCCCCGGTCGTTGACCAGGATGATCGCTCCGCCGTCGTTGCCGCGCACCGCTACGAATAGCTGCGGCTGGGGCGCTTCGCCCACGATGTTTGCGAAGCGCTGGAGAGCCTGCTCGACGCGCGCGGTACTGTCGGGGCCACGCAAAGTCAAAATCGTATAGCCGCCGATTTTGAGTGTCGCCGCGTCCGGCGGCGGGGGCGTCAGGACGGGAGCCGGTTCGATAGACGGCGCAGGAACGGGTGGCTCAACCGGCGGCGGTGCCGGAGTCTGGGCCAGCAGCGGCAGGCCCAACAGCAACCACAACATCGGGCATCTCCTTGACGGGGAACCCGACACAAGCGGTCGTGCACATCCCCAATTCAATTTGATATTCCCACAGTCCCAGTCGCGATGGCGTTGGTCGTCCCTAATCCGTACTTTGCAGATTCGACATCGCCGCCGGTCGCCGTGGCCGATGGCTCGACTCCGTTCAGTGCTATTCGTGGGCCAGAATGTTGATCAGGCGGCCAAACGGGTCACGCACGTAGAAACGCCGTACCGCCCACGGCTCCCTCGTCGGGCCATATTCAACGTTCAGCCCTTTAGCGACGACCCGCTGATGGACCTCGTCAAGGTCGTCCACTTCGATCGACAGGTCCGGCACGGGAGTGCCCGATCCGCCCTCGCTGGCGATGCTGATCTGCGGCGCAGATCGACCGTTGGCAGCGAACGTCATGATCCAGCCTTGGTCCATGACCAAGTGCAATCCGAGAACGTCCGCATAGAAGGCGGCAGCATGCTCAACCTTATCGGCCGCGATGTTGGCTACGATACGCTTTACTGCCATCGGTTCCTCCAAAAGATAGGTGCAGCTCCAAGTCCGAAATGAGTAGCGGACGCACGCTATGTTCGGCCACTCGGAATCATAGCGCCACGGCGTAGGCATAGTGCTCATCTTTGTTGAGTATGGCCCACTAATTTCAACCGAAAACTACGGCTGAAGCGGTTTCCAGAGACCGATAGTGTTGCCTTCGGGATCGCTCATCCAGGCGAAGTGACCGCTGCCGGGCACTTCCGTCGGTGGGATGCAGGTCTTGCCTCCGAGAGATTCGGCTTTGTCGAGGGCAGCCTGCAGATCTTCGACTTGTATGTAAAAGGTCACGTAATTGTGGGGTTCGTGGCCGAGGGAGTTGATCATGCCCTGGATGCCCTCCTCGCTGCCGGTCCGGATAGAGACTGCCGGACCTTCGGGCAGTCCTTTCCAGCCGAACACCTGCGCAAAAAATTCGGCGGTCTTGCTGCTGTCGCGGCAGCCGATCTCGAAATAGACGACAGGGTTACCCATCTGATCGCTCCTTTGCCTGACAAGGCGTGTCGTTCGCGGTCGCTGTCGCATTGGATTGCGACAGCAACAGACTACCACAAAATATGAACAAAAGATCACATCTAGGTGCCCAAATTGGCGACGCTTCCTGCTGAGCCGATTAATCGGGCATAGCCTTCCGCGTGCTCGCGCAGCAGCCGTCCGGCGCGAGCGCGTCGATGACCTCTTGGTGCAAGCGGGCTGCTGAGTGCCATTCGGCTACCTTTGAAACATGAACCAGGGAGAGCCCGTGGACACTGAAACCCGCGAACGTGTCGGCTACGACGAGGACTTCCATGCCTGGGCGTTTGCGCAGGCGACGCTTTTGCGCGAAGGCCGCCTGGACAGGCTGGATCTTGAAAACCTTGCTGAGGAGTTGGAAAGCTTGGGCAGGTCTGAACGCAGAGCGCTCGAAAGCCGGTTGGAGGTGTTGATCCTGCATTTGCTCAAGTGGCAGTATCAAGCTGAAAAACGCTCCAAAAGTTGGCTGGCGACGATCGCCGAGCAGCGCTATCGGATCTCCAGGCTTTTTCACGAAAGCCCAAGCTTGCGGCCTTTGCTGGAAGAACTGGTTCCAGTTGCTTTCATAGGGGCCACCTTCAGCTTTGAACGCGAAACCGAACTGCCTCGCAGCCTCGTCGGCAAGAGCTGCCCGTACAGTACGACGCAGATCGTCGACGACGCATTTCTTCCGCAGGAAACGGGCGGGCCTCCCATCGAGCCGCAATCCCTTTGAGCAGGCTGCTGAAGCCAAGTCATCGGGGCAATTCGCGCCCGGTTCTGTCTATGCGCTTGTTGTACAGGTCGAACGTCCGCACCCGGGCTATCCCATCTTTGAAATCGCAGGCCCGGATGTACTTTGGCTCCACCACCACTTTTCCTGTGCGGTCGATGTAGCCCCACCCGGGAGAATCGATTCTCACCGCCGCCAGCCCTTCACTGAAGGCGGGGCAACCTCCAGAATCTGGTCCTCCGCGCCGACGGGCAGACGGTGAACGTGGCGGTGGATGTGCTCCAAATCCATCTGCACCAGAGCGGCCGGCTGCAACTAACAGTCGAACTGCTGCTGCACGAATCCGGCCGGCGCGAGCGGCTGACCCTGGCAGCGACACCCTGCCCCGGCGAACGGGAAAGTAGCCTGTGTCTTCAGGATGTGCGCGTGCAGTTCGGCCAAATCGCGCTGGCGTTGCTTGATCTCAAGCCTGGTGAGGACGAACTGGCGGTCGAGGCCGAGGTGCATTTCGACCCAGAATCGCGCGACGACACCAGCGCCGGGGTCGATATCCGCTCCGGTAGCCTTGCGTTTGCCCGTATCCGGCTTCCCCATGTCGAGCGTGCCCTGGCCCGCGTGCTGTTGCCGCTTGCGGGCATCAACGGTTTACTCGCCTCCCCCTGGGTACAGGGCAATTTGCAGATGCTCTCGCTACAGCTGGGGGAGCGTTCGATTGCAGGCGCAGTCGAACAACTCGCGATGCGCCTCCAACCCGGCTTGCTGGAGTTGGAAGGCATATTTTGCGAGGCGAAGGCTGCCGGGCGCACTCCTTTGAAACTCCAGGCAACCACCTGTGCGGGTAGCGGGGCGCTGAATTTCTTGCACCTGCGCCTCGGTGCGGCCACACTCGAAATCGGCATCGAGACTTGCGAAGTGGAAGCCGGCAAGCTCACCCTTGGCCTGGCGATTCACCCCTCGCCCCCGCCGGGCTGATCCGCACCCCCGGCACCAGCAGCGCGCCTTGTTCTGCCCCATTGAGGCAGCACTCCCATCCCCCTATCCTGTTTCCGAATCGGGCGCAATACCCGCCAAGCGTTCAGTACGAGTTTGCTATCTTGATGGCAACGCTGGAGGCTCAAGGCAATGTTGACGGCAGCACTACTGCAGACAGGCGAGCAACGCATCTGGCTGGAGGGAATCAGCTGGGAGACTTTTGAGCGGCTCCTTGACGAGTTGGGAGAAAGCCGGGCAATCCGCCTGGCCTATGACCAGGGGGTGCTGGAGATCATGAGCCCTCTCAACATCCACGAAAAAATTAAAAAACTGATCGCGCGATTTATCGAAGCCTGGGCTGACGAGATGGACATTGCGGTGGAAGGCATAGGCTCGTGGACCATGCGTAGGCCGGATCTGGCCAGAGCGATCGAACCCGACGAGTGTTACTACATAGCGCACCAGTCAGAGATTCTCGGCGTTGAGCGCATCGATTTGCAGGTGAGCCCGCCGCCGGATCTGGCAGTCGAAGTGGATGTTTCCAGCTCCTCGCGTGTGCGTCTGGCGATTTACCGGCGGCTGGGGATACCGGAGGTATGGACTTGGCGCGGCCAGGGATTGATCGTCCAGCACCTGATAGACGGAGAGTACGTCGAGGCGGACCACAGCCGGGTACTGCCGGGTTTTGCGGTGCAACAACTGAGTAGCCTGGTGCTGCAGGGGCTGGAAATCGGACAATCCGCCGCTGTGCGCGAGTTCAAGCAGCAAATCCGCACGCGCGCGAACCCCTGATGTCCGGTTGCTGTCCGGTCGCACCGATGCGGTTGTGGCACACCCATTGCGTCGCCTAGTAGTGGGGGGTACCTCCCCGTCGGTGGCTCGCCCATGCAAAAATTTGCCCGTATCCAAATCCTCGGTCTCGTGTTTGCCGTGGGTCTGCTGATGGCCGCCGCCGCCGCCGCCCAGCAGGCGCCCAAGCCTTTGCAAACCTACGTCAACGACCTGCTCGCCTTTATCAAGAGCGTGCAGGATTCGACCTACGAAACGATTAGCGCCAGTTATCAAGAGCAGATGGAAGCCCTCTACGGCGAGCTCGAAGATCTCGAATTCGATGATTTTCTTGGAGAATTGGGCCTGCCCGACACCTTTGCCCTCGGGCTCAGCCTCAACGAGGACGACAACGGCGACCCGTTCAACCTCGGTCCTTTTGCCCCGAGGGCGCTGATGCGCAATCTGGTGACCCGCGAGAGCAACCGCGCCCTGGCGCGCGCCACCCAGACCGACCGGCTCTCCGCCGAAAGCCAGACGCGCATCCAGAAGAACAACGACCAGTTCCATACCAAGCTCAAAGATTCCGCCAACCGCGCCGTCACCTACGCGAGCACCGCCGAGGCCGCCCCCTCCACCCAGGACGCCCTCAAGCAGATGAACCAGCAGATGGCCCTGGTCAATACGTCGATCGTCTCGACCTCGCTCGAATCGCTCAAACTCCAGACCGATTTCGTGGGCGGCCTGGGCAACCTCCAGATGCTCGTCTCCGATGTCGGCGAAGCCTTCGACGAACAGGTGCGCGACCGCTACCACCAGCGCTCGCAGCAGGCCCTCGCCACCGCCGCCGCCGCCTTTGCCGCCGGCGAAACCTTCGCCTGGAAAACTTCGACCGCCGAGGCGCCCCGGTGAGCTTTCTTTTCGCCTGGACCACCCCGGATAGCGCCGCGGAAGGGCTCGCGCAGTTCGCCCAACAGGCGGCCTCCCAGAATCGCTTGTACTGGGACGGCCTGTGGCAGAGCCTGTTTAGCAGCGGCCTGTGGCGGGGTCTGGAGGCGGCGGCCGGGGTGGTGGCGGGGCTGGCGCTGCTGGTTTGGGGGGCGTTTTTCTTGCGCGGCCTCATCGAAGAGGATTCTACCCCCGCCCTGTCGGAACTCCTCTGGCCCTTGCTGGTGATCTTTGGGCTGGTACACACCGGCAGCGGCACCAGCAACCTGGCAGGCTGGATCAACTCCGCCCGCACCGTGCCCTACACGCTGGTGGACATCGTCTCCAACTACAGCGGCCGGGAGCTGACCACGCTGTCCACCGCCACCGGACCGCTCGATCTGCACGACACCATCTTGCTGGCCGAGTATCGGGTGGGCATGGAGCAACTGGTGCGCAATCTCTACAACCAGTGCGCCACCCTGCCGGTGGGCCAATTCAAACCCTGCCTCGCCGAGCGCCGCGGCGATGTGCAGGCCGTCCTCGCCGTCGTGCGTTCGCGGGTGACCACCAGCGAAGCGTTCGAGAGCGCCGCCCAAGAAATCGACCGGGTCTTCAGCGGTACTGTCGATCCCTACACCGCCGTGAGCGCCACGCGCTCCCTGTTTGCCCGCGACGCCACCGTCGACGGGTGGATGGTCCTGCTCCTCTCGTGGCAAAAAAACACCGTGCCGACTTTGGAGTATGCGCTGATGGTCTCGGCCACCCTCGCACCGCTGTGCCTCGCCGCGAGCCTATTGCCCGTGGGCAACCGGTCCATCCTCGGTTGGGCGGCAGGCTTCGCCGGCATCTGCACCGCCTACTTCAGCTACTACATCCTGCTGGGGCTGGGTGCCCACAACTACGTCTTCAATCTCGGTTTTGGCCTCGACAGCACCGCCTTCTTGATGAAGACCTGCCTGGTGGATCCGTTCATCGCCCTGGTGCTCGGCATCGGCAGCACCCGCAGCCTGCTGTGGGGAGGCGGACACCTGCTGACATCGTCCCACGGCTACGGCTTCGGACTTTTGCGCCGCGGGGGCTAAAAAGCGAAAAGCCCTCCGCGACAAAACGCGAAAGGGCCAACGCCTAGAAAAAAAGTGAGGGGCTAGACTTATCCTGGAAGGGGGGAGAGTGCAGGCATGTACTTAATGTACTTCCCCTATATAGGGGAGAAAAGGGGCTTTTTGTTAAGTTTTGTGGCTCCTAGTGTTTTCGCCTGATCATCCCCAGGCAGAGCACGAAAAAAGGGACCTTGGCGGCCCCTTTTTCAGCGGGAGAGGTCGACCGTCAGTCGCGGCCGCCGCCGCCGAAGATGCGCAGGAACGCCAAAAACAGATTCAAGAAGTTGAGATAGAGGCTCAAGGCGATCTGTCCGGCGGTCTGGCCGAAGCGGTTGTCGCGGGCGATGTTGAGGTCGTAGGCGGTGAAGGCCGTGAAGACGATCACCGTCATCCAGGAAATTACCAGGTCGGTCACGGGCGATTTGAGCCAGAAGACGTTGAGCAGCGAAGAGATGACGATGCCCAGCACCGCCATGATCAAGATGCTGCCCAGATTGCTCAAATCCCGCTTGGTCGTCCAGCCGTAGATGGCCCCGGCGCCGAAGGTGGCGCCCGCCGCCGCCAGGGCTTTGAGCACGACCGCCTGCCCGACGCTCGAGGCCAAATAGATGGCCGTGATCGGGGCAAGGACCAGACCTTCGACGACAGCAAATACGAATAGCAAAATCAGCGAGAGGTTGTCGGCGTTTTTGGACCAGGAACGGACAGTGCCAATCGCCAGCAGCAGGCCGAGCTGCACAATCAGCAGCGGCCAGAACCAGGCGTCGATGCCGGGCAGGGCGGACGCCCACCAGGAGACTGCTCCGGTAAGGGCGAGGGAGATGCCCATCGCCGCAAACGCCCCGGGCAGGTTGGAGGCACGCTGCTCCCGCTGTCTATTGAGGCCGGAAGCGTCGGGGTAACTGTACATTGCGTGATGCCCTCGGAATCTATCGTCAATATCTTAACATTTGGCGATATTCTGGGAATTCGCCCCGCGACAGAGTTAGGGGGGTGGTAGCCTCGAAGACATGTCCAATCTGACCGTCGCCACCTGGAACGTCAATTCGATCAATGTTCGCCTGGGGGGGGTATGCGCCTGGCTCTCGGCACACCGGCCGGAGGTGCTCTGCCTGCAGGAGACGAAGGTTCCGGATGAACGCTTTCCGGTTGCCGCCTTTGAAGCACTGGGGTACGAAGTCGCCTTCGCGGGCCAAAAAGCCTACAACGGGGTTGCCATCGTCAGCCGCAAACCCGTTACCGTCGTGCGCCGCGGCCTGCCCGGCGACGAGGCGGACGCCCCGCGCAGGCTGATCGCCGCCACCGTCGAGGACACCCAGATCATCAATGTCTACGTCCCGAACGGCTCGGAGGCGGGTTCCGAAAAATTCGCCTACAAGCTACTCTGGCTGGAGCGCCTACGCCAGTACTTGCTTGCCGACTTCGATCCAAAGGCAGCGGTGCTGCTGTGCGGGGATTTCAATATTGCCCCAGAGGAGCGCGATGTCTGGGATCCCAAGGCGGTGGCGGGCAAGGTCCTTTTTCATCCCGACGAACACGCCGCCCTGGAGCGCATCCGCACCTGGGGTTTTATCGACGCCTTTCGCCTGCACTCGCCGGCGGCGGGCCAATTTAGCTGGTGGGACTACCGGGCGGCGGCTTTTCGACGCAACCTCGGCATGCGCATCGACCACATCTGGGTGAGCAGCCCGCTTGCCGAGCGCTGCTCCGCCTGCTGGATCGACGCGCAACCGCGCGCCCAACCCTCGCCCTCCGACCACGTACCGGTGGCGGCCAGCTTTCGTTAGGGTATATGCGGCCTAGGCGGCCGGACGGACGAGCACCGGCGGCAGGGTATAGACCTCACCCGCTCCCAGCTGTTGAACGGCTTGCAGCGCAAGGGCCATCTGGAAGAAGACCGCCAACAACACCGCGATGTGAATGGCAAACTCCAGCCAGAGCACCGCCTCGTTTGGCCTGCGATTGATGATCATGATGCACACCAAACTGGATAGATCTGTTATCGCCTATACATATGCGCCACGGATCCAAAACGCTAAGAATCGCTGCGCTTCCCCGAGTGGTTCAACGGCAGAAGTTCAATTTTTGTTGCACCTAGCGGCGGATGGGACTGCCGTGGTGGTGCACCAGATACCAAGAGCCGCCCAGAAGCGCGAAGACGTTGGTCGCCATCGACTGCACGCTTGCACTCTGGCCGCCCGCCGCCTGCAATACCTTCTCCATCAGCACGACGTAGGCGAGTGTCCCCTGAACTTCGCAGGTGAGGATTTCCGTTTCGATTTCGATGTAGGCAGTGACTTTAAAAATTTGCTCCCACGACTGACGAACCGCACTCCAGCCGCGCAGCGCCGGCCGGCCGGGGTGGATGCAAAGACTCGCCGCGCCTTGCGACCAGACGGCAGCCATCGCCTCTATGTCGCGCTTCTCAAACGCCCGATAAAACGCCGCGTTCGCACCCAGTACCGCCTCGCACTCGTCCATCGGCCCGCGTCAGTCGGCGGACTGGTCGTGCGCTGCGGCAAGCCGCTCCAGGCGGGCTTTGAGCGAATCGAGCTCAGCGTTCGCTTCGAAGGTTTGCAGTTCGCTCACAAAGTCGGCGACACCCTTGAACTTGCGGTAAACCGAGGCGAAGCGCACGTAGGCCACCTCGTTGAGGGGCTTGAGTAGAGCGAGGACCATCTCGCCAATCTCGGCACTGGTTACCTCGCGGCTGGAGCGCTGCTGCAACTCGGCCTGCAGATCGTCGACGAGTTGCTCAATGAGCTCCGCCGGCACGTCGGTCTTCTCGCAGGCGATCATCACCCCACGCAACACCTTCGAGCGATCGAACGCTTCGCGCCGCCCATTGCGCTTGATCACGACTGTTGGGACAAATTCGATGCGCTCGTAGGTCGTGAAGCGCCGTCGGCATTGTTTGCACTCGCGGCGGCGGCGCACGCTCTCCCCCTCCTCGGCCAGACGGGACTCGAGGACACGGTTGTCAGAGTACGAGCAGAATGGGCAAAGCATAATTACCGACTATTGAATCAGTTCCTTGGGGCAATCCGGTCCACCCGAGACATATTGTTGCAGAAGTTTACACCAGCGGGCGGCCAGCCCCGTCTCGGTAAAGGGTATAGATATTTGCTGGCCGCTCTCGAGGGCGAGCTGTAGCGCGATGCGTCGAGCCCTGGCGGGTGGGGCGTCGGGGCTGGCCGGCCGGCCGTCGACAGCGAGGGCGACGCTTCTAACCGTTTGCAGCGAGATTTGTTGAAGTTCAGTCGGCCCCTGCCGGGTCGGTCTGCCCCAGACCAGCCGGTCGCCCCGGCGGCCAAGCATCGCAAATACGTCGTACTTGGCGTTGTCGAAATCTTTGGCCCAGTGGCTGTAAGCCTGGACTTTTTGATATTCGTTCCAACCCGCCCAACTCAAAAAGCTAAACAGAGCGAGCAAGGGCAACCAGATCAGGGCATGCACCATGGGCAGCACCGGAAAGATATCTTCATTTTAACCGGCACTATGCCGCGCTTGAGGGCCATCGTCACCCAGGCGCTCACCCCGCGCCAGAAGGACCCAGCAGGCTGGGCGTCGGCCATCGCCAACACCTGGTCGATGCGTCGCAACTCGTGCCTGTAGGCGACCAGATTGCGCAGACAGCGATCGTCGAGGCGCGCACTCACCTCTGGCCAGCGGTCGAGCACGGCCTGCAGCGCTTCGGGTACCCGCGCCCGCCCGGGGGTGACGATTGTTTTGGGTGGTCGTGGTTGCTCTGCCGAGCCGCCGCCTGTGTGTGAGACATTCCCCCCCCCCGAAAGCTGTTCGGTTTCACGGCCGAGCGACGGAAGGCAAGGGCCGGAGCAAAGCGGAGGGCGAAGCGCACCCTTGCCTGTAGGAGTGGCCGTGGTATCCTCTCCGCTTTGGCTATCCATTACCCACATTTTTGAGAGCGCCTCTGTCTGCTGTGCGCCAGTCACACTGGGAGCGTACTGGCTCAGCCGTGGCCCATGCCGACCATCGACCCCTGGACCGAACACGAACTGCAACACCTCGATTTGGGCGATGCCCGTCGCCACACCCGACTCAAGCAGCTGCTCTCCAGCCTCGCCCGTCAACCCCATGCCTCTCTGCCCCAAGCCTGCGAGGATGCCGCCGCCCTCAAAGCCGCCTACCGCTTTTTGGACAACCCGCAGTGCCACCCTGCAGATATCCGCCAGGCCCATGCCAGTGCCACCGCCGGCCGCCTGGCTGCCCTACCGCTGGTGCTGCTGATTCAAGACACCACCGAGTTGAACTTCACTGCCCACCCCCACACCACCGGGCTGGGCCATCTGTCCAAGCCCGAAAGCCAGGGACTGCTGGTCCACTCGCTTCTGGCTGTGCGGCCCGACGCCGTCGCCCTCGGCTTGTGCTGGCAGAAAGTCTGGACCCGTGCGGCCCAGGTGGAGCATCTGGCCGCTCGACGCCAAAAGCGTCCCCAACAGCACAAAGAATCCCAACGCTGGCTGGACGGTCTGGCGGCTGCCAAAGGCTATGTGCCGCCGGGGGGCGAAGCGGTGCTCATCGGCGACCGCGAGTCGGACATGTTCGGCTTGTTTGCGGCACCGCGCCCGCCGCAGTTGCATCTCTTGGTGCGCGCCGCGCGCCAACGTCGGCTGGCCACCCCCAAAACGTTGCTGTTCGAGGTTTTCGCGGGTGCCTCAGCCCAGGGCCACTATCGGTGCGACCTGGCGCGCCGTCCCGGGCGGGCGGCGCGCCAGGCGAGGTTGCAGGTGTACTGGCAAGCAGTGCAGTTGCAGCCGGGTCGCAATGACCAGACGCACAAAGGTCAACCGCCGGTGTCGGTGTGGGTGGTGCGCGCCTGGGAAGTGGACCCGCCTGCGGGCGAAGAGGGTATCGATTGGTGGTTGTTGAGTAGCCAGCCGGTGACCACGCTGGAGCAGGCGCTGGCCTGTGTGCACCGGTACACGCTGCGCTGGTTAATCGAGCGCTATCACTACATTCTCAAAAGTGGTTGCGCGGTGGAGCAGTTGCAGTTGGAGACGGCACAGCGTTTGGAGCGTGCGTTGGCAGTCTATTGCATCGTGGCGTGGCGGTTGTTGCAATTGACTTACCAGTCTCGCAGCGAGCCGGAGTTGCCGTGCACGGTGGCGTTGGCGCAGCACGAGTGGCAGGCGTTGTATTGTCGGATGACCCAGAGTCGGCAGTTGCCCGAGGAGGCGCCGAGTTTACGTCAGGCGGTGCGGTGGATAGCGCAGTTGGGAGGCTTTGTCGGTCGTAAAGGGGACGGTGAGCCTGGGGTGAAGACGCTGTGGCGAGGCTGGCAGCGGCTGGAGGATTTGGCAGCAGGGTGGCTCATCGCCCGCTCAGCGATGGCGGGCGATGGGAACGAAGATGTGGGTAACGGATAGCCGCTTTGGGGGGGGAATGCTCTGGGCTCAGCCAAGTGCTCGGAACGTTGAATTTGTTGATCAGACGTCTTTTATGACAATTGGGTGTCAAATTAAGACGGCTCTTGAGTGCACTCGGCTCAAGTGCAGCACGGCTGTGGCGATAGGCGACCGACTGCCCCAGCCATTGGCGGTAGCGCAGCCAAAACGGGCTGGCGGGGTTGGCCGCCCATCCTGTCGTATTCAGCAGTGCCAGCATCCGATCGATCAGTGTCGCGCCTAGGTAGACCCGGTTGGGGCCGTGCGCCTGGCGAACCGACACCAGCAGCCCGGCAAATTCGATCTCAGGCCACAACCGAAACACCGTCGAGCGGTCGCATCCTGCGTAGTCGGCGATCGTCTCGGCACTCGCCCAGCAGTAGCCCGCCCGATCCACAAGGCCGATCACCGCTTCGACTATCCGCCCGATCGTGTGCGCCCGGCTGCGGCTGACCCGCTCGTGCACCAGACCGGTCCATCGGTGATCTGTGGCCAGCTCCTCCACCAGTGCGCGGGCCTGCTCGGCCGTCTGCCTGCGCGCCTTCGCCAGACCGCCGGTGTAGAAGGGCAACGCACGACCAGGGCGGCGGGTCGGTCCTTGTTGCTCGGCGAGGGCCGGGGCTCTTTCGCTCTCAAAAATTTCTGCGTACATTATCGGTAGAGTCCAAGCCAGTGTTTGTGGCTTGAGAGCTTTAGACCTTTCAGGTGTATAAAACCCTGTTCGGTTCCCGCAGAGCCAGGGAGTTCAAGGCTCTGTGTTAGGCTTCTCAATTGCGAATAGCTTACCCGATCTTTACCCACCACATGTGGTGTCGCCGGGCCGATTTACCAAAGTTTTTTTCCAGATATGCCCTTCCTAACGGCCGGTCGGCTACGATGCTTGGCGTGAACCCCCGATAGAGGGCTCAGCCGTGCCACCGCCGCCTATCCCCGAGCCCGTGTCGGGGCGCATGGATATCGCCATCAAAATTAACCAGCTGCCCCAGGCCCAAAAGCTCAAGGACGGCTGGAGGCGCTTCTTCGTGCAGGCGGGTGACGTGCGGGTGATGGTCACCGTCCGACCCAAGATTTTCGAGCGACTCGTGCAGACCACCGCCCGCTACCCGTTGTGGGTGGCGGTGATCACTGGCCAGATGGGCGTCTCCATCGGTGGCAGGCACTTCCAACTGGAGCAGCCCAACCTGCAGGTCTTCGAGCGCAAGCCCAAGCCCGAGCGACCGCCGCAGCCCCAGGCCGCCGCCGCAGAATAGTCGCCAGTTCTGGTATTCTTGCTTTCTGGTATTCTGGTCCATTAAAAGCCAGACTGGTTCGTGAAAATCCTGACTTTGACCGGCTACAAGGGCGGGGTGGGCAAATCGACCACCGCCGTTCACCTGGCAACCTTTTTCAGCGATCACGGCCGCACCGTGCTGATCGACGGCGACCCCAACCGCACCTCGATGCAATGGGCGCAACGGGGCAAGCTGCCCTTCTCTGTTGCAGACGAGCGGCAGGCGATGAAAGCCGTCACCGGTGCCGAGTGGATCATCATCGACACACCGGCCAGGCCGGACGGCACCGACCTGCAGGAACTGGCCAAGGGTTGCGATCTGCTCATCCTGCCCACCGCACCGGACGTGCTGTCGCTGCGGCCGATGCTCGAAACCGCCCAAGCCCTCGGCCAGGCCCGCTATCGCGCCCTGGTGGCCATCGTGCCGCCCCGACCCAGCAGGGAAGGCGAAGCGATGCGCGACGAACTCGACAAGAACGGCGTGCCGGTGTTTCGGACACTGATCCGGCGCAGCGCGGGTTTCGCCAAGGCCGCGCTGGAGGGCGTCCCCGTGCGCGACGTGTCGAACCCACGCGCCCGGTTGGTGTGGACGGATTACCGTGCTTTAGGTAACGTCAGTTCGGGATAAGGAAATGCGGTCCGCCTAGGCTGGGATTAGCACATCACAAGCCACGGACCGCTCGCTATGCCCAGTCTAGAAGCGCTCTTTTGCCATGTCGATGACTTCTGCCGACGCTTCGAGCCACTCTGGCAGCAACAACTGCTCGACGATGGTCTGCGACACCGGCGACGGCCACGCCGACTCTGTCTCAGTGAAATCCTGACAATTCTGATTGCTTTTCACCAATCCGCCTACCGCCACTTCAAGGCGTTCTATACACAGATGGTCTGGGGGTACTGGCGCAGCGCTTTTCCTGGACTGGTCAGCTACCCGCGCTTTGTCGAGTGGATGCCTTCTACCCTCCTGCCGCTCAGTGCCTACCTGCGCCACTGTTTTGGCCGGTGCACCGGCATCAGTTTCATCGATTCGACGCCGCTGCACGTTTGCCATGTGCGCCGGGTCCACGCCCATAAAGTCTTCGCCGCTCTGGCCGCTTGGGGCAAAAGCTCGGTGGGCTGGTTTTATGGCTTCAAGCTGCACCTGGTGGTCAGCGAGCGCGGTGAACTGCTGGCGATGAGCGTGACGCCTGGGAATACCGATGACCGCAAGCCTGTGCCTGAATTGCTCAAAGACTTGCACGGCAAGGTATTTGGTGACCGCGGCTATATCAGTGGCAAGCTTGGGAGGCAATTGCGCGAGGATTTCGGTATCGCGCTGATGACCAAGTTGCGCCGCAAGATGACCAATCGACTGATGGTGATGACGGACAAGCTGCTGTTGCGCAAGCGCGGGATTATCGAAGCGATCAACGACCAGCTGAAGAACATTTCTCAGATAGAGCACACCCGTCATCGCAGCGAAGTGAACTTTTTGGTCAACCTGGTGTGTGGATTGATTGCCTACTGCCACAAACCGAAGAAGCCGTCGGTAGCCTCGGATGTCGACCAGCTCAATGCTTAACCCGAACTGACGTTTAGGTAAAGAGGTCCTTGAAATCCTGGAGGCGACATGACCGGAAAGTTTGGTGAGATCATCAGGGAAGCCAGAAACCAAGAAAACCAGAATGCCTTAAAACCAGAAAGCCAGCATGCCAGCAAACCAGAAGAAGCAAGTTCTCTAGAAGGCGACCCTTATGTCAACCTTTCGATCAAGGTCCGCCTCTCTCGGCGCTCCCACTGGGTGGCCGAAGCGAAACGGCGGCGGACCTCAATCACCGCGGACATCATTGAGGCACTCACCAAGAAATATGGTGAGCCGGGGTAAAAGGGCCAATAAATTTGGGCGCAAGACAGCGCAAAAGCCAATAGCCACCTGCAGCTAGAGCATCGGTCCAGAACCTAAGCCGCCTGTGAACGCCCAGCGGCTTCCTGTCGGGCTAGCACATGCAGATTGTGCACCACCGCCACCCGACGCAAATCGAATAGATTCTTGCGCACGCCCAGGTAACGGGCTCGGCGTCCCTGCCACTGACCGATGTGCGCCAAACTGTGCTCGACACTCACGCGCTCACGCAACTTCGCTCGACCCTCCTTTGTCTGCTGGCGTTCGCGCAACTCGACCAGCAGAAGTTCGTCCGGATGGATCGAGACACTGCGACCTTTGGGGCTGGTCGTGCAGCGTTCCTGTAGGGGACAGCGCCGACAGCGCGCGGCCGGAAACCGCACTTTCCCACCCACCTCAAAAGGCTGGGTGACGCCCTGTGGACAACGAATCCGCATCGCCTCCCAGTCGAGCACGAAGGCCGTCTTCTGGAAGTACGGCCCATTTCTAACCGGCCAGGCTTTGCAGTAAATACGCAAGTCTTCTGGACGAAGTCTGACCCACTCGCTGCTCAGATACGCCCGGTCGATGTGCAGTTCAATCAACTTCACCCGCTGAGGCTCCAGGTCCGCCTCGATGTCCCTTGTCACCGCCGCTTCCGGTCGGTTGGCCGCAGTAATGCCCACTGCGCGCACCAGGCCGCTGTCGATGTCTTTGAGCACGTGGCGCTTGTAGCCATCGATGCGCACCGCCCGGCTTTTGCGGCCGTGGCGCATCGCGGGGTCTTCGATGCTGATGCGCCGCTCGCGGCTGACTCCACGCCGAAGGACAAACTGTCCGCGCGAGTTGAGTTGTACGTCCTGCTGGTGGACTTGCTCGGCCGCTTGCAGACACCGTGCGACCCCAGCCTGAGGGGGTTGAGTTTGCCCGTCCAAGTAACTTTCCAGCGATTCGAGCGCCCCGAGCAGCCTTCCCAGAGCTTCGGCACATTCGTCCGGTTGACTCCAATCGATGTCCAGGGCAGCCTTCAAACTGCTGCCCGCGACGAGTGTGGTGCCTGTCTGCTCAGCCCATTGCGCCAGTCCCACCCCCGTCTGGCACACCATGATCCTCAATGCCTTGCGCATTGCATGGCCCAACAAATTAAAAGAATCCTCGACTCTCCCGGCTCCCCACAAAGGGCTCGAATCGAGGGCCGCCCGCAACGCCCGTGAGCCGAACCCGCCGTCGCTGGTGGCCAACTCGATGGTCCGCTCAATCAGGCGACGGTCGAGGCCGTGGGCGATGAGCGCTTGGCGGAAGCGTATCAGGGTGGCTTTGCCGAAGGGGGCTTCCTCGCAATCGAGGCAGTCGAGCACCATCTGCCACCGGCGGTCCATGGTGAGCACTTCAATGGTCTCGTCGTCGGAGATACCGGTGTAGGCCTGCAAGACAGTGGCCAGGGCCAGTTGAGCCGGTGGGATGGGCGGCTGACCGCAAGGGCTGTCTTTGTAGATGCCGGCCAGTTCGCTCTGGAAGGCGGCGTCGAAGAGTTGATGGCGGATGCGGCGCAGGAAAACGAACAGCTTGGCGCGACGGATACGCTTGAGGATAGCCTGCTCAGCGGGTGAGGGTTCCACTGGCGGCTGCCAGACAGAAGGCTGCATAGGCGAAGGAGGTAGAGGTCGTCTCCAGAAAAGAGGATGCGGCTTCTACCGTCAACTGCTGGTTCTGGACCGATGCTCTAGTCTTCCTTATGAGACTGTATTGCGTCCGTTCGCAAATTGCTCATAGGTACCAGGCCTATGTGTATACCGAGTGTCGTAAGGGAATAAAGACAGCTCAAGACACTAGAAAAAGTAACCCACTTTAGCATTCGCATCACGAATTCTGCCAGCGTGACAGCAGGGATTCTTCTAAATCTGCTAGTTCTACACCGGTATCCTCAAATAGCCTTTCGACTCGTGCACTATCAACACGAATAACGGCCAGTAACAAATGCCGCGTATCGACCTGCAAGTCGCCAAACTCCTGCAAAATGGCAGGTGCAAGTTCCAACGCTCTTTTAGCATCAGCAGTAAAAGAAATTTCTACATTCCACCATTTTGTGCTCCTAGAACCGCGGCCGAAAGTGCGCGCTATCGCTTTGCGTGCTACTTCGCGAGTGAATCCAGCAGAAGTGAGTATGCGAGCAGCAACACTGTGTTTTTGCCGAACGATACCGAGTAAAAGGTGTTCTGTTCCAATTTGCACGGCTGCCAAACGTCGCGCTTCAATAGCTGATAGCATAAGCACCCATAGCGCTTCCCAATCAAAGTTATCGTACATTGTTTCAAGCCCTCTCTATTAAGTAATACAAGTAAGCACATCTCACCACTTGAGCAGATGTGGATCCATCTTATCCTTGCCTCTCATAGTGCGAAGCGCTTGGGAGGTACCATTTACCGTAGAACGAGAGGCAAGTCACTTGATTTATTTATGGCCCGTTCTCGCATATATCCCTAAATCTGCCCAAGTGGTAGATCGTTGGCCAAGTCCACCTTGTACTCTCCAACTGCTATCCTTACTTGCTTGACAGACTTGCCAGCTGTGCCAACGCTAAGTTATGAGCCTGTGAAGCACCTACATAAAAGGCTTTATTGTATTTCAGCGAACAACACCTTTTGAGAAGATAAGTGTATATTTTATGGTGTACAAAGATACGCGAGAGTTTGACATGAGTATATTAAATTTGAGATCAAGCAGTAAGGGCTCGATACTTTCTCATCTCTCAGAGGGCATTGTTTTGTCTTGTATTCTGGTGTTTACGACCTCTGGAATCGCAAATGCACAGGAGTTTGCTACTACTGCCACAACCATTGTGAATAATCAAGTTGACATCTACGCGCTCGGCGAAGGTATAGGTATAGTTCTTGCGGAGAATGTAACCATCGGAGGGACACCGGTATACTACGAGGCTCCAGAAGGCACAAGAGAGATTCAATATATAGCTCCACTTTTTGCCAATGGCAGACTATTGGTCGGCTATCTCACCGACAAACCATCTGTTAGCATTGGTCCTGGTTTTCTACGGTTGTTTCCAATTCTTCCTGTCAAGTTCATTAAAAACTTGGGTTTTCCATATGGACGCGCGACTATGGTTTACTTTGGTCGCTCTAGCCTCAACTACAACACATCAGATAACAAACATGATCCTTACTATTTCAATGTCAGTACTGGTGACTGGTCTACTTGTCCTAGTGAAACCAACTCTTCAACTGCACTTTTTAAATTAGCCGCATCAGCCGTTCCAAACACTTATTCTATTTCTGGAGGATTTGGCTTCGACTTTGATGGAAGAGCAGACCCTTCTTATTTTGATAAATCTACCAGCAATTGGGTAGCACGTTTTTCATCTGTCAATCAAACTGTTACTCTGGGAAATTTTGGCAATTCTAGTACAGATATACCTGCGGTTGACGATTTCGATGCCGATGGCGTCTCAGATCGCACTGTCTTCCGTAGTACCACTAATGATTGGTTTTCCATCTACAGTTCGTTGCTGCGCAATTCTGGAAGAATCATTCGTGTTCCCAGCAGCGGCACCCTCCACACCGTTGCCCCCACGGGAAGCGGCACCCTCGCGTGGATGTACCGCTCATCTTCCTCCACTGCCGCCTGGAACCCCCCTGCCTACTTTGGCTCCGGCGTTACTGGCAACCCCGCCTTGATCCGATTGGCATACGACAGTTCCTTGCGGGCCGTGTACCGCAACACCTCCGGCGGCCTCACCGAGTACAAGCTGCCTGCAGGCGGTTCCGGCTGGCAAAAAGTCGCCGACTTCGGCTCGGGAATCGTTGGCAATCCGTCCCTAGTCGAAACCGTCAACGGCAACATGTGGGTGGTCGCCCCCAACAGCTCCGGCGGCCTGAGCGCCTACAGCAAGGTCTACAACACCTCCTGGGGGCTTTTCTCCAATTTCGGCTCGAACGTATTCGGCAACCCCTCACTCATCCGGCTCGCTTTCGACGGCTCGCTGCAGGTCGTGGTACCCAACGGCAACGGCCTCGCGCATTACCAGCTGCCTCCGTACGGCAGCTGGCAAAAAATCGCCGACTTCGGTTCGGGCGTGGTCAGTAACCCCACGCTGCTTGAGACGGTCAATGGCAATATGTGGGCGTTGGTTGGCAACAGCTCCGGCGGCCTGACCGCCTTCAGCAGGGTCTACGGCACCACCTGGGGCGCAACCAGCTTCGGCTCGGGCCTGAGCGGCACCCCGGCCTTCGCCAAACGCACCAGCGACGGCGCCCTGGAGGCAATAGCGATCAAGCAAACCGGCGGCCTGGCCGAGTACCGCCTGCTGCCCGGCGGCAGCGCCTGGACCAAGCAGGCGGATTTCGCCACCTCCGTCACCGGCAACCCGCTGCTCATCGACACCACCGGCGGCAACCTCTCGGTCGTCGCCCCGGGTGTCTCCGGTGGCCTGGCCCACTACACCCGCGGCGCTTCTTCGGGCTGGAGCGGTGCGGTCGCCTCGGCGTCGATACCCGGACGGGGGGCATCTTTGGGGGCTTTCCCCGCCGCCGGTTTCGTCGGTCGGCCCATCCCGGCGGACTACGACGGCGACGGCCGGGCCGACCGCGCCGCCTTCGACGCCAATTCGTACACCTACCAGATCAAGCAAAGCTCCGACGGCGTCACCCGCACCCATGGGCCTTTCAAAACCAGTTCCGGCGGCACCATGGTCTTCGAGCTGCCCGGCGACTACGACGGCGACGGCAAGGTGGACCCGGCCGCGGTCAACGCCTCGACCTACAACGGCTGCCCCTTCTCCCCGGACGGGGTGTGCACGAATTTTGACATCGTCTTTCGCTCCTCCGCCAACGGCGGCACCAACCTGCAGACGACCGTCGTCGCCTACGGCGGGCAACCCATCGACGGCTACTTGTATCCGTTGGTGGGCGATTTCGACGGCGACGGCAAGGACGACCCGGCCTACTTCTTCCCGGCTTTCAACGTCACCTACTACGTCTCCAGCCTCAACCAGACGGTGGTGGAGAGCGGCCCGGGCTGCGGCTACGGCTACGAGACGGTCAACAATTTCACCAACGTCGGCATCAACTTTGCCATCTCGCCCATCCTCATCGATACCAAAGGCGACGGCTTCGCGCTCACCGCCGCCGACGGGGGCGTCCTCTTCGACCTGCAGGGCCGCGGCGGCATCGCCAAAAACGCCTGGACCGAGACCGGCTCGGATGACGCCTTTTTGGTGCTCGATCGCGACGAGAACGGCACCATCGACGACGGCCGGGAGCTTTTCGGCAACCACACCGCCCAGCCCGCCAGCGTCGAGCCCAACGGCTTTTTGGCCCTCGCCGAGTTCGATAAGACCGCCCACGGCGGCAATGGCGACGGAGCGATCTCCGCCGCCGACACGGTCTTTTACCGCCTGCGTCTGTGGCTCGACGCCAACCACGACGGCATTTCGCAACCGGCGGAGCTGGTTGCCCTGCAGGATAAGGGAATTGCCCGCTTGGCCCTGGAGTACGCCCAGTCGCCGCTCAAAGACCGCCACGGCAACGCCTTCCGCTACCGCGCCAGGGTGTACGACCAAAGCGGGGCGACCAATGGCCGCTGGGCGTGGGACGTCTTCTTCGCCGTCGCCAAACCCAAGTCCCGCGAGGGCCTGATGCCGATGGGCAAGCAAGTACTGATCTACCAACAACCGGTCGGACAATGAGCCGGGCGACCCGCCCGTAAAATCTTTACCCAGACCGCCAAACAGACCGGCAAGCGGCTGTACCGTCGCACTGCGGTTGCCCGTGCTTCCGGGGCAAGCCGACCCGGCCCCGCGCGCCTGCCAGCCGAGCGATGAAGAAATGGCGGGCGAGGCTGGCGCGTTTGCGGCGGCAAAGCCAAGGCAAGGCAACCGTCTACTACTCATTCTGGCCTGTGGCTTTTCAGGTATAGTGTGAAATCCCGAAGGCCTCCGTTTCTCTGCCCGCCTCGGAACGAAATGCGTTCTTACAAAGTGCCGCAAACCCCCACATGGGATTCAAATTGTGGTACATAGTGTTGTGGTATTGGTACAACGAATTTTGGCCTCGGTGCTCGCGCGGCACTGCCGCAGCCGTTTGCCGAACTGCCTACGTTCCCCTTCCGCTATCAGGAGCAACTGTATGCCCCGCGCCACAAACGCCGCCCTCGCCGCGGTGCTGGCCTGCGCCCTGTCGCAGACCGCCGCCGTCCCCCAGACTTCCAACAACTTCCAGGTCAAAACTTCCGGACCCACCGCCACCCACTGGCAGTTCAAATCCACTCCTTACACCAAGGGCACCCCCACCGGGATGCCCCCCCTGACCCCGACGGCCCAGACGCTCACCGGCATGCCGATTGGCACCATCACCCAGTTCCAAGAGGAGGCGACGGCGAACGTGCCCTTGGGCATGTACGAATACTAACGTCAGTTCGGGATAAGGAAATGCGGTCCGTCTAGGCTGGGATTAGCACATCACAAGCCACGGACCGCTCGCTATGCCCAGTCTAGAAGCCCTCTTTTGCCATGTCGATGACTTCTGCCGACGCTTCGAGCCGCTCTGGCAGCAACAATTGCTCGCCGATGGTCTGCGACACAGGCGACGGCCACGCCGCCTCTGCCTGAGTGAAATCCTGACGATTCTGATTGCTTTTCATCAGTCCGCCTACCGCCACTTCAAGGCCTTCTACACCGAGATGGTCTGCGCTTACTGGCGAAGCGCTTTTCCTGGATTGGTCAGCTACCCGCGCTTCGTTGAATGGATGCCTTCTACCCTCCTGCCGCTGAGTACCTATCTGCGCCACTGTTTCGGTCCCTGCACCGGCATCAGTTTTATCGATTCGACCCCGCTACACGTCTGCCATGTGCGCCGCGTCCACGCCCACAAAGTCTTTGCCGGCCTGGCCGCTTGGGGCAAAAGCTCGGTGGGCTGGTTTTACGGCTTCAAGCTGCACCTGGTGGTCAACGAGCGCGGTGAACTGCTGGCGATGACTCTCACGCCTGGGAATACCGATGATCGCAAGCCCGTGCCCGAACTGCTCAAAGACTTGCACGGCAAAGTGTTTGGCGACCGCGGCTATATCAGTGGCAAGCTTGGCAGGCAATTGCGGGAAGATTTGGGGATTGCGCTGATTACCAAGTTGCGGCGCAAGATGACCAATCGACTGATGGTGATGACGGACAAGCTGCTGTTGCGCAAGCGCGGGATCATCGAAGCGATCAATGACCAGCTGAAGAACATTTCGCAGATAGAGCACACCCGTCATCGTAGCGAAGTGAACTTTCTGGTGAACCTGGTGTGTGGATTGATTGCCTATTGCCACAAACCGAACAAGCCATCGGTGGCCTCGGATGTGGATCTGCTCAGCGCTTAACCCGAACTCACGTAATACTACGAGGCAGAAGAAGCGGTCCTCGATCAGCCCTCCCCCGCCCCGGACGTCAGGGTCCCCGTCAGCGTCAACGCCGGCAGCAACGTCGCCACCGGCAGTTTCAACAACCTGAACGCCCTGACCGGGTCCAACTACCGATTGTTGTTTGTCTATCTCCTCTACCAGAGTTGCAACCCCACGCCGCTGCTGCTGGACACCGACGGGGACGGGTTCCGCTTGACCGGTCCCGCCGCGGGTGTCCGCTTCGATTTTTCCGGCAAAGGGAAGCTCACGCGCACCGGCTGGACCGCCGCGGGCTCCGACGACGCCTTTTTGGCCCTCGACCGCAACGCCAACGGCAAAATCGACGACGGCACCGAACTGTTCGGCAATCACGCCCTACAACCGTCCAGAGGCAAGCTGCCCAAAAATGGCTTCCACGCCTTGGCCGAATTCGACAAAGCCGACAACGGCGGCAACGGCGACGGGGTGATCTCCGCCGGGGACGCGGTTTTCGGCTCGCTGCTGCTGTGGACGGACAAAAACCACAACGCCCTGTCCGAGCCGGACGAACTGCGGCCCTATGCCGACGCCGGGGCGACCGCCATCTCCTTGACGATGTGGCCCACCAAAGTCGCGGACGCCCACGGCAACTGGTTTCGGTGGGTGAGCAGGCTGGAGGGGGCAGAAGCCACCGGGATGGGCGGCAAGGTCTTCGACGTCATCTTCGCCACCGAGAAACGCCCGGACGCCCGCCCGCTGCCCGCGGGCACCGAAGGGGCACACCACACCACGGAGACGCCCATCGGCATCACCGACGATCCCGATTGTATGTGAGCCCCAGGAAGGTTACGGTCCGGGTGAACAGCCCGAGTTCGTTGTAGAACTCGGGCCTCCCGACTTCTACCGCTTGCCGGGCCGGTGCGGTGCTGCACGACCGGGGCGAGCAGCACCGCACCGGCCGCGCCGATCAGCGCGTCGATCTGCCAGCCGAACAGACCCCAATAGAAAAGGTCCGTGAAACCGACATAAACGCCACCGACACCCAAAAGGCCAAAGACCGTCAGGGCTATCCCCTGAGTGAGTTGCTGTTTTTCTTCGCGAGCACGTTTGAGGTTGTACCCGCAATTCGGGCAAGAATCTGCCTTTTGTGACATCGGACGTGTGCATTCGGGACAAGGAATCAGGGCCATATTTTGCTCTGCTCCGCAATTGAGGTGAATGGAAACCACATTTTGTGCAGAAGTTTGCCGAAATCTCCACTCCTGGGGTGTAATTGTCTTCCTGAAAGAGATATTTGCGGAAATGGTCTGAGAATCGCGCACGGCCTGGCAAGCTTTTGGGCCGTCCGTATATCTGCGATTCGCATAAAACCACCCATCTCAACGGGGGTGCCGACTGCAGCTGATTCTCAATCCTCACGCTGACGGTAGTGCACCAGCAGCCGGGCAAGCTCACCGAATCTGCAGGACGAAATTATTCCAGCAAGGCCCCAGCTACAGGCGCTTCACGGCAGCGTGCGGGTCAGCCGGCATCGGTGCGGGGCGCAGCAGCGGCGTACTTGAGCAGCACGAACGAGATGTTGTCGTGCCCCAGCTCCAAAAGGGCCATTTCAACGAGCGCAGCGCCCGCAGCTTCGAGATTGCCCCTATCGAGCAATGGCAAAAACGCCTCGCGCCAGTGGCGTTCCACAAAGTCGCCGTCCGAGAGTCCGTCGCTGCACAGCAGCACCAGACAATCTTCCGGAAGCAAAAAGCTCCGGGTGGTGGGCTTGAGGTCGTTCGGAGGAATCACCCCAAGCGCCTGGGTCAGCCTGCCGCTGCCGGACTGCCGGTGCAGCGCCCGGCGGGTGGTGCGCGCCAGACTCACCTCCAGATTGAGCACATCGTCATCGACGCTCAACTGCTGGCAGTGCCGCCGGTCGATAAGATAGACGCGACTGTCGCCCACATGCACCGTGTGCAGCAACGGTCCCCTCAAAAAGCAGGCTGCCACGGTCGTACCCATCTGCCGCCGCCCGCTGCGCCCCTGCCGCTGGTTGAGCCGCCACAGCCGCTGGTGGGCCCGCTGCGCCGCACCCGCCAGTTGAGCGCGCAGCTCGGAGGGGGGGGAATCCTGATAGCTCAAGCAGGCAAAGTCCTGCTGAAGCGAAGAGATGGCCAGAAAACTGGCCAGTTTGCCCCCTTCGTGTCCGCCCATGCCGTCGCAGACTACGGCGAAGCGGCCCTGGGGATCATAGACCAGACAATCTTCATTCAGCTCCCGGCGCCCCGGGTGGGTGGCGCTGGTTACCGCCTGCACCCGACAACCGGTGTTCGTCTGTACCGCCAGAGCTTCCAGCGCCGCCACCAGCACCTCTATCCGAGCGAATTTTCCGGCTGCAAGTGCTTGGACCACGGCGCGCAGCTCGCCCACCATCGGTGTGAGCGAGAGCCAGCTTGCCGCCAAGGCCTGCAAAGATACCGGCACCCGGTCTTGAGTGAGATAAAACAGGCGCACCTGCCAGCCCTGCACTCCGATATTGGCCGACGCGAGCAGCGAAGATACGACCTTCTGCCGACAACACGGCTCCCAAAGTTTCGCCAGTTGCAACAACCAGCCCAACTGCCGCAGCGGCTCCGCCATGGGCCAGGACTGCCCCAAGGTGGGCCAGGGAGCGCCGTCTTCCTCCAGCGGCGCGTTTTCGAGCAACAGGCACCGGCCGGGGGTGAACTGGGCATGCACCTCCGGGATCGCCCAGCGCCATGGGTTGAGGCGCTGGTAAGGCTGAGCCGTGTCCAGCGTGACATCGGGGGGTGTACTTTCGCGCTCCGGGTAAAGGTCGCGCACCACCAGCGGAGAGCGATTGACAACGGTGTAGCGGTCAGCCAGCGGGGAAGGCAGGCGTTGGTACTCTTCGGTGGCAAGGTAATACATCTTGTGCTGATGGGTGGGATAGGGCGGCTTCGTCCGTGTCCGGCAACCCGACTCCACGGCGCAACCCGCCGCAGGCTCTCCAGACGGCAGGCAGTTCGAGGGTCTATTTAATAAGCGAGATTTTGGGCTCGAAAGGCTCACTATGCGGTTAATTTTTCACCGGGCCACCGCTATAACTCATACAACCGCGCAGATTTTAGCCCTCGCGCAGCTTCTCGAGCACCGAGCGATCTTCGAGGGTCGAGGTGTCGCCAGTCAGGTCGCTTCCCGAGGCGAGCGAGCGCAACAGCCGCCGCATGATCTTGCCCGAGCGGGTCTTGGGTAGCGCCTCCGCATAGCGGATTTCCTCCGGGCGGGCAAGGGCGCCGATTTCTTTGACGACGTGGGCACGCAACTCCTCGAGCAACTGAGGCGTCGTCTCGACCTCCGATTCGACCGTCACAAAAGCGACGATCGCTTCGCCTTTGATCTCATCGGGTCGGCCGACCACGGCGGCCTCGGCCACTGCCGGGTGGGAGACCAGGGCCGATTCGATCTCCATCGTGCCCAGGCGGTGGCCGGAGACGTTGATCACATCGTCGACGCGGCCCATCACCCAGAAGTAGCCCTCTTCGTCGCGGCGGGCACCGTCGCCTGCAAAGTAGGCGTGGGGAACCTGGCTCCAGTAGTTCTGACGGTAGCGCTCCGGGTCGCGGTAGACCGTGCGCAGCATCGAGGGCCAGGGCCTGCGAATCACCAGATAGCCGCCCTGGTTGGGGGGGCAGCTGTTGCCCTCGCGGTCGACCACATCGGCGACGATGCCCGGAAAAGGCATCGTCGCCGAGCCGGGTTTGGTGATGGTCGCCCCCGGAAGCGGGGTGATCATGATCCCGCCCGTCTCGGTCTGCCACCAGGTATCGACGATCGGGCAGCGCTCCTGGCCGATCACCCGGTGGTACCACATCCACGCTTCGGGGTTGATCGGTTCGCCCACCGTGCCTAGAAGCCGCAGCGAAGAAAGATCGTAGCGGGCAGGCCAATCGTCGCCCCACTTGATGAAGGTGCGAATGGCGGTCGGGGCGGTATAGAAAATGCCGATGCGGTGCTTTTCGATGAGCTGCCAGAAGCGGCCGGGGTCGGGTTGGTTGGGGGCACCCTCGAACATAAAGGTCGTCGCCCCGTTCGACAGGGGCCCGTACACCACGTACGAATGGCCCGTGATCCAGCCTACGTCGGCGGTGCACCAGTAGACGTCCTCGTCGTGCAGATCGAAGATCCACTTGCTGGTGATGTGGGTATAGAGGTTGTAACCACCAGTCGTGTGCACGACGCCCTTGGGCTTGCCGGTGGTGCCGCTGGTGTAAAGAATAAACAGCAAATCTTCGGAGTCCATCGCTTCAGCCGGACACTCGGCGCTCCGGGAGGCCACCAGTTCGTGCCACCAGTGATCGCGCCCCGGCTCCATGGCCACCTCCTGGCCTACCCGCTTCAGGCAGATCACATGAGCCACGCCGGGAGCCTGGGCCACCGCCTCGTCCACCCGCGGTTTGAGGGGAACAATCGCCCCTTTGCGCCAGCCGCCGTCGGCGGTGACCACCACCCTGGCCTGGGCATCGATGAGCCGGTCGCGCAGCGCGTCGCCCGAGAAGCCTCCGAAGACTACCGTGTGGGGTGCCCCGATGCGCGCGCAGCCGAGCATCGCGACGGCCGCCTCCGGCACCAGCGGCATATAAATCGCCACCACGTCGCCCTTGCCGACCCCCAGCGCCTTCAGGGCATTGGCGAAGCGGCAGACCTCGGCGTGCAGTTCGCGGTAGGTAAGCGCACGCACCTCGCCCGGTTCGCCCTCCCAGAGCACGGCAACCTTGTCGCCGCGCGTCTGGAGATGCCGGTCGAGGCAGTTATAAGCAAGATTGAGCTTGCCGCCCACAAACCAGCGGGCCGTGGGCTCCTGCCAATCGAGTACCTGTTGCCAGGGGGTGAACCAGTGCAGCTCACTGCGGGCAAGATCCGCCCAGAAACCCTCCGGATCGGCCTCAGCCCGCGCGCACAGCTCGCGGTAGTGCTCGAGACTCTTAATCCAGGCGCCCTCGCCAAAGCCCGCGGGCGGGGCGAAGCGGCGGTTTTCGTGCAGGAGCGACTCGATTTCGAAGGAAGACATGGCGCTAGCCGGCCTTGGCTTGCGCTTTGGCGAGGGCGGTGCGCAGCGCGGCGTCGAGGCGGGATTTTTTGCGCGCGCCGGTGTTGGTGTGGATGACGCCCGCCTTGATCGCCTTGTCGATGCGGCTGAAGGTCTGGTTCAAAAGCGCCTGCACCTCGGTAAGCACCGCTTCGGAGGGCGATTGGGCATATTCGCCCAGGCGGGTCATGAACTTTTTGGTGAAGGTTTTGATCATCGATTTGTAGGCGATGTTGCGCTGGCGGTTGCGCTCGGCCACATCGACCCGCTTGATGGCAGATTTGATATTCGGCACGGTGTTCTCTTCCTGGCAAATACTTCGGCAGCACACAATTTTAAACCAAAGCACCAGGCTTTGTGACAAGTTCTTGCACGCGCAAAACAGGCTCCGATGCAGCGGATATACTGACCGGTGCCGAACACAGAGACGGTTCTCGATGGATCTAGAGGCTCTACACAGCAAGCGCGACCTCCTCTACCGCGAAGCCAGAGAAATTCACCAGCAGCGACTTGTGCTCGACCGTAACCTGCGCCGGGTGACCGGTACCGACCCGATGGCTTGCCAGCGCCGGGCGTTATTGCAGGCAGAATTTGACGAATTGACCATCCATTTGCGGACCCTCTCCACCAAGATCCGCGCCCTCAGCCAACAGATCGACGCCCGCCTGACCACCGTCGAAGTTTGGCGCAACGAACACACCGGCTGAGCCTGCCCGGAACGCGGCGCGGGCGCCCGGCGTCTTCGACACAGTGGAGGCGGCCATGGCTTCGGATCGCTAGACTGATCCTACGTATCGCCCGCCTGCCCGCCCGCTGGAGCCGATGACCGCCAAGTTTTTTGCGTCCATGGCCGATACCTGGCGCCGCCATCGCCGAGCGTGGTTTATCGGCATTGTCGTCACGCTCGCCGGGGCGCTGCTGGGCCTGTGGTTTGCCCTGCTGTGGGATCTGCCCACCGCCCAGCAGGTACGCCGCTTTACCCCCGAAAACCGGCTCATCGTCAAGGCGATGGACGGATCGCGCCTCTACAGCGCCGCCCGGGGTCCGGCCAAGCAGGTCAAGTACCGGCAAATACCCGAATACCTGGTCCAGGCGGTCGTCGCCACCGAGGACCGGCGCTTCTACAACCATCCCGGCATCGATCTGATCGGCATCGGCCGGGCGCTGTGGCGCGACGCGGAGGCGGGGGAGGTGCGCGAGGGCGGCTCGACCATCACCCAGCAATTGGCGCGCAATTTGTTTTTGACCCAGGAGCGCACCCTCTGGCGCAAGTTCAAAGAGATCCTGATCGCCGCGCGCATCGAGCAGGAGTTGTCCAAAGCAGAAATTCTCACCCTCTACCTCAACCAGATCTATTTCGGCTCCGGCGCCTACGGTGTCGCGGACGCGGCACGTCTATATTTCAGCAAGAACATCGAGAAGCTCACCCTCACCGAAGCGGCGCTGCTCGCCGGTTTGCCCCAGGCCCCCAGCCGCTACTCGCCGCTAATCGACAAGACCCTGGCGCGCAAGCGCCGCGATGTGGTGCTCAAGAACATGGTCGAGGTGGGATATCTAAATGCACAGCAGTACGCCTCGGCCCGCAAAAAGTCGGTGGTGCTCAGACCCGGCCCCCGCTCCGAAAAAACCCAGGCCGCCTACTTCGTCGATTACGTGCGCTCGCAGCTGGCGAGCCTGCTTGGCACCGAGAGCGTTCCGGGGGGGCTGACCATCGAGACGACCCTCGACCCACAGATGCAGGCGCAGGCCCAAAAAGCGCTCGGCGGTGCGCTGGCCGATTACCGCTCCCGGCGCGTCGGCCAGGGGGCGATCATCACCCTCGACCCGGCCACGGGCGAAATTCGGGCGATGGCAGGCGGCGGCGACTATCAAAAAAGCCAGTTCAACCGCACCGTGCAGGCCCTGCGCCAACCGGGTTCGACGTTCAAAACCTTTGTCTACACCGCCGCTATCGAATCCGGCAGCCGCCCGGAGGACATACTAAGCGACCGGCCGGTCCGCTTCGGCGCCTATCAGGTCAAAAATGCCGATCGCCGCTACT
The DNA here is from genome assembly GCF_000011385.1 of Gloeobacter violaceus PCC 7421. NCBI lineage: Bacteria > Bacillati > Cyanobacteriota > Cyanophyceae > Gloeobacterales > Gloeobacteraceae > Gloeobacter > Gloeobacter violaceus. The sequence goes on from NC_005125.1 coordinate 156,225, forward strand.
ACGGCGAGATGACGCTGGTGAACGCCCTTAAAGAATCGCGCAACACTGTCGCGGTACAACTGTTTACGCGCGTGGGCGAGGACAAAGTTGTCGATGTCGCCCGCCGCATGGGGGTGCGCAGCCGCCTGCGCACGGGGGCGGCGATGGCCCTCGGGGCCTCGGAGCTGACGCTGCTGGAACTCACCAGCGCCCACGGCACCCTCGCCAACGGCGGAGTCCATGTGGCACCCACCGCCGTGCGCCGCATTGTCGATTCGCAAGGCAAAGTACTCTACGCGGCGGTACCGCGCACCCGGGTGGCTCTTTCTTCGGCGGTCGCCGCCACCGTCACCCGCATGCTGGAGCAGGTCATCGCCAACGGCACCGGCCGCAAAGCCGCCATCGATCGCCCGGCGGCGGGCAAGACCGGCACCAGCGAAAACTACCGCGACTTACTTTTTGTGGGCTACACGCCCCAACTGGTGACGGGCGTCTGGCTGGGCAACGACGACAATCGCCCGACGCGCGGCAGCAGCGCCCTGGCAGCCGTTCTCTGGGGCCGGTACATGGGCCGGGTGATGGCGACTTTTCCGGTCAAGGCATTTCCTGCCCTGGAGCAGAGCGAACCGCTCGAAGTCTCGCCGCCGATGGGTGAGGAGTACCCGGCCGAATTGCCTGAGGGTCTGGAGGAGCCTTCCCCCGAGCCCGAGCCGACCGGCGAATGCTACGAGAGCGATCAAGGTCAACTCGTCTGCCCGAACGAAACCGACAGCGCGGCCTCCCCCGCAACGGCCGAACCGCCCCCCGAGGTGCCGGATATTCCCGAGTCACCCGCATCGCCGCAAAATCCGGAAGAGCCCGCCGAAACGAACCCTTCGCGGCCCTCGGCCGAACTGGATCGTCCGCCGGCACCGACGCCTTAGACCGCGCTTCGCCTTATCCTGGAAGGATGAGCCCCGATCGCACCGTCTATTCCACCCACCCGCGCCCCCAGCCGCGCTGTGAGATCTGCGGCGAACTGGAAAGCGTTTGCGTGTGTGAGCCGCAATTTATCGCGCCCAACAAGCAAACCGCCCGCCTCGCCCACGACCGCAAGCGCCGCCGCGGCAAGGTGGTGACCATGGTGAGCGGCCTCATCCTACCCGAGGCCCAACTCGACGAACTAGCCAAACTGCTCAAAAGCGAGTGTGGTGCAGGCGGCACGGTCAAAGACGGCGAAATCGAGATCCAGGGCGAACACCGCGAGAAAGTGGCGGGCATTCTCCAAAAGTTGGGCTTCAAGATTAAACTAGTTGGCGGCTGAGCAAGGTGAAATTCTTGGAAGATCCATACCAGTCCAGTGGGAAAAGCCCGGTTGGCCGCACGGCCCCCGGCGCCGTGGATTCAGATCAAAGACCGATCGACACCATCACCTTCCGCGGTGAAATCGAAAAGGGCCGCGACTGGGTCGTGTTTGTCCGGCAGATGGTCAGTCGGCTCGATGGACCCGAAGCCTGGATACGCGCTGTCGCGATGGGAGTCGGAGCCCTGCTGATGATCTTCCCGAAGGCGGCGTGGTGCGCCCTGGTCAAACTCGGGATCGCCAAGGACAAGGACTGAACGCATTTATGTTTCTCGATACCAAAGATTACCCTTTTGCAGCGCACCTGGAGGCCAACTGGCGGGTCATCCTGGCCGAACTGCAGCAACTGGACAATCAAAACTTTTTTGCCTGGCCCGAAAAGCAGTACTACGGCGAGGGGTGGGACATCTTTGCGCTCTACACCTACGGGGTGCCCCTCGGCAAAAATTGCAAACTCTGTCCGCAAACAGCCGCGCTGGTCAAGAAAATCCCCGGCATGATGACGGCGGTGTTCTCCCGAATGGCCCCCGGCTTGCACATCGCCCCGCACCGGGGCGAACCGGCGGGGCTATTGCGCTACCACATGGGCCTTATCATCCCCCCCGGCTGTGGTTTGCGCGTCGGCCCCGAGACGCGCAGCGTCCAGGAAGGCGGCAGCATTGTCTTCGACGACACCACCGAACACGAGGCCTGGAACCGCAGCGACCGCGAACGCATCGTCCTGCTGGTGGATTTTAAATCCCCCAACGCCAAGCAGGGCTTCACCCTCGCCAGCATGTTCCAACGCCTCAGGGGCAGCAAAGGTTAGAGCAGCGTTATCTAAAGCGGTTGGAAGGACTCAACGCGGATATCGATGTGGGTCTTGCAGATCTGGCAGCCGGTCGTTCGAGTCCAGGTGAGCAAGTGCGCGAGCGACTGGCTCAGCACCGAGCCGAGCGGAAGACTGAAGCGTGACCCGCTTCAATATCTCCGAGCAGGCCGAGCGTGATCTCACCGAAATAAGGAATTACATCGCCAGAGACAACATCGAGGCTGCGGACCGGTTGATTGACGGGTTTTTTGAGGCTTTCGAGCGGATTGCCACAATGCCCAATGCCGGGCACAGACGCACCGGAAAACTCGACCCGCCAGGCCGGAGACTGCGCGCCCTGATCGCGCCTGCTGGATGATCTGAAGCAGCGCGGCGTGAAATTCTAGTCCCTGACCGGGGCGATTAACGCGACCACGCCGACCGGACGGGCCATGTGGCAGATGATCGGGGTCCTGACCGGGCTGGAGTGCAGCCTCATCAGCGAGCGCACCCGTGCGGGAGTGAAGGCAACCGAGAGCCGGGGCGTGAAGTTCGTGTTCTATGGGCTTGGGAACAGCAGCGTTTCGTAATCCTGTGCGCCATGCAGGATGTGCACAATCTCAATCAACGATCCACGGACGCGGTAGAAAATCAGGTAATCTCGATAGACACAGCGTCGGATGTTGAACTGCTCATAACGCGGAACAAGTGGAAAGGCACGGGGCATATCCGCCAGAGCAAGGCAACGGTCCAACAACTCATCGACAAAGATTATGGCCCGTTCAAGGTTGTGCAGCCGGATAAAACTGCCAATGGCGACTAAATCGGCCCTTGCCGCTGCTGTGATGACGACCCTCATACAGGAAAATGCTCAGGGCCATTCGTAAAGGAGTCGCGCAGTTCTGTGCGCATCTGGTCAATATCCTGCACTCGACCCGCTTCGGCATCGGCAAGTCCCCGCGCAATCGCAGTATCCAGCCGCTCAAGCCGTCGTTCGCGTTCCATCATGCCGCGCAGGGCCTCGCGGATGATCTCGCTGTTGGAAGCGTACAGACCGGAATCGACCTTCTGGCGGATAAAGTCTGCCATTTCGGAGGGCAGGGTGATTGAGAGCTTTTCTGCAGGTCGCATGGCACCACCCTTCAAGCGCGGATCGGCTGTCAGCAATTAATAGCATAAAATACTACTTAATACTACCAGCAGCGCGGCCAATCCCCTGTGTCGTCCTTGTACTGTCGCTCCCCCTTCAGGGGGGACAATTCGATCTTGAAAGTGTTCCCGGCGTTCTAGTCAGCTGTGCAGCTATGCTCCCGCAGGCGGCTGTAAATGAAGGCGAGGGCCGTTGTGGGGACGCGCGTATTGCCGGTGACTTGCCAGCCGACTACCCGATTGGGAGCGGTCCACAGATCGAGGTGGGCCACGGCCGGGTCGGCAAAAAAGTTGGTACGGCCCATGCCAAAAGGTAGCGAGGTGCGATGGGTAAATGCGTCGTGGCTGAGCCGGTAGATGGGGAACGCATGAAACAGCGGCACCAGCCAGCCGTCCAGGGCAATCAACGCTTCGATCGTGATCCCGGCGCCAACCAGATAGCTGCGCTGCAAAGCGGCGGCGGCCCCCACCACCCCGGCGCTGAAGGCGATCACCACTACCGAGCAACCTGTGCAATCGGCCAGCAGTGCGCGCACGGATCCCGGCAGGTATGGCGGCGCTTCGGGGGCGAGCAGGCGGTGCGGTAGGCCCAAGGCGGCGCAAAAGGCTACGGTGGCGGCGCGCTTGGCGGGCGAACCCTGATCGCCCGGGATCACGATCAACCTCTTCTTTGAGACCATTGCTCGCCTATCCCTCCCCTGGGGATGATAGCGTGGGGTAGAACAGGTGCAGGAGCGAAGCTTTGAACGACGAACGGCGGGTGGCGGTGCTGCTGGTGGGTTACGGCGAAGTCGAAGAATACCAGAATTTTGCCGCCTACAACGAGATGGCCCTGCGGTTGCTCACTGCCAAGTTTCTCAAAATTCCCGAATTCGGCTTCAAGTTGCTGGCGGGCACCCTGGCGCGCAAAGACCGGCGGGAGTGGGCAGGAAGAGACAATTTCCGCTCGCCCCACAACGACGTCTTCGAAGCCCAGCGCGCCGGGATCGCCCGGCACCTGCAGGAGCACTTCGGCGATCGAGTCGAAATCTTCAAAGCCTTCAATTTCTGCGAAGGGTACCTCCCCCAGCAGGTGCTGGCCCAGATCCGTGCCCGCGGCTTTCGCCGTCTGCTGGTCTATCCGCTGCTGGTCATCGATTCGATTTTTACCAGCGGCCTGGCACTCCAGCAGATCAACGAGGCCCTGGCCGAGGAGGAGCGCTGGGTGGACGAGTTGCGCTATTTACCATCGTTTTACAACGAGAGCGACTTTCACGAGCGGCTGGCAAGCCACATCGAAAGCCACCTGCTCCGCTTGTCCGTCCGCCACCAGCCCTCGCGCATCGGCCTGGTGCTCGTCAACCACGGTTCGCCCTACGAGGTCAAGGGCTTCACCACCGGCATCGAGGAGAGCCAGGTTCTCTACGAGCGGGTGCGCGAGCGGCTCATCACCCGCTATCCGCTCATTTCGATCGGCTGGCTCAACCACGACACCCCCGGCAAGTGGACGACCCCGGATGTCCCCCAGGCGGCGCGCAATTTGCTCACCGTTGGGGCAAGCACCCTCGTCTTCTGCCCGATCGGCTTTGTGACCGAGAACCACGAGACGATCCTGGATGTCGAAGCGATCATGCGGTGCTTCGAGCAAAAGGCGATCCCCTGCACGCGCCTCGATTGCCTCAACGACGACCCGGAATTTCTGGCCGCCGCTGCCGGTTGGGTCGTTCCGCTAGTGGGTGAATTGCTCGCGGCAAGGGCTACTCAGCCGGTTGCAGCCCAGGATTGACCCGCCGACGTTGCCCGATTACGGCTGTTCGGGAACTCGCAGGTTGGTGCCGGCAATTGTCGAGTTGCCGTCAAAATCCAACCAGCGGTGATTCTCGTAGTCGTAAAGCTTGCACCGTCTGAGGGTATCGAGAAAACTGCCCCAGGAGAGCGCATCGGCGGTGATGTGCTCGCCGTAGGCTTTCTGGAGCAGTTGTTGGGCGTCGTTGAGTTTGGCAAACGAAATGCCGACATCGACGTGGTGCGCCGTGTGTTCCATTAAATTCCAGGTGAGCAGCCGCCAAAAAGCGGGCAACTTGATATGGACCGTTGAACCCACCTGACCCCGGTAGAAGGACCATTCCTCGAACTTGCTGTACCAGGCGATCGACGGATGGTTGTGCTGCAGATAGGTTGCCGTTCCCAACAGCCAGCTCCAGATGAGCATGGGCACAACCAATCCACCGAGAATGGAGACCCACCACGGCATCACCGGCCATCCCGTCACATCTGCCAGCCAATTTGGCACCCAGATCAGCAGCAATATCTGCACTGAACCAAAACCAAACACCAACCAGGTATCCAGGGTGGATTTGATTTTGTCCTGGAGCAGCGGATTTGGCACAAGCAAGAACTGCCGCCAAATATTCAAGTAGTAAACACCGCTTCCCCAACCGCTTCTGTACATCCTCTGCGCAAAGCGATGGAGCGGGGATAGCTCGTCGTATTCTTTCCTGGAGAGCGGCGCCCAAAACCGATCCAGAGGAGCAAAGTTGGTATAGATATGATGAAGTTGATTGTGGTTGGCATCCCAGAGGTTGAAGGCGTGCAGCAGGGGCAAAAACGCCACGCGACCCAACCACACATTTAGGGTGCTGTTTGTGGTGAGCACACCATGACCTGCATCGTGACCCACGTGAAACAGCTGCGCAATTGCCAGGCCGAGCGCAATGCTACATATCGCCTTAGCCCACCACCAGGGCAACAGCAAAAATCCTGTAAATGCTAACAAATAAACTGCAAAACAAAAGGCGAATGATGCTATTCCTCGGGGTGTAGAGCGCCTGCGGACTTCCTTGGACAGCTGTTTCCTGACGCGGCGAGCACTTGCGTAGCTCGCAACCATAGTATCAAAGCTCATAGGATTGCTTTCCGTAGGGAGAATTACAGATAATGCAACATGGTCTACATAGCTTAGACCCGCGTTTTCCACTACACTGCTATTGGTTTACATGTCGGATTGTCCTGCGTCAACACTAAATCGCAAAGAAAGAAATAATTTGTAACGACCGCTCAAAGTTGATTGCTGGCACTCACTTATTCGCGAAAACATTGAACTTTTTCCCTCTTCTGTCAAATCGGGTAAGCTGATTGCCATGGTCAGATTTTTGTAGGAGTAATCGGCCATGACTTTGTCCAGAACAGCGACAGAGACCGTCGCCTTAGTTGATTGTTATTGCAGGGCCTACGAACACCTGTTTGTAGATGTTCGGTCCTTTGAACATTTCAAGCTTCTCCACTTCGGCTTGATAGCCGTGTCGCCAAGAAAAACTTTGCCTGCAATCGCCAGAGTCCTTGGCACAGAAGACGCTCAGGCTTTGCATCACTTCGTGGCCAACTCGCCCTGGGATGCAAGAATTTTACGGCAACAACGCCTAAATCTGGTGCGGCAGACTTTGCGGCAACGCCCGTTTCTTTTGTGCATCGACGAAACTGGCGACAGAAAAAAAGGCCGAACTACGGATTACGCCGCCAGGCAGTACATCACCAATCTAGGTAGAGTCGAAAATGGAATCGTCTCGGTCAATGCCTGCGGCGTGTTGGATGGAGCTGTTTTTCCGCTGACCTTTAAAGTATTCAAACCCGAGCACAAACTGAAGTCCTCTGACCAGTACAAAAGCAAGTCACAGTTGGCTGTGCAGATTATTGAAGAGTTGATGGGGCAGGAGTTTTGTTTCGAGATGGTATTAGCCGATTGTCTTTACGGAGAAAGCAGACAGTTCATCGAAGCGCTGGAGGGCTGGGGATTCAAATACGCAGTGATGCTCAGGGGTAGCCAGGGGGTATGGATGCCGCAAGGAAGGAACATTCGCTTGACACGGTGGCGGCAGTTCAACTGCGTCTTCGACGCTGATGAGCACCAGCCGTACTACATCCGGGAGGCTCTTTTTGGCCGCAGGCTGACGCCGCGTTTCTGCTTTGTCACTACCGATCCCAGGCTGTTGCCGGTAGAAACGACACGGCTGATCATGACCGACCTGGAAGGCGATTTACCCGGGATCGTCGGTCACTACTACCGTTTGCGCGCCCGGATTGTGCAGCGCTTCAAACGGATGAAAAACGGCTTGGGTTGGGCCGACTATCGGCTGACGGAATACGCGGCGATCGAGCGTTGGTGGGAATTGGTGCTCAGTGCCTGCTGGATGGTGAGCCAACAGTCGCAAGCCTTCGCCGAATCGCTCGCTTTTTGGGCGGACGGATCTGAGCGCTCCGTTTTGACAGAAGAGACGCCGGAGCCGTAGGGTCTGTGGCCGGGCGACGATTTAAGCGTCCACCGCCCAGGGCACCGCGAGCCGGAACAGCCACTTAAACAGCGCGTCGATAGCCAGGCCAATCAGGCCGATGACCAGGATGCCCACGAAGATCTCGTCGGTTTTCAAAAAGCGCTGCGAGACGAGGATCCGGTAGCCCAACCCGGAGTTGGCCGCCACCAGTTCGGCCACCACCACAAAGTTCCAGGCGGTGGCGATGTTGATGCGCAGGGTGTCGATGACGCTGGGCAAGGTGGCAGGCAGGATCACCCGAAAAAAGGCGTCCCGCCGGCCCGCCCCGAGGGTGTAGCTCACCTTCAGCCAATCGGCGGGCACGAACTTGACGGCGTCGGCCACCATCAGTGTGTTGTAGAAAAAACTGCCGATAAAGATGATCGCGACCTTGGCCGGTTCATCGAGACCCACCCAGAGAATAATCAGCGGAATAAAGGCGGCGGCGGGCATATAGCGAAACAGACCGAGCACCGGCTCGAACAATCCCTCGACGAGCTTGAAGGTGCCGATGAGCAGCCCCAGGGGAATGGCCACCAGGGCCGAGAGCAAAAACCCGAGTCCGACCCGCGACAGACTGGCCAGGCTGTCGTTTAGCAAGTCACCGCTCTGGGCAAGGCGCACCGCCGCCTGCCACACCGCTAGGGGAGTGGGCACAAACAGCGGGTCCACCCGACCGCCGACGCTGAGCAGCACCCAACCTGCCAGGGGCACGGCGATCGACAGGGTCATAGCGAGCAGATAGGCATTTTTAGGGACGTCGGTGCGGATGCCCAAAAGTGGCCGGGGGCGTGGCCGAAACGGCTCGCCGCTCCGCGCTGGGCGTGCGGTCGTATCGACGGTGTTGCTCATCGGGTCTCCTCGGCGAGGGGTACGCGGGCACGCAGCAGGTCCAAGATGTCCTGCTCGATTTGCTGGAAAGCGGCGGTACGCTTGCAAGCCAAGCACCGATCCCGGCCCAGGGACACGTGCACCTCCCGGGCGATGCGGCCGGGCCGGGCCGACATCGCGTAGACGCGGTCGGCCAGAAACACCGCCTCTTCGACATCGTGGGTGATCATCAGCACCGTGATCCCGGTGCGGCGCACCACGGAGAGCAAAAATTCCTGCAGCGTCTCTTTGGTCTGGCAGTCGAGGGCGCCGAAGGGTTCATCGAGCAAGAGAATTTGCGGTTCGTTGACCATTGCCCGGGCGATGGCGGCGCGCTGCTTCATGCCGCCGGAAAGGGCGCGCGGCAGGCTGTCGGCAAATTTGGCAAGTCCCACGATCTCCAGGTAATGATCGACCCGCTCGCGCCGTTCGGGCGCGCTCTGCTTGCGCAGCTTCAAACCAAACTCGACATTGCCCCGCACGCTCAGCCAGGGATAGAGCGTGTAGTTCTGAAAGACCATGCCCCGGTCGGCTCCCGGTCCGGCCACAGGACTGCCGCTCAGGAGCACTTCGCCGGCCGATGGGTCCTCGAGGCCCGCGACGATATTGAGCAAGGTCGATTTGCCGCAGCCGGAAGCGCCCACCAGGCAGGCAAATTCCCCGGCTTTCACACTCATCGAGATATCGTCGAGCACCAGCAGCGGCCCGCTTTTGGTGGAGAACAGTTTACTTAAGTGCCGGATTTGCAGGGTGGGTGGGTCGGTCATCTCTGGGTAGCGCGCGCGGCAAGGACGAAGCGGGGATCGACGACGTTGGTCAGATCCGGAACGGCCGGGATCTGGCCCTGGTCTTTGAGGAAGCGGGCGAGCGACTGCAGGGCGTTCGGCAGATAGCTTTTGCTGTTGGGGTTGGTGAGCATGTCGATGTTGAGGGCAAGGTCCGCCAGTTGCAGCCCGCGCAGATAGTCTTCGACTTCCGCCGGGGTGATATTGAGCAGACGGGCGGTGAGGGCGTAGCCCGCCTGGGGGTCGGCCTGCAAGTCGGCCAGCCCCTTCAAGACAGCATCCACGAAGCCCTGTACCACCTCGGGGTGCGCTTGGACAAACCGGGCATCGAAGACGTAGATGTCGCTAATCGCATCCGGCAGGCGCGCAGAATCGAACAAAATCCGCCCATCGGCCTGCGCCCGGTTGGCCGAACCCAAATAAGGCGCGTAGGTGACCGCCGCTTCCACCTGGCCGCTGCGGTAGGCGGCCCCGGCGGCGTCGGGTGGGGTGTTGATGATCGTGATGTCTCGACCGCTCAGTCCCGCCCCGGCAATCGCCTGCAAGAAGAAAAAATGGCTCACCGAACCCAGTTCGAGGGCGACTTTGCGCCCCTTGAGGTCGGCCAGATCCCGGATGCTGTGGCGCGCCAGGATGCCGTCGCCCCCCACCGAGCGATCGACCACCATCACCACGCGCAGATCCTTTCCTTTCGCCCGCACATCCACCGCCCCGGCGGTGACCTCGGCCCCCCCCTCGAGCTTGCCCCCCGCGAAGGCGAGGGTGCCCTGGCCGGGGCTCGGGAAGTTGCGCACATTGAACGCCTCGGGCAGATAGCCTTTCTCGCGGGCGATATAGAGCGGCGTGTAGCCGACCCAATCGACGATCCCAAAGGACGTCCCCGCCGGGCGCGTCGCGCCGTCCCCACCGCCGGTACAGCCGGCAAGCGCGAGCCCGCCCAGGGTCAGAACGCTGCGGCGTGTCCATCGGTGCAAAGCAAAATCGGCCAGGTCCATGCGCGGTCCGCGGTTCCCCGAAGCGGGGATTGGCCCATGGTGTCACCGGTTCCCGAGTCGTTCAGTGACTTTCAATACGTTCCATCCGTCCTGCCGGGCCAATCTGTCGCACCGGACACAGGAGCGCTCCGCCGCCGGGGTACACTGGGCTCGATGTGATGAGACTGGTGCAAGGGCGAGCCCGGCAGGAGTGTTTGTGGTGGGCGGCAAGTTCTGGAGCGTTCTGGTGTCCCTGGCTTTACTTGCCGCCTCGGCGGGGGCGGCGGCCCAGACAAAACCACCCGCCCCGGCCCCCTCGGCCCCCGAGGATGTGCCGGTGCCGGTACCGGGCAGCCTGGGGCTTGCAGGCGCTCGCTGTGCCGACATCTCCCGCTACTTGAACGCCCGCGCCGCCGTCAATCCGTCCCTTTCGCCCGACGGGGGCGAACTTGTCTACCGCACCGGCGTCTCCGGCCAGCCGCAACTGTGGGTCAACGGTCCGGACGGGCCGCGCCAGATCACCTTCGGCGAGAGCGTCAATATCGCCGCATGGTCCCCGGCGGGCGATGGGATCGCCTACTCGGTCGATCGCGGCGGCGACGAGCGCGAGGGCTACTATTTCATCTCCCCCGACGGCAAGCGCGAGCGCGAACTGGTCGCCCCCGCCGATTCGTTTCGAGTCTGGGGGGGCTTCTCGCGCGACGGCAGCCAGGTGGCCTACGCTGCCACCGAGCCGGGCAAAGCCGATTTCAACGTCTACGTACTCACCGTCGCCACCGGCCAGACGCGCCGGGTCTTGAGCGGCCAGGCGGGGATCTACCCGGTAGCCTGGCGGCCGGATGGCAAGGCCCTGGTGCTCTCGCGGGTGCGCGGCGAGGATGCCAACGATCTGCTCTATCTGGATCTGACGACGGGCCAGGCGAGCGATCTGCTCGCGCCGCCCGAAGCCTCCGCCTACACCCAGATCGCCTGGACGCCGGACGGTAAAGGATTTTATCTTTCCACCAATCAAGATCGCGACTTTGCTGCCCTCGCCTACTACGACTTTGCCGCCCGCAAACTGCGCACCGTCGAGACTCCGGCCCACGACGTGGAGGCAGTGGCCCTCTCGGGCGACGGCCGCTACTTAGCCTGGAGTGAAAACGTCGGTGGTTTCTCCGAGGCGCGGCTAAGGGATCTGCGCACCAATCGGACCGTGCCGATTCTCGGTCTACCCAAAGGCGTGATCCAGACGCTGAGTTGGGCGGAGCGCGCCCCACGCCTGGCTTTTCAGGTGTCCGGTCCCCAGGTGCCGGGGGATGTCTGGGTGCTCAACGCCCAGCGCGGCGACCTCAAGCGGGTCACCAAATCCGCCACCGGCGGTCTGGACGAGAGCACCTTCGTCATTCCCGCAGCGGTGTCCTTCAAAAGCCACGACGGCGAAACGATTTACGGCCTGCTGTACCGGCCTGCCGGGGCGACGACCCGCACGCTCCCCCCGGCGGTGGTGATGGTCCACGGCGGCCCCACCGCCCAGGCGCGGCCCGACTTCGACGCTGCGACCCAGTATCTGGTGGCCAGAGGTTACGCAATACTCGATCTCAATTTCCGCGGTTCCACCGGCTACGGCAAGCGCTTCGCCCGCCTCGACAACGGCCGATTGCGCCCCAACGCCGTCAAGGACATGGCTTCGGCGGTCGAATGGCTGGGCACCCAGGACCTCGACAACCGGCGGGTAGCGGTGATGGGAGGTTCCTACGGCGGCTACATGACCTTTGCCGCCCTCACGACTTTGCCGGACGTTTTCCAGGCCGGTGTGGGCTTCGTGGGCGTCTCCAACTGGGTTACCGCCCTCGAAGGCGCCTCACCGCAACTAAAAGCTTCCGACCGCTACGAGTACGGCAACATCGACGACCCGGCCGAGCGCGAATTTTTTACCCAACTGAGCCCGATCACCTACGTCAAGCAGGTGCGCTCGCCTTTGATGGTCCTGCACGGCGCGAACGACCCGCGCGACCCGGTGGGCGAAGCCGACCAACTGGTAGATGCCCTGCGCTCCCAGGGAGGCGATGTCGAATATTTGCGCTTTCCCGACGAAGGCCACAGCATCCGCAAACTGACCAACCGGGTGATCGCCTACCGTCGCATTGCCGCATTTCTGGAACGCACGATCGGCAAGGGCATCGCTGTCTGCGGCGGTTAGCCGCGTGCAGTGGAAGTATCGGTTAGCCATTCAATAGGTCGGGTCAAAATAGCCGGGAACTGAGAGCAATCGCGTGGCTGGGACCGAGCGCCGCCCCTTTGATACAAGCCTGCAGGGCCTTGCCGCCTTGTACAGTCGGCATTTTTTGGCCTGGCTGCGCGGGCCGCAAGCTGTCTGGGAGCAGGAACTCAACTCGGTGATCGTCGCTCAGCAGCGCCGGGCCGATTTTTTGATCCGCTACCGCGACGACGGGCAGCAAGAGCGCCTTATTAAACTCAGCCGGGCAGTCGCCCACCCGGCTGGTCTTCAAAACCGGACATGAGACTTTCACCTCATCCGGCTCCTCGATGACCAGGCTCTTGTCATGAGTACCTCTATCTCAGTGCCACTGTTGCATCCATTCTGCGTCCGTCAACCTTTTCTTGGATTTGTAGGGTTGATAATCTTCCAGCAGTGCTTGCCGTTTGGCTTGTAGCTGAAGACGTTCCGCTTCTGTTATCCTCGATTGGGATTGTAACTGTTGGATGCGCTCAGCGGCGGTTTTCTGATGGTGGCAATGTCGATGAAGTAGCTGCTTATTTGATGAAATATTCCTTCCGCCGAATCGTTTCGGCTTCCGGTGATCCACTTCCAGCAACTCTCCATTCATGAAATACAACCCGCAGTGAGTGCACTTGCCTGTCTGGGATTTCAGCAGTCGGGCTACTTCCGCTTTTATTTGCGGATGCTGTCCTATCCGATTACTCCAGTACACCCAGTCGCCATCGTACGGGCTACGGCGTTCTTTCACCTTGACGTGCCGAGTAATCGGCCTATCTGAGTGTTGAACCAGGCGCTTAATTCCCTCCCCTTTTTGGACGGCAAAGCACCAGTTTTGCGTGCCAATCGTTAGCCAGTATTTCCTGGCCAGCCATTTCTGACTTTGGTTGCGATGATGACTGGTTGCCCAAGCTTTCAATTGCATGTAGAGAGTCCTGTCCAGCTTCTTGAACGTGGCTCCGCTCACAACTTTAGAGAAGAAATGTGTCCATCCCCGAATTATCGGATTGAGGTGCTCAATCAGGAATGATTGAGGCTGTGCCTTATGTTTGTGGATTATTCTTCTCAGCTTTTCGGTGTGAGTCTTGATGCTCTTCTTGCTTGGTTTGATAATCGTTTTGAAGCCCAGGGGTTTGCCGCGACTATTCGTTCCTGTATGGTACTTGCCAACGGGAAATTGTCGAACGGTAAACCCCAGAAAGTCGAAACCCGGTTGCCCTTCTTCTAAAAGAAGAGTGTGAGCTATCCGTGTTTTGCTTGGCTTCAATTCCAATCCCATGCCTGCCAGCCATTCCTCCAGGACCGTCTGGCAACTTTGCACTATCTGTTGGTCTGTGTGGATACACACAAAATCGTCAGCATAGCGGATCAGTTGTGCCATCTTGGACACCTGTTTGACTCGTTCTTCCATGCCATGTAAAGCGATATTCGCTAACAGGGGTGAAATCACGCCGCCTTGGGGTGTGCCTGTCGGTGTGGGGAATAGTTCACTACCTTCCATCACTCCTGCTTTCAGCCAGGCGCGTATTTGCCGACGGATAGCTGAGGATGTGTTCATTTTCTTGAGCAGTGCTTGCTGGTCGATGCGGTCGAAGCATTTCGCGATATCGGCATCAAGAACAAATTTGCTTTGTTGCCGTATCGCGTTGTAGATGGCTTGGAGTGCATCATGGCATGAGCGTCCTGGTCGGAACCCGTAGCTGTTTGGCTCGAAGCGAGCTTCCCATTCAGGTTCCAGGGCGAGAGTAAGCAGAGCTTGCCGCGCCCTGTCTGTCATCGTCGGGATACCAAGAGGGCGTTTTTCCTGAGTGCCGGGTTTGGCAATCCAGACCCGTCGCATTGGTTTTGCCTTCTCGCTTATTCTCAGGTTTTTGGTGAGTGCAAGTCTCGCTTTTGGGGTGAGGGATTTGACTCCATCAACCCCAGCTGTTTTCTTGCCCTGATTATCCTGAGTCACCCTTCGTACGGCAAGACATCTTGCTGACCAAGAACGTATCAGTAGTTTCTGGAGTTTACGGACTGCCTTGAAATCACCACGTTGCGAGGCTTTGAATATGCGTGTTTGCAGCTTGAATACTCTGCGTTGGATTTGACGCCAATTGAGAGAATTCCATTCCACCATCGAAGATTGCTCTCGTGTCTTGGATCTGTGCACTGCTACTGGCTCCTATTCATTCCTGGTCATCGTGCCTACGTCAGCATGTCCCTGACATTACTCAGGGCATTGGCTTTTTAGGCAATCTTTCCTGTCGCGAGCATGCGGTTGGCATCTGCTCAGGCATCGACCGAGTCCTGAGAACTAGCAACAGGTTACTTCGTTCCGATTCACCATTGATTGAATCTGTAGGGTGATGCTCATTTGCCGGGTTTTTGTCGGGAGTACAAACAGGTCGCATGTAGAACGCCTATCCCTTATCCTTCGCCTTTTGGCTCCAGCCTGTCAGCCCAATTTGGCTGGTTAATCGTAACGGCAATTAATGCATCTTTGCTTTCGCTACCCGTGGATTCTTGCTGGGCGAGTTTCCAAGCTAGGGCTATTAGATATCGCCTTTTCATCCCGCTTTACGGATTGATGGCCAGTCGCTACCGTAGGGATGATGCTGTCACCACTGTACCTGCGGGGAGAGACTTTCACTCTCATGATGAATCAGTTGTCAAGGTGTGTTTGGAGTATGAACCTCCTTTCACTTCTTGCCAGTCATCCTTGAGATATCGCTATCCCATTTCGACTGAACGAATCGCACTTGCATATTGAGTTCCAGACCCTGGTCAAAAAAGGTGACCTGAGCGAGGAAATGCCCGTTCGTATGGCTACCTACGCCCTGTTCGTGCTCAACCGTTACGGCCAGGTCCCTGATCAGGTGCTAATCCTGCTCAAGGATAGTGAGGCGGCCCGGCAGGTGCCCGACCGCTTCGAGCAGGGCCGGGTGCGGGTGGAGTACGACGTGATCCGGCTATGGGAACAAGATCCCGAACTGCTACTTGCCTCCGGCCTGGTGGGGTTGATGCCGCTTGTGCCGTTGATGCGTGGGGAGGATGTGTCGAGCCTGCTGGAGCGTTGCACCGCGCTTATCGAGTCAGAGATAGAATCGGGCCAGGAGCGAAACGAGGTGCTGGCTGTCACGGGCCTGCTTGCATCGCTCAAAGACAGAAGGATTGTTCAAGCATTTTTCAGGACAAAGTCGATGCTGAGCTTGTTGCAAGAGACGCCGCTGTTTCAGGAGTTGACCCAAGAACTCGTACGAGAGGCAGACCGGCGCGCCAGGCTGCAATTCTTGCAGCACCAACTGGAACATAAATTTGGCCCGATGCCGGAGGATGTGCTGACAGCCTTGCAAGCCATCACTGACGTGGACGCATTGGCTCGGCTTGGCATCGCTGTCCTTGATGCTATGGACATCGATGCCTTCCGCCAGCAACTGCCGTTACGCTCGGAAGCCGGTTAGATGGGGCGCACCACCGGCAAGGGCATCGCCGTTTGCGGCAGTTAGATGGCTGTGAAAAGCACTGGCTACATTCTGATTTTTGGGACGGCCTTCGTGATCTCCACGACAGCGCGAGTACCGGGTGGCCCTGCTATCGCCCAAGATAAACCCGAGCTTCTCGAAGCCGCCGAGCGGCTTTTGGCCAATCCGGGATTTATCGAGCCCAACGGCAAACCTCTGCTGCGAGCCAAAATCAATGTCGGCTGATTGCCACAGGATTTCCCGAAAGGTCTGGTCTGGCCGGATGGCACACGTATCGTGGCCAGTGTCGTCCGGCTGGGCGACAGTGAGACAATTTTGGATGTGCCTGGTTCACTCAACCCCATATTCGCTCAACTGAGGCGGTCATTTCTTGCCCCCGATTGGCTTGAGGAACCGGAGAACACATGACCCTATCGAACAGTGACTCGCCCCTTCATAGTCGTGTGAAACTCACAGAAGTAGTTGTACACGCCCTTGTCGGGGAAAGTCAGCGTCTTGCTCTCACCGGCAAGCAGTCTGCCTGTCCCGGCAAATTTTGCTCCATCCTCCTCTGGGGTGGCGGTGTGAGGGGCGGCATCTTTGTTGAGGAAAGTCACCCGACTGCCTTTGGGAATCACGACAGCTTCGGGGGTGAACTGGAACGATTCGATGGCAATCACGGTGGCAGGGGGCGGCGCCGGGGCGGCCAGGACCGCCGCGGGCACCGCCGCCAGTACCAGTGCCAGAGTCGGCAACGGTCGAAACATCGGGGGCTACACCTTCAAGATCCAGTCTTTGCGGGTCTGGGCGCTCAAGAAGGCGGCGGGCACCTCCTGCACTGTGGGCATCAGGCCGTGGAAGACCGCACGGATGGCCGTGGCGTGACCGGCCTCGGCGGGCAGAATCGAACTGGCCGCCGCTTGCAAGGCCGGGGTCTTAAGCTTGCCGAAAGCCGACTGGTAGGCGAGGGCCGCGTCGATTTCGAGGGCCAGGGCCAGCTTGGCGATATTGGCGTCGGAATCGAGCCCGCCTTCGCCCGCCTTCAGATAGGCCGACAGGTCGTAGGAATCTTTGGCGGGAGCGGGGGTGGCGCCGAGGCTCTTGATGGCGTCCGCGAGGGCAGCGCGGTGGCTTTTGTGATCTGCCTGGTTGCGCAATGCCAATTCCAGCACGGTTTTACCCACATCGGTCTTGGAGAGCTTACCGGCCGCTGCCCCGTAGGCCCAGATGGCCTGGCTTTCGAGATCGTGGGCCGCCTGCAAAATGGCCAGATCGCCTTTGTCCTGACCGAAAGCAAGCCGCGTACCCGCCATAAGGCTCAACGTTCCGGCCGCACCGGCAAGAAGCACAGACCGGCGGGAAGCCGCGCGCATCGCATTGTCCATAACTTACGTCTCCTGAAGTGATTCGCACTGAGGTCGATATCCGTATCGTCCGGTACCAGGCAGGCGCAAGCCAGACTGAAAACTGTTCACTTTTTGCTTGAGATTTGCTCGCCGCAGTCCTATGGCCGACCCGCCGTCAGGCGGCGCGGTCTTCCTCCCAGAGTTGCTGGGCTAGATCGTCGGCGCATTCGAGGTCCGGCAGCACTCCGGGGGGCCGCACGACCGTGCCGTGCACCGTCTGACCGTCCATCAACTCGACCGCGGTCTGCCAGGCATCATAGAGATCATCTTTGAATTTGGTCAGCCCCAAATAGGTGAACAGGACCACTCCACATTCGGTGACGAATAACTTAGGTTGGGTTTGCGCGGCAAGCATCGGATGACCCTCCTGGCCATAAAATTCAACATCGATTCGCTGCACCGCCCGCTAAATGCTGAGCGCATCCGACGCGGCACTTTGAGCGTTAGATTGTATACTTCAATGTTCCGTACAAACCACGAATGAACAACCATTGAAAGGGATATTTCCTGGGATTGAGTTATTAGAATATTTGTGCACCGCCGGGGGTGGCCCTCAGGTGAGTTCGGGCGGCGGCGGGCACTCAAGAACCAGTCGGCGGCCGGAAGTCGGGTGCAAAAAAGACAGGCGGTGGGCGTGCAGAAAATAGCCGCCGTCGCCGGGCACCGAAGCGTCGTTGTCGAGGCGGGCAACGCCACCGGGGCCGAAGAGCGGATCGCCTACGAGGGGATAACCGGCAGCCGCCAGATGAATACGGATCTGGTGCGGCCTGCCGGTGGAGATCGCCACCGCAAGCAGGCTGTCCGTGCATTGGCGGCGCAGAACGACACAGTCGCTGCGGGCGGGAAGGCCGTCCGCGGCAGCGGCCCAGAGGGTACCAAGCAGCGGGTGGGGTACTTTGCCGATGGGCTGGCGGATCGTAAAGCGATCGCGCATCCCGGTACCCGAGGCGAGAGCCCGATAAAGCTTGCCGATGCGTTGCCGGCGCATCTGCTCGCTGAGGGCGGCGCGGCTGGAGTGGGTGCGGGCGAGCAGCACCAGTCCCGAGGTGCCCCGGCCCAGGCGATGAATGGGTACAGGCGGTTCCTCGCCTGCGAAGCGCCGCCTCACCTGCCACAGCAGCGTGTGCTCCAGAAAGCCGCCCCCCGGCAGCACCGGCAGCCCGCCGGGCTTGGCCACCACCAGCACCTGTTCGTCGGCATAGATGATGACGATATCGAGCGGCACCGAAGGCTCCTGCCAGGGCGGACGGCAGTAAGTGAGCACCTGGGCGGAGCGCAAAAGTTCGGTGGAGCTGGTGGACCTGTGATCGAGAAGCACCTGTCCGGTCTCGATGCGCGCCTGCCACTCGTGGTCGCCGGAGTGGCGGTAGCGCAACAGGTAATATTCGAGCACCGTCAAACCCGCGGACTCGGGGCCGATGCGGTCGCAGTAGGTCCAGCCCTGGTTCATGGGTGTCCCCGTTCCCGGATTGACAGGAACCTGGTAAACGTTTTGCATACCCCCAACCGGATTCGAACCGGTGTCGCCGCCGTGAGAGGGCGGTGTCCTAGGCCTCTAGACGATGAGGGCGGGTAGAGCAACAGCGCTCTCAGTGAGAATTCATGCTAACCCAGGGTCGGTTCGACTGACAACAGCCTTGGCGACAGCCAAATCGAGGTGCTAGCCTGGATCGGGTCGTTAGCTCAGCGGTAGAGCAGGTGACTCTTAATCACTTGGTCCAGGGTTCGAATCCCTGACGGCCCACTGCCCAAAGCCCGCTTATCGGCGGGTTTCATCGTTTGTAGCCTCGCAGGATCAAGTGCTGCGAACCAGGATTTCACCCGTAAGCGGTTTCAAGCCGACCGGTTCAGAGGACGGCGACAGCCGTCTGGCCGGGCTTTTTAACCACCAGCACCCCGACTCACCGGCGTAAGCTTTTGGGGACACGTTTGCGACGGGAGTAGTTGGGTAAATAGATCTTACGGCTTCTCTCCGACGAAATTGCCGCTGGCCAGTATGGAAAGCAAGAAACCTTCAGCTTGAAGGGAGGGAGACGCCATGTTTTTAAAAACTCAAATGGATGGTGATCTGGTCGAAGTATTGAGCATTGATGATCTGTTCAATCCACTCAAAACCGTGGTCACGGGTCGGTTGCAAGCCGGTGAGGAAGTGCAGGAGATAGAAGTCTTCAGCAAAGCGGAACTCGTCTTTCCTTCGGGCGAATTGCTGCCGCGCTGCTGGAGCGATAAGGACTATCGGCAAACCACCGGCCGGTCGACCCATCTGCAGACGGCCTGAGCATGGGCTGCAAACCGGCATCGGCGCTGTGCCCTGTTATACTCGGTCAGCCTCCGGCCCCACAATAGGTATCGATGAAGAACGCACAGACCGTCGGTTGGAACCTCTGGCTGCAGTGGGTGCTGGCCTATGCGCTGGGCTCACTCGCGGGTGGGGCGATTGCCCGGCCCCTGGGTGAAGCGGTTGGCTCGGTGTTGGGAGCCGCCGTCGCCGGGTTAGTGGTCGGGGCGGCCCTGGGTCTGGCGCAGGCGGTGGTGTTGGGGCGCTATCTCAAAGCCGGCACCCCTTGGATCCGCGCGACTGCCCTCGGTTCCGCCCTGGGATCGCTCCTGGGCGGTACGACGGAGTGGCTGGCCCTCAACCGGATGGGCTTACCGGATTTGCCCAGCAATGTCCTGGGGATGACGGTGGTCGGCGCCTGTCTGGGGGTGGCCCAGTGGTGGGCAGTGCGCAAACAGTTTCCCCAGTTCGGCTGGTGGATTTTGGGCAACACGATCGCCCTGGCGATCGGCCCGATCGTCACGCTGCTTGCAGTACTCGCGCTGGGCTATTTTGGCCCGGCGCTCACCGTTTTCCTGCGTCCGCTGGTGAGTGCGGCGGTGAGCGGCGGCGTGCTGGTTGGGCTACTGCGCGAAGCCAAGATTGAGTAAGACTCCTACCCAATACCGGACCACCGCTTCACCGATCCCCAGGGCGACGCGTCAAAGATCTGGCTGGATACTTGTGCCGACAAGTATACCTAACTCCTATAGAAGCCCACTATATATGGTGCATAAGTAATCAAAAAGTAGCCTACGATCATCCAAGAGCTTGGTGCACTACCGTTGGAATATGAAGACTTCTACTCGATCTACGGGATCGACAAGTCGCAACGGGTAGGCTGACCATTAACTTTTCAGAACGCGTGTAAGCGATGAACGCTCTCCGACTGCCCATCCTGGTAGGTTGCCTGCAAACGAAACCGGCGAAGCCCTCGGCCATCCACAAGTTTTTGCTTTTGAGTGGGGCACCGGTGGGCAACACGGCGATTCGCTATTTGCGGGGCCGCTGCGACCAGACCCCCTGGCGGGGGCGACCGATCGGGCGAGTGGAGACGACGCTCGCGCGCATCCTGGCCAGTTCATTAAATTAAGCACCTACAGCGGCCAGCCCAGCCGGCTTAAAGTGTCGAATTCCTGGCGCGTGCGCAGAATAAAAGTTTCCCAGCGCTCGACGGTCTCCGGTTCGGGAATGGCGCGGCGAGCCCCGTTGCGGTAGGCGTCGGTACGCCGTTCGAGTTCTTCGGCGAAATGGTCGAGCCGGTCGGTGAGCCGACCGATCGCCAGCGACAACTCCTCCACCCCCTCCAGCTCCGGCAGGTGCTCGTCGTCATGGTCACCCGGCAGGGCAGGCCGGGCGAATCCGGCATCGGCGGGAAATTCGTTCATCGCTGCGTCCGTTGAGTGTACCCAGCGTAAGCGTTGGCTCCCCGGCGGCACAACTCCACCCGCCTTAGAGCGCCCCGGTGCGCAGCCCGGCTGTCACCAGGGCAAGGACGGCTCGCAGTTCTGCTTCACAGGCTGGATCTGCCGTTACCAGGTGCGGGTGGTGAAAGCGCACCGTGGCGTTCCAGACCGCCCGTGCGGCGGCCGCCGGGTCGGTCATCTGAAACTCTTCTGAGGCGGCGCCGTCGGCCAGGATGCGCTCCAGTTGACCCAGCAGCGTCTCGACGTGGCGGGCGACGACGCCGCGCGCCGCCTCGGCCACGCCGTGGTACATCGCAAAGTGCTCGGGATCGTCGCTGATTTTGCGCCGCTTCTGCTGCCAGAGGCCCACCGCCCAGTCTTCCAGGCGCTCCGCCGCCGGCCCGTCGGCCAGGGCGATCGGTTCGAGCGCTCCTGAGACGGTGTGCAGCCAGCGCTCGGCGACGGCGTCGAGCAAGTCGGCTTTGCTCGCAAAATGCCGGTAGACGTTGGCGTGGCTCATGCCCAGGTGGCGAGCCACGTCGGTCACGGTGAGCTTGGCCGGACCGTGGCGGCGCAGGAGCAGTTCGGCGGCTTCGAGAATGCGGGAGCGGGTGGTGTCGGACACTGCAGTGGCGGCTGCGGCCCAGTGGACACTGCCGGAAGCTTATCCGGTGCTCAGCTGTCCAGCATGGCCATTTGATCCGTACTGTAGCGCGTCCCGGCCACAGCGGCGGTGGGCACAGCCGCCTCGATGCGCGCCATATCCTCGGCGCTCAAATGCACCTGAGCGGCAGCCAGGGCTTCGCTCAGCCGGGCGGGCCGCCGCGCGCCTACCAGAGGTACGATGTCCTCGCCGCGCGCCAGTACCCAGGCGATCGCCAGCTGTGCCACCCCCACGCCTTTTTCGGCCGCCAGCGCCCGCAGCGCTTCGACCAGGGCGAGGTTGTTCTGCAGATTTTCCCCCGCAAAGCGCGGCAGGTGCGCCCGAAAATCGTCCGCCGCGAACGTGCCGGTGGCCCGATCGCTCAGTAACCCCCGCGAGAGCACCCCGTAGGCCACCAGCCCGATGCCCAGTGCGCGCACGGTCGGAAGCACCTCAGCTTCGATGTCGCGGGTGAGCAGCGAGTACTCGATCTCCAGCGCCGCAATCGGATGGACGGCGTGGGCACGGCGCACTGTGGCAGCGGACGCCTCCGACAGGCCGATGTAGCGGACGTAGCCTGCCTGGACCATTTCGGCGATGGCGCCGACTGTCTCCTCGATGGGCACGGCCGGGTCGATGCGCGCGGGCTGGTAGAGATCGACATGGTCCGTCCCCAGCCGGCGCAGGGTGTAGGCGAGAGCCGTCTTCACCGCCGCCGGGCGGGCGTCAAAACCGAGAAACGTCCCATCCGGGGCGCGCTGGGCACCAAATTTGACCGAGAGAAACACCTGCTCGCGTCGGTCTGCAAGCGCCTCGCGCAACAACATTTCGTTGTGCCCCATGCCGTAAAAATCGCCGGTGTTGAACAGGGTGATCCCCGCGTCGAGGGCCTGGTGGACTGTGGCGATGCTCTCCTGTTCGTCGGCTTTGCCGTAAAAATCCGACATCCCCATGCACCCGAGGCCGAGGGCTGATACGCGCGGTCCCCCTTTGCCCAATTGCCGCTGTTCCATGGCTCGTATCCTGAAATAGATGGCTATACGCCCAGGTTCTCACAGGCTATGACAAATTTCAATATCTGTCATTTGTCATTTGCGGTTTCTGGGCGACGGGCTGCCCGGTGGGTGTAGACGGTGAAGCGGGAGTGGATTCGATTCAGAGGAGAAGCAGATGGGGCAACACGAAAGGCGCCGCGAGCAGTTGGATTTTGCCCTGGAGTTGGCGCGGGTTGCCGAGGAGGCGATCATGCCGCACTTTCGCACGGCGGTTGCCGAATACAAAGGCGACGGCTCGGAGGTGACTGCGGCGGATCGTTCGGCTGAGCGCGTGATTCGCGAACGCATCGCCGGGGCGTATCCGGGGGCCAAAATCCTCGGTGAGGAATTCGGGGGGGAGGCAAGGCCCGTCAGCGGCGAGCAGTGGGTCATTGATCCCATCGACGGCACCACTTCCTTTGTGCTCGGCCTACCGATGTTCGGTACGCTCATTGCCCTATTGGAGGACAGTCAACCGGTAGTCGGGGTGATCCACATGCCGGCGATGGGCGAGACCGTCTATGCGGGCCGGGGGTTGGGCTGCTGGTTCGCCTACAGCGGCGGGCGGGCCGTGCGGGTACGCGCAGCCCCGGAGGTGGAGTTGCAAGCGGCCTTCGCTTCGGCAACCGGTGCCCACTGCTCGGACATCCAACACCAGGCCGCTCAGACCCCTTACCGGCTCGCGGCCCTCATCAACACCACCAAGAAGTTTCGTTTCGTGGGCGATTGCGTGCAGCACGCCCTGGTCTGCCGGGGGCGGCTGCATCTGGCGGTCGATACCCTGATGAATCCCTGGGACACCGCCGCCTTGGTGCCCTGTGTGCGCGAAGCGGGCGGTGTGGCGGCCACCCTGGAGGGCAAAGAGGACGACGTCGTCTTCGGCGGCAACTTCATCTCTGTCTGCAGCCGGGCTCTGCTCCACGAAGCGCTGGCGGTACTTTCGCCAGTGCAGAAATAATAGCGATGGCCTACGGATTGCACTGGGAATGGCGCGGATTCGGACCATTGGATCCGGCGGTGCGCGAGCGCATCGAAGCACTGCCTACCGCCCAGCCCGGCGTTCGCGAGGAAACGGACAGCTACCTGTGGACTCCACAGTGCACGGCGAACGTCAAATTTCGCACTTTTGGCGAGGGCAGCCTCAAATTCAAGCGTCCGGTGGGCGTCAACGGCCCTTTGCAGTTGTGGCTTGAAGATCCGCGCGAGGATTACCGATTTCCGGTTCCTCCAGAGGCGGTGCGCGAACTGGCAGCGGTGCTGGGCGTTGTTTTGCCGACGGCCAATGGCCCGGTGGAGCAGGCGACTTTGTGGCAGTGGCTCCAGCAGGCAGAGGGGGTACGGATCGTCGAGGTCAAAAAAAGACGAACCGTTCACACCTGGCTCGGTAACGGAATGCAAGCGAGTGTCGAACTTGCGGATATCCTGACACCGCAGCCGCTGCAAAGTGTGGGCATCGAGGGAGCCGACGAGACGGACGAAGCGGCGAACGCCGTCGTTGGCGCCCGCGACGCACTCGAAGTGTCAGATACCCTGGTGGCGCTCAGTTACCTGGACATCTTGCGCCGCTGGACCGGTTGAGCGTTACTTCGGGCTCATCGCGAGCATCCGCTCGATGGGCGTGAGGGCGCGCAGGCGGGTGGCTTCGTCGAGGGTGACCTCGGGGGTGCGGTCGCGCATGCACAGGTAGAGCTTCTCAAGGGTGTTGAGGCGCATGAACGGGCACTCGTTGCAGGCGCAATCGGCCTCGGGCGGCGCTGGGATGAACAGTTTGTCGGGGTGGGCTTTTTGCATCTGGTGCAAGATGCCCGCCTCGGTGACCACGATGAAGGCCCGCCTATCGCTGGTGCCCGCGTACTTGAGTAGAGCGGTGGTCGAACCGACAAAATCGGCGTGGCGCAGCACCGCCGGTTCGCACTCGGGGTGGGCGATCACCTCGGCGTCGGGGTGGCGCACCTTGAGGGCGATCAGCTTGCGCTCCGAAAAAGTCTCGTGCACGATGCACGTCCCCGGCCACAGCACCATCTCCCGCCCGCTCTGCGCCATCACATAGCGGCCCAGGTTGCGGTCGGGGGCAAAGACAATCGGCTGGTCTTTGGGGATCTGATTGACGATGGCCACGGCGTTGGCCGAGGTGCAGATGATGTCGCTGAGTGCCTTGACCGCCGCCGAGCAGTTGATATAGGAGATGACGATGTGGCCCGGGTAGGCCCGCAGAAATTCGGCGAACCGGTCGGACGGGCAGTTGTCAGAAAGCGAGCAACCGGCGGCCAGATCCGGCAGAAGCACCTGTTTGGTGGGGTTGAGAATCTTGGCGGTCTCGGCCATGAAGTGCACACCCGCGAAGACGATTACCCGGGCGTCGGTGGCGGCGGCCTGGCGCGAGAGGCCGAGCGAGTCGCCGATGTAGTCGGCCACATCCTGGATGTCGGGATCTTGGTAGTAGTGCGCCAGGATGACCGCGTTCAACTCGCGCTTGAGCCGCTCGATCTCAGCAAACAGATCCAGGCGGGGATCGATGGCGGGACGTTGGATGGTAAGCATCGCTTGGCTTGGGGCTGTCTTTCCAGTTTAACTTTTTGGGTGGGTGAGTCCCCAGGGATGCTTAAACCCCCTTTTGGGATGGGCATTGTGTATTATGAGTACCGGTGTTGTGTATCTTTTGTATCTATTTGAGTGAGGCGGAATGATCGTCATTATGCGTCCGGAAGCCACCGAGGCCGACATCGCGGCCGTGTGTCAGCGCGCCAACGAAATGGGTCTGGCGGGTCACCCCTGCTACGGTGTGCAGCAGGCGACAATCAGCATCATCGGTTTCGATGAATCCGTCTCGCCGGGAGATTTCAGCAGCCTGGGCGGGGTGGACCGGGTGGTGCGGGTGAGCACGCCCCACAAACTCGCGAGCCGCCAGAGCGGTCTACCGGCCACGGCGATCAAGATTGCCCCCGGCATCACCGTGGGCAGTGGCCTCACCTTCGTGGCCGGTCCCTGTTCGGTCGAAAGCCGCGAGCACATTGTGCACACCGCCCGGCTGGTGAAGGCGGGCGGCGCCTCGATGCTGCGGGCCGGGGCTTTCAAGCCGCGCACTTCGCCCTACCAGTTTCGCGGTCTGGGCGAAGCGGGCCTCGACTATCTGGCTGAAGCCGGGGCGGCGGCGGGGTTGCCGGTAGTTACCGAGGTGATGACCCCGGCGCTGGTCGAGAAGGTGGCCGCGCGCGCGGACGTGCTGCAGATCGGCACCCGCAACATGCAAAATTACGATTTGCTCCTGGCGGTGGGGCGCACCGACAAGCCGGTATTGCTCAAGCGGGGCATGTCCGCGACCCTGACGGAATTTTTGCTTGCCGCCGAGTACATCCTCTCGGCGGGCAACCCGAATGTGATCCTTTGCGAGCGGGGCATCCGCACCTTCGAGACCCACACCCGCAATACCCTCGATCTCTCGGCGGTGCCCGCCCTCAAGACGCTCACCCACCTGCCGGTGGTGGTGGACCCGAGCCACGGCACGGGGCGACGCGAACTGGTGCTGCCGATGGCCCGGGCTGCCGTCGCCTGCGGTGCCGATGGGCTGCTGGTCGAAGTGCACCCCGATCCGGATCGCTCGATTAGCGACGCCCAACAGGCAATCTCCCCGGAGATGTTCGCCCAACTGGTGCGCGATTGCCAGGCGATCTTTGCGGCACTGCACCCGGAGGCGGCTCGCACGCCCGTGTGATACCGAACCCGGGTGAAGCGGCACGGTTGAAATCAGACAGTGCCCTTCTGTCAGCTCTTCAGCCGGGCTGGGCCGCCAGACGCTCGCCGATGGCGCTCAGTCGCAGGGGAGCTTGCTCAGGCGCGCGGGGCGCTTACCGGTTCGGTGGACAGGCTTTCGCGGATCGTTTTGGCAATGCCGCTCGGGGTCAATCCCAGCAGGTCGAGGAGTTGCGAGCGGCCGGCGTGGGTGACAAATTTGTCGTCGATGCCGATTCTGAGGGTCGGCACGGCAATCCCGCCGTCCATGAGCGCTTCGAGCACCGCCGAGCCGAAGCCGCCCATGCGGCAGCCTTCTTCGACCGTTACCACCCGGCCGATGCGGCGGGCCAAAGGCAACAGCAATTCGGTGTCGAGGGGCTTGGCGAAGCGGGCGTTGACCACCGTCGCGTCGATGCCGTGTTCGCTCAGCAGCGCCGCCGCCTGCAGCGACGGGTGAACCATCGTGCCGATAGCCACGATGAGCAAGTCGTCGCCGCTGCGCAGCACCTCGGCTTTACCTATCGGTACCGGATCCCAGCCCTCGGCCATCAACGGCGCGCCGGAGCCCGATCCGCGTGGGTAGCGCACGGCGATCGGGCCCTTGGTGTACTGAATGCCGGTCACCATCATCCGCTGCAATTCGGCCTCGTCCTTGGGGGCCATCACCACCAGACCAGGAATCTGGCGCAGGTAGGCCAGGTCGAAGACGCCGTGGTGGGTGGGGCCGTCCTCGCCCACCACTCCGGCGCGGTCGAGGCAGAAGAAGACCGGCAGATCCTGAATCGCCACGTCGTGGATGATCTGATCGAAGGCGCGCTGCAGGAACGTCGAGTAGATGGCCGCCACCGGACGCATCCCGTCGGCAGCCAGGCCGGCCGCCATCGTCACGGCGTGCTGCTCGGCAATGCCCACATCGAAGTAACGATCGGCAAAGCGCTCTTTGAATTTGTCGAGACCGGTGCCGGTGGGCATCGCGGCGGTGATGCCCACAATCTTTTCGTTTTGCTCGGCAAGTTTTACCAGGGTCTGGGCGAAAACCGATGTGTAGGCGGGCGGGGTCGGTTTGCTGGCCGGTTTGGCCTTGCCGGTGGCCAGATCAAAAGCACTCTGGGCGTGGTACTTGATCTGGTTTTGCTCGGCCACCTCGTAGCCCTTGCCCTTGACGGTGATCGCGTGCAAGAAGACCGGCCCCGGCAGCGAATGGGCAAATTCAAAGGTTTCGATCAAATCGCCCAGGTTGTGGCCGTCGATGGGACCCAGGTAGGTAAAGCCCAGTTCTTCGAAGATGACCCCCGCCTTCGAGCGGGTCATGGTCATGTACTTGACGGTGTCTTTGAAGCGCTCGAATTCGGGGCTGAACGTGGGACCGACCAGCGGAATGTTGCGCAGTTGCGTCTCGAGGTTGCTGCGGATCTGGCGCAGGGCCGGGTCGGTGCGCAGCCGGTTGAGATAGAGCGACAGCCCCCCGACGTTTTCGGAAATGGACATTTCGTTGTCGTTGAGGATAACCATCAGGTTGGTCTTGCTCAGATGCCCGGCGTGGTTGAGAGCTTCGAGGGCCATGCCGCCGGTGAGCGCCCCGTCGCCGATGATCGCCACGACTTTGCGGTTGAGCCCCTGGAAGTCCCGCGCCAGGGCCATTCCCAAAGCTGCTGAGATGCTCGTGGAGGCGTGACCCGCCCCCCAGCAGTCGAAGGGGCTCTCGGCGCGCTTGAGGTAGCCGGCGAGGCCGTCTTTTTGGCGCAGGGTATGAAAGTTCGCGTAGCGCCCGGTGAGCATCTTATGGGGGTAAGCCTGGTGGCCCACGTCCCATACCACCCGGTCGCGGTCGAGATCGAGCGTCTTGTAGAGAGCCAGGGTCAATTCGACCACCCCCAGGCCGGGGCCGAGGTGACCACCCGTCGCCGCCACCGTCTGCAGGTGCTTGTCGCGAATTTGCTGGGCCAGTCGGCCGAGTTGAGAGACAGAAAGATCGCGCAGCTGGTTCGGGTGGGAAAGATCGCTCAGATTCATGCTTTGCTCTGCTGTGCTCCCATCAAATATAACGAAATGTGCACCGACGCGCGCAAAGCGCCCGAATTGGCCGTTGCCCGGGTAAGTATTACCGCTTACCCGCCGCGGAAAGTCCAGGGCACTGCCCCCTAGCGCCCAAGTCGGACCTGTCCGGCCGCCGCGAGTTCGCCGGGTGCGTAGACGCCGCTCTCGACGATGATCCCGGTGACGAGAGAGGCCGGGGTGACGTCGAAGGCGGGATTATAAAATTCGACGCCCTGCGGGCAGAGGGCCACGCCTTCGATGGCGCGCATCTCTTCGCTGTCGCGCTGTTCGATCGGGATCTGTTCTCCGCTCGACAGATTCAAGTCCACCGTCGACCAGGGGGCGGCTACAAAGAAGGGCACACCGTAGTGCCTGGCGATAATCGCCACGCCGCAAGTGCCGATCTTGTTGGCGGTGTCGCCGTTGGCGGCGATCCGGTCGGCCCCCACCACCACCGCGTCCACCAGCCCCCGGCCGATGACGTGGGCGGCCATCGTGTCGGCCAGGACCGTGACCGGGATGCGCTCGTGCACCAGTTCCCAGGCGGTGAGGCGCGCCCCCTGCAGGCGCGGACGGGTCTCGTCGGCATAGACGCGCTCGAGTCTGTCGGCGCGGTGGGCGGAGCGCACCACCCCGAGGGCGGTGCCGTAACCGGCGGTGGCGAGCGCTCCGGCGTTGCAGTGGGTGAGCAGGCGCAACCGCTCGGGGGCGGCGGGCAGGGCCAGAAGGCCGTGCTCACCGATGGCGCGGCAGGTGGCGATGTCCCCTTCGAGGATGGCCGTCGCCTCGCGCTCCAGGCGCGCGAAGCTCGGATCCCGGCGTGCGACGGTGAGCATCCGGTCGATAGCCCAGAACAAATTGACGGCGGTGGGCCGGGTGGCGCGCAGGGTGGCGGCCACCCGCTCCAGGTGGGTGATCGGATCGCCCTGGGGTGCTTCTTGCCAACCCAGCACCATGCCGAAGGCGGCGGCCACCCCGATGGCGGGCGCCCCGCGCACGATCATCGTGCGGATGGCGGTGGCCATCTGATCGCTGGTGCGAATTTCGATGGTGCGGTAGATCCCTGGCAGGACCGTTTGATCGATGAGCACGCAGGTGTGCCCATTCCACTGCACGGGCCGGATTTCGGACTGGACGGCGCTAAAAGTCATGGGTCGATAATACCAAGAGCATCGGTGCCCGGAGCCACCAGCCTTGTGCGCGATGCCAGTTCGGTCGAAACCGGTGGGCTGGCCAATCCGGTGCAATCTACTGTTGAACTGTTGGGATCGGTACTGATGTCGGCTTTGGCGATCTTTGTGCCGGTGCTCGCCGCGCTGGTGGCGGCGATTGTGGTGTTCGTGCTGATGGGGCGGCGGCGGCGGTTCACCACTGCAGCCTGGGGTTATTAAAGCCACGATTCAAATTGTGATGCAGCGATCAGTTTGCATCGGGTAGAACTGTTGTACTATGCTTCAGATTAATTTGTACAACCGACAGCGGAGTAAAGATGGCACCACTTCAAGGCAGAGATTTACTGAAGTTGATCAAAGAAAATCAAGGCAAAAGTGCCAAGCAGCTTGCCGAACTTGCCGGATACACGACCACCACCAAGTCGGGACAAAAGCGGGTCAAAATGCTCGCCTTTCAAAGTGCAATCTTGCAAGCAAACAATATCTCTCTCATCCCGCGCCACGAAGAGGGCGAAGGGGTACGCGGCGGACGCAAAGCAAGTTATCGCATCCAGGTTCAGCAAAACGGCAACTTGCTCATCGGTACTGCCTACACGCGGCAAATGGGATTGGAGCCCGGCACGGAGTTTGAAATTCAGATCGGCCGCAAACACATCAAACTTGTGCAACTCGACAGCCCCGACAGCCCCCAGACCAACGAGGATTGATCCGTCTGATTCGAAGTTTCTCCATCGTCAATGTCCAGCTAGTCGGATCATCGTTGGGCAAACTGTTCACAGAGCACTTTTTTGAGTTATGGATCAAATTGCAATTGCCGCGCCGAACCATCGTCGTGAAACGACTGTGTTCCCCGGCCGACCAGTTCGACTTGGACGTCGCGGTCGGGCCTGGGGTGGTCGCCGTGGCGTTCGTCGAAGGTGACGCGGGTGCCCTCGACTCGGACGGTGGTGAGCGTCCACTGGTGCTTCCGGTAGGCAAAGCTGTGTCCGTCGTCCTCGTAGAGTGTGCCGGTACCATGGCCGGGAAAGACGCGCCAGATCAGGCCGGTGGGTGGCCAGTCGCCGGTGTGTTGCCTCACCGGTGCCATCGGGATGGCGGCCCCCGCCCGTACAAAAAGCGGCAGCCGTTCGAGGGAGGCCGGGGCGAGGATCCAGCCAGGCCCCGTATGGCCTTTGCCGCTCCACCAGTCGTACCAGGTGCCCCCTGGCAGGTAGACCGCCCGGCAATCGACCCCGGGCCGCAGCACCGGGGCGGCCATCAGTGCAGGACCGAGCATGACCTGATCGTGCAGATGGTAGGTGCGCTCGTCGTCGGGATAGTGGTAGAGAAGTGGTCTCAGGACGGGCTCCCCTGCCGTTGATGCGCGCCAAAACAGCGAATAGAGATAGGGCAATAACCGGTAGCGCAGTTCGATGTACTCGCGGCAGATATTTTCGACCCGCTCGCCAAAGACCCAGGGTTCGTGGCGGGCGGTGCCGAGGGCCGAGTGGGCGCGCATCAGCGGATAGAGGATGCCCACCTGCATCCAGCGGGTAAACAGTTCCGCCGTCGCGTTCTCGGCAAAGCCGCCGATGTCGGCCCCCACGAAGGCTACCCCCGACAGGCCCATGTTGAGGAGCATCGGCAGCGACATCTCCAGATGCTCCCACTGCGACTGGTTGTCCCCCATCCAGACTGCGGCGTGGCGCTGCACCCCGGCGAAGCCCGCCCGGGTGAGCACAAAAGAACGCTCGGCAGGCCGCAGGCGCGCCATCGCCTCGCGGCAGGCGCGCACCATCATCTGTCCGTAGAGGTTGTGGGTCTCGGCGTGGGTGGTGCGCTCGGCGAGATCGCCCTGGGGCGCATCGAGGGGAAAGCTGATTTTGTTGCCGCTGTCGCCGAAGGGGCGATCGTCGATGGCCGGTTCGTTCATATCGTTCCAGATGCCGGCGACGCCCATTTCGGTGAGCTGTTTGTGCCAACTGCCCCACCACGCGCGCACCTCGGCGCGCATAAAATCCGGAAAGACGGCCTTGTCGGGCCAGACGTACCCGTGAAAGAGCCGTCCGTCCGCCTGGCGCACGAAATAGTCTTTTTGCAGGCCCTCCTCGAAGACGGCGTAGCCCGCATCCAGTTCGTACTTCACACCCGGATCGACGATGGCGACGGTTCGAAAGCCCTGATCCGCCAGATCCGCGATCAGACCGGACGGATCTGCAAAGCGTTTCGGGCTCCAGGTAAAGACGCGGTAGCCGCGCATATAGTCGATATCCAGGTGAATGACGTCGCAGGGGATCCGGCGGCTGCGAAATTCATAGGCCAGCTCGCGCACCTCGGCTTCGCTGCCGTAGCTCCAGCGGCACTGGTGATAGCCCAAGGCCCAGATGGGCGGCAATTCCATTTTTCCGGTCAGTTCGGTGTAGGTGGCCAGCACCTCGGCCGGGGTGGGACCGTAGATGAGGTAATAATCCAGCTCTGGACCCTGGGTCTCCAGACGCAACCGCCCCGGCTCGTCGCCGCCCAGATCGAAGTGGCTGTGAAAAGTGGTGTTGAAGTAGACGCCATAGGCCAGCCCCGGCCGCAGCGCGATATAAAACGGGATCGCCTGGTACATCGCGTCGGTGAGCGAGCCGTAGTCGAGGGCGTCGCTTGTCCAGTTGGTTTTGCGCTGGGAGAGTTTATCGAGTAGGCCGGTGCGCTCGCCGAAGCCGTAGAAGTGCTCTCCGGCTTCGATCGCTTTCCACGCGGCAACCGCACCGGTATGCCAGCCCATCGCAGGCGCACTATCACAGGCAAAGGGGCGCTCCTGGCGGTCGTAGCAGGCAATGCGGCAAGGCTCACTTTCTACGACCACCCGCAGGTGCTCGGTGGCAATCTCGATACTCCCTGCGCGCTGGTGCATTGAAAATTCTGTTTCGGGCCACGCGCTGTCCTCCTTACTTGCCGCCCAGGAGCGCTGCGGAAAAAATGCGCCCGTCGGCGTCAGGCGCACGCGGACCAGATTGGGAGCCAGCACGCCGACGCGCAACTTCGGTCCACCACAATCGACGGTAATCCCCCGCCCGTCGCGCTCCAGGTCGCACACGTTGGCGAGAACAGACCAGGGAGCACCGTTGGTGGGTAACTTGCCAAAGTACTGCGGCATGACACTCGCTTTGGGTGAAGTCACAGCATCTAGTTCTACAACGCGAGGAGTCGCCGGACTTTCCACCCTGGGAGCGATCTTCTTCTGTGTTGGCCAGACACGCCGGACTTTGAGGAAACGGGGGGTACATGGCCATGGATTGGGCGATAGGTCGGCACACGCACCGGCAGGCAAAATGTGTGGCGACGGGAGATAATGTCAAAGCCGAACAGTACAGACTGTGCGGCTTATATGAATACCTAACCGAGCGTAGTCCAACGGCAGAGACAGAGGACTTAAAATCCTTCCAGTGCGGGTTCGAATCCCGCCGCTCGGATCATCGAAACCGGTAAAAATACCTCGAAATACCTCAACGCCCCAATGGCAGCAACGCCAGAGCAAGATGCAATAGACTACCAAGTTTCTGGCGTTGCACAAATGGGTGATGTTCATGGAGGTAGAGCAACAATTCTCGTCCGCGGGCAACGTGCTAAGCAGTCGAAGCCAAAAAAAAGAGGTGAAGCAAGGAGATGCCCTGGGACAGTTCTCCTTGCTTCACCTCTTCGAGGTAGCAGTCCAAGCTACCGCTTCCTTCTAGGAGATAAGACTGCCTCCCGATTTATTTGCAGCAGCACCTATTGCGGCATGTGGTTCACTGCTTTCTTGATCTGCTTTTGTTTTCACGAGTGCAATCGCGAAGACTAGAAGACCAAATACAGGCTTCGCCAGCACGTCTGCGATCGTATAGCCAACCTGAACGCCGACAGCCGCGGACGTACCGGATACTCCAAGCATGGGTAGAAGGTATGCGATCGGGTAAACACCCCAGGAGAGCAACAGCAGCCACCGCATGTTGCGGACCAGGGTTTGTACAGCAGCGGGCTGGCGGACAAGGGACCTGGACAGTTCGACCCACAACACATAGAGGATGTAGGCGAAGGGAATCGTGCTGACCGTACCCCAGATGATGCGAGTCGTAATGTCGTCAGAAATCTCGCCGGGGTAGCCCGTGGCAATCATCAGAACTGAAGCCACCGTCAGTTTGATCAGCAAGGGTCTTGCCTCCTTTGCAGGCAACGTCAGCACTGCCACTGTCTCCACCAGCAACAGAGGCACGGTCAACAGCCAATCCACATAGCGGTAGGCGTCGTTGAATTTTTCGCTAGTCAGGGAATACACGCCATTCTCCAGAACGTAGGCAGCATCCCAACTATTGAAGATCCGAAAGTAGTGGTACCCAGCGATACTCACAACAATTGCTGAAACAAGCAAGGCCAACCGGTATCGTTGACCGACGAGTGCCTGAGCGCTGAAGAAGAAGAGGGCAGATGCGAACATTGCCGCGATGGCAAACGAGAAAGCGTTGTAA
Source organism: Gloeobacter violaceus PCC 7421 (assembly GCF_000011385.1). Classification (NCBI taxonomy): domain Bacteria; kingdom Bacillati; phylum Cyanobacteriota; class Cyanophyceae; order Gloeobacterales; family Gloeobacteraceae; genus Gloeobacter; species Gloeobacter violaceus. The sequence continues at coordinate 190,286 of NC_005125.1, forward strand.
ACCAGATTGAACTGACCATAGGTCAGCGAATCTGAGACCGATAAGTTTGAAGGATCGACCTGGGCAAAGGTTGATCCGAGAAGGGCAAGTTCAGGTGCAGAAGAAAATACGGTCATCAACATCGTCCCCTCGTGGTAAACATGGACTTGAGCCTGCCTTTAACCAAGGCATAGATCCAAAGAACTATTTCGGGTTGGCACCGTCAAATCTACGGGTGCGCGATCTCCACAGCAAGACAAGTGCACTGCATCAGCATCTTGAAGAAGGTACGCTCGTGGCGGTTCCTGCAGTCGTGACGAATATCGCAGCCTGCGTCCGCTTTATTTTGTGGGGGGTATGCGTCTTTGCGCGCATTAGCGCAGAACTCAACTGCTGCACTTCACCTTGTCGATTCGCCGAGGCCAGTGAAGTGTTCCTGAGATCCTAGCACGGGGAGTTTAGAACAGGTGCAGCACGTCTTTCAGTAGGACGTAGGTAGCTACCAGCATAGCCAATCGTCCGTTCCAAATTTCAGCTTGAGGAGATAGACCGAAGACAAAAGCATTACGGTCTTGACCATTGTTCTCAACACTCTTATTGGAGTCCATGGAACGAAACCTCGAATGTGAAGATTTTTTAACTTACCGCCAGCATACTCCACCGCAGGGGCAACTGCCATCACTCCTTAGAGATCATCAATTTCCGAGGTGGAGGGATTTCTGGCAGGGAAGACTCATGTGACTTCTGTCGCAAAAATTCCTAAAAGCGCTACAAGTAGGCGAAAAAGCTCCACGTAAAACACCGCAGATAGTGTTTTTATTTTTTGCGACATAAACGGAACTCTTGCGAATCTATTGCTAAAATGCTGTCTCGGCTTTAACGAGTGACGAAGTTTACATCCAAGCTTCCAGATGCGTTACAGTGTGAAATATAAGCAAGAGCCCAAAACAATCGAGTTTTTTCCGCTAGAGCCCAAATGGTACAGGGTGCTCCCGGGCCGAAACTTCGCTTCAATCAAGAGCACTTACTTATTGACAATTACGTCTGTAAGTGACCTTAGAAAAGCTGAAGGTTTTATGAGACCAATCCTTGAGTCGCTTGGGTTTCAGGAAGAATGCTTCATTGTTTTCAGGATTATTGACTTAGCAGCACAGCGTTCAGAGCATAATCTCTACCAAGTCGGTGAAATATGGCTAAGCTATTTCGGTTCATTCCTACTCCTGAAGCCATTCAGGATAGATCCAATGTTAGCGCCTTGAAGAAACGGTTGGATTGGGGCGAACCTGCTCTGACCATTGTTGATGTCAGAGATAAAAATGCATTCAACACCAGGCACATTGCAGGAGCTATTGCAATGCCCATGGGCGAACTGATTGAGCGTGCTAACGACAGCCTCGAACAAGTCCGTGACATCTATGTTTATGGTGAGACGGATGAACAAACGGCAGAGGCCGCATCCAGGTTGCGTGGTGCAGGGTATGAGCATATCGCTGAACTGGTAGGGGGACTGACAGCCTGGAAAGCAGCTAAATATCCAATTGAAGGAGTTTAGAGCAGCTTTCAGGTGTCGGAGGTCAGGGTAAAAACGGCTGCCCAGCCAGGTTTTCAGCCGAACGGCTGCTTCTACAGCAACGGAAAGGCGCTTTAGAATCCAGGCGGCTCCGTTGCGTGCACCGGGTGTGCTTGAGTGGGGAGCTCACCCAATGACCATTCATGGGCAAACGTACTCCTGCTCATCGACCTGCCCTGTTCAAGTGCTCACGGGATGCGCAACGAGCTGTGCCGGCAGAGTGTGCTTTGCGCGGATTTCTGAAGCATTTTTTGATCTTTCCTGAACGATCGTGAGCCATTTGCGCTCCAGCCGGCGCTTTCTCAGGCGAAGGGGCAATCAGGACGACACACTCCTGGTTGGCCGCAGAGTACTACATAGAATCCTGGAGGGCAGAAATGGTATTTGCTGGCGGTGGATTTCTCAGCCAACTCGCCGCTGGAATCGGAACCGTTGTGGGCGGCGATGCGATTCTCAGCGAAATGAAAGAAGATGACGGAACGCAGGGTGCCTCTGCCCAGGCGGGTGCGCAAACGGACCCCTACGGCGGGGAGAGTATGGGCTACGCCTCGGGTGCCGGCATGGTTGCCGGCTCGGATATGTATACTGACGCCTATGCTCCTGGAGGGTATAGCGATGTCGGCGCGACGGCGGGCGATCCGTACATGTCCGGGATGACGGACTACGGTTCTATGGGGTTGGAAGCCGGTTTCGAGCAACCCTACGGCGGGATGATGGGTGGGGATGATTTCGGTTTTGCCCAGGGATACGGCGAGGACGAGAGCTTCACGGCGATGGGCGGCTTCGACGTGGGTGCCGAGGATGCTGAGATGCAGGGCGGATTCGGTACAGGGGTCCAGGACGATGAGATGGAGGGCGAATTCGGCGAAAAACAATTAGCGCAGCTTGAAGAAGAGGAAGGCTCTTTGCCCGGGGAGGAACCTGGAGAGGAAGGCGATCTGCTGGGCGACGCCTTCAGCGATGTGGGCGACGTCGCCTCGGAACTTGGTGATTTTGATCTTTTCGGAGCGGTCGGGGAAATTGGTGAAGGGATTGGCGATTTCTTCGGCAATATCTTTTAGCTGCCCAATGCAAAGGCAACGGGGGCGCTCTGCATCATCGGAGCGCCCCCGTTGCGTTAAAGACAGCTTACCGAGGGCACTGGGTTCAAAGCCCCGCCCTTCGAGGGCGGCTTTGTGACAATATGCACACATCGCTGGGGACGCCCTTTGCGGGATATCCTTCGCCGGACTCCTATAAGCACAAACAGACCAAGAGCGTAGCGACCTCTTCAACTTGGAATTTCTCCAGTCCGTCTGGGGTGCAGCGGCGGGATACGCCGTCAAGAAGCCTGTGGAGGTCACCGGAGTACCGGGCCAGTGAAGCAGGAAGGAATCTCCGGCCTTCAAGGCTGGGGAGATACCGTCTTGTCCGTCAAGCTCTTAACGAAATCTTTTGCGCAATCACAGCTACACAGGCAGCACAGAGGCGGCTGGGTGTCCTTTGACGCACTCAGCCCCCTCCAGTGGGAGCGAACTCTACTTTTGTTCAAGGCAATTTCAGCCGGCCTGGGCTTGGCGGGCTTGGGTGTCGAAGGGCCGACCGGACTGCAGGACCCCGAAAGCATAGTGCAACAGTTTGCGCATCACTGCACCGACAACACACATTTTTGTCTTGCCTGCTGCTAACAATCGCTCACTAAATTCTTGAATCTTCGGGTTATAGCGCAGCGCCACAATCGCAGGACAGTACAGAGCCTTGCGAATACGGCTGTTGCCCATCTTCGACAAGTGAGTCCGGCCCGAGATACTTGTACCAGACTGATACTGGCGGGGCGACAACCCAGCAAAGGCAGCCAGTTGTCGAGCATTGCCGAAGGGGGCAAAACCGAGCAACTCTCCCAACAACCGGGCGGCTGTCAACTCAGCAATCCCCGGAATTGAACAGAGCAATTGTTGTTGGTGCTTCAGATCAGGATGCTGCTCAAAGTGTTCGCGAATTTGTTGTTTGACCTGAGCTATCTGCTGGTCGAGGAAACTGAGCATCTGCTCAATGGAGCTTTTGACCTCCGCACACACTTGAGGCATCTGCCGGCGGTTCTCCTCCTGCTGGCGCATCTGCTGAAGACCCTCGAAACGACGTAGCAGGCTTTGCAGGACGAGCACGGCCTCGGCAGGTGGCTGCCAGGTCTGTGGGTGTAGAGCCGCACAAAAGTGCGCAATTACCGTGGCATCGAGCTGGTCGGTCTTGCTACGTTGCATCTGAGCTTGGGCGTACCCTTTGATGCGTTTGGGGTTCACGGCTGACTGTATGACCCTGTTAATGCAGATAATGAGCCAGAGCTTGCTGATAGCCACCAGTGGCTTCCATGCAAGCATGTATGTGTTGGAGTTGCTGCTGATTGAGCCAGTCACACAGTTGTTCAAATCCGGTGGGGGAATTTTGGAAGCTCTTGGAGCGCAACTTGCCCGCGACGAGCAGCGCAGCCTGAAAGGACAGCTTCGCAATGTCGATTCCCAAAACAGCCTCATTCAATGGAAATACCTCCTGTTCAGATACGAGCACAGAGCTGCATGGAGTAAGTACTTGTTCGGACCATCCTTGTGCATGCAAGAGCAATAGCGAGAATTGTCTTAAGATACCGTCCGCTCTGAGGGAACAAGTGTGAGGGGCGGACGCTCCTCTCCCGAGCGGGCGCGTAGCCAAAGGATGTCAGCAGCGTTCCGGTCCCCGCCTACTCTGGTTGCCCTGAGTAGATTTTATCGAGAGATCTCCCGACCCCAAGAACATACAAGAATGTCAATAAGCATCAGCAAGGAAACCGGAGAACGGCAGCCCCTATCTTGGTACACAGATAGCAGCAGGCGGCCTGGAAAGATTTCCAAGCCGCCTAAGAAATTTGGCACCGGATGTCCGGAACCTGTTCTAAATCCCGATCCAGTCCTGCAGGCGCTGGCGCTGGCGGACCCGGCGCAGTTTGCGGAAGGCTTTGGCCTGGATCTGGCGGATGCGCTCGCGCGAAAGGTCGAACATTCTGCCCACCTGATCGAGGGTGCGCTGCTGGCCGTCGCGCAGCCCGAAGCGCAACTGCAAAATGTCGCGCTCGCGGGGCGTGAGATGCCGATCCAATAGATCGCTCACCTCGACGCGCATCGACTCGCGGTCGATGTGCACGTCGGGCTGGTCGGTCTGGCTGTCTTCAATGAGATGAATCAGCTCGGTGTCTTCCTCTTTGCCGACGGTGATGTTGAGGGACACGGTGCGCCGGGCGGCGCGCAGGATGTGCTCAAGATCCTCTTCGGCCAATTCCAGCGCCTCGGCCAGTTCCCCCTGGCTCGGCGTGCGGCCCAATTCCTGGGCGAGGGTGCGACGGACCTTTTTGACGCGGTTGATTTTTTCGACCAGATGCACCGGCAGACGCACGGTGCGCGCCTGGGAAGCGACCGCCCGGGTAATCGCCTGGCGGATCCACCAGTAGGCGTAGGTCGAGAACTTGTAACCGCGCTCGTGCTCGAATTTTTCGGCGGCGCGAATCAGGCCCATCGAGCCTTCCTGGATCAGATCCAGGAACGGCACGCCGCGGTTGAGATACTTTTTGGCAATCGACACGACCAGGCGCAGGTTGGCCTGCACCAGCTTGCGCTTGGCCCACTCGCCCTTGGGGCCGCCCTGGGCAATCGCCCGGGCGAGCATCACCTCTTCTTCGGGCTTGAGCAGGGGGATCCTGCCGATCTCTTGCAGGTAAAGCCCTACCGAGTCTCTCTCAAATGAAGCGCTTTGCCGAGTTTTGCGGGCCTCTGCCGGCTTGCCCTGTGCTGTTTCTGCCACGGTCGGTACCCCATGCCGATTGAATAGCGTTCCCCGTGCACTCATCATGGGGGAGCCCCTCGCGAATAGTCCACAGTTCTTCGCTTTTCGTAACCCAATGCAAGCAATATTCATCACAAAACGAGTACTTTTGCGATTGCCGCGGGCGCTTGCGCCACCCAAACTCATGTAACACTAGGTTGCAATGCCGATGCTGACGAACCTGCAACGCACGTTGCTCACCTGGCTTTTATTGGTGGCTGCGGGCTGGGCGGCCCTCCAGGTACTGGAGTACTTTCGTGAATTCATCAGCGTCTTTGTGATCGCCGGGATCATTGCGTTCTTGTTGAGCTACCCGGTGGCGCTGTTGAGCAAACGCCTGCCGCGCTTCGCGGCGGTGTTGGTGGTCTACTCGAGCGCGGGGGTGGTGGTCGGTACCCTGGCGGTGGCCCTCGGACCGCTCGTCTCGCAGCAGACGGCGCAACTGATCGCTTCGCTGCCGGACATCATCCGCTCCGGTTCGCTGCAGTTGGAAGCGTTCTTGAAGTGGGCGCGCAACCTGGGGCTGCCGGTGGATGTCGATCGGTTGGTGGGCGGCTTCGGCCTCAGGCTGCAGGAGCAGCTGCAGGTGATCACCTCGCCGCAGTCGGTGGAATTTCTGCTGGGTACGTTCACCGGGGTGCTGAACTTTATCTTGATCCTGGTCATCGCCTTTTACATGCTGCTCGAAGGCGAGAAGCTCTGGCGCGAGGCGATCGGCTTTTTGCCCGCGAACATCCGGCTGCGTTTTTCTGAGTCGCTCCAGTACAACCTGCGCGGCTTTTTCACCGGTCAGCTCGTACTGGGTCTGTTTATGGCGCTGCTGCTCACACCCACTTATCTATTCCTTAATGTGCCCTTCGGGCTGGTGCTGGCTCTGTTTGTGGGGACAATGGAGCTGATTCCGTTTATCGGCGCCACCCTCGGTATCGGCCTGGTCGTGATTATCTGCCTGACTCAGAATCTGTGGCTGGCGTTGTGGGTCCTTGCCGCCTCGGTGCTCATCCAGCAGATCAAAGACAACGTGCTCGCCCCGCGCATCCTGGGTAACTTTACCGGACTGAGTCCCGTGCTCATCTTCGGCGCCCTGCTCATCGGCGCCAAGATCGCGGGTCTGCTGGGGGTGCTGCTGGCCATCCCGATTAGCGGTGTGATCAAAAGCCTCTACGAGACCCTTGCTGTCAGCGATCCCCCGCCACGAGCGTTTCAGTCGCTGCCCAAACCGGCCTTTCGCAAGAGCCGTCCCCGTGACGGCGAGCAGGACAATGAGTGACACTTCTCGCCCTTTGCGGACGAGAGTTCCCGGTTTGACGAGCCGACTTGTACGTACGTAGAAGTCGTTCTCTCTCCAGGCGTTCAAGAGGCGACAAAGTAGGGTCTCATCCTCTCTGAACAAGCATTCCAAGCATCGATACAGATAAGAAATTCGAAACAGTGCCCCGAGCCCAAACAAAAAAACGACGAAGAAGGCATGGTCTGCCTCGACCTCCAGATTGTACGTCCTCTGCCTGTGCTCCAGAGCCTACAGCCCAGCCACCCACAGCCGCTTGCCATCGGCCGCCTGCACCCGCCCGCTCGCCAACTTCGAGCTTGTCCGCGGCGGTTCAGCCTTGGCCTTGCAGGTAAAACGGATGCTCCCCGGTCACCGTCGACGTGTCGCGCTCACCATTCCCACCCGTTTCGCGCGACTGCAGCCTGTAGACTGGCTGGCTGTCGAATTGGAAGGTGCTTTTGACCCTTCGCAGAGTTTGCTCGCCGGTCTGAAAGGTGCTCTTCACCCGGCGTAAACTCTGCTGGCCGGTCCGCTCGCTTCTGGCGAGGACCTTCTCGCCCGGTTCGATTTGTTCGATGGGTTTGGCCCGGGTTTCGGTTTGGACCGCGGTCCCTTCGCCGAAACAGCCGTACGCTCGACTGGCGGCGACGATCCCATTTCTCAGACCGATACCTGCTTTGGCAAACCCCCCGAACGGTACCAGAGCAAAACCAGAAGTCAACACCCCCGCCGCATCGCCCAGTGCCGCCGCCACCCCGACGCCCAGCAGGGCCGAGGGCACGTTCAAATCTGGGATCAATCCCCCGACATCTGCCAGCAGCTGCAACGCCCCGAGCACTCCGACCAGGTCCAGATGGGCAGAAAGAGGAGCCATCGAGGCGTTGACCTTGAAGCTCGACGAAGCCGTCAGATTCACCCCGGCCACCTTGACCACCAAGGGGTCGGTGCCGGCGTTCGTCGTTAACAGGATACCTGGATCTGCATGACTTCAATGTTATCGGCTTGGATAGCCCGGTATAACAGGTATCAAACCCAACTCTTCAGTTCGCCAGTTAGGATTGCCTGTAAAACCTATTTTTCTATTACTTGTGTATTCAGCTATTCACCAGAATCGCCCCCTTTTTCGAGGGATCAAAACCCCTTGGCCAAAGGGTTCTTAAGTTATAAAAAGCTCCCTCAAAATTCGCTTCTTCCAAGCGCTTGCACAGCATGTTCGCATCGCAAAGATTTGCGGCTTTAAAACTTGCCCAAGCGATATCTGCGCCTTCTAAATTCGCTTTTGTCAAATTCGCACCATCGAAATCCGTGGCAATTGGACGCGCCTTCGTTAGAATCGCCCCGGTGAGGTCTGCGTTTCTTAACCACGAGTTCATCATGCGCGATTCCGACAGATCGGCTTCTGCAAGGGATGCATCGTCAAAAATTGCGCCGCGCAAGTCCGCTTTTTGAAGATTGGCAGCTCTTAAATTCACTCCGGATAGAATGGCACGGTGCAGGTTGTAGCCCTTCAAATCCGCTTTCTCAAGTGTATCAACTTGAAGATGAACTACTTCTCCGGTTTCACACTCGATCGAAATCATTTGCTTCCGTAATCCTCTATATCAATTTTTAAATCACCGAGAGCTTTGGGTTTGACACCTGCCCGCAGGACACCGGGTATTTGTGGCGGCACAGTTCCAAAAATTCTTCCTGCAACGTACCGGTGGTTTCCATCAATAATAACCCCATCGGCGACTTTGATGGCCGGGGGAGTGCTACCTGCTTCGAGAAGCCGAACATACCGTTCAACAACAGGAAGCGAAATGCTTCCTTGAAGGGTCTTCAAAGGCGCGTCTTGAAGCGCGGCTCTAATTATCTCTTCTGTAACCACAGATGGGCACTCGTTGTGCACCCAGGCTTTGGAGTCGCCGACGAAGAAAGTGTGGTCCCTCTCAACTTCCAGATTGTAAGTCCTTTGCTTTTGCTCCTGCGCCTGCAGTCCGGCCACCCGCAGCCACTGGCCATCGACCGTCTGCACCCGCTCCCCGACTTGCAGCTTGTCTGCGGCTGTCCAGCCCTGGCCTTGGAGAAAGAACGGGTGCTCCCCGGTCACCGTCAGCACATCGCGGTCGCCGTTCCCATCGATTTCCCGCAACTCCAGCCGGTAGACCGGCCGGTTGTCGAATTGGAAGGTGCTCTTCACCCGGCGCAATGTCTGCTCACCAGTCTGCTCATTTCTGGCGAGGACTTTTTCGCCTGGCGCGACAAGCTCGATGGGTTTGGCCCCAGTCTCGGTCTGAACCTCGGTGCCTTCGGCGAAACACCCGCACGCCCGGCTCGCGGCGACGATCCCTCTGCTCAGACCGGTTCTGGCTTTGAGCAGACCTACTCCAGCTTTGGCGAAGCCCCCGAACGGCACCAGAGCCAGGCCAGAAGCCAACGCCCCCGCCGCGTCAGTGCCGCTGCCACCCCGATGCCCAACAGAGCCGAGGGCACGTTCAGCCCGGGGATCAGCCCGCCCACATCTGCCAGCAACTGCAACGCCCCGAACACACCCACCAAATTCAAGCCTGCCCGAAGAGAAACGTTCCAATACGGCTACTAGGCAAGCTAGTTCTTGATTCGGCTTGCCTCCAACGCTCCTTTCTCCGTTGCTTCGAACCACGCAATTTCACCCAAGTTTGGGTCTCTACCCAAAGCATCCCATTCGTTCTCTATACGCTTAATAACTTCGATCGGTTGTATTTCCCAAACCACAAAACTCCCATCACTCGAAAAACTTCCAGCTTGAATCAATCCCTCCCGCAACAACTCTTCTATTATTTGCAGCGTTTGGTATCGAATCTTGGTTGAGTCATGTTGTTTGAGTAGTTTGTGGAAATGCCAAACGACAGACCATAGGCCAACGTAGTCTTCACAACTCTCAACGAGAATGGAGTTGTGCACTGAACTCAGTGCCACGGCTCTTCCTCCACTAAGGGTTAAATTTTATTTTTTTGAATGGAATTCCCGGAACGTTGATGTCTACTGTAGCAGCTGTTCGAGGACTTCGGGTTGCTTGTGTTCTAAGCCCGATGACACCGCCATCGGAGCGAATAATCCTGAGACCTGGGTACCCAGGATTCATCTCAACTCTTCCGCCTTGAGTCAACTTGTCAAACAGGTTGAGTGCTTCATATATGCCGCCTTGAACTTCTCTAATGCTTGGGCTGCTTCCCGGCTGTCCTATTGGATTACCGTAGGGCAACAAAATATCGGTTATGCACTCGTTATGCACCCAAGCACCGGTATTGCCGACGAAGAAGGTGTAGTCCCTCTCAACTTCCAGATTGTACGTCCTTTGCCTCTGCTCCTGTGCTGCCAGTCCAACGACCCGCAACCACCGGCCATCGACCGTCTGCACCCGCTCCCCGACTTGCAGCTTGTCTGCGGCTGTCCAGCCCTGGCCTTGGAGAAAGAACGGGTGCTCCCCGGTCACCGTCAGCACATCGCGGTCGCCGTTCCCATCGATTTCCCGGGGTTTGGCCCCAGTCTAGGTCTGAACCTCGGTGCCTTCGGCGAAACACCCGCATGCCCGGCTCGCAGCGACAATCCCATTTCTCAGACCGGTTCTGGCTTTGAATAGACCCACCCCGGCCTTGGCAAATCCCCCGAAAGGCAAGAATGTCAGTCCGAACCCGGCCGCACTGGCTGCGTCTCCGAGCACAACCGAAGCGCCGATGCCCAGCAAAGCCGAAGGCACGTTCAGACCGGGGATCAGCCCACCGACATCCGCCAGCAACTGCAACGCCCCCAACACCCCGACCAAGTCCAGGTGCGCTGATGGTGGGGCAGTCGAGGCGTTGACTTTCAAACTGGAGGCGGCCGTCAAGTTGACCCCAGCTGCCTTCACGACCAGAGGGCCGGTACTGGCGTTCTCCGGAAGCGAGACCTGGATCTGCGTGGCGCTGACCACCACCGTGGTGGCTGCCATGTCAGGGATGAGAACCTCGGCAGGACAAGATTGATACCGCCAAAAAGATCCCGATATGGCACAAAAAAGAAACGAAGATAATCAGTTATATATTATTCGTCTGTTTGGAGTGATTCCGCCCCGTTGCTGACAGCATACTTCCATTTTCCTTTGTATTCGCTTTCAAACCAGATATACCTGTGATAAACCCCCCTAAAATGGTAGTCAAGCTTGTGATGATCTTTGAACCAGCAGACTGAACCCTCTTTATCAAGGAGTACAACACCCTTCTCATAGATGAGCAAAATATCTTCGTAAACTGGTTCAAATTTTGTATAATAAAGGCCGAAGTCGTCACATTCCTCTCGATTGAGTTGAATAGCAATGGTGAGCTTTTTTGCGACCGCGTCGAAATGATAAACGTCTTTTCCAGTATGATTCAGCAGTATTCCGTAGCGCGAGTCTCCACTTTTCCAGAAGTCGATAAACATGCTTCCGGTTAATAGGCTACTGTGCTTGTAGTCAATAGGTAGGTCTTGTTCGGGATAAAACGTTACGCAAGCATCCCTCCAGCCAAAATCGAGATAGCCATGGCCCTCGAAGCTGATGCCATAGCTACCCGAACGAGCCGAGTCGGTTGTCTCAATCATGGAGAGATCCTCGCTGCTCCGATACCCCCAAGTTTGACGAGCGCATTATAAAATGCTTTGTCAAAAGTGATCACTGGCGTTCCACTCAGTAAGCCAGTTGTACCAATAATCGCATCACCATCAAGTCCTTTGATAGAGCTGTAAGAAACGATCTTTGGATTGTTCATGAGTGTAAAATCAGAAATCGCTCTACGGAGTCTAGCCTGTGTTGTCACATCCACGGACTCCTCGAAAATTGGCAGCCTGCGAGCGACACTCGGGAGTCCGTCAAGTTCCCCTCTTGTCACCAAATCTTGGAGTTCCATCAAGGTTTGGCGAGTGACGAAGGGTTTCTCTCCTGAGTTGATCAGTTTTAGAGCATCCTGGAATCGAATAACAGCATTGGTATCCAAGAGTACTCTTCCACCTGCTTTAGCAAAGCCCCCAAATGGCACCAACGCCAGACCCGACAGCGCCGCCCCCGCCGCGTCTCCCAACACAATCGAAGCGCCGATGCCCAACAAAGCCGAGGGTACATTCAGACCAGGGATCAACCCACCGACATCTGCCAACAGCTGCAACACCCCCAACACCAGAAATGTTGAATCAATGGACATATGTACACGCTCTGGGCAGCCGCGCTCTACGCCTCTGGCTACCGAGTAATTTTCCTAGCCAATGCACATAACTGATTTCTTGGCACATACAACATTGCAAGTAGCGCAACTTATCCAACCGTTGGCTCCCCCAAATCTTCGGCACGCTCACCAGTTCCAGCAACAGGTGGGCAATCAGGGTGATGTAGAGCTGCATCCGGATGCCATTCTCACTTTTTGTCATCAGCCGCTTCAGCTTCAAATGCATTTTCAGAAACTTCCATAACAGCTCTATTTGCCAGCGTTGACGGTACAGTTCCATCACCTCCTCGTCCCTGACTAACCATTCGCCCTCGCCAGGCAAATTGGTGACCAATCGATACTCAGCCCGGTTCTCGATATCGCAGAAGTTGACCACTCGATACATCCCGGACTCTTTGCCCGTTCCCACCCGCATCCGTCCAGCATTGCCCTCGAAGGCGAGCTTGTAGTTGCTCGGGATGCGCATTAAAAAATATTTGCTTGATGCCTGGGCATTTTTTAGATATTCCAGTCCTGCAAAGCCCCGGTCGAATATACCTACGCCATTTTCAGGAATCGCTTGAAGCATTTCATTAACAAAATTAGAATCGTGGTCGTAGCCAAAGTTGATCAGGCTACCCTCGGTGGTGCCGCTGCCGTGTTCAAGGCAGGTGAGCAGTTTGACCTGGTGATAGTCTTGTGCCCATAGCAATTTGCTTGTCAAGCCGACTACCGTTGAGTCAATTGGGCAAGGATGTAGTTTTTTAGCGGGCAGTTCTCGCCTGACCCGGACCAGCAAGGCCTGATACAACTGCTCGAAGATTTGGAGAGAGCGGGACTTGCAGGCTTTGGAAAAAGTGGAGATATCGACGGGGATGCCAGTGTGGTTGACGCGTTTGAAGAGGTCCCGCATGCTGACGGTACTTTTGTCCATCACCAGGGCAAGCCAGCAACTGAAAAAGAGCCTGGAATCGAGAACAGGAAAATCATCATTGGGCAAGGAAGACAGAGCGGTTTTGACAAGTTGCGGAAAATCGAGTAGCATTGTCTCAACATAATGAAATTGAACACAGCTCGAAGTTTACACGACTTCGAGCTGTTTTTGTAGGATCAATTCCTGACATTCAACACTTCTGGGATGGACAGTACGAAGAATGATTAATCAAAGACAGTAAGAATCTCGCCTTTTCCTATATCTTTTCCATCCCATAGTCTAAATTGCGTACCGGATCTAAGTCGAGGTTTTATGTACTCAGGAAACAAAAAAGTTATGGGAAGAACCGAAGTCGAGCCGGGCTGAAGATAAATGTACGCTTGATCCATGGAAAACGTACAGTCGAAAGCTTCACTTTCCAACATAAACACACAGCCATGCTTCATTTCTGGTCAAGGTAATGCCCTTCCGCCTTCTTCCTTAGTGAAAAGGTAAATCCTGGCAAGAATATCCGGTTTCAGACTTTGTCTATCGTACTGCTCATCAGAATTAGGCATGAGTTACGAGTACCCCTTTGCAAAGTATAGCTGTCGCCACTTAGGCTAGGACTTTTTGACGATGTCCAAGTTCATTGGCACTTGATCCATGTGTCCTAAGGTTCTAGGCGACAGCTATAGCCCTGATCTGTCAAACACGGGCGAAACGTTGAATCTTCGTGAGCTGAAAGGCCGTGCTTTCGTTGAAAAATCCCTATGTGACAGATCAGGGATACCTGGCGGTGTGGCGGTAGTTTAGTAAGCCGAACCGGGCACCGGCACCTATCCCAGTTGACCAGGCACTCCCACCGACAGGTCGATTTGGGCGGAAGGGATGCTACAAAGTTATTTGATAGAACGGTTAGCTTCTAAAAAGTCTAAGACCTGCCAAATAGGCTTTGAGAACATGTGTTCGCTGAGACGAATTCCGTAATATTTGAGGCATTTCTCAAAAACGATCCCCAAATCATCCATATAGATATCATGGATTGTCGCCGAGTCCGAGACGAAAAATGGTCGTTCATCGGGCTCAAACAATGCAGTAAAAAACTCTTGTGCCTGTTCAGCCCTTTTACTCATCTCAATCGCCGCACCCAAGAAAAATCTATTCTCGGACATATTAGCTCCTTAAACTTGTGAAACTAAAACGGAACATAACGACCACTCCTAATTGAGTTAATAATGTTCCTCTCCCTGATCGGTCCAACCGAAATGATCTCAAACTTGTCACTTGCTACGGTGATTCTTAGCAAACGACCTTGTACCTCCTGGATGACGTTTATGTTTGGCTTGTCAAAGGGGCTTACATTAATCGGACCCGCATCCAGGAATCGCCTTGCACCAGGTTCGTTGATCAGGCGGTTCAATCGCTCTTCTGTAAGTTGACCAGCCAGACCACCCAATCTTTTGTCCTTAAGCTGTTCCACGACTCGCGTGTTGAGCTTAAACAGAGGGCACTCGTTGTGCACCCAGGCTTGGTTGTGGCCGACGAAGAAGGTGTGGTCCCCCTCGACCTCCAGATTGTACGTCCTCTGCCTGTGCGGTTGCGCTTCCAGTCCGGCCACCCGTAGCCACTTGCCATCAGCCGCCTGCACCCGCTCCCCGCTTTTCAGTCGCTCTGCCGCGGTCCAGCCCTTGTCTTTGAGGAAGAACGGGTGCTCCCCAGTCACCGTCAGCGTGTCGCGCTCACCCTGCCCATTGGTTTCGCGCAACTCCAACCGGTAAACGGGCCTATCATCGAACTGGAAAGTACTCTTCACCCGGCGTAAACTCTGCTCGCCGGTCTGCTCGTTTCTGGCCAGGACTTTCTCACCCGGCTCGACAAGCTCGATGGGTTTGGCCCCAGCTTCGGTCTGAACCTCGGTGCCTTCCGAGAAACACCCGCACGCCCGGCTCGCGGCGACGATGCCTCTGCTCAGACCGGTTCCGGCCTTGAGCAGACCCACCCCGGCTTTGGCAACCCCCCCGAACGGTACCAGCGCCAGACCGGAAGCCAACGCCCCCGCCGCGTCACCCAAAGCCGCCGCCACTCCGATGCCCAAGATGGCGGAAGGCACGTTCAGACCCGGGATCAACCCACCGACATCCGCCAGCAACTGCAACGCCCCCAGCACTCCCACCAGGTCCAAATGGGCAGAAGGAGGAGCGGTCGAGGCGTTCACCTTGAAACTCGACGAAGCCGTCAGATTCACCCCGGCCACTTTGACCACCAAGGGACCGGTACTGGCATTCTCAGGAAGCGAGACCTGGATCTGGGTGGCACTGACCGCCACCGCATAGGCCGCGATGCCGTTGATGGTCACCGAATTGAGGGTGTTGAGATTCGTGCCGTTGATGAGCACGGTGTCTGAGGCGCTGGCGCTCAAGACACCGCTGCCTGGATTGCCGACCACCCCGCCGGAAGTGTTGATGCTCGGGGTGGCCTTCACGTCATCAGTAGGTGACCTGGGAAATTCTGAACCTTCAGGGCTTAAAGTCTGCTCAGGGAGAGGCTCTCGTCAGAAAGACCTTCGGTTTTTCCGATTCCCATACTTAGAAGCTGGACAGTGTTTGTATAACAGCGGCTGAATCACAAGCTTGCAGTTTTTCCGGGTCAGGAACGAAAAGTGCGATGTAACTATTCAGGTGCCTTAAAGGCAGTCACAGAGCAGATTCCAGAATTGAATTTTCAGGAAAAACAACTCTTCATTGTCAATAAGCACGGAGAATTAGGGCTTGCAGCGATCATTATTGATAATAGCTTTTTCAGCTTTTTCGCTTGAAAGACTTGCTGAGCAAGAATCACAGCTCCTTCTATGCGACCTGAATAGTTACAGTGCGATAAATTACTGATCAATAAACAGCAAGAACCTCACCCTCTCCTATTTCTTTTCCATCCCACAGCTTGAATTGTGTACCCGGTCTAAGGCGAGGTTTTACGGAATCTGAAAATAGAAATTTTACGGCAAGGATTGAAGTCGAGCCAGGTTGAAGATGAATGTATGCGTCATCCGCAGTGAACGTGCAGTCAAATGCTTCATTTTCCAACATGAGTACGCAGCCATGCTTAATTTTAGGCCAGGGCGACATTCGTCCTCCCTTCTCTTCTGTGTAAAGGTAGATTCTGGCAAGAATATCAGGTGATAGACTTGTCCTATTGAGCGTTTCGTCAGAATTGAACATGAATCGCAAATACTCCTTCGCAAAACTGTATGCAGAATGGCCCGTTAATCATTGCATCACCGCTTGTGTATCCGTTATTTAAGTGAGGGCAGAGGGGCCGCTCTCAACATCGTTGGAGGCGACAAATTCTTCAGCAGTTCTGTCGGAATCGTTACAGTGTCTACTCCACCAATGCCTCTGTCCAAAATTAATCTTGTGACTTGCGGATTCGCGAGCAAACTAGAAGGAACACGTGTTCTCAACAGAGTGTACGGTCCTTCAAACGGCCTGTTTATAAACTGAGAACGAGCGTAACGGGCTGCACCCTCAGCAGTGACAGAGAAATACTTGATCTCGATGCCGTATGGGTTCCTGAAAACACCAGACGATTTGATATCTTGCAATTCCTTATCAAGGACGGCTCTGTACAACGAGATACATTCGTTGTGCACCCAGGCTTGGTTGTGGCCGACGAAGAAGGTGTGCTCTCCCTCGATCTCCAGATTGTACGTCCTTTGTCTCTGCTCCTGTGCTGCCAGTCCAACGACCCGCAACCACCGGCCATCGACCGCCTGCACCCGATCCCCGGCTTGCAGCTTGTCTGCCGCCGTCCAACCTTGGCCCTGAAGGAAGAACGGGTGCTCCCCGGTCACCGTCAGTGTGTCGCGCTCACCATCCCCATCGGTTTGGCGCAACTCCAACCGGTAAACGGGCCTATCATCGAACTGGAAAGTACTCTGGACCCTGCGCAAATTCTGCTCGCCGGTCTTTTCGTTCCTGGCGAGGACTTTCTCGCCAGGTTCGACCTTCTCAATCGCTTTGGTCCCGGTCTCGGTTTGGACCTCGGTGCCTTCGGCAAAACACCCGCATGCCCGGCTCGCAGCGACAATCCCTCTGCTCAGACCGGTTCTGGCTTTGAATAGACCCACCCCGGCTTTGGCAAACCCGCCGAAGGGCACCAGAGCCAGACCGGAGGCCAACGCCCCCGCCGCATCGCCCAACACCACCGAAGCGCCGATGCCCAAAATGGCGGAAGGCACATTCAGATCGGGGATCAACCCGCCAACATCCGCCAAGACCTGCAACGCCCCGAGCACTCCCACCAGGTCCAGGTGCGCAGAAGGAGGAGCCGTCGAGGCGTTGACTTTGAAGCTCGACGAAGCCGTCGGATTTACCTCAGCCGCTTTACCGCAGCTTCAGTTGCTCGTCTGCAGTCCAGCTTGATCCGCCCGTGTAGACTTGGGCGGGTTCTACCCTTCGTGCAAACGCTTCACCGCCTCCAACACTTCCTCCACTGGTATGTGCTCAAATTCGTAGACAGCCTCGATGCGATCGAACGTTGGTTGTGGGGCATGGAAGTAGGCTAAATCAAGCTCTACGTCGCCGTAGATCCACCAGCCTAAGGAGGGTGGAAAAACTGCGTACGTGCTAGCGACAAATACAACGGGCGGAGAGAAGCTATTCAACGTCGGATAGTAGTCGGATTCGGTATCCTCGGTCGTGAACCCCACCGCTGGGTAGGTACCGTAGAGTTGAAAGAAGGTTCCTGTCCTCTCTCCATGCCTGATGATGCCTTCTAGTGGATCCGGCTCCACCGTTATGTACACGAAAGATCTGTCGGCACTGATTGTTAGTGCCTCTTTCAGGAAAGCGAAAAACCCCTTAGACCGCAAGCTATCAGGGTCAAAGAAAATGGATGTTTTGGCAAAAACAGGATCTTCTGCTTTGTCAATGCCAGGGAATTTCTTTGCGATGGAATAAAGGGCAATGAACCTGTCTGGATCAGTGATATAGGGCATGTATTTCTCCAGCTATTTAAGCCGCAGCTTTAGTACCTGCTCACCGTTGACTAGGAGTTCGGCAGTTGGGGGACCAGATTTCGAAAAACTGCGCAGATAGTACTCAGTAGCCCCTTTTGAGAAGCGCAATATATCTCCTTTCAACGCTTCAATTGCTGGCAGTTCGGCGAATCCATTATCCAACAGGTTCTCCCTAAATTCATCAACAGATACATCCGTTCGGATATTTCTGGTAGTAGTTTTTCGCCGCGTCACGTCCAAGTATTGAGAAGCCAAGCCGGTCGGCAGACACTCGTTGTGCACCCAGGCCCGGGTGTCGCCGACGAAGAAGGTGTGCTCCCCCTCGACCTCCAGATTGTACGTCCTTGCCCTCTGCTGTTGCGGCTGCAATCCAACGACCCGCAGCCACTTGCCATCGACCGCCTGCACCCGCTCCCCGCTTCTCAGTCGCTCTGCCGCTGTCCAGCCCTTGTCTTTGAGGAAGAACGGGTGCTCCCCGGTCACCGTCAGCGTGTCGCGCTCACCCTGCCCACCCGTTTCGCGCAACTCCAACCGGTAAACGGGCCTATCGTCGAACTGGAAAGTGCTCTGGACCCTGCGCAAATTCTGCTCGCCGGTCTTTTCGTTCCTGGCGAGGACTTTCTCGCCAGGTTCGACCTTCTCAATCGCTTTGGTCCCGGTCTCGGTTTGGACCTCGGTGCCTTCGGCAAAACACCCGCATGCCCGGCTCGCAGCGACAATCCCATTTCTCAGACCAGTTCTGGCTTTGAATAGACCCACCCCGGCTTTGGCAAACCCGCCGAAGGGCAAGAATGTCAGCCCGAACCCGGCCGCACTGGCTGCGTCTCCGAGCACAATCGAAGCGCCGATACCCAGCACAGCGGAGGGCACGTTCAGTCCAGGGATCAGCCCACCGACATCCGCCAGCAACTGCAACGCCCCAAGCACGCCCACCAGATCCAGATGCGCCGAGGGGGGAGCCGTCGAGGCGTTGACCTTGAAACTCGACGAGGCCGTTAGATTCACCCCGGCTGCCTGGACCACCAAAGGCCCAGTCGTGGCGTTCTCAGGCAAGGAGACCTGGATCTGGGTGGCACTGACGGCAACGGCATAAGCCGCGATGCCGTTGATGGTCACCGAGTTGAGGGTGTTGAGATTGGTCCCGTTGATGAGCACGGTGTCGGAGGCGCTGGCGCTCAAGACACCGCTGCCCGGATTGCCGACCACGCCCCCGGAGGAATTGATCGTCGGGGTGGCCTGTACGTCGAAGAAGCCGCCGCTGGCTGTCCCTCCCGCCGTGGTGACCGAGACTGCCCCGTCGGTGGCACCGGTGGGCACCGTTGCCGAGATTTGGCTTGCGGAGACAACCGAAAAGCCGGCGGCAGTAGCGTTGAACTTGACCGAGGAGGCGCCTGTGAAGTTTGAGCCGTTGACCGTCACACTCGCCCCGACCGCCCCGGCCGTAGGCGACAGGGAACTGACCGACGGGGGGGCGTTGACCGTGAAGCTGCTGGGGCTGGTGGCCGTGCCCGCCTCCGTCGAAACGCTGATCGGACCACTGGAAGCACCTGAGGGCACCGACAGGTTCATCTGGGTGCCCGAGGAGGACACCGAGAGAATCGAAGCGGCCGTGCCGTTGAAGGCCGCGCCGTACAGGTTGTAAAAATCCGCGCCGGTGACGGCGATGTTGTCCCCGGCCTTGCCGCTGCTCGGGCTGAAGCTTGAGATCGACGGCGGCACAATCACCGTGAACGTCGCATTGTTGGAAGTGCCGCTTTTGGTGGTGACATTCACCGGCACGCCGTAGTAACTCGGCAAGCCCGAAGGCACAATCGCCTTGATTTCGCTTGCCGAAGTGGAAGTGATCGTGGCGGTAAGGCGGTTATCGAATTGGACGGTCGGGGCGTAATTGAGATTGGCGCCGCTGAGGGTAACAGTGGAACCTGTCACTCCCCGGCCAGGACTGATGCTGTTGATTTGCGGTGCGGGCGGCAGCACCTCGAAAGTGACCGAATCGGGCTGGTAGTAGGTGCCGTCATACACCGAGTAGCCGTCGGCCGTCAGGGTGTAGACCCCCGGTGGCGTGGCGGTGCTCGTCTGCACCCTGACGGTGAAAGTGCTGTAAACATACACCGGATCCGGACTGATGCTCGCGCTCAGCCCGGAGGCACTCGGCGAGACCCGGACGCTGCCATCGACCAGGTCGCTGTTCGGCCCTTCGAAATAACCGCAGATGTTGCCCAGGCTCTGGCCCGCCACGACCGTCAGCGGCAAAGGCGTGCAATCGAGCGTATCCTGACCGGGGGCGGTGTCGGTTCTGGAGCCGGGCTGGCCCAATTTGACGGACTTGGTCTGGGCGGACTGGGCCAGCCGCTCGACCGGCCGGGAGATTGTTGAAGGCGAAAGGGTGGCCCGTTCTTTCGAGATGCTCTCGGCTGCCCCGGTAGCACGCGGAGCCTCGGGGGTACTGATGCTCAATCCGGGCAACGTTGCCACCCCGCGCGGGCGCACATCGGGCCTCAGGCCGGTCGGGTCGCTCGTCGTCACAGGAGCGTTGCCCAGATAGCGGTACAGATTGGTGTCCCCACCGGCAAAACCAATCGGGTCCTCGGCCATAAACCGCTGGTTGCCCGCGTGGTAGTAGCGCGAGCGCATGTGGTAGACGACGCTGGCGCTGTTGACCGCCTCCGCTCCGGCAAACAGCCACAGGTTGTTGCTGCTGGTGTTGCTGGCAGTGACCTGACCGAAGGGCGAATAGCCGTAGCCGGTCTTGATTGCCTGGGTCGAGCCGTTGACCGCCGCGACGACCGAATTGTTGAGCGGGTCGTGCAGCAGATACTCGTCGGTGCTCCCCTCGCGGCTCATGAACACCTCATCGAGACCCAGGCCCACCAGATAGCGCCGCGTCGTCGAACCGGTTTTTTGCTCGATGACCTGGTTGCCGCTCAGCAAATAGCTGGTGGTCGTGCCGCTGATGGTCTTGCCCATGCGCCGCCCGAGCGCGTCGTAGACAAAACTGACCGTAAAGCCGGCGTTGTTGGTGTAGCTGCTCAGCTGGTTGCGGGCGTTGTAGGTGAAAGTCACCTTGGTGGAGCCGACGTTCTGCTCGACGAGGTTGCCGCTCCCGTCGTAGATAAGCGTGCCCCCTTCGAAGGCGGTCATCCGGTTGGTGCCCGCTTCGTAACTTGGTGTGGTCGAAGCGCCCGGCCGACTGCTGGAAGTCAAATTGCCGTCTTTGTCGTAGGCGTTGGTATAGTTGCCCGCCGGGGTGGTGGCCCCGGTCAATTCCCCGGTCTCGTTGTAGCTGTAGCTCTGGGAGGTGGCCACACTCGGCGTCGAAGGCCCCGATTCGGTGCGGCTAGTCAAATAGCCGCGCGTCGAATAGTCGTACTGGTATGCGATTTCCCGAAGCAGTGTACCCCCCGGACCGCTAAAGAGCGCCCGCTCCACCTCGCCGCCGTCGTTGTAGAACAGTTCTTCTTTGATGCTGTTGGGGTAGTTGATGGACTTGAGCGAACCGTCCGGGTCGTACTCGAAACCGACCACGGCGTTGTTTTGGTCGCAGGTGCTATTGCCGCACAACCCAGCTGTCGCCAGACTGGCGTCGTCGTCTTTGTAGTCGTAGTTGATGAGTGGGGTGGCGCTGGCGTCGCTGGTCCCCTTTTTGATCGACGTGAGGTTACCGGAAGCGTCATAGAAGTATCTGACTGTCTCGCCCGTGCCGATCCGCTCGGTTTTCAGGCGGCTGACTTGGTCAGTGCCGGTAAAGTACTCGAAATAGACGTTGCGGGCGCCGGAAGCGTCGCTACTATCGGTGATCGAGGCCACCTGGTCCAGGGTGTTGTAGGAGTAGGTGAGCTTGGTACCGTCGGCAAAAGTGACGTAGCGCAGGCGCTGCTTGGAACCGTACTCGTACAGCGTTTCTTGACCCCGGGCGTTTTTGTACTTGCTCAGCAAACCAAGATTGTTGTAAGAAAAGTACTCGGTGCGGCCTGCCTGGGCGCGGGTGGCCACCCGGTCCATGGGGTCGTAAGTGTAGGTGGTCAGCACGCCGTTGGGGGCTTTGACACTGGTGACGTTCGAGTTGTCGTCGTAGGTAAATTCGGTGATGCGCCGAGTGTTGCTTGCATCGCTCGGGCTGGTGATCTTGATGAGCCGGTTGAGCGTGTCGTAGCTGTATTCGGTCCAGCGATTGGTCTGCTCGAACTGATAGCAATAAAAGACCGCTTTGAGGCGCGAGAGGGTGTCGTAACGAAAACAGGTCTGCACCCCCGAAGGGTCGGTAATATAATGCGGATCCTGGTTGGCGGTCCCCGGTGTGATGTAGTTGTTCGGGTAATCGAAGTACTCGAACTCGGTGGTGCGGCCCTGGCCGTCCACCACCCGCGTCGCCTGACCGTAGGGATTGTAAGCTTCAAAAGAGGTGTTCTCAGGCAACTGGTCGGCGATCGATTTGAGCGAACCTTTGTAGCCGCTGTTCTCGTAGCTGCCCGCCGGGTCATTGTACTCGTAGTAGGTCGATTGGTTGTTGGGCGTCGTAACGCTGTCGATCTGTCCAAAGGGGGCTGTGAAACTGTAGGAAGTCCGTCCGGAATCCGCCAGTTCGATGCCGCTCAAGTGGCGAAAGTAGCTTCCGTCGTAATCGAAACGAGTCTGCTGGCCGTAGGCGTTGGTAAAACGCGTCAGATCCCGCGTGCTCGGATCGTACTCGAAACCGTAGGTCGCAGCGGCATCGATGGCGTAGCTGAAAGCGGTAATCTGCTGCGTCGAGGCATCAAAATTATAAGTAACTTTATCCCAATTTTGTTTGTCGGAAGTCTTGTAGAGGGCGTCGTTGACCGCCGTGCTGCCGGTGCTGTAGACGTACTGGGCGAGCACATCGTCGGCGGTGTACTGGTCGCCGTTGGCACCGGGTCTGCCGTCCATACCCGGCAAAGTTTGCAGAGTGACCCGTCCTGCCTGTCCACTGGTGTTGAAATTCTCGTAACTGTTGGTCAGCCGCACGGTGCCGCGCGGGTCGGTGATCTTCGTCAAATAGTGATTTTGATATTCGTAGGTGGTCAGGCCGTTGACGGTGCGCGTGGTGCCGTCCGGGTTGTTCACCGACTGGCCGTCCATGGCGTTGTGAAAATATTGCAAGTCCCCGGCACTGTTGTATTCGTAAAGCACACTGCCGCCGACGGCACCCTGGTTGTCGTAGAGCGTTGCGGTGCGCACCTGGTGGGTAAAAGTTGCGTCGTAGGTAAAGTCGATGCGCCGCCCAAACGGATCTTGCACGCGGGTGAGGTTGTTGCCGCTGTAGCTAAAGGTGATCGCCTTGCCAAATCGGTCGGTGAGGCTGTTGAGCTGGCGCGTGCCGCTCAGGGTCGCAGAAAAGCTCAGCACCAGACCGCTTTCGAGCGTCAGCACCAGCGTGCTGCTTGTGGCGTTGCCGCTCACGGTAAACGAGCCGCGAATCGGGTCGCTGGGGTTGGCGTTGCCGTAGGAACCCGCAGGAGCACCGCTCACCCCAGTGGCAAACAGCTGCGCCCCGCCGGTGGGCAGGGACAGCCGCACCTTGGTGATCTGCCCGGCAACATCGAGCACCGGGGCGGCGCGCAGGCTGTAGAGGCCCATGTGGGTACCGGGGCCAAAGGGACCAGGATAAGAAGTGAGCGGCGTGCGGTCTTGCTCGGAACTCTGGTAGTGCCGCTGGAGCATCAGCGGGTAGCGCCCGCCCAGGACCAAGTCCACCGTGTCGTAGGCGTAGTGGCCACTGACAACATCCACCGAGGCGCTCGCCGCCTGCAGCGCGAAACCACCGCAGTAGACGAACAACACCAGCAGGCAGACAGCGCGCCGCAAAGCCGCACGCCAACGACTCAGGAAGGCATTTCTCATAAGGAACCACCAGAGGAAGGCTAGATAAGTTTTACTGAGCGTGCGCAGGTGCACGCCGCGTCAAGGGCCAAATGGCCCCCTTGCCCAAAGCCGATAGGCAGCATGGCACCCATCAACTTTGGAGATAAAGGAGCACCGACTCGGCGCGCTCAAGCCGGAAACGGCTGAAAAATCGCGGTATTGAGCCAGGTCGAAAGCAAGACGCTATCCCGCAGCCCAAAGGCAGACAAGTTTGCCGGACTGCGCAGCCAGAAGCGCGTTTTTTTGCTGGGGACTCAGACAAGATACTGGCCTGCATTCGAGAAGTCAATAGCAAATTCCAGATTTAGTGAGAAAGAATAGCGGGGACACTACCGGCAAACTCTGGAGCGCTCCGGCGCGGTCAAACCTCCAGCGGCAGTCCTCCAGGGCAAGGGAACTAGACGATCCCCGCCAGTACCCGACAAAAGCGTTCGACTTCCGTTTCGGTAGTTCCGCCTGCGCGCACCGTTCAAACGAACGTTTCAAGTCGAAGCCCGGAAGATCGGCGCTCATAGGCAGCCTGGCGCAGATGCTCGATTTCGAGGCGGTCACCCCGGCACCACCACACCTCCGCAAGCCGGTGCAATGGGTAACGGTCTGTAAATTGTTATCTGTGTGACTACTTTTGCGGAACGCACAGGCGGCCTACTGTGGCTATCATTGGGGCTACAGAGCTTGAGGGCGCGCGGTGCAAGGCTTCTGGGGCAAGGTAGTGCTGGTGGCGGGCACGGCGTGGATTTTGGGGTGGCAAGCCACTGCGGCCTGGAGCGCCACGGGCTATCTGCTGGTTCCTAAAGCCCAGGAAGTCCGCCGGGTGGATCTGGAGACCGGCAAGCTCGCCGGGACGCTGAACCTGCCGGTGGGCAACGTCTACCACAACGCCGCGCGCACGGCGGACGGTCAGTTGCTGGTGGCGGGCGACGGGGCGGTGAGCCTCATCGACGCCGAGGGGCGCCTGGTGGAGCAGATCCCTTTGCCGGCGCCGGTGGTCTCCGCGAGCTTCAAAAAAAGCGACTCCGACATCCCGGTGCTGCAGGCGAGCGAAGCGCAGACGCGGCGGCTGGTGGGCTTCGACTACAGCCCGCGCACCCGCACCGCCTACTTGGGCATCCAAAGTGAGGAAGTGACCACCCTCTACCGCGTCGACCCGGTGGCGCGCACGGTGCAGGTCTTCGCTACCCTCAAAGACATCGCCAACCCCAAAGATCTGGTGGTGACCGCCGACGGTCTGCGCGTGTACGTCTCGGCGGTCGACTTGTTGCCCGAGCCCGCCGCGCGCGTCTATTCGATCAACCCGGTGACCGGGGCGGTGAGCGCCCCGCTGGAGGCGGCCTTCGACCCGGCCCGACCCCAGATGGCCCTCAGCCGCGACGGCAACTTGCTCTATCTGATGGCGGCCGACGACAGCCTGATCGTGGTCAACACCCGCTCCAACACCGCCGTGCGCCGATTGCGCATCGCCGGGGCCTCCAAAAAGGAGGCCCGCATCCAGCGGGTCTTGGGCGCCCTCGACAATCGCCATCTCTGGGTACTCACCAACCGCCGGATGCTGCTGTGGGACCCGTTCAACGCCCGGGCGGTGCTCGACAAGGCGTTGCCGGTGGCGGCGATGGATGTGGCGATGAGTGCCGACAAGGGCCGACTCTGGTCGCTGCACCCGCCTGGCGGCGAGGGCAAACCCGCCGAAGTGCGCGCCTGGGACAGCACCAAAGACAGCCTGCCGGCGGCGGGGAGCTTTAGCGACGCCGTCTCCGGGGGCAACCGGCTGCTGCTTGCCGAGCCCCCCGACCCGGCTGCCGCTTTGAGCCTGCCGCGGGTGGCGGTGGTCGGCTTCGAGACGGGCCAGCCGCGCTACGGCCGCTATCCCAACGTCGCCGATGTGATTAGCGGCGATCTGCTCTGGACCCGGCGCTATGAGATCGTGCCGCCTTTGCAGGTGCAATCGGTGCTCGATAGCCTTGAGCTGAGCCGCAATCAGGTGATGGGCAACCCCGACGCCATTCGTCAGGTGGCCACACTGCTCGGGGCGGACATCATCCTGGCGGGCGAACCGATCGGCGTCGATATGCCCAACCGCAGCCTCGAAGCGCTCAGCTCGCTCATCAGCCCGATCGCCGCTTTTCTGGTGCCGCAGTTTTTTCAGCCCAGGGTCTTCAGCCGCGCCGAAGCGTTCGATGCGACGGGCAAATCCCTCTGGAAGGGCGATGTGGTCAACTCCGACAGCGCTTTTTTTGCCGGCAAGACCGACACGGTGCTTCTGGCCAACGCCCTGGTGATTACCGCCCACGACATCGCCAACAAGTTCTCCAAAGGCATCTACAACGAGATCAAACAAAAAGGCTGGCGCACCGACTTGCCGCCGCTGCTCAAAAACGATGCCCTCAAAGACGTCAAGCGCGTCGCCCTGCTGGGTCCGGAGGTCGGTCCCAATTCATCGCTATTCAACGAAGTCACCAATACCCCCGAAAGCCTCGGGCAACTGATTGCCCCCCGCCTGGGCGACGCCCTCGGTTGGGAGGTCGAAGGCCCGGACGAGGCGCTCTCGCAACTGGCCCAACTCGGTTTGGAACCGGCGCAGATCCTTACTACCGACCCGAAACTGTTGGCGCGCGCCCTCGGGGTGGACGCGGTGATGCTCGGGCTGGTGCGCAGTTCGACGTATATCTCCGGCGGTTTTGTGGGCTTGTCGCAGAACGCGGCGGCGGATGTGGTGCTGCAGTTCGAACTGGTCGATCAGCAGGGACGGGTGCTCTGGAAGGATATTCAGGTGCGCAACATTACCGTGGGCGATGCGCAAGGCAGTGCGCTCAGACAGGCGGCCAAGGCGATTGTCGAGCGGCTCGAACAGGGCATCGAGCAGGCCGAGGGACCCGACAAAAACCAGCGCTCTTAAAACGGGTGTCCCAGGCGGCAGATAGCTTAACTGGGCGTATTGTGATGAATACCAGACTGTGCGCGGAGAATTTGCCATGAAACTTGCCTACTGGATGTATGCCGGCCCCGCCCACATCGGCACCCTGCGCATCGCCACCTCCTTCAAGAACGTCCATGCGATCATGCACGCGCCTTTGGGTGACGATTACTTCAACGTCATGCGCTCGATGCTCGAGCGCGAGCGCGACTTTACCCCGGTCACCGCCTCGGTGGTCGACCGCAAGGTGCTCGGCCGCGGCTCCCAGGACAAAGTGGTCACCAACATCGTGCGCAAGGACCAGGAGGAAGCCCCCGATCTGATCGTGCTCACCCCCACCTGCACCTCGTCGATCCTCCAGGAGGATTTGCAGAATTTTGTGGCCCGCGCCCAGGAGCAGTCCAAAGCCGACGTGCTGTTGGCCGACGTCAACCACTACCGGTACAACGAGTTCACCGCGGCGGACCGGACGTTGACGCAGATCGTCAGCTACTACATCGAGAAACTGGCAGGTAATCTCCCGGCCCGCAGCGAAAAGCCCACAGCCAACATCCTGGGCATCTCGACGCTCGGATTTCACAACCACCACGACTGCCGCGAATTGAAGCAGTTGCTGGCAGATTTGGGCGTCGAGGTGAACGTCGTCGCCCCGGAAGGCTGCTCGGTGCACGACATCCAGAAGATGCCCAGCGCCTGGTTCAACGTCGTGCCTTACCGCGAACTGGGCCGCGGCGCCGCCGAGTACCTCCAGCGGCAAACCGGCCAGCCTTTGATCGACATCACCCCGATGGGCATCCTGCAGACCGCCCGCTTCATCCGGGCCGTCCAGCAGATCCTGAATACTCAGGGCGCTCGGGTCGAATACGAAGAGTATATTCGTTCGCAAACATTATTCGTCTCCCAGGCCGCCTGGTTCTCGCGCTCGATTGACTGCCAGAACCTTCAGGGCAAGCGCGCCGTGGTCTACGGCGACCTTACCCACGCCGCCGCCATGACCCGCATCCTCGCGCGCGAGATGGGCGTGCGCGTCGTCTGGGCGGGGACATTTTGCAAGTACGATGCCGAGTGGTTCAAAGCGGAAGTGGCGGATCTGTGCGACGAGGTGCTCATCTCGGACGATCACGCCGAAGTGGGCGACCGCATCGCCGCAGCCGAACCCGCCGCCATCTTCGGCACCCAGATGGAGCGCCACATCGGCAAGCGCCTCAACATCCCCTGCGGGGTGATCTCTTCTCCCATCCACATCCAGAACTTTCCGGTGGGCTACCGGCCGTTCCTGGGCTACGAAGGCACCAACCAGATAGCCGACCTGGTCTACAACTCCTTCACCCTCGGTATGGAGGATCACCTGCTGGAGGTGTTCGGGGGCCACGACACCAAAGAAGTGATCACCAAGACGATGACCGCCCAGAGCGATCTCGAGTGGGACGAAGCCGCTACCCGCGAACTGGCCAAGATCCCCGGCTTCGTGCGCTCCAAAGTCAAGCGCAACACCGAAAAATTCGCCCGCGAAAGCGGCCGGGACAAGATTACCCTCGAAGTGATGTACGCTGCCAAAGAAGCGGCGGGGGCGTAGGGTAGGTGTCAGGATGAATACCAGTCCAGGAAGCAGGTCGGCTGGACAGCGCAATCCCCACTGAAGATACGATAGGCGGTGTCCCTGGGCTGAGTTCGGTATGGAACAACGTTTGGACAGCATTGACCTGCGCCTGGAGCGTCTGGTATCGGGCATTGAGGGGTTGCGGGACGCTGCCGATCGACAGCAGAGCAGTCTGGATCGCCTGGAGGCCGTTGTGGAGCGTCAGAGTCGGCACATCGAGCGCCTGGCGCATATGGTGGGTGAACTGACGCGGGCCGTCTCAGAAAGCGCCCGGGCATCCCAGGCAGCGGCAGAAGCCGCCCGCGAAGCTGCCCAGGCCGCCCGCGAGTCCGCCTTCTGGGCGCGTAGCGGTGTCGATGCAGTGCGGGATTTGATCGAAGAATTGCGCGATCGCCGGTAAGCACCTACGGGTTACCGGCAATCTCTTTGAGAGCTGCTTCGCGGTCGCGGTGCAACTGCGCCACCAGTTCGCCCGGCGAGCCGAATTTTTGCTCAGGGCGCAAGTAGCGTTCCAGGGTGATCTTGATGTGCTGGCCGTACAGATCGCCTTCCCAATCGAGCACATGCACCTCGATGGTGCGTTTCAGACCGTCGAAGGTGGGGCGCAGCCCGAGATTGAGCAACCCCCAGCGCTGCTGCACTCCCCAGCGCGCACTCACCAGGTACACACCGTCCTTGGGCAGAAACTTGCGCCCGCTCACCTGCAAATTCGCAGTCGGAAATCCCAACAAACGGCCGCGCTGATCGCCTCGCACCACCTCGCCTTCGAGGCCGTAGGCGCGACCGAGCAGCAACCGGGCCAGATCGAGATCGCCGCAACCTAGAGCTTCGCGAATCACCGAACTGCTGACGCGCCGGCCCCTTACCTGCCGCTCCGCCAGAATCTCGATATCAAACGCCCCCGCGCGCGCATAGCTCTGGAGCATCTCGGTGGTGCCGGCGCGCTCCTTGCCGAAGCGAAAGTTCCAGCCCACCGAGACAAAGCGCGCCCCGAGCCCCGCCACCAGCACCTGCTCGACAAAGGCGCCCGCCTCGGTGGCCGCCAGTAGTTCATCAAAAGGCAACACCAGCACCTGGGCGATCCCCAGGGCCAAAATCGCGGCGGTGCGCTCGCGCTCCGGGGCCAGCAAAAACCCGGTTTTGCCCGTGAAATATTCGCGCGGATGCGGGTCGAAGGTCAGAACCGTCGGGATGCCCGCCCGGCCCAGGACCGCCTGGATCACCGCCTGATGGCCGAGGTGAACGCCGTCGAAGTTGCCCAGCGCCACCGCACAGGGCGTCGCCACCTCCGAGAGCGATCGAAACACCGCCATGTCACGCTCCTTTACCCGCGGGAATTTTTGTAAAGATCTCGCAATATATCCAGGGTATCTGAAAAGAGTCTTAAGGCTGCTTCGAAAGGACCGGAAGCTTGCCTACACTCCAGGAAAGGCACTCCCTGCTGTTGCGACCGAGATGCAAAGTTTTATTGCATTCCAGTTAAAAAAATCTGCATCCGGAAAGATTCCTTTGATTGGGTTGCTTACAATAAGCTCTCGGAAGGAATTGCACTTGCCCGGCTCGGGCGATTGACCCCGTGTGCGGTCGTTTTTGCAGGGATTTGACAAGGAAAGTCTCATGGAATGGGTTTACACGTTTGCCTGGCTGATTCCGGTGCTGCCCCTGGCGGCGGCGACCCTGGTGGGCCTGGGATTTATCTCGGTGCCCGAGTGGACGAAGCGCCAGCGCCTGCCGGTGGCGGCACTGAGTATCGGCACCCTCGCCGTCACCTTCGTACATTCGCTGCTGATTCTGTTTCAGGCTGTCGGCGGTCACGAAGCGTATACCTGGCAGTTTGAGTGGGCGGCGATGGGCGGCATCGTCGTACCCATGGGCTTTACGGTCGACAATCTGGGAGCGGCGATGCTCACGGTGGTCACCGGCGTCGCCATGCTGGTGATGATCTACTCCCACGGCTACATGGAGCACGATCCCGGCTATGTCCGCTTTTTTTGCTATTTGAGCCTGTTTAGCTGCTCGATGCTGGGATTGGTGGTCTCGCCGAACCTGATCCAGATTTATGTCTTCTGGGAACTGGTGGGCATGTGCTCCTACCTGCTGGTGGGCTTCTGGTTCTATAAGAAGGCGGCGGCCGATGCCGCCCAAAAGGCGTTTATCGTCAACCGCGTCGGCGACTTCGGGCTGCTGTTGGGCATCTTGGGGGTCTACTCGATCACCCGCACGTTCGATTTTCCGGGCCTCGCCCCGGCCATTCAGGCCGCCATCGAAAGCGGCGCGGTGCCGCTCGCCCTGGTGGTCGTCTACTGTTTGCTGGTGTTCATGGGTCCGATGGCCAAATCCGCCCAGGTGCCGCTGCACGTCTGGCTGCCGGATGCGATGGAAGGCCCGACGCCCATCTCCGCCCTCATCCACGCCGCGACGATGGTGGCGGCGGGGGTCTTCCTGGTCGCCCGCGTCTTTCCGGTCTTCTCCGAGGTGCCGGGGGTGCTCGAGGTGATCGCCTGGACGGGTGCCGTTACCGCCTTTGTCGGTGCCACCATCGCCATCACCCAAAACGATATCAAGAAGGGCCTCGCCTATTCGACCATCTCCCAGCTGGGCTACATGATGATGGCCATGGGGGTGGGCGCCTACGGGGCGGGCCTGTTTCACCTGGTCACCCACGCCTGCTTCAAGGCGATGTTGTTTCTGGGTTCCGGTTCGGTGATCCACGGAGTCCACGACAACCAGGACATGCGTTTGATGGGCGGTTTGCGCAAGTACATGCCCATCACCTCGGCGACCTTTTTGATTGGCGTGCTCGCCATCAGCGGCATTCCGCCCTTCTCGGGCTTCTGGTCCAAAGACGAAATCTTGAGCGCCACCTTCGATCACAGCCTGGTGCTCTGGGGTATCGGGGCGTTCACCGCCGCGATCACCGCCTTTTATATGGCCCGCATGTACTTTATGACCTTCGAAGGAGCCTACCGCGGCGAGAACGCGGCGGCCCTTACGGCGGTGCGCGCCTGGCGGCAGAACGTCGATAGAGAAGGGGTCGTGCGCGGCTTTGGCAGTCTGCCCAGCTTCGGTCCCGGGGCGATGCACACCGATGAGTTGGCGGCCCACGGCCACGGTGAGGGCCACGAGCACGGCGAGGAACACGGCCACGGCGGCACGCCCCACGAGTCGCCCTGGTCGATGACCCTGCCGCTGGTGGTGCTCGCGGTGCCGTCGATTTTGATCGGCTTTGTGGGTCTGCCCTGGGACAACGCCTTCGGCCACTTTCTCGAGGAGGGCAGCGGCTACCACGGCGCCAAACATACCTTCGAGCTGGGCCACTTCCTGCTGATTGCCGGCTCCTCGACGCTGCTGTCGGTGGGCGGCATCGCCCTCGCTTACTATCTGTACATCCTGCGGCCGGAACTGCCGGGGCAGATCGCCCGCCGCTTCGAAGCGGTCTACTTGTTCTTTATCAACAAGTGGAACTTCGACTGGCTCTACGAGCAGGCCTTTGTCAAGACCTCGCGCCTTCTGGCCCGCGGCACCCTGCAAGTCGATCAAAAGGGTGTCGACGGCGTGGTCAATTTCTCGGGCCTCACGACGCTGCTTGCGGGCGAGGGGCTCAAGTACTTCGAGTCGGGCCGCGCCCAGTTCTATGTGCTCATCATCTTCGGTTCGCTGCTCGGCCTTGTCGCCGTGCTCGGCCTTCTCTAAGCACAGGTGCAAAACATGTTTCCTTGGTTGACTGTCATCATTCTTTTGCCCCTGGTGGCGGCCCTCGCGGTGCCCCTCATCCCCGAAAAGCAGGTCAAGTGGTACAGCTTTGCCGTCTGTCTGGTGGACTTTGTCCTGATGGTGGCCGCCTTTTTTACCAGCTACGACCTGAGCAATCCGGACATCCAGCTGGCCGAACGCTACCGCTGGATGCCCCAGATTGGGCTGGAGTGGTCGGTGGGTGCCGACGGCCTCTCGATGCCGCTGATTTTGCTCACGGGCTTCATCACGGCCCTGGCCACCCTCGCCGCCTGGCCGGTGACCCTCAGGCCACGCATGTTCCACTTTTTGATGCTCGCCATGCTCGCGGGCATGGTGGGCGTGTTCGCCGTCCAGGACATGGTGCTGTTTTTCCTGTTCTTTGAACTGGAACTGGTGCCGGTCTACCTGATGCTCGCCATCTGGGGCGGCAAGGGGCGGCTGTACGCGGCCACCAAGTTCATCCTCTACACGGCCGTCGGTTCGCTTTTTATCCTGGTGGTCGGTCTCGCCATGTACTTCTACGGCGACCTGCGCACCTTCAATATGGTCGAACTGGCCGCGAAGAACTACGACCCGACTTTTCAGAATCTCTGTTTTTTGGGCCTGCTGATTGCCTACGCGGTCAAGCTGCCCATCTTCCCGCTGCACACCTGGCTGCCGGACGCCCACGGTGAAGCGACCGCTCCAGTGCACATGCTGCTGGCGGGCATTCTGCTCAAGATGGGCGGCTACGCGCTCATCCGCATGAACGTCGGCTTCTTCCCGGAAGCCACCCAGCTCTTTGCGCCCCTGCTCATCGTGCTGGGGATCGTCAACATCATCTACGCGGCCTTGACCTCCTTCGGCCAGCGCAACCTCAAGCGCAAAATCGCCTACTCGTCGATTTCGCACATGGGCTTTGTGCTCATCGGCGTCGGTTCGCTCAGCGAAATCGGCATGGGCGGCGCGATGCTGCAGATGATTTCCCACGGTTTGATCGGCGCGTCGCTGTTCTTCCTGGTCGGGGCCACCTACGACCGCACCCACACCCTGATCCTCAGCGAGATGGGCGGCATCGCCCCCAAGATGCCCAAGATCTTCGCGATGTTCACCGCCTGCTCGATGGCTTCGCTGGCGCTGCCCGGCATGAGCGGCTTCGTGGCCGAGTTGATGGTCTTCGTGGGCATGGCCACCACCGACGCCTACAGCTTCCAGTTCAAGGCCCTGGTGGTGCTGTTCGCCGCCTTTGGGGTCATCCTCACCCCCATCTACCTGCTCTCGATGCTGCGGGAAATCTTCTACGGCACCCTCAACCACGCGGTGGTGCACGAAGAAGATCTAGTAGACGCCGAACCGCGGGAGGTCTTTATCATCGCGAGCCTGCTGGTGCCCATCTTCGGCATCGGGCTCTACCCGAAGCTCACCACCGACCTCTACGCGCCCACCACCGATCAACTGACCCGGGTGACCCGCGAGCGCATCGCCCGCGCCGCACCGCCGCCCGCCCTACTCA
This sequence comes from Gloeobacter violaceus PCC 7421, assembly GCF_000011385.1. Lineage (NCBI taxonomy): Bacteria > Bacillati > Cyanobacteriota > Cyanophyceae > Gloeobacterales > Gloeobacteraceae > Gloeobacter > Gloeobacter violaceus. Next base: position 223,658 of record NC_005125.1, read on the forward strand.
GCGGCGTCTACAGCGTCGAATTTGCCGACAGGGACCGCGTCAGCTTGCGCTAAGGTGCCACAACAAAAGCCAAAAACCCCGACCCTACGGTCGGAGTTTTTTCTTGACTATTGGGTGGTTCGAAAACTTGCTTTGAATATCGATGGGCCTGGGATAAAAAGCAGCACTTGCAACCGCGCCAATCATTGCGCCGAGGCCAGGGAAGCGGAAGGGGGGCCGACCCGACGCGCGGGTTGCAGGCAACTGCAGGACCGGCTTGGCACACCAGAAGAGGGAACCGAAGCCTCCTGTGTTCATTTAGCGCCGGGTTTGAAGATTTATGCAGGCAGAGTGCCGGGTTAACCATTCGTGACCGATCGTTTCTTAATTTCGGCTTTCTCCGATAGAATGTACGGCCTGATGCCGTAGGCTCCTGCCGCCCCATTGCCGCTCTCAGTCCTGTCCCATTCCGGGGGTACCCATGCAACCGCGTACACAGATCGTTCAGGTGTTTTGCACCTACGCGATGTTGGACGACAGCCAGTGGATCGGCTGGCGGGTGGATGGCGAGTTGCGGCGCAATATGGAGGCGCATCTGCAGAGGCAACCCGCCGGAGTACAGTCTGTCGAGCAGTGGTGCTTGTTCTGGTTTGAGCGCTGGAGGGGGGGCGAGGACCGCTTTGCCCGCGCCCATCTGATTGCGTTTTTGTACGAGCCGGCCTACTGGTCGGCCCGGTTCGTGCGGGCGGGCTTCCACCGGCAATTGACCCTCACGGATCTCTGCCAGACGGCCGTGGCCAATGTCGATCTGGTGCTGCAAGGCTTTAATCCGGCGCGGGGCAGCGATCTGAAGCGCTTTGCCACCCGCGTCTTTCGCAATATCCTCTACAAAGCTTTGCGCGAATTTCACGAGGCGGAAGTGTGCACGACCTGGTCGCTGTTGCGCAAGTACAGCCTCAAGCGCCTGGAAGAAGCCCTACAGCGGCAAGGTTACGACGAGCGGCAGATCAAGAGTTTTCTGCTCGCCTGCCGCTGCTACAAAGACACCTACGTGCCGGTGCCCCCGGCGGGCACCCGCCATCTGCAGCCGCCCGTCGAGCAAGATTGGCAGCGCATGGCCGGGCTGTACACGGTACGCCGAGAGCCGCAGCTACACCAGCCGGCGGCAGCCGGGCAGTTTCGAGAATGGCTCGAACTGAGCGCCAAAGCCCTACGTCAGATGCTCACACCCGAGAACTTCTCGATTGGCGTCGGAAGTACCGACGAGCAAGGAGACGGCATCGAGTTGCTGCGGGACCCCGACTTGAATCCCCTCGACGCTGCGGGCGAGCGCGAGGAGGAAGCTTACAGACAGGCTTTTCGGCTACAACTGCGCTCGGTGCTGGTGGGGACGCTCGCAGTGCTCGAAACCCCCCTGCAGCGGGTACTCGAACTGTATTACGGCGAGCAGCTCAACCAGCAAGAGATCGCCGAGCAGCTGGGCATCAAGCAGTACACGGTCTCACGCTGGATGAACCGGGCTAAAAAGCAACTGGCCACCGCCCTGGGCCAGTGGGCCAAACAAAAGCTGCATGATTCTCTGGAGTTGGATGTAGTGGAAGGTATGAACCGACTGCTCGAAGAGTGGCTTCAGATGCATTTCCAACCTTCCGACGAAGGGGAGTAAATTGTTGTGACCATCGACCCTGCTGTGCTGTGTCCGCAGACCCTCTGGCTTGAAATTCCCACGGCGGCGCTGGACCTGGAGCTGCGCGCCTTCTCCCACGCCGGTGCCCGCTGGAATGCCTATCTCAATCGACTGGCCCAAACGACCGTTCTTGCCTGGATTCAGGAAGATTTTGAGTCTGGAGCGCGGGTCTGGCCTTCGGTGGAAGCCCTGGCGAACTTCCACGAATTTCTCAACGGCACCGCGATCACCTGCGGCCAGATGCGGCTGGTGTGCATTCCCACCGAGCAGGTCGACCGCGAAGAAGTGCGCATCCCACGCGAATGGGTCGATATCCCCGAGTGGGCGGCAGACTATTATTTGCCGGTAGAAGTCGACTGCGAGCGCGAACTGGTGGGCGTCTGGGGCTACGTCAGCCGCGCCCGGCTGCTCAAATGCGCCCAGCGCGACGACGCCGACCGCACCTACTGCCTGGCCGGCTGCGACATCCATCCCGAGTTGCATACCATCTGGACGGCCCAGCAGCTCAAGGTACCCCTGCAGAGCCGACCCGCGCCCCTGGGCTCACTCTCGCTCACCCAGGCCCGCAACTTGATCGAACGGCTCGGCAGGGCGGAGGTGGCCTTTCCCCGGCTGGAGGTGCCCTTTGAGGAGTGCTGGGCGCCGCTTGTCGGCCACGGCGGCTGGCGCCAGCGGCTCTATGAGCAACGGGTGGGCCTGCCCGGGCAGTGGTCGATCGGCGAATGGCTGCGCCGGGGGGTGAGCGAGCTGGGCCACAGCCAGGGTTGGCAGTTGCGCACCGCCCAGGCGGGGGGCCGCAGCAGCCATCAGATGGCGGGCCGGACGCTGGTGCGCCAGATGGTTGTCGCCGGTCAGCCCTACGAACTGCGCATCTATCCGCTCTACGAAGAGCAAGAGCATACCTGGCGCTTTGAGCTGCGCAATCTGGCCGGCCGTATCCCCGGCGGCTTGAAGCTCAGGCTGCTCACCGAGGATCTGCAGCCGTTCACCAACAACGAAGATGTGGCCCAGACGGCGGTGGACGAACTGTATATCGATGTGCGGCTTGAACCTGGAGACGGCCTGGTCTGGGAGGTCGAGCCGCAACCGCTCAACTATGACCGCGAGGTGCTGATTTTCTAGCCTAGCGGTGCACCGGGCAGCCAGTGCGCCACCAGCGAGCGCAGGACACCCCGGCTGAAGGGTTTGGCAAGCACCGCCGCCGCGCCGCACAGCCGGGCATGGGCCTGCTCGGTCCGCTCGTCGCCGTCGACCATCAAGAGGACGGGAATGCGGTTCAGGCCCGGCAACCGGCGCAGCACCCGGCAGAGTCGGCGTCCGTCGAGCCCGGGCATGGCGCTGTCGAGCAACACAAGATCGGCGGGGGCCTCCCGCAACACCGCGAGCCCCTGCAGCGGGTCGCTACAGGCGCGGATTTCACGGCAGGCTCCCTCCAGGCAATCGGCTACCCACCGCTGGACAGCCGTGCTGTCGTCGATGCAGACCACGCGCCCGGTGGGGGCTGGTGGTGCCGGGGACAAGGGTGGTGGGCCGGCCGCAAGCCGGTCGAGCCAAACTGCAGCCTCGACACCCTGCCCTCCGGACGGGGGCACGGCCGCCGCGTCGAAGCAAAACCAGCCTTCCTCCAGAACCACCAGTTCGTCGAGTTGACGCTGCAGGAGTCCAGGCTCCTGCTCGGCACATGAGCACAAGCGACCGCCGTCCCAGAACACCGACCAGAAGCGGTCGTCGGGAGCGCCCACCAGCAGTTCGCCGGTCGAGCGCCGGGCAGCCAGCCACTCGATGAGCGTGCGGATGTCGATGTCGTGCAAATCGCCTCGCATGGCCCTTCCCCGTCAGGTCGAACTGCGGTCTATCTTGGCGCGGCGGCTCTGCCGGTTGCCCTTCTGCGCGTGCGCCACACACCGCCGCACAGCCCCGTCGCCCCCGCGCGGCGGCGGTTTGGGCGTCCGGGGAGCGGCCGGGTAGACTGTGGCGGTCCTTGAGGATGGGGATTGCCGTGCGCTACCTGGCAAGCGTTCAACGCAAAGGTTTTCTGGAGCAGCGGGCGCTGCAACTGTTGGCCAAGGAACTGGACGAGTACTGCTGGGCGAGTGCCCAGGGCGAGGTGGGCTGTGGGGCGGCTGGCCGCTTTGCCCCCGGCGCGCTGGTGCTCGCCCACATCGATGCGGCCGGCCGGGTGGAGCGCCTGGAGGCGGCCGACGCACCGCTGACGGCGCTGCTGGTCGGTATGGCGCACTGCCGGGAGAATCTGCGCGCCCAGGCTGAGGAGATTGCCGCCTGGCGAGAGTCGCTGGCGCTGCAGAGCGAGGAATTGTCCCGCCGCCACACCGCACCGGGCAATCTCCTCGACCCTGACCCGCGCCCGCTGCCCGGAGGCGAAGCGGTGGTGCGGCGGTTGCGCCGCGCCCTGGAGCAGCTGTGGGCCGAGGGTGCGGCCGAGGTGCCGCTTGCTGAGGAGCGGCACCTCTGGCAGCGGCAATGGCAGGACACTCTCGAGCAGATCCAGCTGCTGAGCGAGGGGCTGGCCGCCTGCGAGCGGCTGGACCATAGGCAAAGCGACGAGTGCGAACAGCTGCTGAGCGCCCAAAAGGCGGAACTGTCGCAGCGCAAGGCCCACCAGGCGGCGCTTGCCGAACGGCTTATCGCGGACGGGCATCTCGACATCGAGGAGCGCCAGCATCTGGAAATTGCTCAAAGACGCGCCCAGGAGCACTGGGCGAATCTCGCCGGATCCATCGACCGCCAGCATCGGCGGCTTGAACGCGAGCGGACCGCCTGCGAGCGACATCTGGCCCGGCTGGGCGACGGACCACACCAGCGCGAACGGCTTGCCCAGCGCCTGGGGGAGGCGGAGCAGCGCCGCGAGCAACTCCAACAGCAAAAACACGACCTCGAACACCGCCTTGCCGCCGCTGACGCCCGCCGCATCCTCTACGACGTCCAGATTCAGCCGCTGCTCGGTGAACTCGAAGCGCTGGTCGGCCAGCCGTCAGGGCCACTCGATTGATCTGGGCCGCACCAAGAAGGACCATTGCAAGTTTCAGGCGCCCTGAGGGCATCTGCTGAAACGATATATCGCGATAGGTTTTAGCTGTGCTAGCTTGGGAGGACTCTGGAGCAAAGGGGCACAGCTATGTTCTCGCAGGGGTGGCCATTTTCATTTGAATTTGCAAGCCGGCGCGATTGTCGCGGCGGCGGGCCGGACTGGACCAAGTTTGCGAATGCCTTCGGCTTTGGGGGGCCGTGGAATTTTGGCGACGAGCCGCGCACCCGCCGCGGTGACGTCAAATATTTGCTGCTGGAGCTGTTGGCGGAGCAGCCCCGCCACGGCTACGAACTGATCAAAGAACTGGAGAGGCGCCACGGCGGTTTTTATCGCCCGAGTGCCGGTTCGGTCTACCCGACGCTGCAGTTGCTCGAAGAAGGCGGTTATCTTACCAGCGAAATGCTGGAGGGCAAGCGCGTCTACACGATCACCGACAGCGGCAGGCAACTGCTGGTCGAAGGGCAAAATTCGAGCCGGCGCAAGCGGGGCACTGCTGAGGGGACGGAGGCTGTGGGGGCGCTGATGGAACTCAAAGACGCCATGCTGGGCCTGGCGGCGGCGGTGATGGAAACCGCCCGGCCCGGCAACCAGGGGCGGGTGGACAAAGTGCGCGAGGTGCTGGAGCGCTCCCGCCGCGAGATCTACCGCATTCTTGCGGAGGATTGAGAGCGAAGGCGATGCGGTTGCTTAATTTTTTAGGCGTCAGGTGCCAGGTGTCAGGGAAAAACAGTTGCCTATCGGGTTTCGTGCACCCTATACCTAAGCTGCCTCACTCCTTGATACATTTGTAGCCCAGCGACCAGCCATACTCTCCGCCGCAGTCGACACGCATCGTGCAGGCCCTGGAAGCATAAGCCCATCCCACCCACCAATGCTCGTTCCCAACCGTGCCCTGAAGTCCGGGGGGTGTCGGGGGGCCGGCAGCCCCTCGACGCGGGGAGGGGGAGAGCGCGAGAGGGGAACCCGAAGGGGGTTCCACCTCTCGCTCCACAGACTGTCGTGCCCAGCCAACTGTCAGGTGTCAAACCTCAAACCAATTTTGGCTACGGGCTGGATTCATTCAGTTGGACCGTATAGTTCATCTGCGCAAGAGTCACTTGATCTCCTGCCAGCAGTTTGCGGCCTCGGCGGGTCTCGACTGCGCCGTTGACGAGTACCTCACCCTCTTGAATCAGGATCTTCGCCTGACCGCCGGTCTGGGCGGCGCCCACCAGTTTCAAAAACTGGTCGAGCTTGATAAAGGTCCGCTCCTCGCTCATCTACCGACCTCCGAGTGCAAGACGGCGCGGACGACTTCGCTTGCGGTCTTGCCGTCGTACTGGCCGCCGTGGCGCTCTTTGAGCTGCTTCATCACTTCGCCCATCGCCCTGGGCGAGCGGTCGGCCAGGGTGCTTGCAATCTGCTCTACCGCCGCCGTCAACTCGGCGCGGTCCATCTGGCGCGGCAGGTAGCTCTCTAAGATCGCCTTTTCGGAGCGCTGGAGGGTGGTGTCCTTGTGGGCTTTTTCGAGGGCAGCGATCGTCTCGTCCAGGTTTTTGAGGAATTTGCGCACAACGGCAATCACCTCTTCGTCGGCGCTCGGCCGGTTGCCCGCGTCCTTGCCGACTTTGGCCGCCTCGGCAAACAACGTGCCGAGCAAATTGGCGCGCAGCGCGTGCACCCCGGGTTCGCGGCTGTTGCGCTTGCGCGCTTCGAGACTGTCCGCTTTGATCGTGTCGATCAACATGGCCCACCTACTTTCGAACGAACGTCGCATCCGTGCGACATACTACCAGCGTACTACATTCTCCGGTGTCTCCGCCAGGGCGCGAACCTGTCGGGGGGCGGGCGCGTACTTTTAACGAATGTCATTGGGAGGCGCCCATGTCCGCCGAGGCCAACAAAGCCCTGGTCCGCAAGTTCTACGAAGAAGTCTTCAACCGCCGCAACCTGGCGCTGGCGGATGAACTGGTGACGCCGGACGGGATCAACCACGCCACCCCGCCGGGGGTACCCTCGGTCGGTCCCTCCGGGATCCGCTTCGTGGTGAGCATGCTCACCGAAGGCTTTCCGGATCACCACCACGCCATCGAAGACCTCTTTGCCGAGGGCGACAAAGTGGCGATGCGCTGCACCTTCAGCGGCACCCACACCGGGAGCATCCTGGGCCTGCCCCCCACGGGCAGGGCGTTTCGGCAGCAGCAGATGCACATATTGCGGGTCGAAGGCGGCAAACTGGCGGAGCACTGGGCGGTGCGCGACGATCTGGCTTTGATGCAGCAGTTGGGGGCGCTCCAGCCACCAGCCGTTCAACCTTCATAGGGCGCGCCGCTGGGCTTTCTGTCCAAGATTGTCCCAATGCCGCAAAATCACGAGGATTTGTCAGCAATCCGCTGCTGATTCAGCAAATCGGCAAAATCGTGCACTTGCAGTAGTAGCGATTCTGGAAGCTTGTCCAGTAGCACCGCCAACCGGGTGCGCACCCCGGCGGCCTCCGCTGCCGGTGCAATCAGCTGAAGCTGGTGAGGATAGGCCAGTTCTACACCAAGGGTCTCTTGAAATACATTGAGCTCATCCGGATGGGCAGGTGCAAGTTGTCCTTGAGAATCATATTTGACCCAATTGCCGAATAATTCGACAAGGTAGGCTTTGCCGTCCTCGAAAATTTCAACGATCGCTCCAGGAGTTCCTGCTCCAGCTGTTCCTCCTTCCGCGAGCACTACGGATTCTTTAAGCCTGACGGCATCAAACAGCGAATACTTACTCACCCGACTCTCCTGTGCGTTGCGGTACCGCTGTAACAAATCTAGCCACGGATTCTTCAAAACGAACAATCCAGATCGTCCGAATTCGTCGCGAAAGACCCGAGGGTCCCGTAAGACGAAGATAGGCGCGATAGAGTACACCGAAGTCATTTTGGCTTTGCAGCTGCAAAAGATCCGAGGAGATCTGCGCCAAAATAGCCGCTTGAATTTCGACAGCAGAATCAAAACCCATTAACACCCGCCAAAAATTTTGCTTGTCGCCACCTTTTCCTGATGCGGTGGTGTAATTCAACAAGTACTCTGCTTTGGCAAGGGGAAATTCGAAGCGATTGAGCGGTTCCATTGAAAGCAACATTCTAAGGTGCTGCACAGCAGCGAGCATACCCCGTCGATGCCTGCTTCGGACTATCGATTGCATCCTGTCTGGCCACTAGGAGCGAAAAAAACACCGGAGATTTCTCCCCGGTGCAGCCCCCTGTTTTGTCCACACCTGTCGGTCGGCTCACTCCTGCTGAGCCACCATCGCCGGAGGGGCTTCGACCGCCGCCGGGGAAATGGATTTTTTGACGCTGGTGCCGGCCTCGGTGCTGCCGACCGGCTTGAGGGCCATGCACTCGGCCGCATGGGCCGTTCCGATGTTACTCAGCAGCAGTGCACCGGCCAGGAGCAGGCCAGGGGAGAAAATACGCATCGTAACTGTCCTCTTGAACAACGTTGTCCTCCGGTACAGGAAGCAGAGCCACTTCCGGCACCCGATGTTATTCTCCCGCCATCGGGGGAGATTGCCGCGCCACCTGGGGTAGAAATGTTTCTGCTGAACGACCCGCTCCAGGTGCTCCGGAGCGGCTGGAGGCGCACAACAAGCGCCAACATCGACCTTTCAAGTTTTCGAGGTTGTCCCTAAGACCAGCAGATCGCGTCTCCTGCACTGATGTTTGTCGGTCTATTTTTTCTTGTCCAGGCGGTTTGCAAACACTCCAAGCGCCTCAAGGGGAAATGCCTGATACCGAGCCGTCCAGCCAGGAATCGCCCCCACCGCTCGCCTATCAGCAAGAAGCGTCCGGCTGGGATCCGCTCGCCTTCTGGGACACTCCTGCCGCCGCTGTCGGTGAACCCGATTGGGAAGCCGACATCTGGGACGAGGAAGCGTTCGAGTCCCCTGGCGAGCCAGAGCAGAGTGCACTGGCAGAAGACACTGAGCCTGACCCGGCAGAGCCCGACGCGCCCGAGCTGACAGATTCCGATGCACTGCCGGACGCTGAGCAAGAGCTTGAAGCAGCCGAGCAGACGCTGGAGGACGACCTGCCGCTGCAGGAGGATGCACTCGAACCGGTGGCGGGCTTTGCCCTGCACCTCGAACTCACCCCGCCTCCGCCGCCCGCCGCCACCGACCCCCCCGACCCGCAGTCGCCTCTCACAGAAGCACCGGCCGAAGACGATACTGAGGCTCTGCAAGCGCAGCAACTGGCCCAACTGGAGGCCCTGCTCGCCCAACTTTTGGCCTACCGTGCCCAGGTCGACAGCCACTTTCAGAAGATCCTCCACCAGGACGGCACCGTGCTGGAGCGCGCCGCCGACAAAATCAACCAATGGACCGACACCGCCGTCAACGCCGTCGCCGATGGGGTGGGCGATGTCTGGGACCGGCTGAGCGGCCAAGACGAAGAGCGCGAGCACAAACTGCTCGAAGAAGATTCTGCCGCCGCCGTCCAAGAGCAGACCGCCGAGCGCTTCGAGCAGTTGGCTGCCAGGCTGGGCGCACTGGAAGCGGCCATCCGTGCCGGTCGCAGCGCTCAAGTCGAGCAACTGCGCACAGAACTGTTCGGCGGCCAGGACGCCCAGGGTAAGCTACAGCCGGGACTGGTGGCCCAAACCGTCACGGCGGTCGATAGCCAGGTCGGCCAGTTCGAGCAAGGCTTCCAGGCCGGGGGCGAAATGCTGAAGACAGGACTGGTCGCCGCCGCCGCCCTCGGGGTGACGGTGGCCACCGCCGGAGCGGGAGCCGGGGTGGCTGCGACGATGCTGAGCGCGACTGCCGCTGGAGCAGGCACGAGCGTGGCTTTGGGTGCGGGGGATGCCGCCGTTTCCGGTGATGGATACACCCTGGCCGAGGCGGGGGAGGATGTGCTTTCAGGAGCGACCACCGGGGCGCTCTCGGCAGTGCCGATTCCCGGAGCGGCGGCGGTCGGTGGCATCACCCGAGGGGCAATCACCGGGGCGGTGGGACGCATTGCCGGACAGCAGGCGGCCGAATCGGCGATGGTACAGGCGGCGGCGCGCTTGGTGGGGGAGAAACTGGCGTCTGAGACGGTGCACAACGCCGGGGCGAGCATGCTGTCCACCGGCGCGCAGGTGGCTTTCGATGAGCAACTGAGCCTGCAGCAGAAGTACGAACAGGTGCTCGCCAGTGGTCTGCAGCAGTTGAGCCCGGCGCAGATGGCGATGAACGCGACGATGGCCTTCGGCTTTGAAAAAGCGACCCAGGGGGTGATAGGAGCGGCGCAGCGGGTGGCTCCCGAGCTGCCGAGGCGGACGGGGCAGGAGGATGGTCTCGCGCTGGGGACAGCAGAGCGGGGCGACAACGACGATTGGGGCGTGCCGGAAGACCTCGATGCCTGGCTGCTTCCCCATCCGGACACACTCGCCCCACCGCCCGCTCTGGCAAATCCCGAGAGTATTCTGCCCGCTGCCACGGCCCGCCCGCAGGCTCCACCACCGCCCGCAGCACCGATACCCGAGGCGCCGCCGCCGGTGGCTCCAGTCGCGCCGCTGTGGCAATCGCCCCTGGCGGTTCATCCCGACGTGCAGGTGCAAAGGCGCTATCAGCAACTGCTCGCCGAACGTGGCAGTGCCGAACTGCAATTGCCGGGCAAACCGTCGTCGAGTTGGAATGGTCCGAAAGAGGCGTACTTTCGCGGTCTGGAGAAGCCGCGCGACGCGCATGACCGCATCCAGGAAGAAGGCTATCGCTGGGTGCTCGAAGAGAGCGGCCGGTTGCGCCTGGACCGCAATCCGGAGTTTGCCGGGGAACCGGAAAATCTGCCGCGCTACACAGTAGCCGGGGACAAACTGGTTCCCCGGTCAGAGCAGATTGATTTTGCAGCCAGTTACAAAGGAGCGGAGGAGCCGTTCACGCTGGAGCAGACGGCGCAGTACGAACATTTGCTCAGCGAGCGTGACGCCTGGCGCGAACGGCGCGATAGGGCCATCGCCGAGCACCGTCAGGCAGCCCTTGTCGGTGATGAGTCTCTGGCTGAGCGCAAGTTGGAGGAAGCGGCCAAAGCTGGCTATCAGATGAACGAACGCTCGCGGCGGATGGCGGAGAAGGCGGCGGAGGATTACATGCACAAGACCTACGGCGAGCGTGCGACCCTGGCCTATCCCGAGCGGGTGGACGGTTCGCACATGAGCAAATCGCAGTCCGGGGATTTTGACCAGGTGTGGAAGGTGAAAGGCGAAGATGGCAACGAGACCTTTGTGGTCATTGAAGCGAAAGGCGGCAGCAGTCGATTGGGTACCCGAAAGACTCCATCTGGAATAGCTCAACAAGGCAGCCCTCGGTATTTTAAAGCAATTGCTGAAAATATGCGTAAAAAAGGTGCGACCATCGGTTCTGAATTGATCGATAAAAAAGACCTTGGGCAAGTTCAATATTTGAAAATTCAACTGCCGATCAAAGAGCAGGGAGGAGCCTCACAAATCAACTCCGCAAAAATTCGAGAGTTTGATCTTTCATAATCGTATACAAGGAAATCAAGGAGCCAGGAATGACAAAAATAGCGCGCCATCAAACCGACATGAACTTTATGATTAAACAAACGATTGACACCAAACAGCTCGTTGATAAGATTTATCAGCGCATCATCTCAGATCACAATGTCCTTTCCTTGAGCACGCTGTTCTTTATACTCCCAAGTTACCCCGGTTACCTGTCCGTTACTCAACCCGAATCGGACGAAATTTGCAAAGCAATACAACTGATTGCAAAACTCGCGGCTGGCGCATTTGCCCTGGCATCAACCTCGGAAAAAGAACTGGAGGTTTACCTGGACAACAACATCAAAGTTCGACTGCCGGCCAAAATCGATGAATCCGAAGTCAACTGTTCGGCTTGGATGTCGGGTTTCTTTGCTGCCGCCATCTGCCGCGACCTGACCGTGCTCGATTCCTTGGGCCGCATTCCCCTCGAACTGTTGCGCCGTTCGAGCACCAGATACGACGAGTTTATGTTTTCGTTCATTGCGGCGTTGCAGGGTTACTGGCGAGGCGAACGCGACGCCGCCCGGCACCTGATGGCGGCGATGGCCGACGCCAAACCGGAGAAAATCCAGTGCTGTTCGGAAGAATACCTGTATCTGAAGGCCGTGCCGCAGATGGAGATGATGTTCCAGCTAATGCGCAAAGATGGAGAGGCTTTCAATCGGTCGTTGTACACAGCGCTGGAGAGCCACCGCGAGTTGTGCAACCTCGACGAAGATACTCGTTTGGATTCCGATTTTTATCTCGCCTACGACCTGTTGGCATTGTCGAGTTTAGCCTACGAACAGGGGATGGCCGTGCATGTCGAATCAGATTATCTGCCGCTGTCGATCGTTCAGGGAAAATGTGCGGTTTGATAAGCAAATAGAGTTTTGTCTTCGACACCAACAACACCCTCGCCGAGCGCGCACTGGAACAGGCGGCCAAAGCCAGCTATCAGATGAACGAACGCAGCCGACGATTGGCCGAGCAAGCAGCACAGGAGTACATGCACAAGACCTACGGCGAGAATGCGACACTGGCCTATCCTAAGCGGACGGATGGGTCAGAATTCAGCAAATCGCAGTCCGGGGATTTCGACCAGGTGTGGAAAGTGAAAGGCGAAGATGGCAACGAGACCTTTGTGGTCATTGAAGCGAAAGGCGGCAGCAGTCGATTGGGGGCAAGACGGACAGAACGCGGCACGGCTCAGCAAGGCAGTTCTGAGTACTTCAAAGCAATCGCAAAAACGATGGAGGGAAAAGATGAATCCATTGGCACTGAATTGCTCGCTGCAAAACAAAAGGGGAATGTTCAATATCTAAAAGTTCAACTGCCAATCAAAGATAGGAACGGAACTTCACAGATAGGTGCAGTACAAGTGCGAGAATTTCACCTAAAATAAGCCTTTGCAAGAACAAAAAGGAAGTCCAAAATGGAAAAAATAACACGGCACCAAACAGACATTAACTTCATGAACAAGCAGACCATTAAAGCGAAGCAACTGGTTGACACCATTTATGAAGGTTTAACTGTAAGCCATAATTCTAGCTCCCTGAGAATGCTATCTTCGTTAGTCCAAGGCTACGCAGGTTATCTATCTGTTTCATTCCCTGAATCAGTTGAGATTTGCGAATCAATTCAACTGGCAGCAAAATCCGCTGCCGCTTTATTCGCTTTGGCATCAACCTCAGAAAGTGAACTTGAGATTTATCTAAGCAAAGATACATCGATTCGGCTGCCTGCCAAAGTCGATCATTCAGGAGTTAATTGTTCTGCCTGGTGTTCAGGTTATTACTTGGCGGTCATCTGCCGCGACTTACCTGTGCTCGATAATCTCTGTCGCATTCCTCTCGAACTGTTGCGCCGTTCGAGCACCAGATACGACGAGTTTACCTATTCGTATATTTCGGCGTTGCAGAGTTATTGGCAGGGCAAAGACGATGCTGCTGACCATCTGATAGCAGCCATGACCAATGCCAAGCCAGATAAACTCCACTTCTGTTCGGAAGAATATCTGTACCTCAAAGCCATTTCACAAATGGAACTGTTGTTCAACCTCATGCGCAAGGACGAAGAAGCATTCAATAAGTCCTTATACATAGCACTCGAATGCCACCACGAACTTTGTGATCTAGACGACGAAACACGTTTAGATTCGAGGCTATTCCTTGCCTATGACCTGTTGGCATTAGCAAGCCTTGCACATGAACAAGGGATGACAGTCCGAGTCGAATCCGATTACCTTCCACTATCGATTGTTCAGGGAAAGTGCGCCGTTTAACGGACAAACAGCATTTTTTAGGGTCCACCCCGTGCGCTAGAAATACATCGACACCAAGCGCGCAGTCTGGACGGCAGCACTTTCCCAACGGGATAGGCGTCGCAGCACGCGCTTGGCGATGGTTCGCAAGTACTCACGCGCAATAGCAGTCAAAAAAACACCGGAGATCGCTCCCCGGTGCAGCCCCCTGTTTTGTCCACCCTTGCCGTCGGCTTACTCCTGCGGCGTAGCCATCGCCGGAGGAACTTCGAGCGCCGCCGGAACCGGTGCGATTTTGGTGCGTGGCTGGACAAGCCGCCAGAACCAGCTTTGCAGATCATCGACAAACGTAAAGACAACCGGGACAACCACCAGCGTCAAGGCCGTGGAGGTGAGCAACCCGCCCACCACGGCCACGGCCATGGGAGAGCGCGCCTCGGAGCCCGCACCGATCCCCAGGGCAATCGGCAGCATGCCCGCGATCATCGCCACGGTCGTCATCAAGATGGGCCGCATGCGCGCCTCACCCGCCTGCAAAATCGCCTCGGTGCGCGGCCGGCCCGCCTGCATCGCCACCAGACAGTACTCGACCAGCAAGATGGCGTTCTTGCACACCAGGCCCATCAGCATGACGATGCCGATGAGGGTGTAGAGACCCAGGGATTTTTGGAAGACCAGTAGGCCGACCAGCGCCCCGCCCAGCGACAGCGGCAAGGACATCATGATCGTCAGCGGGTGCAAGAAGCCGCCAAAGAGCAGCGCCAGCACTGCGTAGATAAGCAGGATGGCAGCGGCAATCGCTCCGCCGAAACCGTTGAACACATCGCGCTGGTTCTCGGCTTCCCCGGCCAGTTTTTCGCTGACGCTCGCAGGCAGATTGCGCAGGACCGGCAGTTCGTGCACTTTTTGCAAGGCCGGACCCAGATTGACGCCCGGGGCCAGATTCGCCCCGATGGTCACCTGGCGGGCGCGGTCGTAGCGCTCGATTTGCATCGCGCCGCTGCCCATCGCCAGTTGGGCCACCGACTTGAGGGGAACCAGCGCTCCGCCGTTGCCCATCACCTGCAAATCGCCGATCGTGTCGAAATCGGTGCGAAAAGTCGGGTCGAGCTGGACGCGGATGTTGATCTGGCGGGAGGGCAACGTGAATTTGGCCAGGTTGGCCTCGCTGTCGCCCAAGGTGGCAATCTGGGCGGTGCGGGCGATAGCGGCAACGGAGACCCCCTGCTCGGCGGCGCGGTCCAGTAGCGGTCTGACCTGAATCTCGGGGCGCAGAATCGCCGCGGTGGAATTGACATCGACCAGTTCCGGCAGGCCGCGCATCTGGTCGGTGAGGTCTCGGGCGGCGCGCTCCAGTTCGACGGTGTTGTCGCCGCTCAGGACAATCTGGACGTTCTTACCGCCCCAGCCGCTGAAGGAAAGGCGTACCCCGGGCACCTGATTGAGGATGGGCCGCATCTCGGCTTCGAACTGCTGCTGGGTCTGGCGGCGCTTGTCTCTGGGCTTGAGGGTGATCACCAGTCTGCCGGTGTTGGGGGTCGAACTGGAGTCGATCGAGCCTGCCCGCGCGTAGACGTGTTCCACCGCCGGGTGTCCCTGCACCAGCGACCCCAATTGCAACATCGCCTTGCGGGTGGTCTCGATGCTCGATCCGGGGGGCAGTTCGACTTCGAGGCTGCTCTGGCCCCGGTCGATCGGCCCGATAAACGAAGTGGGCAGCAGAGGAATGAGTGCCAGACTACCGGCGAAGAAGGCCCCGGCCAGCAGCAGCGCGATCCGGCGGTGGGCGAGCGACCAACCCAGCACGCCTTCGTAGAGGCGCGTCAAGAGCGACCGGCCGGGGGCGTGGGTGTGGGGTTTCAGCAGGTACGCCGCCATCAGTGGGGTGAGCATGCGCGCCACCACCAGCGAAAAGAGCACCGCCGCCGCCACCGTCCAGCCGAACTGCCGAAAGTACTGGCCCTGGATGCCCTCCATGAAGGCCACCGGCAAAAACACCGCCACAATCGTCATCGTGGTCGCCACCACCGCGAGGCCAATTTCATCGGCGGCCTCGACGGCGGCCTGGTAGGGCGACTTGCCCATGCCGATGTGGCGCGAGATGTTTTCGAGTTCGACGATGGCGTCGTCGACCAGAATGCCGATCACCAGAGCCAGGGCCAGCATCGTCATGTTGTTGAGGGTGAAACCCGCCATGCGCATCACCGCGAAAGTCGGGATTACCGAAAGGGGGATAGCCAGTCCGGCAATCAGGGTCGCGCGCCAGTCGCGCAAGAACAGCCAGATGACCACCACCGCGAGGCCCGCCCCCAACAGCACCGCCTCCACCGAGGCGTCGTAGGACTCGCGCACAAAATCGCCGGTCGTCCACAGCAGCTGCAACTTGATGTCATCGGGAAGGGATTGTTGGATCTCCTTGACCTTTGCCTGCACCGCCTCCTCGACGCCCACCAGGTTGGTGCCGCTCGCGCGCACGACCTGGAAGACCACGGCGGGGCGGCTGTCGTAGTAGGCGAGCCAGCGCTGGTCGGCGGTGCCGTCGGTGACGGTGCCGAGGCTTTCGAGGTTGGCATGGCGCCCATCCGGTAGGGCGATGCGCACCGAGCGCAAATTTTCGACCGTGGCGGCGCTGCCCAGGGTGCGGATGGCCTGCTCGGTGGTACCCACCTCCCCCCGGCCGCCGGGAAGATCAATATTGAGGGCGCGGATCTGGGCGTGGACCTGATCGGCGGTGATCCCCAAAGCCTTGAGGCGCACCGGATTGAGGTCGATGCGAATTTCGCGCTTGGAGCCGAAGTAAAGAACCTGGGAGACCCCCGGCACTGTGAGCAATTCGCGGGCGATCCGGTTTTCGGCCAGCCAGCTCAGTTCCACCGGCGCACGGCGATCGGAGGAGATCGTATAGCCGATAAACGGCCAGCCGCCGTCGTCGAAGCGCTGAATCACCGGCTCGTCGATACCCTGGGGCAGTTGGGCGCGGATCTTGGTAATCGCGTCGCGGGTGTCGTTGGTGGCGCGATCGAGGTTGGTGCCCAGGTTGAATTCGACGCGCGTAAACGAGCTGCCGTCGCGGACGGTCGAATAGATGTGGCGGATATTGCCGATGCTGGAGACCGCCTGCTCGACTCTACGGGTTACCTGGGTCTCAAGCTCGGTGGGTGCCGCCCCGAGTTGGGTGACGGTCACCCCCACCGTCGGCAGGTCGGTATTCGGGTCAAGATCGATCCCCAGGCCGCCAAACGAAGCGAGCCCGCCCAGAGTCAGAATCAAAAACAGCACGATCGTCGGCACCGGGTTGCGGATCGACCAGGCGGAGATGTTCGAGCGCATCGGCAAAGGCTCCTCGGACGGTAGGGCGCACAGGGGTGACGTTGCCACTTTACGGGGCGATGCCCGCGTCGGTCTGTCGGAGGCTGTAAGGTAGATGTAAATTCTTGCCGTATCAGGGCTTACAAAATCTCACAAGTCCTTGCTCCCGATCGAATTCTGCCCGTCCATGAACAAGCCACTTACGGGCAAAATTGAGGGGCTGTGATAAACGGCGATTGTCTTCAAAGTTGCTGACAGAATTGCCCCAGGTCAGCTACGTCAAGTACTGCCTCACTTAAACGTTCAAGCTGCCCACTTTCATTAGAAGATCGCTTCAGTTTGATTGATAACCTCGGAGGAAATCTGGCCGAACCGGTGTGTCAACAGCCTGAGTAGAAGCTTTTGCATACCATCGATTTCACCTTCGCGCAGAATGCGTTGGTAAATTACAGATTCACGCATCAGCTCCTCCCGCAATCACTCGTCGATGACCGTCTCAGCAAAACGTAGACCTGCCAGTATCTTCGCGTAGGCCAGGGTATTTGCCCGTGGGCCGGGTGCTTCTATCGTAGCGATCCGCTCAGCAACTCGGACCAGAAGTTGTTCCGGCCTGTCGGTGCGGGCGAGAGCCGCCGGCGGCATCAGGGCGGGCTGCTTGAGCAAAAGGGCCGGATCCTGCTCCCACAGACGGACTACCTGGTAGCGATGCACCATTCGTCCGGTACGAAATTCTTCTTCGATGGCGGATTTCCCCTGTTTGTAGAATCCGGGCGAACTCACCACCACGCCACCGGCCTACCACTCCATAACTGCCCCACGGCGCTACGATCGTCGGTAGGCTTGGATTTGAGTCCGGGCTACTTTTAAATCATGCTTTAAAAAAGGCTAATTGCCATGACAGTTTCCAGCGGCAGAGCCGGGGGCAGGATCCCCCGTTGGGCAATCATTTCCCTTGCAGCCACGGTCGGTCTGGTGGGAGCGGGCGTGACCGCTCTGGCGCTCGTTCCGCTGTTTGTCGACAGCGACGGTCTGCGCAAACCCCTCGAAGAGGCTATCGCCCAGACCTTGCGCCGTCGGGTCAGGCTCGGCAAATTGCAGGTGCAAACCCTGGGAGGCATCGGCCTGCGGGCGGACCGGGTAGAACTGTTCAATCTGCGCGGCAGCGAGAAGCAACTGGATGCGCGCAGCGTTTTTGTGGAAGTCGATCTCTGGCCGCTTCTGTCGCGCCAGGTCGTCCTCAAGCGTCTCGAATTCGAAAGGCTCGATCTGGCATTGCAGCGCAACCCGGCGGGCCAATGGAACGTTGCGGATCTTTTGACGGCGCAGGGTCCGGACGGGCCGGGGCAAACCGGCTACAGCGGTCCGGCGGTCAGTCTGGTCGACAGCACCGTGCGCGTCACCGACCAGACCCAGAATCCCCCGCGGCAATTGCGTCTGAGCAATGTCGCTTTCGATTTGCGACCCCAAAATCCCTACGACCTCGATATCACTTTCAAAGGCGATCTGGGCGAGAAGACGCCCCTGGCCGTGGCCGGAACGATCGAACTCCCGAAGGGCGATCCCGCCGCTGCCTGGGGGGGTGAACTGCGCCTGCAGACGCAGCAACTGGCGGCAGATCAGGTGGTAGGGCTCCTGGGACAGCCGGCGCTTGCGGGCCTCAAGGGACTTTTCGACCTCGATGTGCGCTGGGAACTGAGTCAAGATCAGCTCGAAGGCAAGGTGAAGGCGCAGGCGCTCGCATGGCTGTGGCCGGAAGTCTGGGGCAAGACGGCCTGGAAGGCCCGGAGTGTGGATCTCGATGGCGATCTGACGTTTGGCCCCCAGCAAGTGGCGGTCGAGCGGCTGCAATTGAAACTGCCCGAACTGACGGCGGACGCCAAAGGCACGCTGCCGCGCTTTTTCAACCAACCGGGCCAGGCGCTGGATTTAAATGTGAAAACGGGCGAGTTCGACCCGTTTACAGCCCGCCGCAGCCTGCCTGTAGCAGCCCTGCCCACGTCGTTGCTGCCGTGGATTGCCCAAAGTACCGGCAGTGGGAAGATAGCGACGGATCTGGCCATCCTGGGCACCGTTGCACAGCCGCTGGTCACCGGGCGGGTGGATCTCAAGGGACTCACCCTGCGCAACCCCCGGCTTCCCCAACCGCTCGAAAGCCTGAACGGCACCGTCCTGCTCGGGGCCAACCGGGTGCAATTTCAAGCTCTCAAAGGCAGTATCGGCCCTTCGCCCTTTGAGCTGACCGGCGCTATCGACGGCTATCGCACCGGCAAAACCCAACCCCAACTTATTTTCAAAAGCCCGAGCCTCGATCTGGGGGTGGCGCGGTCGATCCTCACTTCGGAGTTAGTGGCTAGCCGCGCCCTCGACAATGTCACCAGCCTCGGGGGCCGTGCCGCCGTGGATCTGCGTATCCGGGGCGCTCAGCCGGAGGGTCGTGTTGAGTTTCAAGGGGCGCGGGTGGGGCTGAGCGGGCTCAAAAAACCCGTCGAAGATCTACGCGGCACCGTGCAGCTTGGCCCGCAGGGAAACCGCTTCGAGAACCTCAGCGGACGGCTTGCCGGGTCGGACATCCGTGTCGGCGGCAGCCTCGGCCCGACGGGGGCGCTGCAAGTAGCGGGCACAGGCACGCTCAACTTCCCCCAGGTCTTTGCACTGCTGGGATCACCGCCTCCCATCCAGGCGAAAGGTGCCGTACCTATGGAATTTACGGCGGGCGGCACCACGAACAAACTCGATTTCACCGGCAATCTGGATCTAGCCAAGCTCGATGAACTCAAATTCAACAATCTCAATCTCACTCCCGCCCAGCGGCTGGTGCTGAGGGGCACCTATACCCCCGCCCAACTCACCTTCGCCAACACCCGCCTGGCCCTGGCGGGGCTGGTGCTCGACGGCGGCGGCACCGTCCGCCAACCCGGCACCCCGGCGCAAAGTCTGGATCTGCGGGCGCGCACCCCCCAGCCTCTGAACCTGACCAACATCACAAAGCTGGTGCCCCAGGTAGCGGATCTGGGCGTGAGTGCCGGCCGGGCCGGGCTGGATCTGAGTTTGAAAGGCCCGGCCAGCTCGGCAGCCTTCCAGGCGGCCCTGAAGTTGCAGGGCGTGGCGATCCCTGGCCTGCTGGGAGGGATCAGCGGCCTTTCCGGGCCGGTGAATGTCGCGGGCGATCAAGCGAGCACCCCGGGGCTCACCTTCCAGACCCCGGAGGGCCGGGGTCAGCTCAAAGGCACTGTCCGCAACTTCAAAGACCCCAATTTCACCTTCGATGCCCGCCTTGCCCGGCTCAACATCGACCGGCTGCTGGCGAGCGCTTCCGGGGGTGACAAAAAGGAAGGATCCTCCGGCGGAGCGGATCTCAACTCCCTGCGCGGCCAGGGCCAACTGGCCATCGACCAGGGGGTGGTCAGCCGCCTCACCTTCCAGCAGCTGCGCACCAAAGTCCAGCTCAACCGGGGGGTGCTGGTCCTGAACGACTTTGGGCTCAACACGGCCGGGGGCCGCATGGGGGGCGATCTGCGCACGGATCTCAAAACCCAGGCGGTGCAGGGCAACCTCAACCTGCGCGATGCTGAGGCGAATACCCTTGCCCGCCAACTCATCGACTTTCCGCCCAACCAGATCTTCGGCCGCACCGACATGGACTTCACCTTCCAGGCCAAAGGCGGCAATCAAAATCAATTCCTCCAGTCGCTGAACGGGCAGGGATCGATGAATGTCACCAACGGGCGGCTGGCCACACTCAATCTGATGGGGCCCATCCTGGGGGTGGCCGAGGGGCTGGGAAGCGGCCAGGGCTTCAGTCTCGATACGCTGCTGCTGTCGGTCGGCCGGCTCAACACCGGCAAATTCCAGCGCCTGGGTGGTAACTTCAGGGTGCAAAACGGCGTGGCGCGCACCGACAACTTCGTCTACACCGGCTCTGCGCTCAACATGCAGGCGGACGGCACCCTGCGCCTGGTCGACGAGGTGGCCAACCTGCAGGTGCGCGGCAGCTTCACCCAGAACCCCCTCGGGGCGGTGTCGATGGACGGCGACCGCCTGCTGGGCAATCTGCTCGGCCGCATCTTGAAACTTCCCCAACAGCAGCCGCGCAACTTCTCCTTCCAGGTGCGTGGCCCCATCAACCAGTTGGGTTCGGTACGCAATGTGCGGCTGCAGCCCGGCCGGGGCTAAAAAATCTGCACGCCGCCCAGAAACTGCCGAAAGGTCGCCACCTGCTCCTTGCTGGGCGGTTTGGGCCAGTCGGCCATGAACATCAATAGCTGAGCCGGTACCGGGGCGGCGACCCAGTGGATGGTGCGGCCGTTCGGGGCGGCGAACCGGCACTCGACGCCATTCTGGTTGTCCAGCAAAAAGCGGTTGCTCTTCTGGAGTGTGACTTCCTTGGGGATCACCGCGGCGGCGCGGGCGCAGAAAGCCTTGGCCGGGGCCGGGTCAAAGGGCGGGGCGTTGCGCAGATTGCGGTCGAACTGGGAGCCCGTGGAGATGGCGACCGATTTGTCCGGGGGGGTGAGCACGTAGTGAATGGGCTTTCCCGGCGGATTCTTGGTGGTCTGAAAGTAAGGCGGCGGTGTAAATTCCAGTGACAGATCCCCATCGACGATCTTGCCTGCCCAAACCGGCGGCACGAACAGCAGACCTGCAAGTACGGCACCGGCCAGTGCCGCTGTTTTCCCAAATAGCATCCCCGGCGCCCTCTCCTACTACCAAGGCCCAGTATCGCACCGGTTTTAACTGTCTTTGCTGTCGAGAAACGCCTGCTTGGTGGTGAGGGTGCGCTTGACGGCGTCCATGAAGACCATGCGCACGCGCGCTTCGACCGCAGTAATCGGCCTGCCTTCGCGCACAACTCCCACTGTCTGCTTGAAAAACACGTAGTAGGGCGACTCTTCCCCCGGCTCCAGGTGGGTGTTCACCTGCACCTGTTCCATGCGGATCTCGCGGTGGTAGGCGATTTCCAGGCGCGAGACCACCGGCAGCACGCTGCTTGCCTGCTCCATCTTGTGGTGGTGCGACAGCCACGCCCAGCGGCCCGCCTCCATGTACTCCAACACCGTGGCGTAGTTGACGTGACCAAAACTGTCGAGATCGTTTGGACGCACCGGCAGGGCAATGGCGACATCTTCAAACATCATCGGGCCTCCCGGCGGCTAGTCGGTACACAGCTGCAATCCGGCGTCCACCAGCGGCTGCAGCAGAGCGATCTTGGTCTGGGAATCGACCTTGCCCCCGGACGGGTTGGCAGTCAATATACCGTCCACCAACTGGTATTTGGCGGTCGATTCGGCGGTGCCGTTGAGGGCGTAGGTCTTGCCGTCGGCCTTGAGGACCACCGCCCCCGGCAACGGGCAATCGAGTGCGCCCGATTGCACCGCCAGGGGCCAGCGCTCGCCGTACTCGGCCTTGCTGACCGGGAGGGTGCGGTTATTGGGTTGGTACTTGGGAGCGCCGCAGGCGGCGAGGGACAGCGCGGCGGCCAGGGCGGTGCACAAGATCCGATGATTCGCTGCGGACATGCTGATCGAGCAGGCAACTTCCCGAATATCCTAGTCGTCCTGCGGGACGTCGTCCCGAAGATCGCCTGCTCGTCTCCAAACGACTGTCTCAAAACTCCATTGGGCTACTCCCCAAAGGCTGGTCCAACCCTTTGGGAGCAGTCCAATCAGACGGAGGCCAGGAGAAACCGTGGTGGACTAGGGGCAATCGACACCCGGATTTTCAGCGCGCGTGGGCGCCGATTCGTTTTGTTCCGGGTCGGCTGATCCGCAGCCCAGTGGGAAGGAGAATGTCACAAACGCCTCCGAGTCCAACGCCCCGCCAACCGCACGGTAGAGGGCCCGGGCCGGGGCGTTGCCCGCCTCCGTGCCGACCCAGGCCTCGGTACAGCCCGCCGCCGCCCCCGCCTCCAGCAAGCAGCGCAACACAGCCTTGCCGATACCGCGGCCCTGCCAGTCGGGCGAGACGCCGACCTCGTTGACCCACAAGGCCCAGGGTTTGTCCGGGTGTAGGTAGCGGACGCCGGAGGCGAAGCCTACAACGGTTCCCCCGTCCACCGCGACGACGATGTAGTGCCCCGGCTCGGCCAAAAAGGCGCGCACCAGTGCCGGGTCGACCGGGCCGTCGAACACCTCCAGCGCCACCCCCTCGAGCACGACCTCGTCGCCTGGGCCAAGCAGCTTCACCGCAATGTCGATCATGGCGGGTGTGGACCTCCGGCTTGCGAAACAACCCTACTCGACGTCAGCCCGCAAAGCCCGTCGGCGCTTGTCCATCGATTCGCCCCGAGCCCGGATTCATCGTAACCGCCCGCCCCGGCCGTCAATCCCCGCGCTGCTGCTTGAGCGTGCGGTAGGCCGCCTCGAAGTCGTCCGGCCCAAGGACAATCCGAGCCGGGTCGGTGTGGCCGGCTTCACGGTGGCGGCGGACCGCCGCGAGGGCCGCCTGGTTGCTGAACAGCGCCAGATCCGCGCCGCTCCATCCCTCGGTGCTTCCGGCCCAAAATTCCAAATCGACGCCCGCCAGGGGCCGCTCGCGGTTGTGCACCCGCAGGATGGCCAGACGGCTTTCGCGATCGGGCAGGTCGATTTTGAGCTGCAAATCGAGGCGGCCAGCGCGCAACAGGGCCGGGTCGAGAACCTCCGGGCGGTTGGTGGCGCCGATGAGCAACACCGCCCCGGCTTCCTCCAGGCCGTCGAGTTCGGTGAGCAACTGCCCCACCACCCGGTCGCTCACTCCCGAATCGGCGCCGCCGCTGCCCCGCTCGGGGGCCAGCGTGTCGATTTCATCGACGAAGATCACGCAGGGGGCCGCCTGGCGGGCCTTGGCGAACAGCTCGCGCACCGCCTGCTCGGAAGCTCCCACCCAGCGGCTCAACAGCTCGGGGCCTTTGACGGCGATAAAGTTGGCCCGCGCCTGGGAGGCGACGGCTCTGGCGAGCAACGTCTTGCCGGTGCCGGGCGGCCCGTAGAGCAAGATGCCCCGGGGGGCCTTCGCCCCCGCGCGGCGGTAGAGTTCCGGATACAACAGCGCCCCTTCCACCGACTCGCGCAGCGTCTGCTTGACGGGCTCCAGACCGCCCACCGCCTCCCAAGCCACCGCCGGAGCCTCCACCTGCACTGCGCGCAGCACCGCGGGCTTCACTTCTTTGAGGGCGGCCACAAAGTCGGACTGGCTCACGCTCATGCCCGGGGCGCTTTCGAGGTTGCCTCCCTGGCGGCGCAACGCCCGGTAGGCCGCCTTCTGGCAAAGGCCTTTGAGGTCGGCTCCCACCAGGCCCACCGCCCGATCGGCGACCGCCTCCAGGTCCACCGTTTCGTCAAAGGGCATCCGCCGGGTGAGGATGCGCAGAATTTCGAGCCGCCCGTCGCGATCGGGCACGCCGAAGCGTACCTCACGGTCGAAGCGGCCGGGGCGGCGCAGGGCCGGGTCGAGGTGGTCCGGCCGGTTGGTGGCGGCAAGGACCACCACGCCCGGGGTCTTCGTCACTCCATCCATCAGCCCGAGCAGTTGGGCCACCACCCGGCGATCGGCCTCGTGGTCGGTGCTGGCCCGATCCGGGGCGAGGCCGTCGATCTCGTCGATGAACAACAGACACGGGGCGAGGCGGGCCGCCTTGGCAAATAGCCCCCGCAGGCGCGATTCGGCCTCGCCGTAGTATTTGCCCATCATCTCCGGGCCGATGATGGCCAGAAAGCGCACCCCGAGTTGCTCAGCCAGAGCACGGGCCGTGAGGGTCTTGCCGGTGCCGGGCGGGCCGACCAGCAACACGCCGCGCACCGGTTCGAGGCCGAGCTGTTCGAGAACCTCCGGTTTTTTAAGCGGCAGCTCGACCAGTTCTTTGAGGGTAACCAGCACTTCTCCCAGACCGCCCACACCCTCCAGATACGGTTGCGGCCGCCAGTCGGCGGGCGGTGGGGTGACGAGCACCTGGTCCTGCCCGGCGGCCTGCCGCCTCGCTTTGCGTGTCCACGATCCTTCTTTGGGAATACCCGGAAAACCGCGGCTGTTCATGGGCTGTACACCGTGCGATTCTGATAATTCCATGTTGGTAAGTTTTGATCCCCAGCGTCACTACCCTCGGCAGTAATCTCGTGCCCCCGCTGCACTTGGCTTTACTCACCGAGTTGCAGACTCAAAGCGCCATCGGCAGACCTGTGCGCCGCTATACTACGTGTGTTTACCGACACACCCCAATCGGCGACGATGAAACGAGCGATCCTGGTAGGTTTGCTGATTCTGGCTGCGGCCTCCCCGGTGCGGGCCGACGCTTCCTTGCGCCCCTTCGGCACCATGCGCGAGCAGGCCGAGGTGCAGCAGCAGTGGCTCAAAAAGCGGATGGAAACGGTTTTGCCGCCCTTGATGCGCCGCTACGGCGCCCAGATGTGGGTGATCCCGATGCGCGAGTACAACGAAGACCCGGTCTTCAGCGCCCTGGTGGCTCCGACGACTTTCTCGGCCCGCCGCCGGACGATTTATGTATTTTATGATCGCGGCGCGGACAAAGGTGTGGAGATGCTGGCTTTAGGCGGCGGTTCCCAGGGCGGGGTCTACACCGCCCGGCGCTCCGAGCGCAAGGTGGAAGCGGCGGTGGGGGGTCGCCAGGCGGAACTGTGGGGCGACGAGCAGTGGCAGATGCTCAAAGAGGTGATCGAGGAGCGCCGGCCCAGGACGATTGCCATCAACGTCTCGCGCACCTTCGCCTTTGCCGACGGCCTCAGTGCGGGCGAGTACGAAGGGATGAGCGAGGCGCTCGGCCCCGAGTGGACGAAGCGCTTTCGCCGCGCGGAGGGTCTTGCGGTCGATTTGATCGCCGTGCGTTTGTCGGAGGAAGAAGCGTTCTACCGCAAGCTCAATGAACTCACCTGGCAGATGATCTCGACCGCCTTTTCCAGTCAGGTAATCGCCCCGGGGGTGACGCGCACCGGCGACGTGGTCTGGTGGATGCGCCAGTTTATCGCCGAACGGGGTTTGGCAGCCTGGTTCCAGCCCTCTGTCGACCTGCAGCGCCGGGGATTCACCGAGGAGCAGTTGGGCGAAGACCCGGTCATTCAAAAAGGTGACGTGCTCCACTGCGACACCGGCATCGTGGCGCTGCGGCTGCAGACGGACACCCAGCATCTGGCCTACGTGCTCAAGGACGGTGAGAGCGATGCGCCCGCAGGGCTAAAAGCCGCCCTTGCCCGCTCCAATCGGCTGCAGGACATCGTCCTGGAGGAGACCCGCCCGGGCCGCTCCGGCAACGCTGTTCTCGAAGCATCCCAGCGGCGCATGCGCGCCGAAAATATCGACGGCACCATTTATTCCCACCCCATCGGTCTGCACGGCCACGGCGCCGGTCCGCTCATCGGCCTGTGGGATCGCCAGGAGGGGGTGCCCGGCCGGGGCGACCACGCCGTGATCCCCAACCAGTGGTTCTCCATCGAACTGCAGGCGACCGTGCCGGTGGCCGAGTGGGGTGGCCAGAAAGTGCGCATGGCCCAGGAGGAGGACATGATGATCGGCGCCGACGGGGTGCCGCGCTGGGCCTTTAGGCGCCAGGACACCTTCTGGTTGGTGCGTTGAGCGCCCTGAAAATAAGACAAGTACATCGAGTGCACGCTCTGTCCTGCGGCAGACGACTTGTTTGCTGCCGACGTGGTGTACTTGAAAGTCAAGACACCAATCCAAAGGCTGAGGCATCATCATGGACCCGATTCGCGTTGTACTTGTCGAAGATCACGATCTTACCCGCGCCGGTCTGCGCATGGCCCTCAGCCAGTCCGACCATATCAAGCTGCTCGGAGATGCGTCCAACGGCGAAGCGGGGCTCAGGCTCATCGAGCAGATGAAGCCGGACCTGGCGATTGTCGACGTGGGGCTGCCGGGGATCGACGGTATCGAGGTGACTCGGCGCGTCAAAAGCGAACACCCCGAAATCCTGGTGCTCATCCTCACGATGCGCGACGATTCCCAGACGGTGCTTGCCGCCTTTGCCTCGGGTGCCGATTCTTACTGCATGAAGGATATCGCCTCAAAAGATTTGCTTCAGGTTGTAGAAAAGACCCATGAGGGCACCAGCTTTATCGATCCGTCGGTGGCAGGCATCGTCCTGAACGAAGTGCGCTCCCGCTCGGTTCACGCCGCTCCCGGCACTCGCCAGACGGTGATCCAGGCGGCCGATCCTGAGCTTGCGCAGATTCTTGAGG
Source organism: Gloeobacter violaceus PCC 7421 (assembly GCF_000011385.1). NCBI lineage: Bacteria > Bacillati > Cyanobacteriota > Cyanophyceae > Gloeobacterales > Gloeobacteraceae > Gloeobacter > Gloeobacter violaceus. The sequence continues at coordinate 250,611 of NC_005125.1, forward strand.
CTTCGCCCCTCACCGAGCGCGAACTGGAAGTGCTGCAGCTGATTGTGCAGGGTCATTCCAACGAAGGGATTGCTCAGCAGCTTTATATCACCGTGGGCACCGTCAAGACCCACGTGCGCAACATCCTCAGCAAACTGTGCGCCGACGATCGCACCCAGGCGGCAGTACTCGCCCTGCGCTCCGGCTTGGTGCATTAGAAATCCACCCCCGGCCCCTCCCCCCATAGGGGAAGGGAGCACGCACTAGAAGCATTAAAGGTTCTGGGGTTCGTCGGGATGGCGACCAACCGGGCCTGTGGATGGCGGGGTGGAGCCGGAGGTGGAAACGGTCGTATCGCGCTGCTCGACGGTGCGGCCGGTGGTGGTGCCGGGACCGATGTCGGCTCCGTGGCGCTCCAGGACGGCAAGCACAGTATTTGCGTCGCGCACCGCTTCGATGACCACCAGGATGCGACCGGCCTCGTAGGCCCGTTCGTAGTAACGGGCCTGCTCCTCGGTAAAGCCCAGGCGCACCAGCGTCGAGTAAACGATATTGGCGACACCGCGACCCTTGGGCAGCAGCCGGGCGAAGCCTTCCACCAGGGCGCCGCCGAAGCCGCCGGTGGCGACGCTTTCTTTGTTGAGCGGCTCGGCTTCGGTTTGCTTGACAAGATCGTCCTGTTCGTGGCGCTCTAGGGCCGCCACCAAGATCTGCTCGTTGGCGTAGCCGGCCCGCGACAGTTCGTCGATCGCTTGCCGGGCTGTCGTTTCGTCGGCAAAAGTGCCGGCAAGCACGCTGCCGGCAGGCAACCCTTCGTTTGCGGGTGCCGGATCGATTCCGCTACCAGTGACATTCATAGGTTTTCCTCTTGAGACAATGCAATTCCCGCGGCTTCCATCGGGACCGGCACGGGCATTCTTCCACTCTGGAGGTTACCGGCAGGCAACACACCCTTCCGCGGGCGGATTGTGAGCGCGTTACCGCAAGAGGCCCACAAAAGTTAAGCTTTTAGATGTAAAGATTCTGGCTGCACCGACCGGCGGCCCTCTATTTTGAGCGTTTTGCGATGAGCGAACCGACCATCGACCGCGAACTGGATTTGCACACCTTCTGGCAGGACGCTTCCGAGCCGGCGCCTGATACAACCATCCCTGCCGTCGCCCTGGCCAATGGCAAAGGACATCTCGACTACACCGACCGCTTCGCGGGGCGCCACATCGGCCCGGACGGGCGGGAGGTGGAGCGCATGCTGTCCACATTGGGCTTTGAGTCGCTCGATGCGCTCATCGAGCGCGCCGTTCCCGCCCAGATCCGCATGGAACGGCCTTTGCGGCTGCCGAAAGGCCTTAGCGAATACGAGGTGCTGGCGCGCCTGAGGGCGATTGCCGCTCAAAACCGGGTATTCCGCTCGTTCATCGGCATGGGCTACGCCGAGTGCATCACCCCGCTGGTCATCCAGCGCAACATTCTTGAAAACCCCGGCTGGTACACCCAGTACACGCCTTACCAGGCCGAGATCGCCCAGGGTCGTCTCGAAGCGCTCCTCAACTTTCAGACAATGGTGATCGATCTCACCGGCCTTGAGATTGCCAACGCTTCGCTGCTCGACGAAGGTACCGCCGCCGCCGAGGCGATGGCGATGAGCTTCGGGATCAAAGCCAAGGGCAGGGCTAAGCGCTTTTTTGTCTCCGAGCATTGCCACCCCCAGACGATCGCCATCGTTCAGACCCGGGCTCTGCCCCTAGGGATCGACGTGATCGTGGGCGATCACCGTGCGTTCGATTTTCAAGTGCAGCCTTGCTTCGGTGCCCTGGTGCAATACCCGGCCACCGACGGAGCCCTGTTCGACTACCGCGCTTTCGTCGAAGCGGCCCACCGCGCCGGGGCGCTTGTGACCGTGGCAGCGGACTTATTGAGCCTGGCGCTGCTGGTGCCCCCGGGCGAATTCGGCGCCGACATCGCCGTGGGCAACACCCAGCGCTTCGGGGTGCCGATGGGCTACGGCGGTCCCCACGCCGCCTACTTTGCCACCCGCGACGCCTACAAGCGCCAGATCCCCGGCCGGATCGTCGGGGTCTCTACCGACGCCCACGGTCAGCGGGCGCTGCGCCTGGCGCTGCAGACGCGCGAGCAGCACATCCGCCGCGACAAAGCCACCAGCAACATCTGCACCGCCCAGGTGCTGCTCGCGGTGATGGCCGGCATGTATGCGGTCTACCACGGTCCGGTGGGCCTGCGCCGCATCGCCGCACGCATCCACCGCCTGACGCGCACGCTCGCCGCCGGACTCGTGCGCCTTGGCCACCTTCTGGGAAGCGCTCCTTACTTCGACACACTGCGCGTCGAGTTGAACGGGATCGATACCCGGACCATCGTCGAGCGCGCCGAGGCGCGGCGCCTGAACTTGCGGGTGCTGGACGAGCGGACGATCGGCGTCAGCCTCGATGAGGCCACCTCCACCCGCGATCTCGAAGATTTGCTCGCCATTTTTGCCCTGGAGGGCGAGCCCGATTTTACGATCGCCGAGCTGGCCGCGGAAGTGAGCCAGGTGCAGGCGCCGGAAGTTTTTGGACGCCAGAGCGCCTACCTCACCCATCCGGTCTTTAACCGCTACCACTCCGAGACGGAGCTGTTGCGCTATATGCGTCGGCTCGAAAGCCGGGATCTGTCGCTCACCACGTCGATGATCCCGCTCGGGTCGTGCACGATGAAGCTCAACGCCACCGCCGAGATGCTCCCGGTGAGCTGGCCCGAATTTGCGAAGCTCCACCCGTTTGTGCCGCTGTCGCAGGCGCGGGGCTACCAGATTCTTTTCGAGCAACTGGAGGCGGCCCTGGCCGAAATCACCGGCTTTACCGCCGTCTCGCTGCAGCCCAACGCCGGTTCCCAGGGCGAGTACAGCGGTCTTCTGGTCATCCGCGCCTATCACCACAGTCGTGGCGAGGCGCACCGCGATGTCTGCCTCATCCCCCAGTCTGCCCACGGCACCAACCCGGCCTCGGCGGTGATGGCGGGGATGCAGGTGGTGCCGGTGGCCTGCGACGAGCAGGGCAATATCGACGTGGCCGACCTCGAGGCCAAGGCGACGACCCACGCCGCGCGGCTCGCCGCCTTGATGGTCACCTACCCCTCGACCCATGGCGTCTTCGAGGAAGCGATCGTCCGCATCTGCGCGATCGTCCACGGGCGCGGCGGCCAGGTCTACATGGACGGCGCCAATCTCAACGCCCAGGTAGGGCTGTGCCGCCCGGGGGATTTTGGGGCCGATGTCTGCCATCTCAACTTGCACAAGACGTTTTGCATTCCCCACGGCGGCGGCGGTCCCGGCATGGGACCCATCGGTGTGGCAAGCCACCTGGCCGCCTTTTTGCCCCGCCACCCGGTGGTTTCCCAGGTGGGCGGCCAGGCGGGCATCGGCGCGGTGGCCGCCGCTCCCTGGGGCAGTGCCAGCATCCTGACCATCTCCTGGGTGTACATCTTCTTGATGGGAGGGCCAGGGCTCACCGAGGCGACGAAAGTGGCGATCCTCAACGCCAACTACATCGCCCACCGCCTGGCGCCCCACTACCCGGTGCTCTACAAGGGCGCGGGCGGCCTGGTGGCCCACGAGTGCATCCTGGACTTGCGCAAGCTCAAAACCACCGCCGGCATCGAGGTGGACGACGTCGCCAAGCGGCTGATGGACTACGGCTTTCATGCGCCCACGGTCTCCTGGCCGGTGGCGGGCACGATCATGATCGAGCCTACCGAGAGCGAATCGCTCGAAGAGCTTGATCGCTTTTGCGAGGCGCTCATCGCCATCCGCCACGAAATCGCCGCAATCGAGCGCGGTGAGGCCGACCGCGCCGACAACCCGCTCAAGAACGCCCCCCATACGGCGGCGGTGCTACTGGCCGATAGCTGGGAGCACCCCTACAGCCGTGCCCAGGCCGCCTACCCGGCTCCCTGGCTGTACCAGCACAAGTTCTGGCCGGTGGTAAGCCGCATCGACAACGTCTACGGCGACCGCAACCTGATCTGCTCCTGCCTGCCGATGGAAGCTTACGCCCAGGACGGCAAGTGACAAACCGGCTCGATCCGGATGTCTCTTCGCAGACAGCGGCAGGTTGACTTTCGAATGCAATACACTAAAGTAAGGATTCCTTACTTTTTATCCTTGCAAAATTCGCCATGCTCGCCAAGCTCACAGCCAAAAACCAGCTGACTTTACCCAGGGCGGTGACCAACGCCGTGGGATCGGCCGAATACTTCGAGGTAGAAGTCAAAGACGGTCGGATTATCCTGACGCCGGTTCGCATTCAGCGCTCAGATGCAGTGCGCGCCAAACTGGCCGAACTCGGCCTGCAGGAACAAGACATCGCCGATGCCGTGAGCTGGGCGCGCAAGCCGCGCAAATGACCCTGCCGCCCCGGGTGGTGCTGGACACCAACGTTGTCCTCTCCGCCCTGATATTCGTTCAAGGACGGCTGACGCCGCTGCGCCAACAGTGGCAGCAGGGCCGCTGCCGGCCGCTTGTCTGTACCCTCACCACGGCGGAGCTGATCCGTGCCCTCGGCTACCCCAAATTTCGACTTTCCGTCCAGGAACAACACGAATTGCTTGCCGACTATTTGCCATACTGCACCCCTGTAAAGATGCCCGCTGTCCAACCTGTGACTTTACCCTGCCGCGATCCGCTCGACACCCCTTTGCTTGCCCTGGCCGTCGCCGGTCAGGCCGACTTTTTTGTGACCGGCGACAAAGACCTGTTGAGCCTTGCCGACGCCTTCGCGCCGCCCATCGTCACCGCTGAGCGTTTTCTCGCGCTGCTTATCTAGGATTGAGCCCATGAGCGCCATCACCCACGACATCGCCGCCAAGCCCTGGAACCTCTCCACCGGTCTGGTGGGGTTTGGCAGGGTCTGGCGGATTTCGCCGTGGCGTTCGAGCAGGGCCTGTGCAATCCAGTGGCGGCACCGATCACCGCCAGATGCGGCTTGACTCAGGGAGTAGACCGACCAACGTCACCCCTTAGCGCCCGCGGCAGGCGGAACGCTCCTGGTGCAACCCCTGCTGCAGCGCCCGTCTTTGGGTGAGCGCACCAAAAGCCTGCTCCCTTTCGCCCTGTTCGTAAGCAACGATTGCCTGCAGGCGCAGTTGTCGCGCTTCGCGCTCGAGCGGACTCGGCTTCTGCGCGCAGGCCGCCTCGGCCTGCAGATCGACCAGGGGTAGATTCTGGCCAAAAGCCGGTGCGCCGGACAACAGCAACGCCGCTGCCGCCCAATGAAACTTGCGATAGAAATGCATCGTTTTGCTCCTTCTGGCTGGTGGGAATAGATTCAGCGGCTGGCCGACTGGGTGTGGGCCGCGGCGCGATAGGACGGAGACTGCGGCGTCTGGACGACGTACTCGATCGCTTCTAGGCGCCGCTGGAGTGCGGCGAGCTGTTGCTGTTGGTGTTGGATTTGCGCGTCTTTAGCGGCAAGCAGCCGGTGCAGGCCCTGGATGGCGGCAAGAGCCACCCCGTCGGCATCCACGGTGCTGATGTGGCGTTCGTCTTCGCCTACGGCAAAGGCGGCGCGAAAATCCTGGGCGGTGGGTCCGATGTGGCGCACAGCCGGATCCTGGCTGGTGTAGTTCCAGGTGCCGATGGGGAGCGCGGCCAGCTTTTCGAGCACCTGCACGCCGTCTACGGGGGTGAAGTTGCCCTTGAGGGCGCGGTCGCTCACCACCGCCCAGGAGCCGGAGCCGGGGGCGAGGGTGGCGCCCACGGTGGCGGCGCTGTTGGTGAAAAAGGTCACCCCTCCCGAGGCGCGGGCGCGAAACTGGTGGGCGGCGGTGGAGGAGAAATCCCCGGCTGACTGATCGCTCCAGACAAAAGCTCCGGCGTTTACCGCCTTGGCCCGCCAGCCCAGGGCGACGCTGCCGGTGCTGGTTGCTTCGTTGAAGTAGCCCCCCAAAATGGCGGAGTAGGAGCCGGTCGCTTCGCCGAAGTAGCCCCCGGCGATGGTGGAGAGGTAGCCGGAGGCAAGATTGCCGTAGCCCCCGCCCACCGCCGCGTAATCGTCGACAGCGTCGTTGAACAACCCTCCGGCCACGCCCGCACCGGTGCCGTCCGCAAGATTGAAAGAACCACCGGCCACGCTCGCATCGCTTTGCAGGGCGCTGTTGCCGTAGCCGCCGCCCACCGTGGCGGCGTAGGCGGTGGCATCGTTGCCAAACCCACCACTCACCGTGGCGTAGGCGGCGTCGGCAACCGTTCCGGCACCGTCGCCCGCCTGATTTTGGACGCCGCCGCCGATCGTGCCGTAGTCGTCGGTGATCTGATGGGGGCTGATTTCCGAGCCGCCGCCGCCAATGGCTGCGCCTTTGACGCCGGAGGTGACGCTATTTTTGTAGCTGCCGCCCACGACACTCGGGGGACCACCCGGGAAAATCCGCAACCCGGTGGTGTTGTTCGCCTTGAGGACCAGATTTTTGTTGTCGGTGGTACCGACGAAGTTGGTGCCCGGGGTAGTCCCTGCGTTGCCGGTAAGGTTCCATTGGGCGTGGGTCGGCAGGGCACCGGCGCTTAGCACCACCACAGAAGTCAAGATGAACAATGGATATCGCACGGTCGTCTCCTTAGGTTTGAAGGCAAGCTTTTTGGTAGGCGAGATTTGAGGGCGACTTCACTCCATCGGTGTCGCCCCGGGCAGACAGGTTTTTAAACATCAATACTTTCGTTTGAAGGTGGGGATTGCCCGATTCCTAAAACTCTTTAGGCTCTTTCCCAAAACTCTTTAGCCTCCGCTTTGACGATTCATGCAATTTGTCCCAGGCTTTTTGTGTGTACCGCTCAACCGTTTGGCTGACGAGCATCCTCGGTTTGCGGTAACGGGAGGTCTCTGGTAGATCGCAGCGTGCCGACTAGGATGAAAAGAAGAAGAGGTGTCGCGGGGCGTCTATGGTCTTCAACTGGTTCAATCGATTTATCAAGAAGGACAAAAAAGAAGAGCCCACTCCCGAACCCACCCAAGCCCAGGAGCCGGTCGAAGCCCAGCCGCCCGCACCAGTAGAAGAACCGGCCGCTGAGCCCGACTACATGAAGTGGGCACGCCTCGCCCAAGAAAAGCTCAACCAGGAACTGGCCGCGCAGCCTGCGGTGGAGCCGGAGGCCCCCGCCGCCTTTGAAGAAGCGCCCACGGCACCGCCGATCGAGCCGCCGAGTGCGCCCGCTTACGACTGGCAGGCGGTCCTGTACGGCACCAAATCCGCCGCACCGGTCGAGCCACCACCGCCTTCTACCGCAACGCCACCGGTTACCGAGGCGGTCATCCCGCCACCGCCGCCACCAGCTGTCGCTCCAACTCCCCCGGCCCCGGAACCGCCTGCTGCGGTCAGTCCTGCCGCTTTCGACTGGCAGGCAGTTTTGTATGGCACCAGGCCCGCTGCCCCCGTCGAGCCGCCACCGGCTCCCCAACCGCCCGTCGCCGAGGCTCCGCCTGCATCGGTGCAAGCGGCTCCCGCTTTTGAAAGCCCAGTGGTGGAAGTGCCGGAACCCCCGGTGGCAGAACCGGTTGTTGAGCCGCCAGTTGAGGAATTTCCTGCGGCACCGGTGGCTGAGGAAGAAATTTTGCCGGTGGAGTCGGAGCCGTTGACGGTGGCCGAAGTACCGGTCGAGCCACTGCCGGAAGCCGAGGTACTGCCTGCTTTGCTGGTGGCTGAAGAAGAATCGGCACCTGTTGTGGAACCGCCAGAGCCCGAGTTGCCTGCAGCGGTGGAGATATCCCCGGTTTTTGAGGCTGAAACGGTTGAGGCGCCGGCGGCTGAAGTGCTGCCGCCGGCTGAGGAACCGCCGACAGTTGAGGAGGTGGTGCCGTCTGTCGAAGCGCCGCCAATTTTTCAACCGGCGGCGGCCGAGAGCGCTCCGGTCGAACCGCCGCCGCCCGCCCCACCGGCCGAACCGCCGCCGGAGTCTCCGGCGAGTGCCCCTCTGTTTGATTGGCGCCGCATTCTCAATCGCAATCGGCCGGTCGAATCACCTCCCGAACCCCCGGCCCCGGCTGCTCCTGAGCCCCCGGCCGCTGAGGCTGCACCGCCTGCAGCGGAGCCGCCCGTCTTCGATTGGCGGCGCTTTCTCAATCGCCCCCGGACTCCCGAGGCACCGCCGGTGCAGCCGCCTGTGGTCCCCGAGCCGCCGCCTGCTCCTGAACCTGTGGTGCCTCCGCCACCGGCCGCTGCCCAGACGCCGCCTGCTCAGCCAAAGCCCCGCTTTGAACTGGATCCCGGATTTTTGTGGTCGGCGGAGGTGCTCGCAGCCCAGGGTCGTCGCCCTGAAGATGTCACTGTCGAAGAAATTTCCTGGCTGCAGAAATTGCGCGCCGGGCTCGGGCGCACCCGCCGCAGCCTGGTCAACAACGTCAAGGCGCTGGCCGGGCGGGGGCCGATCGGTCCCGATGAACTGGAGGAACTCGAAGGTTTGCTGCTGCAGGCCGATGTGGGGATCACCGTCAGCGAGCGGATTCTAGCGGCGCTGCAGGAGCGGGTGCGCCGCGAAGCGCTCCCCGGTGACCAGGTGATGCCTTTTCTTAAATCGCAGCTGCGCAAACAGCTGGAACTCGAAGGGGACGACCCGACCGGTTTTGCTCCCAAGCGTGGTCAGCTCAATGTGTGGTTGATCGTCGGGGTCAACGGCGTCGGCAAGACGACGACAATCGGCAAGATCGCGGCGCTGGCCACCCGCTCGGGATATAGGACATTGATCGCTGCCGGTGATACTTTCCGGGCTGCGGCGGTCGAGCAGTTGTCGATTTGGGGCGAGCGCTCCGGGGTGACGGTGGTGGCCAATCCTTCGCCAAAGGCCGATCCGGCGGCGGTCGTCTTCGATGCGATCAGCGCTGCGAAGGCCCGCGATGTCGAGTTGCTTTTGGTCGATACGGCGGGCCGTTTGCAGAATAAGAAGAACTTGATGGATGAGCTGGCCAAGGTGCGCCGGATCATCGATAAGCAGGCGATCGATGCTCACATCGAATCGTTGTTGGTGCTTGATGCGACTACCGGCCAGAACGGGCTGCAGCAGGCCAAGGTTTTTGGTGAGACGGCGGGACTGACTGGTGTGGTCATCACTAAATTGGATGGGTCGGCCAAGGCGGGGATCGCTCTGGCGATTGTCGAGCAGCTGCAGCTGCCGATTCGCTTTGTGGGCGTGGGCGAAAAGATCGACGATCTGCGGCCGTTTAATAGCTATGAGTTTGTCGAGGCGCTTTTGAGCGACTACGACGCCGCTTGATTTTTGGCGTTTGATGGTTGGCTTTGCACGACAGTCTGTGGAGCGAGAGGCGGAACCCCCTTCGGGTTCCCCTCTCGCGCTCTCCAACCTCCCCGCCTCGCGGGGCTGCCGGCCCCCCGACACCCCCCGGACTTAGCGGCATGGTCGGGAACGAGGCTTGGTGGGTGGGATGGGTTTATTCTTTTAGGGCCTGCACGACGCGTGTCGACTGCGGCGAAGGGTGTGGCTGGTCGTTGGGCTGCGAAAGTATTGGCAAGCGAAGCAGTTTGAACACCACGACAGTTTGATGGACAGCGGTTTTCCCTGAAACCTGCTCTAAAATTCGAACGTCGCGCGCACATTGCCGATCGTGAGCCCCTGCTGGTTGACGTTGTTGGCTCCCAGAATACAGTACACCTCCGGCGTGAGTGAGAGGCGATCGGTTAGCCGGAATCGGTAGGCCGCGGCGGTGCTGCCCCCGAACAGACCCGACCCGCCGAAGGGAACACCTCCCGGGGTAGTCGGGCTGCCGCCCGCAAAGCCGCCGTCGAGGGCCAGGTAGAGCACCCGCAGCGCAAACTCGCGACTGATGCGCCAGTCGATGTGGGCACCCGGGTGGTTGTCGTCCAGAATCTGGATCAGCAGCGGGTCGTGCCGGAAGTTGCGCAGCGGAAGTGCTGGCCCTCGGTCTGGGGGTACTTGTTGCAACCCAACAGTTCGATATTTTGCAACAGCGGCCCAAAGCGGACACGCAGGTTGTCGGTACCGCCCAAGAACGACAGCGGAAGGTCTTAGTAAAGTTTGTCGATGTCCACCGGGCCGCGGCCGTCGAAGGTGTCGCCGGTGCCGGTGGTGTTGGCGTAGTCGATGCGCCCGATGCGGCCCTGGGAGGTGGTAAAAGGCGTCGATGCGCCCGTCGAGGTGTCGAGGCGTACGCGCAACCGGTCGCCCCGCACAGTCAGCAAGCATACCCGGAATCAAAGCTCGTTTCCTCGGCCGCCAGGACGGGCGGAACGGCGCCGACCAGCCAAGCTGCAACCCCCGCCGCGCCGAGGCGCTTCGCAAATGCGCGCATGTTTCTACCCCTCACCATAAACACAATCAATCAAGACAATATATCTTGTTTATGGAAAGAGGAAGTCATTTGGGGCAAAAGGGCAGTGCCTCAAGGCCGGGCGAATCCGCCGGGTCGGCCCGCACCGCCCTGGGAGCGCTGTTTCATCTGGTAGCGCCGGATGATTTGTTGCCGTTGTTGGGGGCTCAGTTGCGCCCAGCGCTGCTGAAGCTGTGCCCGCCGGGCTGCGCTGTTGGTCCCACCGGTCTGAGGATAGGCCCCATTGGCATATCCATAGGGCGAGGAGCCCTGGTAAGGATAGGTCTGGGCCTGGACCGCGCCCGGAAGCGCCAGAGACCCGATAAGCAACAAAACCAGTGCACTGCGCATGCGATTGCCTCGACATTCGGTGTTGGACTTTCGACGCTGTACCCGTTGGTTCAGTTCAGCCGCCCGCAAGTTTTGGAGCAGACGCCCTATGTTTTCCGGTTTATCAGATTTCGCACGGCTTGTGCCCCAACCGCCCCAGTCCCTAATCAAATCGCCCCACTATTGCCAGACACACTTCTCGCCGCAGTCGACACGCAAAGCGTGCACGCACTGGAAGAGTAAACCGAGCCCATCCACCGACTCTCCCGCCCACCATGCCAATAAGTCCGGGGGGTGTCGGGGGGCCGGCAGCCCCGCGAGGCGGGGAGGTTGGAGAGCGCGAGAGGGGAACCCGAAGGGGGTTCCGCCTCTCGCTCCACAGACTGTCGTGCAAAGCCAACCGCCAGGTGTCAGAAATGCAACCGTTGCCCATTGAGGTTCCATCCAACTGGCCGTTGTCCGGGCAACCTCAAGCGCTCCAGCCCAGCCAACGGTCGAGGCGCCCGGCCAGTTCTTCAACCGTCTCGACCCAAAAATCCGGCCGAGCAGAGACCAACTCCTCGCGCCCGTGGGTGCCCCAGGTGACCGCACAGCAGGCCACCCCGGCGGCGCGGGCCATTTCGATATCGAGGGTGGTGTCGCCCACCATCAGCGCTTCGCCCACCCCGAAGCCGGTGAGGGCAAGGGCGAGCTTGAGCGATTCGGGGTCGGGCTTACCCCGAATCACTTCGTCCGGGGAGACGATCGTTTCAAAAAATTCGAGCCATCCCGCCTGAGCGAGCACCTCCCGAATCGAGCGGCCGCGCTTGCCCGAGCAGATGGCCAGCATTACCCCGCGGCGGTGCAAGGCGCGCACCAGGGCGTCGGTGCCGGCGAAGGGGCGGCTCATGGGCAGCATGATTTCGCGGTAAACCTCGCGGTAGCACTCCACCACCCGGGGGGCTTCCGCGAGGCGCTCCGCGGGCAAAATCGCAGGCATTTGCTCGCGTAGGGGCATGCCGATGAGCTTGCGCCAGCGCTCGACGGTGCCCCCAGGCAGGGCCAGGGCCAGGGCCGTACGCTCCATGGCAAGCACAATTCCCCCTTCCGAATCGATGAGCGTACCGTCGAGATCGAAGACGACCAACCGTTCGGACATCCGGCGCTCCTGCAAAGGCCAACCCAGATTTATAGCCTTTACCGGTGCTTCTCACCTAGACTCTTTTCCAATACTCCTCACCATCGGTTCCCATGAATCTGCTCATCGGTTCGACTACCCCCTGCAGCGGCAAGTCCGCCATCGCCCTCGGCCTCGGATTGCGTCTGCGCGCGGCGGGCCGGCAGGTGGTCTACGCCAAACCCCTGGGCACCATTGCCGTGGAGGCGGCCGGGCAGTGGCGCGACGCCGACTGCGTGCTGATGAACGAGTATCTGGGCGCTTCGGTGCCACCGCCGGTACCGCTGGTCTTTCTGGACCGCGCCAGCGTCCGCCGCCGCCTGAGTGGCGAGGACACCGTCGACTACCGCGAGCGGCTGCCCGATTTTGCTCCCGAGGAGCCGGGGCTGGTGCGCCTCATCGAAGGGGCCGGCACGCCGCAGGAGGGAGCCGTTTTCGAGCTGACGCTGCAGGTGCTCGCCGAGCAGTTGCCCGCCCGCGTGCTGTTGGTCTGCCGCTACGAAGAAGATCTGGTGATCGATCAGCTGCTCATCTTGCGCTCGCAGTTGGGCAATCGACTGGCGGGAGTGATCCTCAACGATGTGCCGGTCGACCAGCAGGAGGATGTGGGCAGCGTGCTGGTGCCGTTTTTGGAGCGCCAGCGCATCGGTGTTTTCGGCGTCCTGCCCGCCGACACCACCCTCAAGAGCGTCAGCGTCGGGGAATTGGTGGGTACCCTGGGCGCGGAGGTGCTCTGCTGCCGCGAGCGGCTCGATCAGATGGTCGAATCGGTGCACATCGGGGCGATGAGCGGCAGCGCCGCCCTCAAATATTTTCGCAACGCCGTCAACAAAGCTGTGATCACCGGCGGAGACCGCACCGACATTCAGCTTGCGGCCCTGGAGACTTCCACCACCTGCCTGGTGCTGACCGGCTATCTCGCCCCCTCCCAGATGGTCCTGGCCCGCGCCGAAGAACTGCAGGTGCCGGTCCTCACCGTCGGCCACGACACCCTCGCCACCACCGAGATCGTCGATCGCCTCTTCGGCCAGGCGCGCTTTCGCGAATCGGCCAAAGTCGATCGAATTCAGCAGCTACTCGATCGCCATTTTGATTTTGAGCGCTTTGAGAAAGTACTGGGGCTCTAGGCATCGGGTATCAGATATCGGGTGTCGGTAAGCTCACCCCGACACCCGATACCTGACACCTCGGCCCGACCTGACAACCCAAACGGAGCCGGTATGACACCCAACGCCTCTCAAAGCGCTTCGTCGTCGCGCTCACCGGTTCGAATGCGCACCACCCGATCGACATCCGAGACAAAGATTTTGCCGTCGCCGATCTCGCCGGTGCGGGCAGCCACCATAATCTTGTCCATCACCAGATCGACCAGCCCATCGTCGACCACCACTTCGATTTTGAGTTTCTGCAAAAATTCCACCGTGTACTCCGAGCCTCGGTAGCGCTCGGTCTGACCTTTCTGGCGGCCGAAACCGCGCACTTCGCTGACGGTCATGCCGATGATGCCCGCGTTGACCAGGGCAATCTTGACCTCATCGAGCTTGAAAGGCCTGATAATTGCTTCTATCTTTTTCAATCTTTTTTCTCCACCGCAACCGAAACAGACCACTAACTAGCACCCGATGCCAGCCGGTGGTGTTGGTGAGACTACCATTTTTCGGTCCCTAGGGGGAGCCTATCCGGGCTCAGCCACCGCTAGCGATTGCTCCCCGACGAGGGTAAAGTTGCACACCATATCTAGTTCTTGTGGTAATCTCGGTGCAGGTTTGCGCCATTTCAAACCCCTTAGCGCATTTTGTGTGGAGGCTTTATGCGTCGGGCTTTTGCCGCTATTTTCAGTGCGAGCTGTCTGCTGGCCCCGATGACGGTCGCCGCCAGGGAGTTCAACTTCTCTAAACCCGCCCCCAACCCGCCCTCGCTCAGCTCACCCGGGCCGACGCGCATCATCCCGCCGCCGCCCCAGGTGGCACCGCGCACCCCCGTAGTGCCTGCCTCTGGGACACCGCAGACAGCCATGCCTGCGGCTTCTCCCGCGGCGGTTCCCACCTTCGAGGTGATTACCAGCCAGTACGACCTGCCCAAGGGTACCCAGTTCAACGCCTCGGCGGTGCGCGAACTGGTCTACAACCCGTCGGACACCCTGGCGATGACGCTGCAGGTGGCCGACGACGTGCGCGACGGCTCCGGGGACGTCGTCATCCCCAAGGGTAGTACCGTTTGGGGATCGTTTAGACCCGTGGCGGCCAAGGAGCCCGAGGATCCGGCTACCGCAAGCCGCGAGCCGCGCGACAACTCCAGTTGGCCGGAAGGCTCGCGCTTCGTGGCTGAACGGGTGGCCATCGGAGACCGGATCTACAACTTCAAGGCCCAGACCGAGGCTTTGCCCACCCAGACCGACCCGAGGCGCAACGTCGGGGCGGAAGCGGGCAGCGGAGCGCTCATCGGTGCAGCCGGGGGCGCCATCGTCTCGATATTTACCGGCGGCCTTGGACTGATCCCGATCCTGGCTGGAGGCGGGCTGGGGGCCGGCGTGGGGGCCGCGGTCGCCAGCACCCCGGTGGTGTTTATCAAGGGCGATCAGCCTCTGCAGTTGACCCTGCTCGAACCGCTGCGGGTGCGCTGAATTTATTCGCCGTAACCTGCATCCTTGAGGGGTAACAGTTCCTGCATCGAAGCTACCAGCCGCAAATGCAGCCGGGCAATCGAGCCCTGGATAATCCGAAAATGCCAGTGGGCACGCACGCGAAAAGCCGGACAGCGTACCCGGCCGCCCAGGATCACGGTGTCCGCTTCGACGGCAATGTTCTCGACTTCGATGGACATTCCCTTTGCCTTAAAGGCAACATAATCGACGATCGCTTCGCGGCCTTTCACTTGTACGTTGATTGGCGCAACAAGCGTTGCCTGTGGGTGAAACAACTTGCCTAGAGCCGTCAGGTCGTGTCGGTTGAAAGTGTCGACGTAACTTTCGATGAGCGTCGGTAGAGTTATAGAGTCGGGTTGGCGGTCAATCGGTTCAGTCGTCTGCAAAGGGGCCTCCATTGCCGGGCAGCGGAGGGCGGACAGCCCTCCGCTGCGATGGTTTCCTATAGGGTCTTAGCGATCCGTGTCCTTGACGGTATCACCCAGGAAGGTAATCTGCTGCTCGAAATCGAGGGGCTGGACCAGCGCCAGTATCGTCTGAGCCTGCTCGCTCAGTTGGTACCCTGCGGGCACGCCGATCACGTCGCTGCCCATGCGCTTGGCCAGCAGCAGCCAGATGGCCAACCTTTCGGTCTCGGTATACCGGCTATAAATGTGACCGATGGCATTGCCGTCGCGGCGCAGCAACGCGCGCATCGCCTCAAGCTGAGCTTCGCCCTGGGGCAGGGCATCAAACTCGCCAAAAAATTCGCGGGTCATCTCGAAATTGGCATCGTCGGGTGTCGCAGAGTCGATCGCTTGACCGGACAACTTGTAGACGCCGTACAGTACGGCCAGCTTGTCGTCAACTTCGAGTGCGTTGAACTGCCCGACCGCATGCTCCAATTGCGCGGAGCGAACAGCCTCGGGCGCTTCGCTGCGCAAGGGCTGATCCGTCTCCTGCAATTGTTCGAGATCAGAACCGATGTTCGCCTCGTTCACTGTACCTGCTTTTTGTTGCTCATCCATATTTCGATGCGCCTCTTGAACGTCACTGACCAAAGTAAGCCAGAACAGATGGTGAGCCTTCTCCCTCAGGAATGAAACATTTTGACATCGATTTTCTGTTTCTATGGAGAATGCAATGCCTTCCGACAACTCTCCGCAAGCACAGGCGGGAGAGGCGATTTTTGCCGTCCCCGCCCATTGCTTGTCAGCCTGCTTTAGACTGCTCGCTCGATCGGATCGTGGCCCATGGGATTGACGACATCGCGCAGGAAAGTGATTTGCTGCTCGAAATCCAGTTCCTTGACGTGCACCAGATTCTGCTGGCCGAGATCGCCAAGTTGGTAATCGTCGGGCATGCCGATCACGTCGTCGCCCATGCGCTCGGCAAGCAGGTACCAGATAACCAGTTTGTTATTCTCGCTCAGTTTGCCGTACTCGCGGCCGAGGGTGTTGTCCTCGCAGCGCACCAGGGCGCGCATCGCCTCTAGTTGGGTATCGCCGTCCGTGAGGGCGTTGAATTCACCGAAGAAGGCAGTGGTCAATTCGATATCAGCAGCACCCGGGGCGGCGGGGGTGACCGACTCGCCCATCGCCTCGTACAGGTAGTAGAGCACCGCCAGTTTGTCGTCGACTTCGAGAGCATTGAACTGCTCGACGGCGTTGCGCACCCCCACCGAGCGGGCCGCCTCGGGCGCTTCGCTGTCGAGGGCCTGCTCGACGATCGTATCAAGCTCTTCGCCTGAGACCCCTGCCCCGGCATTGCCGTCCTGGGCGCCCGGCGCGGGCTGGCCTTCAGCGGGCTGGATCATGCCGACTCCCTGCTCGAACGCTTTTTCGACGTCCGCCGATACTTTTTGTTGTTCATCCATATATGGACGTGGCTCCTGAGTTCCTCACCCCAAGCCTAGGAGCAACGGCGGGGACCTCCTTCCCCCTGCGGATGGAATCAGACGGCGCGTGCGGGCAGAGATGGCCTGAGCACCAGGTAGAGCAGCGGGCCGAACAACGGTAGCGCACAGGCTATCCACAGGGGCCAGGTGCGCTTGACCGAGCGGCGGCGCAGGTCGTCGCCGATGAGCAGCGGCAACAGCGCCGTGCTCACCAGAAAATCGAGGCCCATCACATGCACGAAGCGGGAGGTGCGCCACTGCTCGGCAAAAGCAGCCCAGTTCCCCTGGGTAAGACCGAACCAGAACAAGCCCGCCACACCCGCCATGACCGCCAGGGCGAACCAGCGCGAATCGAACAGCCGCGCAGCCCGTCCGGCTGGTGGGATGTGGGGCCATACACCGTGGGGCCGCCGACAGATCAAGTAGGGCAACAGCGCGAAAGCTCCCACCGCAAAAGAAGCGACGGCGAAGGGCCAGGCGGGCAACTTTTCGCCGTGGGCGTCGGGAACGAGCAAGAACAGATACGCAAGCGGAATCAGCCCCATCAGGTTGAACAGTGCCACCGAGAGCGGTTCGCCACGGCCCAGGGCCAGATCCGCAAGCGAGGCGGCCTGTTGGAGAGGGCTCCGGGTCTCGGGCGGCCCCCCCAAAAAGGCATAGGCGACAAATCCCAGCCACAGCGCAGCCAGGGCAATTCGCACGGCGACCATCGGCATGGCAGTCTATTGGCGCGTCTACTCTCGATTGTGCGTCCTGCCTGTTGATTTGGCGCGCAACGGTTCAGGGCGCCGCTCGCCCGGCAGGTAGAGCGGATGGCAGGGCTGACCCCGGCGGGTGAGTCCCAGGCAGTGTGCCTCGCCGTCGATCAGGGCGAGCACGGCTTGGTCCCGCCTATGGAGAGCGCCATGGTTGCCCCAGCCCACCACGACCCGTCCGGCGCCCCGGCAGACCTGCGCCAGTACCCGATCGTTGTCGGGGCCGATCGGGTCGGTGACTCGGGCAAGCGCGCGCGGATTGGCGGTGCGCCAGGCGAACAAATTGACGACCGCCAGAGCGCCAAAACCCCAGCGCCGGGAGAATCCCAGGCATCGGCGAATCGTCGCGTCGTCCCGAGCCGCGTCGGCGGCGCTGGGATTGAGCAGAATAAAAACGACCTGCTCGCCCATCGCATCCCAACGCCGCCACAGCGCGTAGCGGTACAGGCCGCTCGCGTCGAAGAGGGCGTCACCAACCGTCGCGCTTGTCCGATTGTCACCCATGGCCTATCTTTCGTCGCCGCGCGCCGCAGCGTGGACGATATCATAGTTCAGGCTTATTTTCTTGAGTGGTTCCATGCAAAAACGGCATCAACCGGGTTGGCTGGCATGGCTCGGCGCGGCCTGCCTCGCGGCAAGCTATGCCCCTGCTTTTGCCCAGGCACCGGAGTACAAGGGACCGGGCAGCACCACCCAGCAGCAGCCCCAGCAGCCAGGTTCAGAAGAGGCAGCCAAGCAGGAAGCGGAACAAAAGCGCAAGATCCAGGAGGCCGAGACCCGCAACAAAGCGGTCCTCGCCAACAACCGTGGCGTCGAGTTGCAAAAAGACGGCAAGAACGCCGAGGCGGTCGAAGCGTTTCGCGAGGCGCTGCTGGTCGATCCGACCTACGAGCTGGCGAAGCAGAACCTGGCGGCCTCCCACTTCAACCTGGCCAGCGAAGCGATCGGCAAACAGCAGTGGGCGGCGGCGATCGAGAATCTGGAGGCGGCGCGCACCTACGACAAGAGCCTGCGCGAGAAGACGACCGTGCCTCTGGCCGGTTCCTACAACAACCAGGCCGCCGAACTGGTCGAAGCCAAGCGCCTCGATGAAGCGGTCGGCGCGATGGAAAAAGCCGCCGAACTCGACAGCAAATACGAAGAAGAACTGCGCAAACTCAAAGACTACCGCGCCCAGGTCAACTCCCAGCAGAAGCCCGGCAAGTCCAAGTAGAATTTGTGCGCGGACACGTATCACAGGCTCCGCGTAATCGAGCGTGCTACACTAGAAAACAACTCTTGTCGCCTTTCATGGGCGTCACTTTGGGGTGATTCGATGCGCTGGAATATCTCCGCCTGGTCGATCCGCAACCCGGTGCCCACCGTCGTCCTCTTCTTGATGCTGACGGTGGCAGGGGTGGCCGCCTTTTTGAACCTGAGCATCGCCGCCGAACCGGACATCGACGTTCCGGCCGTCTCGGTGACTGTCACCCAGTTGGGGGCGGCCCCGAGTGAACTGGAGACCCAGGTGACCCGCAAGATCGAGGACGCCGTGGTCGGTCTGGGCAACGTCAAGCGTCTCACCTCGACGGTCAACGACGGGTCTTCAGTGACGCGGGTCGAATTTTTCTTGGGCACCAACACCGACCGGGCGGTCAACGACGTGCGCGACGCGGTCACCAAAATTCGCGCCCAACTGCCCCAGAGCATTGACCCGCCGGTGGTGCGGCGCAACGACGAGGCGGGGGGACCGATCTTGGGCTATACGGTCTACTCGAAGCAACGCACCAACGCCGAAATCAGCTGGCTGGTGGACAACACCATTACCCGGGCAGTCCTGACGGTGCCGGGGGTCTCGCGGGTCTACCGCTCCGGTGGCGTCACCCGCGAGGTGCGCATCGAATTGAACCCCAACCGCCTGCAGGCCCTCGGGGTGACCGCCGATCAGCTCAACGGTCAGATTCGCGCCCTCAACATCGATTTGCCCGGCGGCCGGGGCGAAGTCGGCCCCGGCGAGCAGGCCATCCGCACCCTGGGCAGTGCCGCCACCGTCGAGCGGCTCGCCGCCACCCAGATTCTGCTTTCCGACGGGCGCTACGCGCGCCTCGA
The DNA here is from genome assembly GCF_000011385.1 of Gloeobacter violaceus PCC 7421. NCBI lineage: Bacteria > Bacillati > Cyanobacteriota > Cyanophyceae > Gloeobacterales > Gloeobacteraceae > Gloeobacter > Gloeobacter violaceus. The sequence continues at coordinate 269,761 of NC_005125.1, forward strand.
CACCCTGGGCCGCGTGCTGGACGGCACCACCGAGCCGCGCCAGATCGCTTATCTCGACGGCAAGCCGGGAGTGGCCTTTGAGGTAGTGCGCTCCAAAGGTTCCAATCTGGTGAATGTCGAAGAGGGGGTCGAAAAGAAGGTCGCCGAACTCAAAAAAATCCTGCCCGCCGACATCCGGATCGATCCCACCTGGACGGTGGGCGACTTTGTGCGCGAATCCTACGAAGCCTCGGTGGACGCACTGCTGCTGGGGGCGGCTCTTGCGGTGGTGGTCATCTGGGTATTTCTGCGCGACTGGCGGTCGACCTTGATCGCGGGGCTGGCCATGCCGCTTTCGGCGATTCCAACCTTTGCGGTCATGAAGACCCTGGGCTTCACGCTCAACAGCATGACGCTGCTGGCCCTGGCCCTGGTGATCGGCATTCTGGTCGACGACGCCATCGTCGAAATCGAAAACATCGTGCGCCACATCGGCATGGGCAAGTCGCCCTTTCAAGCGGCCCTCGATGCGGCGGACGAAATTGGCCTGGCGGTGGTGGCGACCACGATGACGATCGTGGCGGTCTTCGTGCCGGTGGCCTTCATGGGCGGCATCCAGGGCCAGTACTACCGCCAGTTCGGGATCACCGTGGCGGCGGCGGTGCTCTTTTCGCTGGTGGTGGCGCGCATGCTCACCCCGCTGTTGGCGGCCTACCTGATGCAGCCTTTGCCGGAGGCCGAGGGCAAAGGAGCGCTCGCCCGCCTCTACGACCGGTTCCTGGGCTGGGCGATCGACCACCGCTGGGTCACCCTCGCAGTGGCCGGGGTCTTCTTCGCCGGGAGCCTCACCCTGTTTCAGACCATCCCCACCTCGCTCATCGGTGCGGTCGACGACAACCAGAGCACCCTCGCCGTCGAGCTGCCGCCGGGGGCGACCTTTGCCCAGACCCGCCTGGCGGTCGAGCGGGTCAACGCGATCGTCATGGGCCGCGAGGAAGTTTCCAAACTGGAGACCACCGTCGGCACCTACGACAACAGCGGCAAGATCAACGAAGCCAAGTTTTATATTTCCCTCAAACCCAAGTCCGAGCGCAAAAATTCCAAGCAAAAGTTCGAAGCGGCGGTGCGCGAGGAATTGATCGCGATTCCCGGTGTGCGCTTCGCTTTTTCCGGCGGCAACTGGGACAGCATCAAGACTTTGCAGATCGTGCTCAAAAGCGACGACTCGGTCGCCCTGCGCCGCACCGCCGCGGCGCTGACCGACCAGATGCGTTCGCTCCCGGGCCTCACCGACGTCAGTTCATCGGCGGCGATCCTGCGCCCCGAAATCCAGGTGCGCCCAAAGTTCGACCGCGCCGCCGAACTGGGGGTCTCGGTGCAGGCGATTGCCCGCACGGCCCTGATTGCCACCCTCGGTGACCGGGAGGCGGATCTGGCCAAGTTCAACCTGCCGGGCCGTCAGATCAACATCCGCGTGCAGCTCGATGCGGCCTTCCGAGGCAACCTGGAGGCGATCCGCGACCTGCGCGTCGCTTCGGCAACGGGCGAACTGGTACCCCTCAAGGCGGTGGCGGAGGTGAACCTGGGCAGCGGTTCGGCGCAGATCGACCGCTACGACCGCGCCCGGCAGGTGACGGTGGGAGCCAATCTGCTGCCGGGTACCGAACTGGGACCGGCCCTCTCGCAGGTGCACCAGCTGCCGGCGTTGCGCAATTTGCCCGCCGGGGTGAGCGAGCAGCTCACCGGCGACGCCGAGAACCAGCGCGACGTGTTCGAAGGCTTTGGGTTCGCCATCGGCGCGGCGGTGCTCTTGATCTACGCGGTGCTGGTGCTGCTGTTCGGCGGCTTTTTGCATCCGCTCACGATCATGGTCTCGTTGCCTTTGTCCCTGGGCGGGGTGGTGCTGGGGCTGTTACTCTTCGGCAAGTCCCTGGGTCTGTACGCGCTGATTGGCATCATCATGTTGATGGGCCTGGTCACCAAGAACGCCATTTTGCTCGTCGAGTACGGCTTGATGGCCATCGAAGCGGGCCAACCGCGGCGCACAGCGCTGTTACAGGCGGGCGAATCGCGCATGCGGCCGATCTTGATGACCACGATCGCCATGATCGCGGGCATGCTGCCGATCGCCCTGGGTTTGGGGGCGGGCTCCGAGGTGCGCTCTCCCATGGCCGTGGCGGTGGTAGGGGGCCTGGTCACTTCGACGTTGCTCACCCTCATCGTCGTACCAGTGGTCTTCACCTGCATCGACGATGTGCAACAGTGGCTTTTGCGCCTCGCGGGCGGCACTCCCAAAGCAAGCCCGGCAGCGGCGGCTCCTGCCCAGCAGCAGTGACACCAGGTATTGTCGAGGAATATTAGCGAAACACCGTACTCTCCAAAGTGAAGGGTCTTGAATTCGTAGCGATTGGAGTTGCCCTAATGTCTGAGCGGCCACGTTTGAGAGTTGACCTGCAAACCCACCGCCAACATCTTGAGCAGGCGCGTGAAAATCTCGATGCATTGCGCCAGTGGTCCGAGCAGTTGCAATACTACCTCGAGCGCCTGGAGCGGCAACACGCCCAAAGCCCGCTGGGTCAGTTCCAGGCAAGGCAGCGTACTCACCAGCAGGTTGTAAGTTTGAGCGAGTAAACAGGACTGTTCAATTCTACGGATGCCCGAGCTGCTACTACAGACTGCACTGCGGGTTGTACTCCCACAGCTCAAAGTCAAGCCAGTGCTGTTCCTGTCCCTCGCCACTGAACTGGTTGTGGAACACGTCCCGCCCCTTAGCTCTGCCCCAACCGTACACCGCCTCGAAACGGAATTTGTACCAAAACTCCAGTTCTGGGTGTGCGCGCGCCAGAAAGTGGATGACCCTTGGCGCCCAAAAGCTTTTCTGCCAGGCCGTGTAGACCAGGTGTCGTTCCGACCGCTCGATCAGCTTGGTGTTCGCGTCTTTCGGCAACTCGACCGGCTCCGGCCAATCGGGATCCGGCTTGAAATTAAGCCATTTGTTGCCTTTGGGGGTAATACCCGTCGTCACTATGCCGACACCCACCTTCAGGCGGCTCCCTTCGTCTGAAAGCACATGCGCGCCAAGCGCTTTTAATCGGGGCAGGAAGTTGGGGAAGTGCAGATCCCGCGTGTACGGCGTCCTGGCTTCGGCGCGTGCCCTGAACTCCTCCAGCCATCGCCCGTCGCCACTGATAGTCAAGTGCACGCTGCCAATTATGCTCACTGTCAAAAAGTCCTGGGCCTCTTTCCTTCGGTTAACGCTGTTGTAGCTTCTCGCGTCGTTTCTTGAAATGCAATATTCTCATCGAGGCTGGAGATATCGCGGTTCACGGCAGTAGGTTTTTTCTAAGCAACGCCAGTCGTCGCTGTATCTCCGAACGCGGCAGACGCACCGTGGGCTCAACCTCAAATGATTGAAGCGCTAAATAAAGCAGTTCACTTGCCGCAGCACCAACCCGGTGCATTTCGTCGATAGCCCACAGCACTCCATGCACCTCGATGCACTGCGTACCGGCCAAGCGCCGTAACTCGTTGTCTCCCGTAAGCAATATGCAACCAGGTGTGCGCTCCGCTAGCACCAACGCGAAACAATCATAGAGCGATAGCCTAGGGTGCCGTCCGGACAGGTCTGAAGCCCGCACCACACCCTCGCCCGGTAAGCTGAGCACCTTCAGCCCATGCAATATCATGGCTTTTCGCTCCTCAGCGCTGAAGCTGAGAAGTTCATCTGCAAACAGCAAGTCTGGGATTACCACCTCGTACGGAAGTTGCAGTAGAGCGTCGATCAGAGCCACTTTGTGCAGATCGATTAGGCAACTGCTATCACTGATGATGATCCGCATCGGAAGCAACTGGACCCTTCAATTCGCTTTCGACAACCTTTACAGGGCGACGGAGCAGTTCTGCAGCTTTGCTCAAGGAAATCAGACCCTCTGCCAGAGCGCGATGGCAAAGCCGCTCGAACCGCTGGGCCGGTTCAAGTTTGGCACAAGTGGGGTCGCGTTCTAGAGACTCCGGTTCCTGGCTGCGCCAGGTTCTCGCAAACGACTGGAAGGCATAGGTGAGGTAGGCATCGGAGATGACGCCAATGTCGCGCAGGCGCACAAGCAGGGCAGCGCCGCTCACTTTATAGAGTTGTTTGAGATCAATAAGCTCCTGGTAACTCAACTTGTGTCTTTCCCGGCCGCATTCGCGGATCAGATGCTCTTTTGGCATGAGAAAGGCACCGGCAAAACGGGTGGCCGCCTTCTCTTCTTCACTTGTGCAAAGCGGCTCGGGATCGATAAGACGATGCCCCAGCTCGTGAACCATAGTCAGCCGACGGCGTTCGATCGAGCACATCTCATTGACCACGACGACTGGAACTGCACTTTGGGCTTGGCTTCTATGTACCAGACAAGTAAAACCCGACACTTTTGCCGGCAAACCGACTACCAGTACCTTAAAGCCCTGCTCTTCGAATAGTTCGGTCACGTTTGGGATGGGATCCCAACCCAAATTCCAGCGGTTGCGCACCTCTTCAGCAAGGGACTCGGCCTGCTGAACACTGGCAAGCTTGCGCGGCTCAGCAAAGGGCATCTCCCATTGCCCGTCATCCAGTTCTAAAATCCGCTCGATTTGCAAGTAGCGTTCCACCCACTCCAGAACTTCAGTCTGCACACGTGCCCTCTCTGCTCCGGTGATACCGGCTTGGGCACGAAAATCCACGCCGGTCAGCTCTATCCCCTGGCTATCCAGCAAGTAGGGTACGGAGACCTCTAGAGCCCGGCTCAGCGCAATCAGGTTGTCCGAACCCGGTACCATCTCGCCGCGCTCGTATTTGCCAATGGCCTGAGCAGAAACGCGACCACCCATCCTATCCGCCAGATTCCGCAGCGAATAACCCGCCTTCCGGCGGGCAAGTTTAATGCGCTCACCAAGCATGATGTACAACCAGCTAGTTTACAGTGCCGCAATTGAATATTTATTGTAAACTCGATTGACTATTGAAGTCGACCTTTTGCAGAGCGCATCTCGCACCGGCGTCGAACCTGGGGGGTGCCATGGTGCTGAAGGTGTTCAGATGGCCGCTCGGTCAGGACAGTCGTGTGAAAACCCGACGGCCCAGTTTCGGGCGGTATCATCGTAAATGCGCGCTTGTGACCGGGGACTCTGTTGTGCAGTACCAGCGACCCATCGATTACACGACGGCCCTCGACGAGCGCACCAAGCGCCTGGTGATGGGGGCGGTGCTGATTGCCCTGTTTTTGACCTCGCTCGATCAGACCGTCGTCGTGGCCGCCCTGCCTAAGATCGTGGCGGACCTGGGGGATCTCGATCTATTGGCCTGGACTTCGGCTTCGTATCTGCTGGTGAGCACCACCTCGCTGCCGATTCTGGGCAAGCTCTCGGATCTCTACGGCCGCAAAAATATTTTGCTGATCGGCATCGCGATTTTTCTACTGGGATCGTTTCTGTGCGGTCTGGCACCTTCGATGCTGATGCTGGTCGTGTTTCGGGGCATCCAGGGGTTGGGGGCCGGGGCAATCACCTCGGTGGCCCTCACGATCCCCGCCGACTTGTACGTGCCGGCGGAGCGCGCCCAACTGCAGGGGATCATCGCTGCCGTCTTCGCCCTGAGCAGCATCGTGGGACCGCTGCTGGGCGGGGTGCTCACCGATACCCTCGGCTGGCACTGGATCTTTTTTATCAACCTGCCCTTCGGCCTGCTGGCGCTGGCGTTCATCGTCGCCTTCATGCCCCGCCTCAATAGCGGCCTCACCCGCAGCATCGACTACTGGGGAGCGGTGCTGTTGATGCTCACAGTCGTGCCGCTGCTGGTCGCTTTGAGCCTCGAAAAAGAAAAATATGCCTGGGATTCTCCCCTGGTGCTAGGTCTACTCGCGGCGGCGGCGGTGAGCTTTGGGTTGTTTGTCTTTGCCGAGCTGCGCGCCAAAGAACCGATTTTGCCGCTGTCGCTGTTTCGCATTCCAATCTTCAGCCTCATCTGCGCCATGTCGGTGATGGTCGGAGCGACTTTTATCGTCGCCATCTTGTTCTTGCCGGTGTTTCTGGTGAACGTGATGGGGGCGTCGGCCACCGAGGCGGGGGTGGCTTTGATTCCCGAGACATTGGGATTGCTCGTCAGCTCCTTTATCAGCGGCCTCGTCGTGCAGCGCACCGGCCGCTACAAAGCAGCGATGCTGGTCGGCCTGGTGCTGATGTCGATAGGCATTTTTCTGCTCACCCAACTTTCGCTCACGACCACGATCGCCCAGGTGTGGTTCTCGATCGCCATCTTCGGCCTCGGGGCCGGGGCTACCTTTCCCCAGGCGAACCTGGCGCTGCAGAACGCTGTGCCCTTCGAGTACGTCGGGGTGGCCACCGCCGGGCGGCTGTTTTTTGCCCAACTCGGCCAGACCGTGAGCGCCGCCCTGTACGGAGCCCTGCTGGTGGCCTACCTGAATACTGCCCTGGTGGACTCCCTACAGCCGGTGGCCGCCCGCTTACCGGCGAGCCTCGCGACCCACCTGGACCCCGGACGGCTGCGCAACGGCGGCGAGCAAGCCGCTGCGGAACTGGCGGCCCTGGGAACGGAGATGGCTCCCCGCTTCACGCCGGAGGTGCGCCGACGCACCGAGGCGCAGGTGCGTACTGCCGTGCGGCGCTCGTTTGCCGAGGCGGTGGCGCGGGTCTACCAGGCGAGCCTGCCTCTGCCCCTGATTGCTTTGCTGTTGGGCCTGCTGGTGCCCGAGTTGCCCCTCAAGCGCTCCAACAGCCCGGATACTCCCCCGGCTGCCGTCCACGAATAACTATCCCTAGAGGTAACGGCCGAGAAAAGAGACCTCGCCTATGCAGCCACAGGAGCGTTACACCCTGGCTAGAAGAGGCGTGCTGATGGGCGGAGCACTTGTCCCCTGGCTGTGGCGCCCGGCATCCACCGCCGCCCAGAGCGCAGCGCCAAGCAAGTACGCGGGCAAGATCCTTTTTTCCAGGGAGCCCATCGTCATCGGCAGCGAGAATCCTGCCGCCCTGACCCACCGCTTTAGCTCGAAGGACAACATCTACGGCGTCGCCTACTTCGCAAAGTCCATCCGCGAGCTGGGAATCGACAAGTCCTACGCCGTCCTCATCAAGAAGACGTATAAAAACCGCACCAGCACGGTGCAGGACAACTGGAACTTCGAGGGCAATTTGCGGGGCAACGAGAACAACCCCGAGATCCTCGAAAATCGGACGTTTTACCTCGACATCAGCCCGGACCCGGCGGACACGCAAATTTTCCGGCGCTTCGTAGCGGCCAGTGCCTATCAGCTATGGTCGCTGGGAGGCGGTGTCAAGGGAAAACCGATCTCCTACACCATGGATGTCACCTTTGTCAGTTTTGATGTAGCGACCTCCACCCGCACCGTCTGCGCCACCGGTTCGTTCAGCCTCGATCGCTACACAGAAGACACCAGCCGCTACCTCAAGCTCTACGAGTCGAACGGCCGCCAGTGATCCCCCCGGCCGCTGCTATCATGAGGCTTGCATTCGGGAGGCGGCGATGGCCATGACACTCAAAGAATTTTTGGACGAATGCGGCGCGCTGGGGCTGTTGCGCTTTATCGTCACCAACGACACGGCCGTGCTCGAAGCGCGGGGCGAACTCAAAAATCCTTTCTACGTCCCGCACCTGCCCCACTACGCCAATTTGCACAGCGAGCACTTCGAGTTTCACTTGAACATGGCCGAGGTGAAGCTCGTCCGCTTCGAAGCACTGCCCGCCAAGCGCGGCAACTTCACCACCTATGCCGTGCGCTTTCTCAAAGAAGACGGCCAAAAAGCGCCCATGAGCCTGTTTCTGCAATGGGGCCGGCCCGGGGAGTACGCGCCGGGGCAGGTCGAAGCCTTCCAGGCACTCAAGAACAAGTATGGCGAGAGCTGGGTGCCCGAGCCGGTCGCCGCTCCGGCAGCTGCTCCCGCCTGAATGCTCCGCAAAGCGCACCGGCCGCCGCACCCTTCACGGGCGCACGGCGCTGCGGCGGCGGTCGGCATCGGCCAGCAGGGCACCGGCAAATTCGAGCGCTTCGTGGGCCGAGTGCCCCCCCACCAGTTGGGCCAACTCCTCGCGGCGCGCCTCGGTTTTGTTGAGGGTCTCGACGCGCACCACCGTGCGCTCCTCGCCGGCCTCGGCGAGCACCGCCTTGTGCACGCGGTAGTGGCTGTCGGCGAGGGCGGCCACCAGCGGTTGGTGGGTAACGCAGAGCACCTGGTGGGACGCCCCGAGCTGCAAAAGTTTTTCGGCCACCGCCTGGGCCACCCGTCCGGAGACGCCGACATCGATTTCGTCGAATACCAGGGTGGCGATGCGATCGGCTCCCCCCAGACAGGCTTTGAGGGCGAGCAAAAAGCGGGCCATCTCGCCGCCGGAGGCGGTTTCGGTGAGCGGCTGGAGCGGTTCGCCGGGATTGGGGCTCCACAAAAAGCCCACCCGGTCGGCACCGCTGGAAGCGAGGCGAGAAGGCTCGATGCGCACGGCAAATCGGACCTTGCCCATGCCGAGCGGGGCGAGTTCGCGCACCAGGTCGCCTTCGAGCCGCCCGGCGGCCTCGGTGCGCGCCCGGGTCAATTCGGCCGCCAGCTCAGTGGCCCGCCGCGTCTCCCCCGCCAGTTCCCTCTCCTCCACCTCCAGATCTTCACCGCTACCTTCGATGGCGGCCAGATCCCGCTCCAGATTTCGGTAATGGGCGATCACATCGGCGAGGGTCGGTCCGTACTTCTGGCGCAGGTTCTTGAGTTGGCGCAGGCGTTTCTCGGTGTATTCGAGGGTTTCGGGGTCCGATTCGACCGTCTCGCCGTAGCGATTGACGGCGCGGGCGCACTCCTGCACCTGCACCAGGGCGTTTTCGAGCATTTCGCCCAGCGGTACGAGGCTCGCGTCGTACTCGCCCATCTGGATCAACAATTCTGAAGACTGACCGAGCAGGTCGGTGACCGCCGGCTGGTCCAGGGCTCCTTCGTAGAGCATCTCGTAGAGCTTCAGGCTGTTGTGCTGCAGCTCGACGGCGTGGGCGAGTCGGGATCGGTCGGCCAACAGCTGCTCCTCCTCCTGCGGGTCGTCAAGAGCAGCGCGCGACAGCTCCTCGAACTGAAAACGAAACAAATCCAACTGCTGGAGACGGTCGTCGCGCGCCGCTTTTTTGCGGGCCAACTCGCCTTTGCGCCGCTGCAGCGTTTCGTAGACTTGGCGGAACCGTTCGCGCCGGGGGGCAATCTCGCCGTAATTATCGAGCAATTCCAGCTGCACTTCCGGTTTCTCGAGCTGCAGCGACTGGCCCTGGGCGGTGATCTCCAGCAGCTGCTCGCGCAACTCGCGCAGCACCGCCTGGTTGACGAGTACGCCGTTGACGCGGGCGCGGTTCGTCTTGCCGCTGATTTCGCGCACGACCACCAGACCTTCCTCAAGCGAGTCGATCTGCTGAGCGGCAAGCCAGTCTGCGATGGCGGCCGAGGGACCAAAAGTGGCTTCGATCACGGCGCGCTGGGCGCCGGTACGCACCTGGGCGCCGCTCACCCGGCCCCCGAGTACGACATCGAGCGCGTCGAGGATGATCGATTTGCCCGCTCCAGTTTCGCCGGTAAGCACATTGAGCCCACCGGCAAAGTCCAGCGCCAGATTGTCGATCAGGGCAAAATTCTCGATGCGAAGGTGCGTCAGCATGGAGCAGCGATGGGAGCCTTCTACTATATTCGAGCACTTCTGCGACGGGCAGGCCCACTTTCGGCGGACAGACCGCTCGGGTTCGACAGTCCGAGCCACAACAATCCACGCTACCTATCGGCAATGTCATTGCGTCCTGACATCGATTTTTGTCTGTCTTCATAGGCCGAATCCCGCACCGACGCGGAAGGCAAGGGTTTTTCGATCCAGTCAATGGCCGCATCTTCGATTTCTGTTGTTGTTTGACAGCCGAAGAAGCTTTTCTGTTTTGTCAGGCGCAGCAAGTTGCTGACAAATATGCTGAATTTTTCTTTGGTGGATTCTCGCTCAATGTCGAAAGATCCAATGCGGGGATCAAACTTTGAAAGCACTTTGCGGAGGGTTAACGGTAATTCTCGGCCATAGCCTTGCAGGGCGATGAGCGCAACAAAGGCGCAAATATTGTTCACCACATCGATTATGAAATCCTCGAATGCGCTGCCGCTCCCAACAGTTCAAGTCCCTGCCACAGGAGTGAACAATTGGATAATAAACGGCTTCAGCAGATAAAAACCGAACGGGAATCGCTCAAGAATTCGGTACTTCTTTCGCAGTGGCGCCGCTGCGGTGGCTCTGCCCGGCTGCGCAGCCGGATCCCGCTCCGGCCTGAATCGGCAAGTATCGGCCCGAAAGGCTCAAAGTTCGTCCTCATGGGCGTTCCGGTCCGACTATAGACACCGGTGAACTGCTTTATGCTGGGTTTCGCGTTGGCTGGATTCAGTAAAATCACTGATTGCGGAAAAAAATTCTTTAGGCAGGTAGCAAACACTACAGACCTAGGCCGCACAGGAATCTTAGGTTGCAGCTACGGAAAATGCGTAGGCACACAAATCCGTTCTACGCGCTACGACTAAAAAGTCCATCCCTTCCAACCCGCCTGGTGCATGGCTATGAATGAGTCGTTTTGTTTGAGAATGCAGGTGTTAAAAGACTGTCCAGCCCTTTGGAAAAGGGCGTGTGTGCGTAGCCGCGTCCTGGACCCTGCTTGTTGTGGTGGGCTGTCCAGTCCCCTGTGAGTAATTTCTGAGATTGGTCCCAGGGCAAGAATCCGAGTAAGGTTACCAGACTCGGCAGTTCTCGGCCTGTTCGGATGGTGGCCTGACGGTTTTCGTAATCTCGGCTTCCCCGCTTTCTAGCTGTGCTCCAGGTTGTTGGTGGCTGTCGACCTGTCCTTGCCCTCGGGGTAGATAGGAGCGACAGCAGATGTGTGCGCCAGACAGCAGGCGCAATGCGTCAACCGAGCATTGCCAACCGATGGCGGCAACTGCGGCTGAGAAGGCAACTTGGCAGGCATGGCTTGGCCAGAACGATAGTCGTAGCGCTGCCGAGCAACAGCGGTACGCAACGGAGCGCACAGCCGCTCCGACGGTGAAAGTGTACGGGCGGATCTGTCGCTCCCCCACAGAAAATTGCACCGGCGGTTGCAGGAGGGCATTCGGATGCCGGCCCGAGCCCGGTGACACCGGTAGCGGTGCAAGCGAGACACCGAAAGCCGAACGATGCAGTGGATCCGATTCGAGCCTTGCATGGGTCGGCGTGAGCCGGTGCACTCCCTACCAGCAGCGGTGTCGCATCCGGGGTACCGCGACGGACGTAAATTTCGACAGCCCACAGCGGAACACCGCCAATGCCGCGAAGCGCAGCATTTGCAGCCGCCGCAATAGTCGGCAGATACAGCAGCAAGCCTCGAACAAGGGATGAAGGAAGTGTTTATAAACAACGCGGAAATCTGCATACTGATTGCGAATTGTCACACTGTTGTGCGGCGAGGCTTCTGCAGCTTTCTGCGTTCCACAGAAGAACGGTTTTGCGTTCATGAGGTGGAGGACGGTGAGCAGGCTGTTCAGCTTTTGGGCGCGTTGAAGCCGGATCTGGTTTTGCTCGATGCCGTCCTGCCGAAAATGAGCGGCGTAGAGGTTATCCGTCTGTTCAGAAGCAAAGATCCCTCGGCCCGAATACTGATGGTGGCCGACGACGAAGAGCAGGTGATGCTGGCGTTTCATGCCGGGGCCAACGGTTGCCTGCTCAAGAGTGTACAGGGCCACGAATTGTTGAACGCTGTGGGTCTGGTACTTTCGGGCTACCTGGTTTTCGGTCAAGCGATCACCCGGCTGGTCGCCGAAGAGCAGGGCACCGGAAAATTCGGCAGGGCAGCCGGTTCTGTGCCCCGCCTGACGGCCCGCGAGCACGAAGTCTTGATGTTGATTGCCCAGGAACTGACCAACAACGAGATCGCTAAACGCCTGTATATCAGTCCCCGCACAGTGGACTCGCACCGCGCCCGGTTAATGGGGAAACTGGGTACCCGCAACACCGCCGGTCTGGTGCGCATCGCCGCTGAGTGCGGATTGTTGAAAGCGAAGGTCGGCTGATATTGTCCGCACCCGGTGGCTGGATTTTGGCGATATTGTTCCCGTCTACCTCCGGCTTGCCGCTCAGTTGAGCAGATAACTCTGCACAAAGGTGACCGTCGCGTAGAACTGAAAGTCGGCGTTCTTCTTTTTGGCAAAACCGTGGCCCTCGTCTTTGGCCATCAGGTACCAGACGGGGCTGCCGCCGCGCTTGACCGTGGCCACCATCTGCTCGGATTCGTTTAACGGGACGCGCGGATCGTTCTGGCCCTGGACGACAAAGAGCGGTTTGGAAATTTTGGCGGCGTTGTTGGCGGGGGAGATGGCCTGCAAAAATTCGCGCATCTTCGGGTCGCGCTCGTCGCCATACTCGACGCGCCTGAGATCCCGGCGGTAACTCTCGGTTTTTTCCAGAAAGGTCACGAAGTTGGAGATGCCCACCACGTCGAGGGCGCAGCGGATGCGGTCGTTGTACAGGGTGGCCACAGCCAACGTCATATAGCCGCCGTAACTGCCGCCGGTGACCATCACCCGAGCGGGATCGAGATCCGGTTGGGTGGCGATCCAATCGAGCAATGCCCCGATGTCTTTGACCGAATCCTCGCGCTTAAAGCCGTTGTCCAGTTGCAAGAAGGTCTTGCCGTAGCCGGCCGAGCCGCGCACATTCGGAAAGATCATCGCCGCCCCCAGTTCGTCGATAAAATAGTTGCTGCGGCCCAAAAAGCCGGGACGAAACTGGGCTTCGGGGCCGCCGTGGATGTTGATGATCACCGGGCGTTTGCCTGTGAAGCGGGCCGGGGGCCGGTAGAGAAAGCCCGAAATCGAGCGCTCGTCGAAGCTTTTCCAGCGCACCGGCTTCGGTTCGGTAAGCGTCGCGGTGTTCAATCCCCCGGTCTCGCTCCTCGTCCAGCGATCGACTTTGCCGGTGGCGACATTCCAGGAAAAGACATCGGCGGGCGAGCGGGCGGCGGTGAGGGTCATCCCCAACTCCCGGCTGTCGGGCCGCCACTCCAGCGACCCGATCAGGCCCACGGGCAGTTTGGGGACCGGGCGCTCTTTGCCGGTGGCGGTCTCGAGCAGGTGCAGTTTGGCGATGCCGTCCTCGTTGGCGACAAAGGCGAGCAACCGGCCGTCGGGCGATAGCTCGAAGCTTTCGATATCCCAGGGGATGCCGCCGCTGAGAATTTTGGTTGTATTGCCCGCCGGATCCAGATATTGCAGGCGCTGAAACTCGGAGTCGCGGTCGCTGGTAAGATAGATGCCCCGGCCGTCGGCTGCAAACTGGGCCGCACCATAGGAAACTTTCTCGGTCCCGCCTTTAGGAGTAATCAGGTTCTTCTCGCCCGTGGCCGCGTCGAAAAGCCACAGATAACTCTCGTTGATCGAAACGTACTCCAGGACCAGGAGCTTCTTGTCGTCGGGCGACCAGTCGAGCACCCCCCAGCCGCCCCCTTCGACTGCGGCGAGTTTGCGGTCGCTCTGGGCTTTGAGCGGATCGACCAGATAAATATCGGTGTCTTTGCCGTTGCGTCGGGTGGAGGTGTAGGCAATCTGCCGGCCGGTGTGGGACCAGGTGGCGCCGGTGTTGCGCGACTTGCCGTCGGTAAGCAGATTCACGGTGCCGTCGGCCGGGTCGTAGCGGTAGAGCTGGCTGAATTCGTTGCCGCCGGTGTCCTTGGCGAAGACAAAAAACTCCCCCGTCGGTTTGGGCGGATAAGAAGCCCCCTGGATGCGATCCGCGAAGAACGTCTGCTGGCTGCGATCGCCACCTGGTATCTGGACGCGGTGCACCTGGTTGGTGTCGCTGAAGCGCGTCAGGATGAGCATCTCCCGCTTGCTGGGGTGCCAGCCTGCGAGGGTGGCGGTGCGAAATTCGGTGTAGCGGGCGAGCGAATCGGCCAGACTCGACGGTATGGAGGGAATGCTGTCCACTACGAGATTCTCGCCCGGGACGATGTCGGCTTTGGCCATCGGGGCCGTGGCCAAAGCAGCGATGAGCAGGAGCACGAGCGATCCGGACCGGGTTTTCATAAGGGGCGGCGAGTAGAAGCGAGAAATATACCGGGCTCAATATAACCTTCGGGCGTTAATCGCAGGTTGACCTGCTCTTAATCTACACCTCCGGTATTGTCACCTGGTCTTCTTACAATGCGGGCGACCTATCGGTTGGATAAGGCGCACCATGACCTCGACACGTTCTCGCCTGTTGCTGAGCGCCATGCTCGCAACCTCCCTCACTTTGCAGCCGCTGGCGGCGATTGCCCAGACGAGCTTGCCCGTGGGCGACATCGGCGGCAATGCCAGCATCATTCCTACAGGCCAGGTGGTCACCCCGACGGCGGCCCCCGGTTCGACCTACGCGCGCCTGAGCACCGGGCTGCGCCCGGACGGCAACGCCGACGCCCAGGGTGCCGTCAAGACCGCCCTCAGCCCGGACGGCAAGACCTTGCTGGTGCTCACCAGCGGCTACAACCAGTATTTTGCGGATCCGACCACCGGTGAATTTTTCTCCTACCCGGTGCTCGATCCGATCACCGGCCTCGCCTCGACCGTCACCAATCCCCAGGCGGAGTGGGTGTTCGTCTTTGACGTGAGCAGCGGCGCGCTGGTCAAAAAGCAGCAGATCAATATTCCGAACACTTACAACGGCCTGGTCTGGGCGCCGGACGGCAAGCGTTTCTACGTCTCAGCCGGCATCGACGACCGCATCTACGTCTACAAATTCGACAGTGGCCGGTACGTTCCCGACGCGCCCTTTATTCTGCTGGGCCACAACTCCAACCAGACCGATCCTTTTCCTGCCTACGACGGCGGCATCCTCAAGGGCACCCCGGCGGACGCCGCTTCCGGCGGGCTTATCACCACCGGCGCGGTGGCAGCGGGCCTCGACATCAGCCGCGACGGCAAGACGCTGGTAGTGGCCAACTTCCAGAACGACTCGATCTCGATAATCGACACGGCGAGCCGTACGGTGATTGAAGAAATCAAATTCTTCGTCCCCGGCGGCACGGTGGCCACCGGCGAACTGCCCTTCGACGTCGCCATCTACAGCGACGCGCGCGGCGCAGCGGCCAAGGTCTTCGTCACCAGCCAGCGCGACGACGAAGTGCTCGCGGTGGATCTGGCGAGCAAAGTGGTCACACGCATTCCGGTGGGCGGCCAGCCCAACAAACTGGTCCTCTCCGCCAACCAGGGCCGCCTGTACGTGGCCAACGGCAACAGCGACAGTCTCACGGTCATCGACCCGGTGACGAACAATGTCGTGCGCGCCATCTCGCTGTCGCGCCCCGGCTACAAGTACAAAGGCTCCAACCCCAACGCGATCGCCTTTTCGCCCGACGGCAAGAAGCTCTATGTCACCCTCGGGGGCGAGAACGCCGTGGCGGTGGTCGATCAGGCGAGCGGCAAAGTCGAGGGGCGCATCCCGACCGGTTGGTATCCCAACTCGGTGAGTGTGATCGGCAGCAAGCTCTTCGTGGTCAACGCCAAATCGAACGTCGGTCCGAACCCTTCCAACGGCCGCACCACCGCGGCGGGCGAGGCGACCAACACCACTTTCAAAGAAGAGTACAACTGGGCGCTTGAAAAAGCCGGCATCTCGACCATTCCCGTACCCGGGGGGGCGAGCCTGGCGCGCCTCAGTGCGCGCGTCGACAAAAACAACGGTTTCGGCAACCAGCAGCCCGATGCGCTGATGGCCTACCTGCGCACCAAGATCAAGCACGTCATCTACGTGGTCAAAGAAAACCGCACCTACGACCAGGTGCTGGGGGATCTGCCGGTGGGCAACGGCGATCCGAGCCTGACGCTCTTCCCCGAGCCGATTTCGCCCAACCACCACAAGCTCGCCACCGACTTCGTCATCCTGGATAACTTCTACAACCCCGGCGAATCGAGCGGCGTGGGCTGGAGCTGGAGCACCTATGCCCGCACCACCGACTACACCGAGAAGACCCAGTCGGTGCTCTACGGCAACGCCAACTTCCGCGGCCTCACCTACGACTACGAAGGCACCAACCGCAACATCAGCGTCGGCCTGCCCCAGACGAGCCCGACACCCAATCAGATCAACACGCGGGTGACCGGGGTGCTCGATCCGTCCGGCAGCTCTTCGATCCTGCCGGGCACCAAGGACGCCAACGCTCCCGAAGGCGACGGCGACCTGGAGCCGGGCGCCATCGGCGGCTATCTGTGGGACGCGGCTTTGCGGGCGGGCAAGACCGTGCGCAACTACGGCTTCTTCATTGACCTGGCCTACTACGGCACTTCCCTAGCCGATCCGACCGTACCCGACCCGGCCAACCCGCTCTATATCCCGATTACGCGCACCCCCTTCGCCTCGGGCATCCCCCAGGCGCCGGGCACCAAACCGGCCCTGCTGGATAAGACCGACATCTACTTCCGCGGCTACGACCAGAAGATTTCGGACATCTTCTTGTACGAAGAGTGGAAGCGCGAATTCGACGGCTATGTCGCCAACAACAACCTGCCGAATCTACAACTCGTGCGCATCATGCACGACCACTTCGGCAGCTTCGACCAGCAGGCGGTGGCGGGTCTTGACACCGCCGAGACGCAGATGGCCGACAACGACTACGCCCTGGGCAAGCTCGTCGAGGCGGTCTCCAAGTCCATCTACTGGAAGGACACCGCCATCGTCGTACTCGAAGACGACTCCCAGGACGGCCCCGACCACGTCGACGGCCACCGCTCGATAGCCTACGTCATCTCGCCCTACACCAAGCGCGGCGCGCTGGTGAGCACCAACTACACGACCGTGAGCGCCCTGCGCACGATCGAAGATCTGCTGGGCCTCGACTATCTGGGAATGCTGGATGCCAACACCCGGCCGATGGCGGACGTCTTCACGCGCGTCCCCAACTTCAATACCTACACGGCGGTCATCCCGGGCATCCTCTGCGCCCCGCCGGTGGACCCGACCCTGGTACCGGAGTGCGCCGATGCGGCGGCTCTCAAGACCGTGGCTGTCAAGCCTCTGCACGACGGCCAATGGTGGGCGAAGGCCAGCAAGGGCTTCAACTTCTCCGTTGAAGACAAACTCGATGTCGTCGCCTTCAACCGCTTGTTGTGGCAGGGGATCAAAGGCACCGGCGTGTCCTACCCCGAGGAGCGCAACCGCAAGGATCTGCGCAACAACCGCACCCAGTTGCTGAACAACTGGACGGCCAAACAGCCCAAATAACCGTTCCCGGTGAGAGCGCTGGGGCGGCCTGCCCCGGCGCTCTCTCATCTTTAGATGGAGACTGTCAGGATGGATAACAATCCTCTCGATAAGAAAACAACCTTCCCCCGTTGGCGCTGGCCCCTCTCGCGCCCGCTCACCATCGGGGCGGTGGTGCTGGGCGTGCTGGGCTCCACAGCCCTGGTCGCAGGCTCGATCGGTTCGCAGTCGGTGTACTACCGCGCCCCGGCAGGCGACTTGCCCGCTACGCGCCAGTACACCGTGGGCGGCTACCAGGGGGCGGTATTACCCAACGGCCGCTTTATCACGCCCATCGGCATCGAAGTGGACGTCACCGCGCCCAAACCCTTCGGCATGGTGCTCTCCCCCGACGGCGACACGCTACTCACCGTCAACAGCGGCAGCACGCCCTTCTCGGTGACCCTAATTCGCTACGTCAAAAGCGCCAATCCCCAGGCGACCCGCATCGACCTGGATGCCACCTTTGTCGGGGCGGCTTTTGCCCCGGACGGTTCCCGCTTCTACGTGGCCGGGGGCGAAAACGGCAATATCTGGGTGGGCGACACCGCCGCCGCCAAGATCGTGGGTTCTGTGAACCTGAACGGCTCCGAGCGCGCCTACACCCCGCCCGTCGATCCGAAGCAGCAGCCCCAGCCCTACTTCAAGGGCACCTTCCCGGGCCAGATGGCCCTGAGCGGCGACGGGCGCTACCTCTATGTCGTCGATCAAGGCAGCTTCCAGGTTTTTGTCGTCGATACGGGCAAAATTGCCGTCGGCACCGACGATCAAGGCTTGATCACCGAGCCGAACAACTTCGAGGCGGTGGTACGCTCGGTGAAAGTGGGCCGCTATCCTTTTGGGATCACCCTTTCTGCCGACAGCAAGACGCTCTTTGTAGCCAACGTCGGGGTCTTCCAGTACACCAGCCTCGCACCCGCAAGCCCGACCGGCGACAGCAACAAAGATTATCCGCTCTGCTACCCGGGAGCGGGCTATCCCGAGGAGACCGTCCGCTCACGCCAAATCCAGATCACCAAGGTGGACCCTCGCAATTTGCCCCCCACCCTGCGCGATCCGCGGGGCATCCGCTGCGGCTACATCCCCCAGAGCCAGTCCTACACCGTCCCTGGCCTTGGCAGCCCGAACGCGCCGGAGTCCTCGTCGGTCTATGTCCTAGACGTGTCCACCCCCACCGAGCCGGTGCTCAAAAAAGTGGTCAAGCCCGGACCGCTGGTGGGTGAGGTCGAAGAAGGCATCGAGACCTACAGCGGCAGCCACCCGAACGCCGTCGCCATCTCGCCTTCGTATATCTATGTCTCCAACGGCAACAACGACAGCGTCTCGGTACTCGACCCGCGTAGCTACCGCGAACTGAGCCGGATCAACCTGAGCGTGCTGCAGGGACTCGATCGCCGCGTCAAAGGCATCCAGCCGGTGGCCCTGGCCCTGAGTCCCGACAATCAATACCTCTACGTCGCCCAGGCAGGCATCAACGCCGTCGCCATGGTGCGCCTCGAAGGCACGGCCGGCCGGGTGATGGGGCATATCCCGACCGGCTGGTGGCCCAGCAGCGTCAAAGTCAGTGCCGACGGCAGGACCCTGTACGTGGCGAGCGCCAACGGCCGCGGCGCCGGACCCAACAACGACACCCCCCCGGATAATCTCGGTTCGCCCAAATCGAGCACGATCGGCACGGTGAATATCTTCGCCGTTCCTTCCGGGCCGCAACTGGAGCGCTACACCCAGCGGGTGCTCGCCAACAACGGCTTCGTGGCCCGCCCGCTCACCGACGTCGAAAACCCGATCCCCAGCCGCGTCGGCGTGGCGAGCAAGCAAATCAAGCACGTGATTTTCCTGAACAAAGAAAACGTCACCCACGATTTGCTGTTGGGCGACATCACCCAGACCCGCAAGGGCGTTCCCGTCAACGGCGAGCCGCGCTACGCCCTGGGGGCGAACGCGAGCCCCAACCACCACGAACTGGCCCTCGCTTTCGCCTTCAGCGACAACTTCTACCTGGAGCCGAACGTCTCCTCCGACGGCCACCGCTGGCTGACCAACACCTACACCACCGAGTTCGAGCAGACCCACTGGCCGGCTTCCTACGGTGGGCGGCGCAACGACGCGGGCACCGACCCGGAGGTGTTCGGCCCCTACCCGGGCCGCCTGGGCTTCACCGACGCCAACGGTTCGCCCGACCCCCACGATTACAACCAGCACGGCGGGATCTACTTGCACCTGGCGCGCAACGGCAAATCTTTCGTCAATTTCGGCAACGGCTACGAATTTGCGATCGTCGCGGCGGATTTCGGCACCGAGCCCACCGGCATCCGCCAACAGGTGAACGTGCCGATGGAAAAAGTGGTGCGCGACAACAGCGACCACCTCTTTCCCGAGTACAACACCAAGATCCCCGACGCGCCCCTGCAGGAAGATCCGACCCGCTTCAACCGCTACGCGCGCTTCAAGCAGGTCTTTGAATCCCGGTACGTCGATCGCAAGACCAACACCTGCAAATTGCCCGATTACGTAGATCTGTTCTACCCGAACGACCACGGCGGTGGTGCCAACGACATCTTCCCGGACGGCCCCGCCTGGGATTACACCCGCTATGTGCAGGACAACGACGCCGCCTTGGGCCTCACCGTCGAGCTGATCTCCAAAAGCCCCTGCTGGAAGGACACGGTCATCTTCGTCACCGAGGATGACACCCAGAACGGCTTCGATCACGTCGACGGCAGCCGCACGATTTTCCTGGCCATCAGCCCCTGGGTGAAGCGCGAGTACGTGAGCAAAACCCACACCAGCCTCGCGAGCATCTTCAAGACCACCCACTTGATCTTGGGCATTCCCCCGCTCAACCAGTACGACGCCGCGGCCACCGACCTGCGCGACATGTTCACCAGCACCCCCGACTTCACGCCCTACACCTTCGTGCCGATCCAGTACGTGGCGAAGGCCAACCCGGCCTGGAAGGCGCTTACGAAGGATGTCGACTTCAGCCGGCCGGACGCGGACGAGCTGAAGCTGCGTCGGGCGATCTTGCTCTCATCCGGTCTGCCGCGCAAATAGGTCCCAGCCCGCCCGATCGCAAGCCAGCGGGCGAAATGACCAAAAATAGCACAAACAATTATTGAATCTAGAGCGGATTGCTAAGCCTAGTAATCCGCTCTAGTTTTTTCTTGTCTTTCGGGTCCATAATTGCAGAAATTCTGATTTTCGACTATCCGCCATAGCGGTTCGAATAGTCTTAGAACTGCGGTCGCCGATCACCCAGGTAAGAATGCCTGGAACAGCCTGATCAACTACCGTCCAGACCCAGATCTTGTTTTTTTATCTGGATGAAAGTCTATAACTTGTCGAGCTGAGCCACCGTAGAAATTTTCTTGGTTTGTGGTAGATCGGGCAAGGCGAGAGCGGCTTGTTTGACCCAGTTGATCACCGTATTGCGGCAGACTCCAGTCGTCCGCTCAATGCCACGAAAGTCCATGCCATTGAGATACATGGTCAGGCAGTTGCGTTTCACTTTTTCTGGATAACCTTGGGGAGTATAATACTCAAGAAACTGCTTGCAACAGTCCTTACAGATGTAATACTGAACGCCGCGTCGATGACCGTTTTTCGAGAAGTTATCGGACTGGCAGGCAGGGCATTTCATTTCTCCATTGTGCACCCCCCAATCGCAGGTGAGATTCATTGAGGGTCTGTTTGGATTAGCCGCCTAGCAGATGGATATTTCGGAAAAAACTGCATCACAAATTATATTTGCAACACAGTCGTGCAACCTCCTGTGAACGACAAGCCCTTGCCCGGCCTTGCTGCATCAACCATAATGACCATATTAACCATAGAGATCGCAACACCATGATCAGCGAAACCAGCGCCGTCGCCTTCCGCCAGAACCTGGGCGAGATGCTCAATCAGGTGCAGTACCGTCACGACAGCATCCTCATCAAGAAGGACGGCAAGCCGGTGGCCGCCTTGGTCGATGCCCGTCTGTTCGAACGCATCCGCCGCATGCAGGCCCGCTTCGATGCCTTGTGCCAGCGCATCGAGGCCGGGTACGCCCAGCTTCCCGAGGCCGAGGGCCTGGCCGAAATCGACGCGACTGTTGCCCAAGTGCGCGCCGGGCGCTGACCGTGCCCGCGCTGAGCGTGGTGCTGGACACCAACGTCCTGCTGTCCGGCATCGCCTACCCCGCCAGTGTGCCGGGCAAGCTCATCGCCGCGTGGAAGCACGGCGCGCTGGACATCGTGCTCTCGGCCTACATCCTCGACGAGTTGCGGCGCGTGCTGCCAAAACTCGCGCACCGGCACGGCCTGAGCGCAGGTGAGATCGACGACCTCATCGACGCCCTCGCGATCCAGGCCGAACTCGTTGAACCTGAAGCCAGCAACGATCCCGCCTTGTCCGACGCCAACGACCAGCCCGTGCTGGGCACGCTGGTCGCCGCGCTGCGCGGCGGACAGGCGCAGACGCTCATCACCGGCGACAGGGCCTTGCTGGCCTTGCGCGACCGCTACCCGATCCGCACCCCGGCGGAGTTCTGGGCAGTGCACGGTGGCGTTTGAGGGGGTGCGAGCGAACCAGGGGTAGTGGCAAGGAGGGAGGCCATCAATTTTCGGGGGGTACCTGCTGCATCTGGGTTTCTGAGCGCTTTCCAGCCCACGCCAGCCACACTATCGTCTAAGGGACAATTCTCAATTTTTGGCTCGAAAAGCGGCGGAGCTTTCCATATTCTGCCGTTAACCAGTGCTTATTCATCCGTTACGGGTTTATCACCTCTTTTGTTAACCACGAACAGTTACGGTACCCCCAGAGCGTCGGTGGGGAGGGACGGCTGTGGTTTTGGGGTGGAGTAGGGGTGTCGCGCTGACGGTGGCCCTGGGAAGCGCCGCGCTGGCGGGGGGTGCTGTGCGCGCCGAGCAGGCAAGCGATTTGCTCAAGGATCAGACCCAGGCCCAGGGCCTGATCGAGCCCAGGGCGGTCGGGGAAGATCTGCCGGAGGTGACGGTCACAGCGACCAAAAGCCGCGAGGAGCAGGTCTACAAAGTACCCTTGGCGGTAACGGTGCTTTCACAGCAGCGCGCCAGTGAGCGCGACGGCACGACGATCGTCGATTTGCTCAAAGGCGAAACCGGTGTCTGGGTCCAATCGAGCGGGCCGGGCCAGGGGACGCCCTTCGTGCGCGGGGTGACCGGGCGCGAGGTGCTGCTGCTGCAGGACGGGTTTCGGATCAGCCCGGCCTTTATTCGCTCCGGACCGAATCAATACCTGGCGCTATTGGACCCTTATGCCTTCGAGCGCCTGGAGGTGGCCCGCGGACCGGTCTCGGTGCTCTACGGCAGCGACGCGCTGGGTGGAGCGGTGAACGTCGTGGGTGCCACTCCCCAGTTTACCGGTGAAGCGACCCAGGCGAAGGGGCGGGTCTACGCCGGGTACGGCACGGCGAACGCCGAGCGAAGCGGCAGGCTTGAAGTGTCGGCGGGCAGTGAGGGCAAAGCCTTCAGCCTGGGGCTCACCTACCGGGGCTTCGACGATTTTCATCTGGGGGGCAGCCCCAACCCACAGCTTTTGTTCCCGAACGCCGATCCGCGGCTGGTGAGCGGCAGCGGCTACGAGTACTACGCGGGTCAACTGAAATTCGCCGTCAATTTCGATCCGACCCAGCGGCTGGTACTGGGGCTCGAATACAACGAGGTACCGAGGTTTGCGGCCATCGACAGCCTCATCCAGGGCTACGGCAGTGCGGTGATCGATGCGTCCAATTTCTTCACACCCCAGAGTCGGCTGTTTACGACGCTCACCTACGAAGTGAAACCCCGCGAAAGCTGGCTGACCTCGGGACAGTTGAAGCTGGGCTACCAGCGCATCCTGGATGATCGCCTGCGCCGCTCCTACAGCACCCGCCCGAGCTTTCCCAGTTTCGGCAGCGGTGTGGCCGACGCTTTTTACAACAGCGAACGCAACAACAGCAACCTGTTCGGTACCCAGTTGACGCTTGAAAGTGTCGCCGGTCGCCACACGCTCACCTACGGCGGCGAAGTTTACTCCGATGTGATCTTCAGCGACACCGTCCGCCGCTTCGATGCGGGTTCGACCGCCGTGCGCCCCTCCCGCTACGTCTCGGGCTCGACTTTCGAGCAGTGGGGAATATTTTTGCAAGATTACATCCGCTGGAGCGACCGGGTGAGCACCGTGCTCGGCGTGCGCTATTCGTCTGTGACCGCGCGCGTACCGGCGGACGGATTGCGCGACTCACCGGCATTTACCAACAACTCCAGCGACTTTACCTACAACCTGAGCAACGCCTTTTTTATTACGCCCGAGATTAACTACGTCCTCAACGTCGGCCGGGGCTTTCGCGCCCCCAACATCAGCGACTTGTCGCAGGCGGGGGTGGAGGGCAATTTCTTCAACTCCCCCAACCCGAACCTGCGCCCCGAGCAGGTCTTCTCGATCGACACGGGTTTTAAGTTCCGCACAGGCACCTTCACAGGCGAACTGTTCGGCTTCTGGAGCAAGTACTCCGACCGCATCCTCACCGTCCTCACGGGCAACACCGTGGCGGGTCTTGCCGAGCGGCGCCAGGAAAATGCCGCAAGCCAGATTATCGGCGGCATCGAATTCGGCGGCCAGTGGCGGGTGATCCCGGAGTTGGCCCTGCTCGGCACCGCCACCTGGACCCAGGGGGATACCACCCTCAACACCGGCGAGGTGGTGCCCGCCGACCGCATCCCGCCTTTTAACGGCGTCGTCGGGGTGCGCTACGAACCGCCGGCGGGCAAATTCTACGTCGAGCCGCTGTTGCGCTACGCAGGCGCCCAGAACCGCTTGGCCCCGAACAACCGGAGCGACAACCGCATCAACCCGAACGGCACCCCCGGCTTTTTCGTCTTCGACGTGCGTGCCGGGTTATCGGTTGGCGAGAGCCTCTGGCTGCGGCTGGTGGCCCAGAACCTCACCAACAACAACTACCGCGAGCACGGCAGTTCCCTCGACGGGCTGGGGACGAATATCTTCTTCAATGTCGATTACCGCTATTGAGTACTGCCATGGTCCGGATCTTGCTCGCCGAGGACGACGAGCGCATCGCGATCCCGCTTGCTGAAGATCTCACCCACCAGCACTACCTGGTGGATGTGGCGGCGGACGGCAAAGCCGCCTGGCACTACGCCACCAGTTACCACTACGACGTGCTCCTTCTCGATGTGATGCTGCCGGAAATCGACGGCTTCGCCCTGTGCCGGCGGTTGCGCGAGGCGGGTTACGAGCAGCCCATCTTGATGCTCACCGCCCTCGATCGCACCACGGACCGGGTGGCCGGGCTCGACAGCGGTGCAGACGATTATCTGGTCAAACCCTTCAGCCTGGAGGAGCTGGGGGCCAGGGTGCGGGCCCTGCTCAGGCGCAGCGGCCCGACCCGGGGGCCGGTGCTCAAAGCCGGACCCTTGAGCCTCGATCCGCTGATGTTGCAGGCCACCTACGGCGGCTTGCCTGTGCACCTGACCCCCAAGGAGTACCGGTTGCTCGAATGCCTGCTGCGCCACCCCGGCCAGATCTTCAGCCGCGAGATGCTCCTGGACCGGCTGTGGGAACCCGCCCATGCCGGGGGGGACGACGCCGTCAAAGCCCTAGTGTTGCGTCTGCGGCGCAAATTGCAAGAAGCCGGAGCCCCGCAGGACTTGCTGAAGACGGTGCACGGCTTCGGCTACTGCTTCAATCGCTGCGCAATGGAACACGAATGATTGAGCCGTCGCTGTTTACCCGCACACGCTTGCAGCTGCTGGCCGGTTTTCTGGGGGTGCTTGCGGCAATCTTACTGCTCTTCTGCGCGGGGGTGGGGGGCTTTTTTCGCCTGGCACTTGTGCAACGCTTCGATCAGCAACTGGCCGCCTTCGCCCACGCCGCCCTCAACACCATCGACATCGAGGAGGGCGAGTTCGACTTTCGCTCCGCCCCCCAGGCCTCTTCCCAACCGCTGCCCACCGACACCGAGGTGCAATGGTTCGACCCGGAGGGCCGCCTGCTGCGCGAGGTGGGCGCACTGCCGGGGATCGCTGCGCAGCTTGCCGAGCGGCCGGCGACCGGTCGCTTCGAGAGTTTGCCCGGTCCGCTGCGCGCCTGGGTGGAGCCGGTGCGCGCCCCCGGCGGCACCCTCGCGGGTTACCTGCGGGTTACCCGCTCTTTTGAAACGGTGGAAGGTCCCTTCGGGCAGCTGCTTTGGGGGTTGGCGGCGGGCATCCCGGCGGTCTTGCTGGTGAGCGCTGCGGGCGGCTGGTGGCTCACGGGCTTGGTGATCCGACCGGTGGAGGACACCCTGCGCAGACTGGAACAGTTCGCCGCCGACGCCAGCCACGAGTTGCGCAATCCCCTGATGGCCATCCAGAGTAACTGTGCGGTCGCCATCAAGTATCCCGAGCAGATGCGCCCCGGCGACCGGCAAAAGTTTTTGCGCATCGAGGATGCCGCCCGGCAACTGCTCACCCTCGTGCAGGAGTTGCTGATGCTCGCGCGTACCGGCGAGGGGATCGCAGCTCCCGAGCCGGTCGACCTGGCGCATCTGGTGCGGGAACTGGCGGCGGAGTACCGCCCGCGCACCTGCGAGCGCGATTTGCAACTGGATCTTGCGATCGAAGCGTCGCCCGCTTCCTGGCAGGTGTCGGGCAAGGCGGTCCAACTGCGCTGCCTGCTTGCCAATTTGATCGAAAACGCGGTCAAGTTCACTCCCGAGGGCGGAAGCATCGCGATCCGGCTCAGCCGCGAACCCAGGGAAATCCTGGTACAAGTAAGCGACACCGGCGTCGGCATCGTCCCGGCCGACCTGCCCCACGTCTTCGACCGCTTCTGGCGGGCGGACCGCTCGCGTCACCGCCAGGGCGGCAGCGGTCTGGGTCTGGCCATCGCCCACGGTATCGCCCAGGCCCACGGCGGTACTCTCGACGCCCGGAGCGTTCCCGAGCACGGCAGCACCTTCACCGTGCGCCTACCTGCTGTCCATGAGAGCAGGCGTCAGGGTAAAAACGGCGGCCCCGGCCTCACAGCCACCAGGTGAGCGGATAAACCAGATATTCCACGTAATAAAGCTTCCAGATGAATTGATAGAAATCGGTAATCTCGGCGTTGTCTTTGAGATCCACCTGACCGCGGCGGTAGAAAAATACCGCCAGCATCGCGGTATGAAAGACGAGCAAAAAGGTGATTCCGGCAGGCGAGAGAAACAGGGTGCTCAGGGCGCTCACCAGCAGGTAAGTTGCCGCCAGCAACCAGCAGGACAGATCGAAGACAAAACGCTTGCCCAGGCGCAGTGAAAAAGTGGTGATGGCAAAGCGCCGGTCGCCCTCCATGTCGGGAATATCTTTAAAGATGGCGATCACAAAAGTAAACAGGGTGACAAACAGGCTCAGGCACAAAATCGCCGGGCCGAATTGCACCGGTTGGCCGGCCCCATCCAGAAAATAGCCCCACAGTCCCAGATTGACGATGAGACCGCGCACGGTGAAGATGCACAGCGAGGCGAACAGCGCAAAGCGCTTCAGGCGCAGGGGCGGCAGGGAGTAGGCGGTGCCGATGAGCACGCTCGCCGCCACGGTGGCAAACAGGTACAGATTCTGGAGCGCGATCACCAGGGCCGCCACCCCCAATATCCCCACCAGCGCCGTCCCGGTGCGCGGCGAAATCTCGCCGCTCGCGATGGGCAGGTAGGGCTTGTTGATGCGATCGATTTTGATGTCGGTGAGTTGGTTGAGGCCGACGATGTAGACGTTGGCGCACAGACAGCTCACCTGGGCGACAAGCAGCGCCGCGAGCCCTTCCGCGGTGATGGCGCCCAGACTTGCCGAGGCGATGAGGAAAATGCCGACCAGGCTCGCGGCGGTGCCGTAGATGGTGTGCGGGCGGGTGAATTTCCAGAAGGCTCTCAGCGTCGGCGGCATCCGATATCCAGTACCCGTACCAACAGTATCCGCAACAAATTGTACCGCCTGGAGCTCACCGGCAGACTTTGCCCACCGCCGCGCCCGGGGTGCCCGCGTAGGGGGTGGCGTCGCCGGCGCTTTCGGAGGCGCGCGGCCCGTTTTTGTCGTTGTCGGGGTCGATGCGCGGGTTGTCGATACAAATCGGAACGCTGTTCGGTGGCTGCTCATCGGTGCAGCGCACCACCAGCCAAGCGACCAGGGCGAAGGCGGCAAAGACTGCCAGGATGCGGGGGGCCGCGCTCATTTTTTTTCGAGACGCACGCTGTACCACTGCAGGTACTCGCCGGGCAGCGTCGGGTAGTCGCAGGCGGTGTCGAGCAAAAATTTGACCTGGTGGGCCAGGGCTTCGCCTTCGAGACCCTCCGCCCGCCGAACGGCATCGGCGAGAACGGCCTGCAGTTCGACTTCGGTGAGGAACTGCTCCTCCTGGCCGGTGCGCAGCAGCACGTAGTACTCTGCGTCGTTATCCATCGGCGGTGGAGGGAACGCGTTTGCGCAAAGCCCGCGCCCGCCGCTCGGCGGTGGCGTTGGCGGGCTGGAGGGTGAGCACCTGATCGTAGGCTTCGAGGGCCTGGAGGGCCTGGCCCTTCATCTCCAGGGCGTGGCCCAGGTTGTTGAGGGCGGAGACGTAATCGGGTTTGAAGCGGACGGCGTCTTTGTACTCGCGGATGGCCAGGTCGTATTGGCGCTGCTGGAAGTGGCAAAAGCCGAGGTTGTTGTGGGCCTCAGCGAACTCGGGCTCGGCCTGGAGGGCTTTTTTAAAGTTCTCGGTGGCGTCCATATATAGCCGCTTCTCAAGATAGGCGCAGCCCAGCTCGTAATAATCCTGGGCGCTCGCCTGGCCGCCTTTGACCTTGGGCTGGAGTTTGTTGATCACCCCTTCGACCCCGACATTGCGACGCACCTGCCGGAAGACCTGCCATGCCAACCAGCCCAGCAGCGCCGCCAGACCGATCAAATAGAAAATGCGAAGATTATCGTTCATGGCCCCGCACCGTCCGCCCGCACACTGTTCAAGCTAACACAGCCCCGGAGGACGAGCCCGCGCGCCGAAGCTGGGGCACCATGGAAATATGAAGTTGTGTATCCAGACGAGCCGATGATGACATTGCCGATAGCGAGCCGCCCCGACGAAGGCGACGACGGGCTTTTCTACCAGCAGCCGCGGCTGGTGCAGCACATCGACCTCAGTTTTATCGCCAACCTGCAGGAAGTCTTCCGGCAGTACCTGCCCGAGAACGCCACGATTCTGGACACGATGAGCAGTTGGGTCTCCCACCTGCCCGAGGAGCTGAAGACGGCTAAGGTCGTCGGTCACGGCATGAACAGCGTCGAACTGGCGGCCAACCCGCGCCTGGACGAATTTTTTGTGCAAAACCTCAACCAGAACCCGAAACTGCCTCTGGCGGACAGCACCTTCGATGCGGCGCTCAACACCGTCTCTATTCAGTATTTGGTAGACGCGCCGATAGTGCTGGCGGAGGTCAACCGGGTGCTCAAACCGGGCGGTGTGGTGATTATCAGCTTCTCCAACCGCATGTTCCCGACCAAGGCGGTGCACCGCTGGCAAAACAGCGAAGAGGAGGAGCGCGTCGATCTGGTCCAGCAATATCTGCTTGCCGCCGGGGGTTATACCGATCTGCGGGTGCACCGGAAGCTGCCCACGGGGCTGACGTTCTTTTTCTCCCAACAGCGCGATCCGTTTTATTGTGTGACGGCGCGCAAGGGGGCGCCTGAAGTCCGGAGGTAGTAGCGGAACGGAGCGTTCATCGGCGATCATGGGTGATTGGTGCTCCCATGAATGGAGGTTGCGGTGAACGTTTCGAAGACTGAACAGGACATGCGCAAGGCGATCGAGGCGACGGCGGGCAACTTTGCCACCATCCGCACCGGCCGTGCGTCCACCTCCCTTCTCGACCGCATCAACGTCGAATACTACGGACAACCGACGCCGCTGAAGACCCTGGCCACGATCACCACTCCGGACGCTTCGACGGTGCTCATCCAACCCTACGACCCGAGTTCGCTCCGGCTTATTGAAAAGACGATTCTCGAATCGGACCTGGGGCTTCCCCCCAGCAACGACGGCAAGACCATCCGCCTCAACATTCCGCCGCTGACGGCCGAGCGGCGCAAAGACCTGGTCAAGGTGTTGCGCAACCTGGCGGAGGAAGGCCGGGTGGCGGTGCGCAACATCCGCCGCCACGCCATCGACGAAGTGCGCAAAGAAGAAAAAGACGCCAAAGTCTCCGAAGACGAAGCCAGGCGGTTGCAAGACGAAGTCCAGAAGCTCACTGATAAGTCTATCCAGCAGATCGAAAAACTGTTCGAGGCCAAAGAAAAGGAGATCACGACCGTCTGATGGGGTGGTCCTGGTCCTTCACGCCGGGCGTACCATTTTGCTAACGCCTTTGCTAACGCCCCAGCGAAAGGGGCAATTCCAGGCCGTGGGTCTCAAGCAGCACCCGGTCGGCGAGGATCTGATCGCTCGGCCCGTCGGCCACCACCTGGCCCCGATCGATGATGATTGTGCGGGTACAAGTCTCCAGGGCCATGTCGAGGTCGTGGGTGGCGACGAGCTTGGTCTGGGGCAACTCGGTGAGCAAACGAATCAGGCGGCGGCGGCTGCGCGGGTCGAGACCCGCCGAGGGTTCATCGAGGACCAGCACCTCCGGCTCCATGGCAAGCACACCGGCTAGGGCCACCCGCTTCTTCTCGCCGATCGACAGGTTGTAACTCTGTCGCTCCAGGAAGCGGGCGGGCTCCAGACCCACCCGTTCGAGCGCTGTGCGCACGCACTCGCGCAACTTCTCACCTTTGCGGCCCAGATTTTGGGGACCGAAGGCGACATCCTCGCCGACGGTGGGCATAAATAGCTGATCTTCGGGGTTCTGGAAAAGTAGGCCTACGAAGCGACGGGCAAATTCGAGGGTGGAAGCGCTGAGCGGCTTGCCCCCCACCTCGATGCGGCCCCGGCCAGGCAAGAGCAATCCGTTCAGGTGCAATAGCAGCGTCGATTTGCCGGAGCCGTTCGGGCCGACTAGGGCGACGTTCTCGCCCGTACCCAGCGCCAGGGTTATTCCCCGCAGGGCGGCGGTGCCGTCGGGATAGCTGTAGTGCAGCTCTTCGACCACCAGCGGCTCGATCATAGCCGCCACCAGGCAAGGGTCAGCGTCGAGACGGCAAACAGGGCGGCGGCGGCGGTCACGAGCCGTTCGTCCGGCCGCCAGGGGCGGGCGTCCGCCTCCGGGAAGCGGCCCGTAAATCCGCGCGCCTGCATCGCCAGATAGGTGCGCTCGCCGCGCCCGTAGGTGCGCAAGAACAGTGCTCCCAGCAAATTGCCCAGAATATTCCAGCGCAACAGCGCCCGCGCCCCCGAGCGGGCCTGGGCGGCACGCTGCATCGAACCGAGTTCGTCGACCAGCACCGCCACGTAGCGCAGCATCGATTCGAGCACCCTTACCAGTAGCGCCGGACAGCCGAAACCGGCGAGCGCCTGCAGCAGCGAAGGGGCCGCGGTGGTGAGGGTGAGCAGGTTGAGCACCCACAGCGAGAGGGCCGAGCGCACCAGTACGCTGGCAAAGGTGAGCAGCGAGCCGTCCGCAATCACCAGCGGCCCCCAGGTCCAAAGCGGTGTCCCTCGCCCGGAGAGCAAAATCGTGAGCAACAGCACGCCCACAAACACCAGTTCGACGGCGAGCCTGCGCAGCAAAGCGACGGGCGAGACCTGGCTTAGGAGCATGAGGATGGCGAGCACCGCGGCGTAGAGGCCCCAATAGTTCCAGGCTCCCTCCGGCAACAGCACCGCCCCGAGGACCAACAGCAGTGCCACGGCCAGACGCACCCGCGGCTGCAGTCGGTGCCAGAAGCTGTCGCCCTGGGCGTAGGCGGCGAGGCTGAAGGTCGGTACGTGCAGCAAGATCACGGGCGTTTTGCTCCCCGCGCGCGCGCGAGCACCGCCCCCGCTCCCCAGGCGAGGCCGAAGACCGCGAGGGTGCCTGCGATTCCGGCGGCGATTTTGGCGGCGGCCGGATCGGAAAGGCCGCGCAGTTCGTAACCGGCGAACCACTCGGCGAAGGGTAACTTCTCAGCCCAAGAAGGCGCTTCCCGGTGGGCAAAGCCCTGATCGGTCGCCACCCGCTCCAGCCCGTCCGGGTCGGGACTCGCAAGGGGCGAAACGATGGCCACCAGCAAAGCCAATCCCAGACCGGCCAACACCCAGCGGCTCCTAGCGCCCACGGATCGATTCCTTGACGGGTTGAACCGCTTCGAGGAGTGGGGGCGCGGGGGGCTCGAAGATTAAATCGGGCCGCGTGCGCCACAGGAAGCTCACGACGCCGACGGTGAGGATGGCTTCGCCGATGCCGATCAGCGCGTGCACCCCGACCATCGTGGGCAGCACAACAGCTAGGTTCACGGTGCCGGAGAGGGCCAGCTGCACAGCCACCAGGGCCGAGGCCGTCACCACGCTCACCCAACTGGCCACGGCCGTGCCGGTGGCTGTGGCCAGCCAGCTTGTTCCTCCAAGCAGCGTGCGCAGACCCCGGTAAAGGTAGTAGCCCAAAAACGTTCCCACGAAGCCCATGTTGAATAGATTGGCGCCCAAGGCGACGATGCCGCCATCTTGAAACAGCAGCGCCTGCACTCCGAAGACGACCATCACCGCGAGCGTACCGGCCCAGGGACCGAGCAGCACCCCGGCCAGCGTGCCGCCCAACAGGTGACCGCTGGTGCCCCCGAGCACCGGAAAATTGATCATCTGGGCCGCGAAGATAAAGGCGGCGCTCACGCCCATCAAAGGCACCAGCCGGTCGGCGAACTGGCGCTCGACCTGGCGCAGGGCGATGCCCAAGATCACCAGAGACACCAGACCCATGGCCAGGCAGACGGGCAGGCTCAAAAACCCATCCGGAATGTGCATCGCCAGCAGCGGCAGCCGTAAATTCACCCTGTATTCCCAAAGCCTCTACATACCATAGCGCCTCCATTTTTTCGCCATATCCACCCGGGGGGGATGCGAAGCGGTAAGGATCCGGTGTTCAAAATGGGATGGGCGCTACATTCGGAGGAACATTCATGGACAAGAAACTGGCGGTCGTGACCGGGGGCAATCGCGGTATCGGCTTCGAGGTGAGCCGTCAACTCGCCAACTTCGGCCACCGGGTGATCCTCACCAGCCGCGACCCGGAACAGGGAAAAACCGCCGCTGAAAAGTTGCAATCGGAAGGTCTGGATGTACTTTTTCACCCGCTCGACGTTACCGACCCGGCGAGTGCCGAAGCGCTGGCCGGTTTCGTGCGCGAGCGCTTTGGCCGCCTCGACATTCTGGTCAACAACGCCGGCATTCTCCAGGACGGCGGCGCCGATGCCGCCCGGCTGCTCGATGCTGACCTGGACATGCTGCGCACCACCTTCGAGACGAACACCCTCGGCCCGGTTCTGGTTGCCCACGCCCTGGTGCCTTTGATGCAGGGCCGTGGCCGGGTGGTGAACGTCTCTTCCGGCGCCGGGCAACTTGCCGACATGGGCAGCGGCTATCCTGCCTACCGCGTCTCGAAGACGGCCCTCAATGCCGTGACGCGCATTCTGGCCAACGAACTGGCGGATACGAAAATACTGGTCAACGCCCTCTGCCCGGGTTGGGTGAAGACCGACATGGGTGGCCCCGGCGCTGCGCGCACCCCCGAGCAGGGAGCCGACACAGTTGTCTGGCTTGCGACACTGCCCGACAACGGTCCTACCGGCGGCTTCTTCCGCGACCGCAAGCCAATTCCGTGGTAGTAGACGCGCATGTTTGAAAAGCTTGCCCGGTATCTCTTGTAATAAATCTACTCGCATCAATTCCTGCGCAAGCGAACAAGTGCCCCTGTAAGCGTAAACTCATTCCGCCTACAGATCCTCGTGCAACACCAGGTGTCAGGTGTCAGTTCAAATCAAAAACAATTCTTCGGACCGCCTGTCACCTGAGGCTATCGTGTGTTTAATTCACTTTTAAATTCAGTGTGCCTTCGGCGTACAATAACGCCTGATTCACCAAATCCAGTCCCGCTTTTTCCGGCGAACCGGCATCGAATGGAGGAGCCGGATCGTACTCCAACAACAATTGAACAATCTTGGCCGTTTGCTCGCCGCAGAGCGCTGCCGCAAGCACCAAACCAAAATCGATACCTGCAGTCACTCCCCCGCCACTCATGCGGTTGCGGTCGATGACAACCCGCTCCGCTGCGACTTCAACGCCCAGTTCTGCCAGCTGTTTACGCGCTGTCCAGTGGGTGGCTGATCGGTAGCCCTGCAGCAGTCCCGCCTTCGCCAGAAATTCCGACCCGCCGCACACCGAGGTGACAAATTTTG
Organism: Gloeobacter violaceus PCC 7421; assembly: GCF_000011385.1. Classification (NCBI taxonomy): domain Bacteria; kingdom Bacillati; phylum Cyanobacteriota; class Cyanophyceae; order Gloeobacterales; family Gloeobacteraceae; genus Gloeobacter; species Gloeobacter violaceus. Next base: position 303,340 of record NC_005125.1, read on the forward strand.
CTCCACTGCCTTGCCTGCGCAGAAATTCCAGCACCTGCGGATCGTCTACTACCGCCCTCTGTCCAAGACCGCCGCCGACACAAACTACATCCAGGGGCGGGCAATTTTCAAAGGTGGTGTCCGGCACAATCACCATCCCATCGTCGGTGCTGATCGGGTCCAGCGTTTTCCAGATTCGGTGGAGTCGCATATTCGGAAGCGCACCCAAAACGGTCTGGGGTCCGACAATGTCAAGGGCTGTCATACCGGGATACATCACCAGACCAACGATGTATTTTTGCAAGTCGCTCATAAATCAATCCTGTGGGTGTTTGCGGTGCAATTCATCCTTATACTAGAAACGGCAATCCCCCGAAGCCAGTCCCCGTTCGGGTACTCTTTGAGGCACGGTGATGATTTCTCTGCAGCAATTGTTCGAAGAAATTCACCAGATAGAAGGTGAAGAAAACCTCCAATCCCACCTCGCTCCAAAAATCGGTGCTTACTTTGCAGCCCAGCGGTCGGGAATCTTTTTGTTCGATCGGCTTCTGAGCGACCGAAAACTTCGCCCTGTTTTAAACGTTGCCCTATCTATCGAGCGCAACCCCATAGCGCGCTACATTGCCGAGCGCCACACTCCGGTGCACGAAGGATTGGTGACGTCGCCCAGGGCGTGGGCCCTCGTTTGCCCCCGCCCCGACCACTGGCATGTGATGGCAGGACCCGTTCTCGATCGTAACCAGCTGGTGGGCGCGGTGGGCTGCACCCGCGCAAGATCCATGCCCGCCTTTGACCACCAAAATCTGACCGACCTGAGCGCCATTTGTTTACATCTGTCGGTGTGGACGACAACTGCCCGCGCCTCCCCAAAGCCCCAGTTCCAAACGCTTGCCGCCCATCGCCTGACACCCCGTGAGCTGCAGATTGCCGGACTGGTGGCACTGGGCCGAACGAACGCAGAAATCGGCACTGAACTGTGGATTACCGAAAATTCCGTCAAGCAAGCTTTGAAGCGCATGTACCGAAAGCTTGAGGTGACATCCCGCACAGAGATGATCACACAGCTTCTCGGAAAATCAAGCCGTTTTCCTGAAGCAATATGGTCTCAATCTACTCTGTAACCTGCTCTAATCTGAGGGATGCCTTATATCGAATCCGCACTGTCATGTTTGTTTGAGGTGTTAGGTGCCAGTTCATTTTTCCCAATGCCCGGCCTGACGGTTCAAACGGATTTGACATTGCAGGAATTTCAAAGGTTCCGACGCAACTCGATAGAAGTTCGACAATGATATCGATCAGGCCCGCCAGCAGCACGGACGATCTCGCGATCATCACCGGCTTATTTCAAGCCTACTCCACGTCGCTCGGGCTCGATCTGAGCTATCAGGATTTCGAGTCTGAACTCGCCGGCCTGCCAGGCAAGTATGCACCGCCGGCGGGCGCACTGCTTCTTGCACGCGACGAGAGCAACAGTCCCCTGGGATGCGTTGCATTGCGACCGCTGTCGATCGAGGGAGTTTGCGAGATGAAGCGGCTTTACGTCGCTTCAGAAGGCCGGGGACGCGGCATCGGCAAGGCACTGATGCTCGCCGTGATCGGCGAGGCGAGCAAGAAGGGCTATCGCGAGATGCGTCTTGATACGCTGCCCGCGATGGTCACCGCGCAAGCGATGTATCGCGCTGCGGGCTTCGAGCCTATGGAAGCTTACTATGCAACCCCCGTTGCGGGAACGATGTTCTTGCGGTTGCGCCTACAGAGACCCCAGGCGTAAGCTTCCGGACGCAGCAAAGTGATGGAAAGCCAAGGTCCCATCCGCTCAATCCAGCGAACGGTCGATAATCCGCTGAATCAACTGCTCAAAATCGATGCCCGCCGCCTGGGCTGCCTCAGGCGCCAAAGAGGTGGCGGTCATGCCCGGCAGGGTATTGACTTCGAGCACCCACGGCCGCCCTTCAGGATCGACGCGCACATCGGCGCGCACCAGGCCTGTGCTGCCCACCGCCCGGCAGGCGCGGTAGGCGGCATCGACGCTCGCCTTGAGCACATCGGCTGCGAGATTGGGGGGAATCAGATGGCGCGAGCCGCCCGGGGCGTACTTCGCCTCGTAGTCATAAAAATCGCGCCCCTGCGGAACGATTTCGATCGCAGGCAGCACCAACCCGTCAAGTAGTGCCACGGTGATTTCCTGCCCTGGAATATACTGCTCGATGAGCACCTGGGGCGAATACTGCAGGGCCAGACGCACCGCCTCAGGGAGGTGCCCGGCCTCACGGGCGATCGTCACCCCAACCGTCGAACCGCCGTCCGCGGGTTTGACCACCACCGGCGATCCCAAAGCCGCCAACCACGCCTGACACTCGCTCACCTGCGGCACCGCTTCGGCCACCCGGTAGGCGGGGGTGGGGATGCCCTCGGCGACGAACAACCGCTTGGAGACGACTTTGTCCATGGCAATGGCACTCGCCGTTACCCCCGAACCGTTGTAGGGCAAGCCCAGCCAGTCGAGCAACCCCTGCAATTTGCCGTTTTCGCCTTTGTCGCCGTGCAGCGCAATCCAGACAAAATCGGGCGGGTTTTCCAATAGGCGCACCGGCAGATCCGGGCCGGGATCGACCATGGTCACTTCATGGCCCAACGTTTCGAGAGCCGCTTGCACGGCCCGGCCGCTCACCAGCGACACCTCCCGCTCGGGCGAATCGCTTCCCGACAGTACCGTGATGCGCATCTACACCCTTCCTCCCATCACTCGCACATGACAATTCTCCGGCACCGGGGCCGGTCGGGTCGCACTGGAAGGGGCGAACTAGACCAACGGCCGGCGGCGGCGCAAAAATTCGGGAATATCCAGCACGTCTTCGCCCGCAGTGCCCCGATTGGGTGAAGCGGGGTTCGGGCCGTTGTTCGACGGCGCCTTGCCGGTCAAACCCTCGGCCGATGATTCAGACAGGCGCGCTTTGCCCGCCTTGACCGCTGGGGCGATGCCGTTGAAGCCGGTGGCAATCACGGTGATGCGCAGTTCGCCCTGAAGCTTCTCGTCGATCACCGCACCGAAGATGATGTTGGCGTTCGGATCGACCACTTCGTAAATGACCGCCGCCGCTTCGTTGACCTCGTGCAAGGTCAGATCGTGGCCGCCGGTGACGTTGAGCACCACGCCGTTTGCCCCTTCGATGGACGATTCGAGCAAAGGCGAAGAGATCGCCGTCATCGCCGCCTCGCGGGCGCGGGACTTGCCCGAACCCATACCGATCCCCATCAGGGCGGAACCGGCGTCGGCCATGATCGCGCGCACGTCGGCAAAATCGACGTTGATGAGCCCCGGGATAGTAATAATGTCGGAGATGCCCTGCACACCCTGGCGCAGGATGTCGTCGGCGATCCGAAACGCCTCCTGCACGGGCGTCTGCTCGGAGATCACCGAGAGCAATTTGTCGTTGGGGATCACAATCAGCGTGTCGACTCGGCCCTGCAGCGCCTCGATGCCCGAATCGGCCTGCTGCATGCGGCGACGCCCTTCAAAGGTAAAGGGCCGGGTGACCACCGCCACGGTCAGTGCACCCACTTCTTTGGCCGCCTCGGCGACGATCGCCGCCGCCCCGGTGCCGGTGCCGCCGCCCATGCCCGCCGTGATGAACACCAGATCGGCCCCTTCGAGGGCCGTCATGATCTCCTCACGCGACTCCTCGGCCGCCTTCTGGCCGATGGACGGGTTGCCCCCGGCTCCGAGGCCGCGGGTGAGTTTCTGGCCTATCTGCAGCCGCTGGGGAGCGCTCGACTGGGTGAGCGACTGGGCGTCGGTGTTAATCGCCCAGAATTCGACGCCGACGACGTTGCTTGCGATCATGCGGTTGACCGCGTTGCCGCCGCCGCCACCGACACCGACGACTTTGATTAATGCGACGCTGCTAGGAACGATCTCATCTATACGCATGCCCATGCCTGGTTGAGGAGCCATCGCCCGGTAAGAACCCGCGGAAGTTTCGTTTAATCTTACATGACTTTTTGATTGGAAGTAGGCAGCGGCCTGAATTTTTTCGTCGGGATTGCTGTCGAATATACCCATGCTTTGCTGTCCTGCAGGTAGTGGCGGACGAATGAATTGGCCCTATACTAGACTGCCCGTAGCAAAAAGGGTAGTGCTTTCCTTAAGGTATCGGGTTGCGCAAACGCAACACCGGCGACTGCGAACTGCGCAGGTCGATAAAGGTAACTTCGCCGGGCGGGTAGCGCTTGAGCGCCTCGCGCATCTGATCGAGTCGGCGCAATTGTGTCGAAAATTGAGGGCCGAAGGCGCCAAGATGTACTTCGCCCAACTCGCTTCGCAAGATCACATCCGCCGGGTTGCGCAGATCGATTACCCGAATGACCAGGGGCGAGCGAGCAACTTGTGGGTAGAGTTCTTTCCAAACAGATGCCTTCTCGGCGGAGTAACCCCATACAGTCAATTGGGGAGGGCGAAAGTCGCGGTACTGATGCGAATCGATCCACACGCCGCTACGGTCGATGATCCCCGGTCGATTCGGTAGGGGTGCAGAGGCCACCGGTTCGCGCTCCTGCACCTCGATGCTCAGCGAAGGGGGCAGCAGCTGGCGCTCGACGCGAACCGCCTCGAGGGGTAGAGCTTCCAGCAAGCGTTGCTGAAGTTGTTCGGGGCGGACCGACAGAATCGGTTGGGGGTAATCGAGTTTGAGAACCCGCTGGAGTTGATCGAGCTGCAACCGCTCGTAGCCGACAATCCGCACCGCCCCGGCAGAACGAATCTGCCAAAAAGGCTCGCGGGCAAGCCACACCAGACCGGCGGCCAGACCGGCGGCCAGCAGCACCCGCCACAGCCCGAGCAAGCGCCACAGCCAGCGGCGGCGGCGAAACTCCTGGCGGCGGGCAACCAGAACGGCTTTGGAAAGAACGGTGGTCACAAAGGTTCCCTGCGGCGCAATATGGATAATCTTAGAGCGGTTCATGCTCCAAAGTGTGCGCCCACGCAAACAAAATCCATGCTCGGGGCGGATCGTGCAGGCCGAGGCGCCCAAAGTGTATCGGGGACACGGAGCCTTAGCGGTTGCTGTCGGGCCGGACCGCGTCGGTTTCCTGTTCCTGCGGTTGCTGGCCGGGTTGCTGGCCGGGTTGTTGCTGCGGCTGCTCGGGGTTGCCGGGTTCCGGAGCCGGCTGAGGCGGAATGACCTGCTGCTGCACTTCTTCTTCGGGAGGAGAAGGGGTCGGGGTGTTGGCGCCGGGGGGGAATGCCCCGGGGGTGAGCGGGCGGCGTCCGCTGGAGCCCGATTCGGAGCCCGAGGCATTGGCCGGTGGCGGCGGGGGCAGATTGCCCGTGCGCGAGAAGGACAAAATCAGTTGCTTACTGCCCTGTTTGAGAATCACCTGCTCGGGTCGGATCTGGCTCACCTGCCAGGGACCGATGCGGTCGCTGGCAGCCACCGTCTGGGTGCGGTTGTCGTAGCGCAAAACGGCAAAGCGCGACTCGCCGCCGGTGGCGATGCTCACCAGTTGGGGCGGAGCGGGTGGGGGCGCTTGGGTAGGGGGGGCCTGGGGCGGCACCAGCGCGGGCGGGGCGGCGGCGACGGGTGCCGCCGGAGCGCTCTGCGGGATGGGAGCGGGTGCGGGCGGGGCGGAAGGCTCGGGGCGTTCGGCGCTCTCGCTGCCGATGGTGCGCGCCCGGGTAGGGGCGGGAGTGCTCGCTTCTTCGGAGCTGTCGGCAATTTCGGGCCGCGACCGGCGCAGGCTCGCGCTCGGGCGCACGCTCGTGGGCGGGGTGCGGGCCGGTTCGGCTTGGGGAGTGCTCGCCGTAGTGGAAGCGGGCGGCTGGATTACCCACAGCGTCAGCAGCGTCAGACCCGCGAAGACGAGCACGACCCGCCCGACGCCCTTGTACTGCGGGCCTGAAAACTGGCGTTGCAGTTTGCTCAGGGTCGGGCTGGTCAGCTGGCTTTGAATTTTCTTAAAGGTTTCGCTTTGCAGGAACGACTGATTCATAGGATCCGGCCCGCAGATGTACCGCCGCTGTTGCGCCCAGACTATCCTGAACAGGAACGCGTCGCCATCCCATGCGCCTGTGAATCTGCCCAACTGGATCACCTTCAGCCGCCTTTTGGCCGTTCCGGCTTTGTTGGTGATTTTGGCACCCGTGCCGGGGCCGGGGCAACGCATCGCCGCGGCAGTGATCTTTGCCTTGGCGGCTGCCACCGACTGGCTCGACGGCTATCTGGCCCGCCGGTTGGGTCAGGTGACTGAGCTGGGCAAATTTCTCGACCCGCTGGTGGACAAGCTGCTGGTGCTGGCTCCGATGCTGATGCTGGTGGAATTGGGCCAACTGCCCGGTTGGGGGGTGTTTTTGATCCTGGCGCGGGAGTTGGCGGTGGCGGGCTGGCGGGTGGGCCAGAGCAAAATCAGCGGTGCCAACAACTGGGGCAAGGCCAAGACCGTCGTGCAGATCCTGGCGGTGATCTTTTTGATCATGCTGTGGCCGGGGGGCGAGGTGCTCTTTTGGGCAGCGGTGGCTCTGACCCTTATCTCCGGCGGGATCTACCTCTGGCCGCGCCGATAGGGCACTACCACCCAAAGTTATAGGCGACATTGAGCGTGGCGCCTCGGGCGGCAAAGTTGTTGCGGTCGTTAAATCCGGACAGGTACTGGGAGTAGACCGGCGAGTACTGGTTGTTGAGCAGGTTGCGTACACCGACTTCGAGCGTCCCGGCCCCCATCTGGATGCTGCTGAGGTAGTCGACCGTCGCGTAGCTGCCCACGGGCGCCTGCTCGACACGAAAGCCCGTGGGCAGAATGGCGTTGTAAGCCACGTCGCGGTAGCCGGAGAAGAGCACCTGCAGACGGTTGCGCCAGCCCGGCGCCGTCTGATTCTCGAGGTAGAAGGTCGCCTTGAGCGGGTTGACGCTGTAGGAATTCAAAGGGTAGTAGTCGCCGGTGTTGAACGGATCTTGCTCGCCCTGCACCCAGGCGGCGGTCGTGCCCAGGGTCCAACCGGGGCCAGGCTGGGCGTAGAGGGTCGCCTCCAGCCCATAGGTGCGCTGGGGCGAGCGCACGCTCTGAAATTGGGTGGGGCTTACCTGCACAAAGCCGACATCGAGGGACGAAAACGTGTAGTAGGCCGAAAGCGACGACTGGATCGATCGCCAGCGGCCGCGCACTCCGAGCTCGTAGCTGTCGACCAGCTTCGGCTGGAGCGCAGTGAGCGAATTGGAAACCGCAAAACCCGACGAGGCATTGGTGAGGGGGTTGGCGAAGACGGGCAGCGAAAAGCCCTGGCCGAAGTTGGCAAACAAGCTGATCTCGTTGCTTGGTTTGTAGACAACTCCAAGGTTGAAGACGGTGGAGTTGAAGTTGAGGCTTCCTCCCGTAACCGATTGGCCCGTATTGGAGGCGACGAAGTCACCAACGCTAAAGCTGACGTTTTCGTAGCGCAGGCCGCCATTGATGATCCATTGATCGCTGATGTTCCAGTTGGCCTGCAAAAAGCCCGCGATGTTGGTGAGGGTATAGGCCGGGTTGAAGAGGAAATTTCCCGACCGGCGCTGGATAAAGCCGCCGCTTTCGTCATAAATTTTGGGATCGAACGTCTCCAGCTGCCAGGCTTCGACCGGGTCGTTCTTGAAATCGCTGCCCCACAGCAGCTTGAAGTTGTCGGAAAAAGGCGTTTCCACCTGCACCCGGGCGGTGGTGATGTACTCGCCCCACACACCGCGGTTGATCGAATCGAACGGACCGCCGCTGCCGTCGGCGGTAAAGCGGCTATCGTTCACGGTCGTCAGCTCAAAAGAGTTGCGGTGGGAGGCTTGGGCAAGCAGCTTGCTTCCCCCCAGAAACTTGTTGTGGTTGTACTCCAGGGCCAACTGCAAATTGCGCTTGGTGGGTTGTGGGCTGTAGGGGCTGTTTTGGATTTGGATTCGGCCATTTTTGGCGCCGGCAAACTGCAAGCCGCCGCTGGTGGTGACGGCCGGATCGCTGATGCTGTTAGGGTCGGTCAGATCGTTGGCATACCCGGCGGTGAACTGCAGCCGCTGGTCCGCCCCCAGATCGAGGCCAAACTTGCCGTAGAGGTTGTAGGTGTTGGTGTTGCCCAGGGTCCCGAACCATTCGTTGGGAATCTGAGCGCCCCGCGCGTCGTAGACGCTGCCCAACCCGGTGTAGCTGGCGGTAATTGCGTAGTCGAAAGCCCCCGCTTTGCCCGAGGCAAACTGCTCGAACAGGTAACCGGGACCGCCGCTCAGGTTGCTGAGGCCCAGGTTGAAGCCGATGCGGGTCTTGGCCTGGGGAGTCTCGGTGCCCCTGCGCGTCAGGATGTTGATCGTACCGCCGGTGGCTCCGTCACCGTAGAGGGCCGAGGGACCGCCCACCGCCTCGATCTGTTCGATCGACACCGGCACGATGAAGCGCAACTGGTTGCTGTAGGCGTAGTTGCCCGTTTGGGGAATGCCGTCGATGAGCGTCTGTACGTCGCGGCCCCGGTAAGTGCCCCGGGCGGGGCCGTCGGAGGGCGCACTGTAGCCCGGTACGGTGAATCCCAAAATATCCCCGAGATTGGTAGTCAGCAGCGACTGCTGCTCGACTTGCCGGCGGCTGACCACCGTCACCGTGCGCGGCACGTCCTGGACGCGCTCGCGGGTGCGGGTGGCGGTGACCACCGTCTCGTCGAGCAAATCGCCCACTTCGCCATTATTTGCCGGGCTCTGTCCGACCGTCGAGGCTGCGTTCGGCGCCTCGCTCGAACCGGAAGGCTCGGCTGACACCGGCGCACTCGGAGCCTGCTGGGCCAGCCAGCGCACTTCGGTGTGTACCCCCGCCAGATCCGATTTGTGGGCAACGGCAGCATCAGTACCGTTGCCGGTATCAGCAGGCATAGCCGTCAATTGAGAACCGCAAGCAGCAAACAACGCCAAGTTCAACAGAGCGAAACGCCCGCCACAAAGCGGGCCGCCGGACTTATCCATCGCGAGCTCCAAGACTTACTGCAGAACATCACAAGGAGAACAAAGGGCAGCGACACGCCACCTTTCGCCAACCGCAGGTACCCCTACCTGATGGGGACACCTTACCGCTATTGCGAACTCTAGTCAATAGCTGCCAGGAATGGCTGCCCTCCCAGGGCATTGCGGCGCGAGAAGAAAACGCTCTGCAAGGGGCTATCCTAGACTGCGGCCCAGGGAATGGCCGAGGCTTTCTCTGGGGGGGCTGCTCGCCGGTGGAGGTGTAGGCTTGGCCTGGGCAAGCGTCACCTCCCTGCGCACCCGTCCTCAGCAACAATATCGACTGTCTGAGGCGGCGATGATAGCCGTCGGTCGAATTGCAAGGCATGATTGGTTTGGTTAAACTGCGCGCTCGATCTGGATGGTGTGTCTGTACTCATCGCACTCGGCCGCATCGAGCTTGATCCCGATCGTGCAAGGACTTTATTCAAACGTATTTGCAGGAGAACTGACATGCTCAAAGTGCGTAGGATGCTTTGCGGACTGTTGATAGCCTCTGTCTGGGCCGGCGGCGCATCGGCCCAGATGGCGGAACCGGCGCAACCGGCGTCTGTGAAGACTATCCAGGCGGCCGGGGGGGCTGTTTTGACCGATAGCGAGGGGAAAACACTTTATGTTTTCGACCGCGACGGCGCCGGCAAATCGAACTGCAACGACAAATGCGCCCAGAACTGGCCGCCGCTGTCGGCGCAAGCCGATGCCAAATCGGTCGGCAAATACACCGTCGTGACGCGCGACGACGGTTCCAGGCAGTGGGCCTACGACGGCAAACCCCTCTACCGGTGGGTCAAAGATCAAAAGCCGGGGGATGCGACCGGTGACGGCATCGGTGGCGTCTGGCACACCGCCAGACCGTAAGGCCGGCGCAAGGCTTGCGTGTTAAGTGTTCACCGCTGGTCGTCAGGGTGCATCGGGATCGAGGCCCTGCTCCCTCAGCCGTTGCGCTAGCCGCTCGGCCCGCTGCCGCTCCTGCCCGGCCCGCTGCTTTTCTACTTGCGCTCGTTGCTCGGCTTGCTCGGCGCGTTGCTGGGCCGCCTCGGCGCGCTCCGCCGGAGTCGGGATCACCGCCCCTGCGGCTGTAAGCAGGCGCAGACAGCCCTGGAGTGCCCCAAAAAACAATCCGAGTTGCCCGCTCCAAAGCCAACCCGCCTCGGTCGCCTCCAGCGGCACGTACCGGCCTTCGAGCAGATGAAAACCGCACAGCTCAAAACGCTGTGGGTCGAACCAGAAGTATTCCGGCACCCGCAGCACATCCTGATAGATCTGTTTTTTTAGCCCGCGATCGATATCTGCGGTCGAGTCCGACAGGATCTCGGCAATCACGTTGGGCAGGCGGCCCCCTTCTTGCCAGACTGTCCAGCTGCGCCGCTCCCGCCGCTCACAGCCCAGCACCACAAAAAAGTCCGGCCCCCGAAAATCCTCGGATTTGCGCTGGGTGAGGCTGTAGTAGATAGTCAGATTGCCCGAACAATAAAAGTCCTGCCGGTCGTGCCAATGGCTTTCGAGCGAATCGATGAGCACTTGCATCTGTTTGCGGTGCCAGTCGGATTCCATCGGCGGCTCGTCGCTCCACAGATCGGTGGGCGGCCAGATCACGTCTGCCGGCTGATTCGGCTGGTACACGGGCAGGCCCCTGTCGAGATGGCGCTATTCTAGCCCGGCGCCGGGCGCGGGCCGGTGCTCCGCCGCTGCCAAACGTTATGGAAGGAGGCAGCAAGCCTCAGAGCCTTTGGGCGCAGATGAGCAGCGCCAGCCGTCGGCGCGCGGCGCGAATGTTGCCGAAACCGGCTCCGGCAAGCCATTCGAGCAGAACGGGTTTCGGCCAGGTGCGCCCGCCGCAGGTGACAAAATAAATCAGTGAAAATAGGCCGATGCCAGGGCTGATCCGGCCGCGCGAACCCGGGTGGAACAGGTCGTGGATGATCACCCGTCCCCCCGGCTGCAAAGTCCGAAACGCTTTTGCGAGGATCGCCTCGCACTGACGGGCGGAGAGCACATGCAGCACATTGGACAACACCACCAGGTCGTAGCCTTTGCCCCAATCGGTCTCGAAGAGGTTGCCCTCGATGTAGCGAATGTGACCGTCCAGGCCCGCCGCCGCGATCTTGCGGCGGCCTTGTCGGGCGGCCTCCGGCAATTCGAGGATGTCGGCGCGCAGTCCGGGGTAGCGCCCACAGAAGGCCAGGCTGTTGTCCGCTGTTCCCCCGGCGACGTCGAGCAAATGCCGTGGCGCCGGGTCGAGCTTCGCCCACTGGACCAACTGCGGGGACGATTGGTGACCGCCGTTTTTGATCATGGCGAGGTAATCGGCCCAACAGGCGGGGGAGCGGGGCTCGCCGCGGGAGATGGGGGGGGTGCCCTCGGCAACATCCTCCGGCTGCAACAGTTGCAGATTGTCCCCCACCAGCTGCATCAGGCTCTTCGCCAGGCCGCCGTCGCTGTCGATCCAGCCTGCAACCTCCTTGGTGAGCCGGTAGCGCTCGCTTTTTCTGTGCACAAAGCCGAATCCCTCCAGGCTCTCAAGCAACACCTGCATGCCGTGCAGGCTGCAGTTGGTCGCCCGGGCCAGCTCGACGGCGGTTCTTGGAGCGTCGGTGAGCTGTTTGAACACACCCGTACGGTCAGCGGCGAGCACGGCCTTGCTCACGCCTACCCCAAGGATCGACAGCGCCAGGGAGCGCGAGATCTGGCCGTTGGTGAGCGCAAACGATTCAAAAATGTTCTCTGGTGCGACTGTCAGCTGCATCGGACCCTCCGTCCCATTCTTCGCAAAGCTGCCACCTCAAACTGGCGGGAGGCGCAGCGCTTTCCAGAAACCGGACTCGGGCAAATCGAGATCCACGCGCAGACACCCGGGCCTGCGGCTGTAGGGAATCTCGAAGGCCTTAGCCCAGCCGCGCTCCAGCCAGAATGCCGTCTGGCCGGGGTGTCGGGCAAAGTGTACGCACCAGCAGTCGCCGCAGCGCACGAACGGAAAGACCTGGGGAACCACGTCAAAGTCCGACAGATAACTCCAGACATAACCACCAATCACCTGGGTCTCGTTCACGAGCGCTCCTTGAGGGCAATAGAAAAGGGCGGCAGCCAAGGACTCCCAGCCGAACCACGCCGCCCGGCAATGGTTCTGTCAAACACCAAATTCTTTTTTGAGCTGTGCCACCCAGTCTTTGATGCGTTTGTCGGTCAGCCTCGATTGGTTGTCGTCGTCAAGAGCCAGACCTACAAACTTGCCATTTTTGACCGCGAGCGAGGCGTTGAAGTCGTAGCCGTCCGCCGGCCAGCGGCCTAAGGTAGTGCCCCCGCGCTCGGAAATTTTTGCCTCCAGAATGCCCATCGCATCTTGAAAATTTTCCGAATAGCCCACCTGATCGCCGGTGCCGAAGTAGGCAATTTTTTTGCCTGTAAAGTCGATATCGCCCAGGACCGGGAAGAAGGCATCCCAATCGCTCTGCAACTGCCCGATGTCCCAGGTCGGGCAACCGATAATCAGCAGAGCGGCGCCGGTCAAATCCTCCTTGTCGGTCTCCGAAATGTCGTAGAGCGTCACGGTGTCCCCGCCGAAGGCGTCTTTGATCATCGAGGCGGCATCGAGGGTCTTACCGGTGGTCGTGCCGTAAAACAGACGAATTTTTTCTGGCATGTTCGGCTCCTGAAATCAAAAAAAACACTCATTGGTCAGTACCTTGCTGCAGCCAGATCCCAGGTGAGCAGCAGGTGGCCGTCGGCCTCCTCGCGGATCCATCCATCCGCCCTCAGTCGGCCCATCGCCCCGCTCACGGTCACCCGCTCCTTGCCGATGGCCATGCCGATTTGCGCGTGGGTGAGGTGCAAATTCAGGCGCACCCCCCGCGGCCCCGGCCGGCCGAACTGCTCGGCAAGCAACAACAGAAAATCCCGCAGCCGCTCGACAGTCGATCCCCGGCAGCGCAGAGCAAGCCAAGCTTCCATGTGCAGCAGCAAGTCCACTAGTTTGCCGTTCACCTGGGCGGTCAGCGCGTCGGAGCGCTGGATCTGCGGCCAATCGAGCACCAACGACTCCACATCGGTCTCAGCCTGGGCAAAGTAGTACCCCGACGGTGAGACCAACCGGCGGCTGAAGACCATCTGCGGCCCAAGCAAGGCCAGCGGTGTCTGTCGCCCGCAATAGTCAAGCTTCATGATCCAGAGTGCTCCGGACTGCACCACCCAAAACGCATCGCCGCTTAGGGCAAAAGTCCGCCCGGCAGCGTGGTGCTGTGGGGTGCCGCCGGGGCACTGCCGGCAGGCGGCTCGACCTGGCGGAGCATTCATCCGTCTGGCCGGAGGGCGGTGGTCGGCTGAGCGGAGCAACAATTTGGCCTGGAACATGGGAGATCTCCTCGTCGTCAGCAGGTGGCTGTGTGCAACAGCAATTGAGAACCAACGCAGCCTCAATGGTCAAAAAAAGAACGCCCCAACCCCTTCGGGGCGAGTCATCTAGGCAGCTTGCGGCTGGAGCGAACGATGGAAGCTATTAGGAATAACTTGCAATAGCTGGAGTATAGGGTCGCCCGCGCGGCCTGTCAACAGTCGGGATATTCGGATTATGAAAATGAGACGACCATCTCCATCCCGGCGGGCAAGCGGCGCTGGCTACAATGGGCGCAACGACAGCTTTGGAGAGAAAGAAAGTATGCATGCAGCCGGTGAGCGGGTGCGCTGGACGGCAGCAGACCTGGAATTGCTGCCGGACAATGGCAACCGCTACGAAATTATCGATGGGGAGTTGTTCGTGAGCAGAGCCCCCCACTGGCGGCACCAGAACATCTGCGGCCGCATCTTCGCCGCCCTCACAGCCTGGTCGGATAGTTCGGGACAGGGTCAGGCCGCCGTCTTGCCGGGCATCCTGTTCAGCGACGCCGACAATGTCATCCCCGATGTGGTCTGGGCCGGCAACGAGAGCCTGGACGCACTTCTGGACGCAGCGGGCCATCTGACCGGCGCGCCGGAACTGGTGGTGGAGGTGCTCTCGCCCGGGGAGCAGAACGAGCGGCGTGACCGGGAGCTGAAGCTCAAGCTGTACTCGGTGCAGGGAGTACAGGAGTACTGGATCGTCGATGGGCAGCAGCGGCGGGTGTCCGTCTATCGCCGCCTAGAAGGTGTGTTGAAGCTGGCTGTGACCCTGCTGGCTGCCGACGCGCTTAGCAGTCCTCTGCTGCCGGGTTTTCGTTGTCCGGTAGCATCTTTGTTCGCTTAATCCTAGGTTCGCGGCAATCAACGGCTACTCCGCCTTGAGAACGCACAGCGAAGCAGAATCAATGACGGGAGAGCCGGTCTCCTGCGGTCATCGCTATGATGGTGAGCATAGGTTCACAGGTGAACGCTATGGTTGTTTCCACAGAACCAGTTGTCTACCCCGACTCTGATGGCCTGCCCATGTCCGAGAACACCGAGCAGTTTCGCTGGATCGTCTACATCAAAGAAGGTCTGGAATGGTTGTTCGTGGACGCCCCCGATGTCTTCGTAGCCGGGGATTTGCTATGGTACCCGCTTGAAGGAGACAACAAGACCCGGCAGGCTCCTGACGCTCTGGTCGCCTTCGGCAGACCCAAGGGCAAGCGCGGCAGCTACCGGCAGTGGCAGGAAGCGGGTGTTCCCCCGCAGGTGGTCTTCGAGGTGCTCTCACCCGGCAACAGTGTCCGGGAGATGATGCGAAAGTTCGCCTTTTACCAGCGCTTCGGCGTCGAAGAATATTACATTTATGATCCCGAAGCGGGTACCCTCGACGGCTACCGGCGTCAGGGCGAGGTGCTGGAGGACATCGAGTCGCCGGCAGGGTGGGTGAGCCCTCGCTTGCGGGTGCGCTTCGATTTAGATGCCGAAGGCCAGTTACAGATGTGGCGACCGGACGGCGCGCCGTTCGAGAGCTATGTGGAAATCGCCGCCCGCGCCGAGCAGGAACGCCAACGGGCCGAGCAGGAGCGCCAACGCGCCGAGCAGGCCGAGCAACGCGCCGAGCAGGAGCGCCAGCGCGCCGAGCAGGCCGAACGGAGGAGGGCATTGTCCCTGGTCCTGCGTCTACTCACCCGGCAGGTCGGCACCCTGGAGCCCGGGGTGAGCGAGCGCGTCGGCGGGCTGCCGGATGAAGGGCTCGATGCCCTGGCCGAGGCGCTGCTGGACTTCGGCTCCGCCGCCGATCTGCAAAGCTGGCTCGACGGCCGGGCGGCGGGCTGAGCGCGGGGCACGCCCTCAAAAGCGCACTTCAAAAGTGCCCTGCACCGTAAAGGGCGCACCCGGGTGGACGGCGTAGCGAAACGTCGCCGCCTCGATGTATTGGGTGCCCAGCAGGTTTTTGAAGTTAATCGCCGCATTCAACCAGCCGCGCCGGTAATAGAGCGCCGCATCGACGCGCGTGTAGCCGGGCACCGAAAAGCTGTTGTCCAGATCCCCGAAGCGCTCGCCCACCGCGAACACCCCCGCCCCAACTCCCCAGCCCGCCAGCGCTCCCTCGCTCACCCGGTAGGCGCTCCAGAGGCTTCCCCCATGCAGCGGCGCCGTGGGCAGGCGGTTGCCCACGGGGAAGGTGTTGTCTCGGGAGATCTTCGCGTCGGTGTACGCGTAAGAAGCGATCAGGTTCCACCCCGGCAGGATCTCGCCTGTGAGGTCCAACTCGATACCCTGGCTCTCCTGCTCGCCCACCTGAATCGAAAAGCCGGGGTTGGCCGGGTCGCGGGTGACGACGTTAGCCTTGGCGATCTTGTACAGCGCCAGGTTGGCGAACAGACGTCCCCCCAGCAGCTCGGCCTTGGCGCCGAGTTCGTAGCCGGTGCCGCGGGTGGGCAAAAAGGGTGTGCCCGTGGCGCTTCTGCCGAAACTGGGAGCGAAAGACTGATTGAAGTTGGCGAACAGCGAAACGTTGGCGGCGGGTTTGTAGAGCAGGCCGACCCGCGGGGAGAAAGCCTGCCCCTCCGACGGATTGACCGTGCCCGCCAGCAGATCTGTAAAGGGCGCGGAGACGGTGTCGTAGCGGCCGCCGAGCACCAGCTTGAGGTTGTCCGAGAACGAGATCTGATCCTGCAGGTACACCCCGAAGCCGCTGGTGGTGGTGTTGCCCATGAAGGGAAAGCGCTCCGAGGCCGGGGGGAATTCGTAGGTGTAGGGAGGAGGCTGAAAAATATCGATGCTGTTTGCGGAACCGAAGGTGCCTGCGAAGCCGGTGGCAAACTTGCTCAGTTCGAGGCCGAAAAGGACCGTGTGGTCCACCGAACCCGTCTGTGCCCTCCAGACCAGGTCGTTCTGGAAGGCGACATTTTCATAAAATTGATTCCCCTCCAGATACGCCAGCACCAGCGTGCGGTTGTCCGCCAACAGCTCCCCGGGAGTGAACTGGAGCGGGAACGATTCGAGATAGTTGGCGTACCGTCCGCCCGTGCGCATTGTCAGGTTCTCGGCGAAGCGGTGCTCCAGCACCGCCGTCGCCCGCGTCGCATACCCGAAAATCAGTCCCCTGGGATCCGCATAGAGCCGGCTGTACGGGACGGGCGCCACGCCGGTGCCCACTGCGAAAAGGCCCGGATCGAAAACGCGGTTGTCGCGGTTGTGCTCTATCTCGAAGTTCAGCTTCGTGTCGGGGCCGATCTTCCACTCCAGCACCGGCGCGAAGAACACCCGCCTGCCCTGCACGCCGCGGAAGCTGTTGGCGTCCTCGTAGGCGACATTCAGCCGGTAGGCCAGGGCGCCGTCCGAGGTGAGCGGCCCGGACAGATCCGCCGTGGTGCGGTAGAAATTGTAGCTGCCGGCGGTGAAGGCCACCGCGGCGTAGGGGGCGGGCAGCGGCCTTTTGGTGACGTAGTTGACGACCCCGGAGGGTTCGGCGCGGCCAAACAGCACCGAGGAGGGTCCCTTGAGCACCTCGACGCGCTCGATGTTGGCAGTGTCCAAAGAAAGGAGCGAATCGGTGCCGCTGGACAAAAAGGCGTTGGTGTAGGACCTGGCGGAGAAGCCGCGAATATTGAAGTATTCGCCGATATTGCCGTCGGTGCTTTGCAGGTAGACGCCGCTGACGTTGCGCAGGGCGTCGCGCAGGCGCACGGTCCCCTGGTCTTCGATGACCTGGCGGGGGATCACCTGGATCGACTGGGGCGTGTCCAGAATCGGCGTGTCGGTCTTCGTGGCGGTCGAGGAGCGCGAACGGCGGTAGGTACCGGTGCCGGTCACCGTCACCTCGTCAAGTTCTTCCGCGTCCGGTTGTGCAGGAGCTTGGGCTTGGCTCGGCTCGGCGGGCTGCTGGGCGAGGTGGGCAGCACTAGTCGAGGCAGTGGGTATCTGGTCGAGGCGCGGCACTTCCAGGGGTACCGCGGCCACTTGCTGTGCGGGGGTGGGGGCGGCGCACAGCAGCAACAAACCGCCCGCTAACAGCAGCAACGTGTTGCGATCGATCATGGACAACGAGCCTCCTCGGGCAAACGACTTCTGCCGCGACCGTCGGCACTGCAAGTGCCTCGGGACAGGATCCAACAAGTCCACCGGCTTCCGGGCACACAAAGCATAGGGCTTGTTGGAATCGAGTGTCAATAAATGCCCGATGACCGACGCCGCCCTCGGGCTACCCGCCGGGGGCAGGGGCGGCGCGGCGGTTGAGGCGTTTTTTGAGGCGATCCAGCCACAGGACCAGGCCGGTCCAGAACAACAGCGCCGGGGCCAGGCCCACCAGGGCGTAGAGGACGCGCAGCGGCAGACCCGCGAAATTGCCGACGTGCAGCGGATAAAGCCACTGCATCACCTGCTCGGGAGGGGTAAAACGCCGGGGGTTGTCCACTCGCAGAACGCTGGCGCTGTACTGGTCGAGGGCGACAGTACCCAGGCCTGCCCCTGCGGAGGGGGGCCAGCGCAGGGTGACGTAGACCACACCGTTCGACCGCGTGGGCAACGCAATGTTCGTGACGGTCGCCTGCGGTACCACGGCGCGCGCTCGGTCCAGGACGCGCTCGATGTCCAGAGGCCGGATACCAGGGCGCACGGTGGAGACAGGATGCTCCGGCGGCTTTTGACCAAACGCCTGGTAAACCCATCCCTCCACCGGGTCGTGGAAGACGAGCGCCGAGCCGGTCAGGGCAATCAGCACCAAAAGCGCGGCAGAAAAGACGCCGCTGACTTTGTGCAGATCGTAGTGGAGCAGACGGCTCGGGGAGCGCCAGCGCACCCGCAACCCCGACTGCCACCGCCTCCAGCCCGGCCAGAGCACCAGGCCGCTTAGGCCCAAAACGGTGAGCAACACACCGGCGATGCCCACGACGATGCCCCCGGCCGCCCCGGCCAGCAAGCTCGTGTGCAACAGCAACAAAAAACCAACCGGCACCGAAAGCACATCGATGCGTCCGCCGATCAGCGCGCCGCCGCGCGGATCGACAAAGCTCACCTGCAACCGCTCGCCGCTGAGGAGCACTCCCATGTAGGTGCCGTCCGGCTCCGGCGGGACGCGCAGGCTCAATAGCCGGCTGTCGGCGTAGGCGGTGCGCAGCTTCCCGATGGCCGCGGCCGGCGAGATGGGCTCTCCTTGCAGTCGCGAACGGGTCCACTGCGGGTGGAGGGTACGGTTGATCTCTTCGCTGAACACCAGCACGCTGCCGCTTACACAGATGACCACCAACAGCAGGCCGAGCACCACACCGGTCCACTGGTGGAGCGCAAAAACCACAGGCCGCACTTTGAAGTTCATCGCTCAAAACTCCACCGAGACGCTGCCGATCACCGTGAACGGGGTCCCCACGATCACATCGAGGGCGCTGCCGGCGCTTTCGTAGTACTCGACGTTGAACAGGTTGCGGAAGTTAAAAGCATAGCGGACATTGTCGGCGCGGTAGTAGACGCCGGCGTCGGTGCGCAGATAACCGGGCAGCGTAAAAGTATTGGCCAGATCTCCCGTTCGCTCGCCGACATAGAACAAACCGAGGCCGAAACCGAGACCTTTGAGGGAACCTTCCTGCAACTGGTAGGTGCTCCAGAGGCTAGCGCTGTGGTGGGGGACGGCGCCTAGACGGTTACCGACTGCAAACTGGGTGTCGCGGGTGATGCGCGCGTCGATGTAGGCGTAGGCGGCGGTCAGGTTCCAACCCGGCACAGGTTCGCCGGTGAGGTCGAATTCGACGCCGCGGCTGTTCTGCTCACCCGTCTGCAGCGAAAAGAAAGGATTGCTCGGATCGGGGGTAAGCACGTTCTGGCGGGTCAAATCGAAATAGGCAAGCGTCGTGAAGAGCTTCCCTTCCAACAGATCCGCCTTGAGACCCGCCTCGAACTGCTCGCCGCGCTCGGGCACAAACGGCAACCCCGCCTGGTTGGTTCCCAGCGTCGGCAAAAAGGAGCGGCTGAAGCTGCCGTAAAGGGCGAGCGGCAGGATGGGCCTCCAGACAAGACCGACGCGCGGGCTGAAGGCGTCGAAATCTTCGCTGGTGCGCGTGGCGGTGAGCAAATCGGCGGTCCGCTGGGTGGCATTGTCGTAGCGCAGTCCCAACAGCAGCTTCAGATTCTCTGAAAAACTCAACTGATCCTGGATGTAGATGCCGTAGGAAGAGGGGGAATTGAAGCTGTTCGCCTCCAGAATGGTCGGCCCCCGGGTCGGGCTGTAGACCGGGTTGAACAGGTCGAGCGGGGCGATGAGCGCACCGTTGAACTGGCGGGTGGCGTTGTAGAACCAGGAGGCGTCGAAGCCGAAGACGAGCTTGTGCTCCACCGGACCGGTGCGAAAGTTGCCGATGAGGTAGGTGTCGACGATGTTGCTGTCGCGCCAGAAGGTATACCCGTCGGGGACCGTCGTGCCCGTGATCACCCGCAACAGCGTGCGGCCGTCGGGGAATAGCTCGACGGGCACAGTCTGGGTGAACAACAGGCGCTGGTGGCTGGAGGAAAAACCGTGGCGCAGCGACCAATTGGGGCTGAAGCGGTGTTCGAGCCGGTAGCTGAAGCGGTAGGCGCTGCTGCCGTAGTTGTCGAGCAAAGGTTCGCCCACAAAGCGGCCGGTGGAGATTTTGCCGTTCGGGTTGGGCAGGACCGTGCCCACGGCGGGCAGGCCGAAGGTGGAAGGCTGGCGGGCATTGTAGAATTCGCCGTCGATGTCGAGGGTGGTATTGGAGCCGATGCGCCAGGTGAAAGCAGGGGCCACCAACCAGCGCTCCGCCTGGAAAAAATCGAGGAAGCTTTTGGAATTTTGGTAGACGGCGTTCAACCGGTACGACAGGGCCTTGTCGGCAGTGAGCGGCCCGGTGAAATCGAGGCTGCTTCGAAACAGGCCATAGTTGCCCGCGTCGAAGGTGGCGGCGTAGGCGGCCTTGGGCTGGGGCCTTTTGGTCTCGACGTTGATGATGCCGCTCAGTTCGCCCTGGCCGTAGAGCACCGAGCCCGGCCCTTTGAGCACCTCGATGCGCTCGATCGAAGCGACGTCGAAGCCAGCCAGGCTGTTGACGCCGTCGCGAAAGCCGTTGCGGTAGATGTTGTTGGTGTTGAAGCCCCGGACGTTGAAGGTGCTGAAGGAGGCAAAGGTGGGATTGGCGTTGAAGACGCCGCTCACGGTCTTGAGCGCGTCGTTGAACTGAATAATCTTTTGATCTTCGAGCAACTGCCGGGGGACCACCTGGATCGATTGGGGAATGTCGATGAGCGGGGTGTCGGTCTTGGTGGCGGTGGTGGCGTCCTTGCGCAAGTAGCGTCCGACCACGGTGACTTCGTCGAGTTCAGAAGGGTCGCTCCCGGGCAGATCCTGGCTGGGCGCAGCGGGTGTCGCGGCGGGCGGTGCCTGGGCCAGCCCACCTCCGAGCAATCCCCGCGCCCCGAGCGCGCTGTGCTCCAGATCGGCCTTGCGCACAAGGACTACCTCACTGCCGGCAACGGGCAGCGCAAAAGCCGGGGCAACGGCCACCAAACTGGGCAGGGCCGCCAGGGCCACAGATCCCAAGAAGAAATAACCCGAAAAACTGCGCATGTGCGGCTCCATTGCCGGCAAGCAAAAACCAACGGACCCGCCAATCGGGTAAACCAACAGCCCGCGCCGATTGCGGTCTCCGACGGATGGTCAGGCGTAGGATATCGCAATTGGGAAAAAGCAGCAATAGTGATTGAACTCCCCTCCGACGACAGGTGGTATATCTTTTGCAAAGCTATTGGAACACGGCCTCTGAGTTTCGAGCGTCGATGTATCGATCAAAATTTATTGACAGTCAGTTTCAACAATACTAAGCTGCCATAGAAAGAGAGCGGCGCTGCACAACCCCGATGTCGGTCGACGTGACCGGCGGCGGGTGCTGCTGCGATGCGTCCTCATGTATTCGCTTGCGTTCGGTGAGCATCCGGGCTGCGGGGCGTCTGCCCTTCGGCCTGTAAGTTCTGCGCGACCGGACCCAGTCGGCCCATTTCAAGAACACGGAGGTTCCATGCCAGCCAAGATCGGTTTGTTTTTCGGCACCACCACCGGCAAGACCGGGGATGCCGCCGAGGTCATCCAGCAGGAATTGGGTAAAACCCAGGTGGATCTGCGCGACATCGGCCGGGCGTCCAAGGCGGACCTGACCGCCTACGAGTACCTCATCATCGGTTGTCCCACCTGGAATATCGGCGATTTGCAGGACGACTGGGATTCGTTCTATCCGGATCTCGACCAGATCAATTTCGCCGGCAAGAAGGTGGCCTACTTCGGCACCGGCGACCAGCGCGGCTACGGCGACAACTTCCAGGACGCCATGGGCATCTTGGAAGAAAAGATCTCCCAGCGCGGCGGTACCACCGTCGGCTATTGGCCGGCGGACAATTACGATTTCAACGCCTCAAAAGCCTACAAAAACGGCAAGTTCGTGGGTCTGGCCCTCGACGACGACAACCAACCGGAACAGACCGAGCGGCGTATCAAGCAGTGGGTGGCGCAGTTGAAGCGCGAGTTCGGCATCTAGCTTGGGCTAAGCCGGGGCAGCCGGTTCGGGCCGACAGCGGACCGCCACCGGCCGGTTGCCCTTTCCTGAAGACCGTGTAAAGGAGGAAGCGGTGCCTGAGACTCAATTGCTCAGCGGCTATCTTTGGGGTTACCTGTGCGTCAGCGACGTCATCCCCCAGGTGCTGCCCTGCGTGCGCTGCGCAGACCGCTGGGTGGTGCACTTTGCCCGCCACCCCGGCGAAGAAGCCCTCTGGCGGCAGCGCGGGTGGGCCAGGGCGCAACCGATTCCCTACCGCCGCCAACCGGAAGGGCTAAGCGTGGAGCGGGATCTGCCGGAGGCCGGCTTCGGCCGGGCCGAACCCGTTGCCGCAACACAGTCTGCTGCCTGCGTGCGTTGCGGCGATTGCCTGGATTGTCCCTGCGGGGCTGGATGCGCGACCCCGCCGCTTAAAGGGGGATGACCGATGCGGGCTCTGCCGGGTGTGTCTGAGGGTTTGCTGTTCTCCTTGTGCGCCCGCTACCTGGAGACGCAGCGGCAGGACGGCATCGTCTTCGACCAGAAAGCCATCGAGATTGTCCACAGGTTGAACCTCGATTGCACCGCCCTGGCCAGGCGCAACAGTGTCTGGCCGACGCAGGTGGCCGTCGCCATCCGCACCGAGATCCTCGATCGCGCGGTGCAGCGGTTCTTGCAGGTCCATCCCGAGGCGGTGGTCGTCAACCTGGGAGCGGGCCTTTGCACGCGCTACTTCCGGGTGGACAACGGCCGGGTGCGCTGGTACGAACTGGACCTGCCGGCCCTGAAGCGACCGTGGAGCCACCTGTTCGGCGAAAGCGACCGCCATCGGCATCTGGGCTGCTCGGTCATGGATTTTGCCTGGATGGATATCCTGCAGCCGCTGCGCCGCTCGCCGTTTCTGTTTATCGCGGAGGGTCTGCTGATGTATCTGACGGAGTGCGAAGCCCGGCAACTGGTCGCTTGTCTGGGAGCCGCCTTTCCTTGTGCCGAACTGTTGGCGGAGGCCGTCAGCCCGGTTGTCGTCGAGCGTCACGACCGGACCGAGGCCGCTTCCTTTCGCTGGGGTATCGACCGCGGCAGCCACCTGGAAGGCTGGAGCGGGGGGGTCGAGTTCCTCCAGGAATGGTATTACCTGGACTACCACCCACACCGCTGGGGGTGGCTGCGGCTGCTGCGCCGGCTGCCCGCGGTGCGCCGGTCGATGAAAATCATTCACATTCGTTATCGTTAGCCCGCGGCCCTGGCCCATCTCCAGAAAAGTGGACAGGCAGCGGCAGAAGCAAAAACAATGGAAGGAGGCGGCAAGGCGCACGGAGCGAACGTCGCCGAAACCCCGATCGGCCGAATTGCTCTCGGCAAGCAACAGCCGCCATCGCTATGATGGTGCGCATAGGTTCACAGGTGCACGCCATGGTTGTTTCCACAGAACCGGTCGTCTACCCGGACTGCGATGGCCTGCCCATGTCCGACAACACCGAGCAGTTCCGCTGGATCGTCTACATCAAAGAAGGCCTGGAGTGGCTGTTCGCGGGCGAGCCCGATGTCTTCGTGGCCGGCGATTTGCTGTGGTACCCGATAGAAGGAGATAACAAGACCCGGCAGGCTCCCGACGCCCTGGTCGCTTTTGGCAGACCCAAGGGCAAGCGCGGCAGCTACCGGCAGTGGCTCGAAGCGGGCATCGCCCCGCAGGTGGTCTTCGAGGTGCTCTCGCCCGGCAACAGTGTCCGGGAGATGACGCGCAAGTTCGCCTTCTACCAGCGCTTTGGTGTCGAGGAGTATTACCTATACGATCCCGAGGCGGGTGCCCTCGACGGCTACGTGCGCCGGGGCGGAGTGCTGGAGGGCATCGAGTCGATGTCAGGGTGGGTGAGCCCCAGGTTGGGGGTGCGCTTCGATGTGGATGCCGGGGGCCAGTTGCAGATGTGGCGGCCGGACGGGACGCCGTTCGAGAGCTATGGAGAAATCGCCGCCCGCGCCGAGCAGGAGCGCCAACGGGCCGAACAGGAGCGCCAACGGGCCGAGCAGGCCGAGCAAAGAGCAGACGAGGAGCGCCAACGCGCCGAGCAGGCCGAACGGAGGAGGGCATTGTCCCTGGTCTTGCGTCTACTCACCCGGCGGGTCGGCACCCTGGAGCCCGGGGTGAGCGAGCGCGTCGGCGGGCTGCCGGATGAAGGGCTCAATGCCCTGGCCGAGGCGCTGCTGGACTTCGGCTGCGCCGCCGATCTGCAAAGCTGGCTCGACGGCCGGCCGACGGGCTAAGCGAGTCGTGCGCCCTCAAAAGCGCACTTCGAGGGTGCCCTGCAGCGTGAACGGCGCACCCGGGTAACCGAACGCATCACCCAGCCTGCGGATGCACCGCTCGACCTCTGCCGGACTTGGGCTCTGCCGCCGATTTGCAGCACCGGTTCGACAGCCGGGCAAGCATGGCAGGATGACAGCACAGCCGGAGCAACCGCGTGGCCGAGCAAGAACGCCGCCCATTCGACACCAGCCTGCAGGGTCTGGCCGCCCTCTACAGCCGCCACTTCCTCGCCTGGCTCAAAGGGCCCGAGGTGACGTGGGAGCAAGAACTCAACTCTGTCATCGTCGCTCAGCAGCGCCGCGCCGATTTTCTGATTCGCTACCGCGATGAGCAGGCGGAGGCACGCTTGCTGCACGTCGAATTCCAAACGCTTGTTCAGAAGGGCGAGCCCCGCGAAGAGCTGCCCGTGCGTATGGCGACTTACGCCCTGTTCGTGCTGAACCGCTACGGCCTGCTGCCCAATCAGGTGCTCGTCCTGCTCAAGGACAGCGCTGCCACCCGTCAGGTACCGGAGCGCTTCGAGCAAGGCCGGGTGCGGGTGGAGTACGACCTTGTGCGGTTGTGGGAGCAAGACCCCGAGCCGGTGCTGGCCAGTGGTCTGGTGGGGCTGATGCCGCTGGTGCCGCTGATGCGCGGGCAGGAATTGGGGGCACTGCTGGAAGCGTGCACCGGGGTCATTGAGGCGGAGATAGAATCGAGCCAACAGCGCACCGAGGTGCTGACGGTCACGGGTCTTTTGGCCTCATTAAGGGATACGCAAGTCGTCACGGAGTTTTTTAGAAGGAGGTCGCAGATGAGTTTGTTGACCGAGACGCCGCTGTTTCAGGAGTTGACCCGCGAGCTGGTGCAACAGGCTGTGCAACAGGCTGTGCATGAAACGGAGCAACGCACCAGACTTCAGTTTCTGCTGCACCAACTGGAGCACAAGTTTGGGCCGTTGCCGGAAGATATGCTGACAGCCCTGCAGGCGATAGCCGATACGGACGCGCTGGACACTCTGGGCCTGGCCTTGCTCGATGCCCCGGACATCGAGGCGTTTCGCCGGCAGCTGCCGCCGTCGGTCTCGTGAGCGAAGGGTGCCCAATCGCCGTCGATGAGAGCAGACGCTGGGGCTGTTGTGGTGCGACCGCCATGCCCTCGAATCAAAAGCGCACTTCGAGGGTGCCCTGCACCGTGAAGGGTGCCCCCGGAGTAATCCCCCCGCGGCTGACGGCCGACTCGATGTACTGGGCATTGAACAGGTTCTTGAAGTTGAGGGCCGCGTTCAGTCCGCCGCGGCGGTAGTAGAGCGCCACATCGAAGCGGGTGTAACCGGGCACCGAAAAGCTGTTGGCCAGATCCCCGAAGCGCTCGCCCACCGAGAACACCCCCGCCCCGATCCCCCAGCCCGCCAGCGCTCCCTCGCTCACCCGGTAGGCGCTCCAGAGGCTCCCCCCATGCAGCGGCGCGGTGGGCAGGCGGTTGCCTACCGGGTAGGTGTTGTCGCGGCTGATCTTCGCGTCGGTGTAGGCGTAAGTGGCGACCACGTTCCACCCCGGCAGGATCTCGCCGGTGAGGTCGAATTCGACCCCCTGGCTCTCCTGCTCGCCCACCTGAATCGAAAAGCGGGGGTTGGTGGGGTCGAAGGTGACGACGTTGGTCTTGGCAATCTTGAACAGCGCCAGGTTGGCGAACAGGCGGCCCGCCAGCAAATCGGCCTTGGCGCCCAGTTCGTAGCCGGTGCCGCGGGTGGGCAGAAACGGCGTACCCGCAGCGCTGCGGCCGGAAGTGGGAGTGAAAGACTGGTTGAAGTTGGCGAACAGCGACACGTCGGGGGCGGGTTTGTACAACAGGCCGACCCGCGGAGAGAACGCCTGCCCCTCCGAAGGGTTTATCGCACCCGTTATCGGATCCGTACTGGGCGCCGAGGCAGTGTCGTAACGACCGCCGAGCACCAGCTTGAGGTTGTCCGAAAAGGAAATCTGATCCTGCAGGTACACCCCGAAAAAGCTGATGGCGTTCCTGAAACCATAAGGAGAACGCGACGATTCCGCGGCGGGCTCGAGCACGTAGGGAGGGGGCTGATAGATATCGATGACATTCGCCAGGCCAAAGATTCCGTACCCCGACTGGAGAGACTTGCCCAGTTCGAGGCCAAATAGGACCGTGTGGTCGATCGAGCCCGTCTTTGCCTTCCAGATCAGGTCGTTCTGGAAACCGAACGATTCGAAGTAATACTCCCCCCGGTCGTCCGCCAGCTGCAACGAGCGGTTGTCTTCCAGCAGCCCTGCGCTATAGATCAATCTTGGGTAGTTTTCGATATAGCTGGCGTAGCGCCCCGCACTGCGCATGGTCAGATTCTCCGCGAACCGGTGTTCCAGCACCGCGATGGCCCGCGTCGAATTGGTAAGCAGCAATCCCTTGGGATCGGCAAAGAGCCGGTTGTACGGTACCGGCGCCACCCCGGTGCCCACCGCCGGAAGGCCCAGCTCGAAAGGACGGTTGTCGCGGCTGTGGATTACCTCGAAGCTCAGCGTCGTGTCGGGAGTGACTCTCCACTCCAGCACCGGCGAGAAGAACGTCCGCCGACCCTGGGTGCCACGAAAAGTATTGGCGTCTTCGTAGGCGACATTCAGCCGGTAGGCCAGGGTGCCGCCCGCGGTGAGCGGGCCGGACAGATCCAGCGTCGTGCGGTAGAAGTCGTAGCTGCCGGCGGTGAAGCCGATCGCGGTGTAGGGGGTGAGCAGGGGTCTTTTGGTGACGTAGTTGATGACGCCCGCGGGTTCCGCTTGCCCGAACAGCACCGAGGACGGCCCTTTGAGCACCTCGATGCGCTCGATGTTCGTGGTATCGACGGCATTGAACGAATCGAACTTGCTCGTTGCAAAGGCATTGGTGAACTGGCTTGCGGTAAAGCCGCGGATATTGAACGATTCGCTGTAATTGCTGTAGTTGTTGTTCAGGTAGACGCCGCTGACGTTGCGCAACACCTCTCGCATGCGCACGGAGCCCTGGTCCTCGATGATCTGGCGGGGGATGACCTGGACGGACTGGGGCGTGTCGAGAATCGGGGTGTCGGTCTTGGTGGCGGTCGAGGCGTTCGAGCGGCGGTAAGTACCAGTGCCGGTCACCGTCACCTCGTCGAGTTCCTCGCCGTCCGGTGGGGCAGGAGCCTGGGCTTGGCTCGGCTCGGCGGGCTGTTGGGCCAGATGGGCGGCACTGGTCGAGACGGAGGGCAGTTCGCCGAGGCGCGACACCTCCGTGGCCAACGGCTGGGCAGCAGCGGGGCCGGCGCACAGCAGCGACAAGCCGCCCGCCACCAACAGACTGGCGTTGCGGTTAGGCAGGCAAGCCTTCACCCTCCGTACGGAAGTGGCCAACCGTGCCCGCCGAATGGCGATCACCGGCTCTGCCGCCCGCGCGAGCGCAGCCGCCGCAACCGACCACCCGCCCGCCGCCATTCGCGCATTTCGCAACCCCACACCCATCCCAGCGCACCTTTGTTGAGAGTGGTTCCTAGCAAAGTACTAGGGTGCCGACGCCTTTGTGAAGCGCAAGCCGATGGCTGGACGGAATTTTTTGATGGCTGGACAGAACTTTTGAATAGCCAGGCAAATGCTTAAAAGCCGATTTGTCTCTCCCAATCCCGCTGGTCTGCGCGGCACCGAGCGTTCTGCTGCCGGGCGAATCACAGACCCGTTCGTCCCGGGGGACCGACCGCAATCTTTACATCTGCCTTATCGGTAATCTTTCGGAGCGACCCCGAACTTCTTGCGAAACGCCGCCGCGAAATGGCCGCGATCCGCAAAGCCCACCGCCTGCATCACCCCAGACACGTTCGCCTCGCCCGACAGCAGCAACTGCCGCGCCTGCTCCAGCCGGTAGTCGCGCAGATAGCCGAACACCGTTGTGCCGAACACCTGCCGGAAACCGCGCTTGAGCGCACATTCGTTCAGTCCCACCCGCCGCGCCAGCTCGGCCAAAGCCAGCGGCCGATCCAGATTCTGCAGCACGATTTCGCGGGCGCGACAGATGCGCTCGACGCAATCGGATTGCAACGCATGCTGCAGGCATCGCCCCTGCCGCACCTCCTGCTCGTGCTCCAAGACCAGCGCCGCCGCCTCCAGCGCCTTGGCTTCCAGATACAGCCGCTTGGCGAGGCCCGAATACGGACAGCGGACGATTTGCCGAAGGATCTGCTGCAGGGCGGGCGAGACCGTTCCCACGCGGGTGTAGTATTTTTGGTCCGCTGGGCGGACCAGGTGCGCGAACTCCGTCGGCAGTTCTCCATTGTGGCCAACGAAGGCAACCAGCACCTCCGGCTGCATCCAGATGTGCACCTCCAGGATAGGAAAGTGATCCGGGCCGGCCATGGTTTGCTTGGGAGCCAGACCGCTGCCGTAGAGGGCGTATTCGAGGTTGCCCACCTCGGTGCTGCCGTCCCGGTGCTCCCCCGACAGGTGGAAATGGAAACACAGGCATTCCTCCCGTTCCGGCAAAGCAAGCTCCCAGCGATCGCGCAGCCGGAAATTTTCGATGCACAATGCCAATCCCTCGCGCAAGGCAATTTCTCGAAAACAACCTTCGGCCAACCACGACGGCAAGCGCCAGAGCAGATCCAGTTCGTCTTGCGGATCCGGGTATTGTGTGTGCGCGTTAAGCTCTTGGCCCAAATCAGCCAAGACTTGCTCAGACATGGAGATAGTCACGGCGACACCCCTTGAGATGAGCCAAACAGCTTATCAAAAGACTATCGCATTAAAGCCCTTGCCCGCGGCTGAAAGCAGTGGGTTTGGAAGGCCGATGCGTGCCGCCGGCGGGTTATCCGACAGACCGTACACCGGTTGCTCCGCCAATTCGCCAGCCTCCGGCCTGTTGCTGCGCCTGCCACTGGCGGCGGTAGCGACCGTTTTCGACGGCCAGCAGCTCGGCGTGGGTGCCGCGCTCGACGATGCGGCCGTGTTCGAAATAGAGGATCTGATCGGCGTGCTGGATGGTCCAGAGGCGGTGGGCAATCACGATCACCGTGCGCCCCCTGGTCAGTGCGGCGATCGCCTGCTGGATGAGCCGCTCGTTGTCCAGATCGACGCTTGCGGTCGCTTCATCCAGGATAAGAATCGGGGCGTCCTTGAGCAGGGCGCGGGCGATACTGAGGCGCTGGCGCTGCCCGCCGGAGAGGTCGTAGCCGCCCTCGCCCAGGATCGTCTCGTAGCCCTGCGGCAGTTGCACAATAAAATCGTGGGCGCGGGCAGCCTTGGCGGCGGCGAGCACCTGTTCGGCGTCGGCGTCGGGACAGCCCAGGCGGATATTGTTGAGCACCGAGTCGCGAAACAAGTACACATCCTGAAAGACGATGCCGATGTGCGCCTGGAGCGCAGCCATGGCCATTGCGCGCACATCAACGCCGCCGATGCGGATTGCACCCGAATCGACATCCCATAATCTGGTAAGCAAGTGGGCGACGGTGGACTTGCCCGAGCCGGAGGGACCGACCAGGGCGGTGAGCGTGCCTGGGCGCATCACCGCCCACACCCGTTTTAGGACGGTCTGCTCCTCGTAGGCGAAAGAGACGTTGTCAAAGACGACGTCGCAACCGGTGGGCAGACTCGCTGCGGCCGGTTCGGGCTGGGCGGATTCGCCGAAGTACCCGCGGATGCGCGCGATGGTGGCGGAGGCGAAACGCAATTCGGCCAGATAGATGCCCAGTTCGGCAAGGGATTTGTAAAAGCGCAGCGAGAGCACCAGAAACAACAGATACACCGCCGGGGAGAGCGCCCCACCGGTCATCAACCAGGCGCCGACCACCGCCGCGATCGTGAAGCCCAACTCGACGGTGAACCCGTACATCAGCAGGGCGGGGGCGGGGGCCAGTTCCGTATACAGGCTCTGCTTTTCCAGGCGCGCAAGACTCGCCGCCAGCGCCGCGTGCTTGGCGCCCGTGCGGCCAAAAGCGCGCAGCACGGCGATCCCCTGGATATATTCGACCAGCCGCCCGACCGTGTCGGCCTTGGCGTCCATCAGCTTTTCGCCGGCGCGCACCAGCAGCCACTGGCTCCAAATGACCGCCAGCAGCGCAAAAGGGATCGTGGCCACCGCCAGCAGCGCCAGGCGCCAATCGGCCAAAAAGAGCACCCCGGCGATGCACACCGGCAGGGCCAGATTGGCGATCACCAGACCCCAGGTGTGGGTGACAACCTCGGTGTAGATGGCGAAGTCGCCGGTCAGCACATCCGCGAGCGCCCCGGTGCGCCGACGGGTAAAAAAGCCCATCGGCAGGCGGCCCAGGTGGTCGGCCAGCCGCAGGCGCATGTCGCACACGAGCGCGTAGGTGGCGGCAAAGTTGTCGAGCATGGCGTGGGCGCGCACCACCCACAACAGCAGCAGGCAGACGCCCAAGATCGCCGCCGCTCCCCAGGCGAGCGCGTCGGTGGCCCGGCCGGCAAAGACGGCCTCCAGGGCAAAATACAGCACCAGGTACGGCACCACGCCCAACAGCGCCTGCAGGATGCTGAGGGTCAGGCCGCGCCACAGCCGCGCGTCGGTGCGCCCGGCCAGATCGAACCCGAAATCAACCAGCATGCGCTTCTTCCCCCGTTGCGGTGGTCATCGTCCATCCCACGGCCTGCTGCTGGGCGGCCCAGAGTCTGCGGTAGGTTCCACTGCGCCCCAAAAGCTCCCCGTGGGTGCCCTGGTCTTCGACGGTCCCGCCATTGAAGACCACGATGTGGTCGGCATCGGCAACCGACGCGAGGCGATGGGCGATCACGATCACCGTCTTGCCCTGGATAAGCTCCGCCAGGGCCTGCTGGATCGCCAGTTCGTTCTCCGGATCGGCAAAGGCGGTGGCCTCGTCGAGCAACAGAATCGGCGCATTCTTGAGAATCGCCCGGGCGATGGCGAGGCGCTGCTTCTCGCCGCCCGAAAGCCGCGCCCCGCGATCCCCAAGCTGGGTGTCGTACCCGTCCGGCAGCGCCTGGATAAAGGTGTGGGCGTTGGCCGCCTGCGCCGCCGCTTCCACCTCGGCGTCGCTCGCCCCGGCGCACCCCAGGCGGATATTCTCGCGCACGCTGTCGTGCAAAAGAAACACCTCCTGGAAGACAAAGCCGATGTGGCCCATCAACGCCTCCAGGCCCAAGGCCCGCACATCCACACCGCCCACTTCCACGCGGCCCGCATCCACATCCCAGAAGCGGGCAATCAGCCTGGCCACCGTGCTTTTCCCGGCCCCCGAAGGACCGACCAGAGCCGTCACCCGGCCCGGCTGGGCAGTGAAGCTCACTTGCTGTAGCGCGCTTTTGGCGCCGTCGTAGCTAAAGTGCACATCCACGAAGCGCACGCCGTAATCCGCCGGTTGGACCGGCCCATCCGCCTCCGGCAGCGGCGGGGCATCCAGGATGGCCTGGATCCGCCCGGCGCCCATGATCGTGCGGGAGGTGCTGCCGAAGACGAACATCAACTTGATGAGCGGTGCCGTCAATCCCGCGCCCAGCACCAAAAACAGACACAGCTGGGGCAAGCCCAGCCCGCCGTGCAGGTGCAGAGCGATCCCCACCGGCAGCACCACCAGCAGGTTGCTCCCCAGGGCAATAAAAAAGAGCGCATACGGGTACATCGAGCGCCGGGTCATCGCGGTGGCCACGTCGCGCACGCCGTAGACGGCCGAGCGCAATCGCTCCAGCGAGCCGGCCGTGCGGTTGAAGGCTTTGAGCACGGCGATGCCGCGCAGGTATTCGAGCACCCCGGCGTTGGCGGCCGCCTCGGTGCGGTGCCACAGCCGGTACTGCGCGTCCATGTCCCGAAACGCCCACATCTGGGCGGCGATCCCCACCGGCAGCAGCGCCAGCGACGCGAGCGCCATGCGCCAATCCACCCAAAACAGGGCAACCCCCGCCGCCAGGGGGACCAAAATCCCCGAGACGATATCCGGAATGTTGTGGGCGAGCACCCCTTCTAGCGAACCGACGTCCTCGACCAGCGCTTTTTTGAGATCGCCGCTCTCGCGCCGGTCGAAAAAGCCCAGCGGCAGCCGGGCCATCTTCTCGGTCAGTTCGGTGCGCACCTGCCTGAGCAGCCGAAAGGCCGCCGCATGGGCGACGGTGTTGGAGACGGCGATACACACAAACTGCAGCACCACCGCCCCAAAAGCAAGCCAGGCGAGCCGGACCATCGCTTCGGGCCGAGGCGCCTCTGAGAAGACCTCCACAGCGATCCGATAGACCGCCAGATAAGGCACCAGTTCGAAGGCGACCGCGAGTACCGCAAAGGCGGCCGCCGCGGCGAGGGCCGGCCATTGGCGGCGCGCCAGCCGAAAGATCAGTCCCAGGCCGTTGCCCACCATCGTCCCCTCAGCGGCTGAGGGAAGACTTTCGGCAGCAGGTTTCAGCGACTGGGAGCCTTGGGAAGCAATTTGGGTCATCGGTGCTCTCCCGGAGCCGCTTCGATGGGCGGCGCGGCGATCTGGCGCTCCTCCAGCCACTGCACAGCCTCGGCCACCGTGCCGAAGGCGCGGCCGGTGCAGCCGACCATGTTCTCGATCGCCTTGGCGGCCAGCGGCTGCCATTTATCCAGCATCGCCTCCGAATCGAGCACGACGGCCACGCCGAAGCACAGCCCGGCAATGCGCGGCCGGTTGCGGCGAAAAAAATCGACTTCGAGCTTGTGGCCCTCTTTGGGGGGTTTGCCCTCGCCCGCCTCGACGCCTACCTGCCGCTGAATGACCCCGAAGCTTTCGCCCTCGGACAACCAACGCTCCCAACTGGCCAGGTGGGCCTCGGTGTCCTGGGCGGTCGGTGTGCCGTCGAACAGCAAATAATAGATTGGGTGTTTCTGCTCGTCTACCGTCAACATGCGCTTTTCCTGTATTGCGATGGATCCTGAGGCCTCTCACCCGAAAGGATCGGGCGGAATCCAAGGGCTAGTTGCCATTGGCTGTCAACTACTGAGGGTGAGGTTATCCGATCGCGCTTCGCCGCTTCTACCGTCAAACGGATTATGATTACCGCCGGACGGATCGCTTTGCTTTCGGAAGCCTTCAACTGCGGCGCGACTGCCAGGTGCTCGGCAGCACCCCGAAGCGGCGCTTGAAAGCGAGGCTGAAGGCGCTGAGGTTGGTGTAGCCCACGGCGCGGGCGGCGGTCGAGACGTTGATCTGCCGGGCCGCCAGCATCACTCGGGCCTGCTCCAGGCGGTGGGCGTGCAGATAGCCGAACGCCGTCGTGCCGAAGACCTGCCGGAAACCGAGCTTCAGCTTGTAGTCGTTGAGGCCGACCTGGTGGGCGAGGGCGATCAACGTAGGCGGATGTTCGAGATTGGCAATCAAGATGTCGCGCGCCTGGTGGATACGGTCGATGTCGTCGCCGTGCAACCGATGGCGCGCGGCCGGCGACGGCCCGTCCGTCAGGGTCTGCTCCAGTTGCAATGCGACCAATTCCAGTGCCTTGCCTTCGAGAAACAGCTGCCGGGTCGCCCCCTCAAACGGACAGTGCAAAACCTGATCGAGGGCAGTGGCCATTGCAGGGGTGATCGCTCCCAGACGAAAAAACGGCGGCGCCTCCCGCCCCGCCATCCAGGGCCTCAGCGCCGGGGCCACCGGCAGTGATTGCCCTTCGAAGACCGACTCGATCAAACTCGGCTCGAAGGACATCCCCACGAAGCGCAGCCGCTCGGCCGCCGGCAATTCGGAAATTTCCCGGTGAGCGGGCAACAAAAACAGACCGCTCTGCCCCGGGCGTCCTTCGAGCTTCTCGGCGGCACCGGGCAGGGTACCGCGAAAATGACCCGAGACGATAAAACCCACCGACAGCGAGGGAAACTCCAAGATCTCCAAGTCCACAGTGACCGACTGGTGCAATTGGTAGTCGCAGATAAATAGCTCGATGCCGCCGCGCAACCGAAGCCAGCGGTAGTATCCTTCGCCTGCCTGCTGCGGCCAGTGGAGCGTCAACTCGGCACCATTGCACCGGCCGGTGCAACCGGTCAACTCCTGAAAAGCAGTGACAAATTGCGCAAAGTTGCCCGCCGAAATCGTAATCTTCACCGCCCATCCCCAAGGAGCCACAGCCGCTGAGACCAGTGCAGCCGGTGTGCTATTGAATTGACTTTCATTAAGATTCATGCCCCCTGTTCTGTCAAGGGGACAAATCTGAGCGCCTGTTGCTGCAGCGGCAAGCTTTTTGACCGGCCGTCACCACCTTTGGCGCGGGAGCCAAGCGAGCGGAATTCGGCAAATTATTGACATAGATTTTCAACAGATCTACGCTGCTAGTCACTTGGGTTCAGTCTATAAAATCGTAGGTTCCAGGCTTATGAGCAAACACGCAATCCCGCTTCAAGATGTCGAATCCCCCGGTGCGGTGTTCGATACCGGAGATTTACACGAAGTGGGCTGGGCCGCCGGGCAGGCCGCCGGCGACTGTTACAAAGCCGGTCAGAGCATCCCGCTTGCCTGGGATTCGCTCTGGCTGGTGCAGCAGGGGCTTGTCTGGGTGCGGACGGTGCAATGGTCCGGCAACGAGACCCTCGTGGCGCTGGTCGGACCGCGCATGCCGATCGGCGCGATGCTTGTGCCTGAAAAAGCTGCCTGCGCGGTCCACGCCCTGACGGATGTGCAACTGACGCGCGTGGCCTGGCGGGAGGTGCACCAACAGCCCCAACTGGCCTGGCAACTGAACCAGGGTTTGGTGCGGCTGTTGTTGCAGTTGGAGGCGCTCAACGCCATCAAGGGCCTGCGGCGGGTGATCGACCGCCTCCAGGAGATGCTGGTGCTGCTGGTGCGCCAGTGCGGGCAGGAGAGCGTCGAGGGGGTGCGTCTGCAGGGGCGGCTGACCCACGAGCAGCTCGCAGTCGCCATCGGTTGCCAGCGGGTCGCCGTCACCAAATGTTTCACAGAACTCAAGCGAGCCGGGCTGGTCACCGTCGGGGCGGACCGCCGCCTGTGCGTCAGCCGCGAACTGGTCCACAGGACGGCCCTGTTCGCGGTTGCCGCCGACACCCACGCCCAGCGCGCCATGGGTCCGGCGTGAAACTGCACTTCAGCGTCCGCGACATTGACGAGCTGTTCGAGCAACTCCAGCGGCAAACCGGGGCGGCTGTGCGCCTTGAGGATGGCGAAACGGTTCTGCAACTGCCGCCCCCCATCGGCGAAGGCACGATCCGCCGGATAGCTCTGCGCCCCGGACTGTTGTTGACCCTCGACAACTACGCGTATCCGGAAGCGGTAAGCTGCGAACTATCGGCACACGGGACGCCGTCGCTGGCTTTGAGCTTTTGCACAGCGGGCCATGCCCAGGGCCGCCTCGCAGGGGTGCGCACTCCTTTTGATGGTTGCCCCGGTCAGGTCAACCTGGGGTTTGTTCGGGGTTTGCCGGGCGTGCTGACCTATCAACCCCGGCAACCGTTGGCTTTTGTTGAGCTTTTTATCGAGCCGGAGGCAATTTTTCAGTTGAGCGGCGCGCAATTCGAGCAACTGCCGGCGCCGTTGAGGCGGCTTATCGAACTTCCCGATCGCGAGGGCTACTTCGCCCAATCCCGACAGACGACGATCGCCATGCAAAGCGCAATCCACCAGATTTTGCACTGCCCCTACCGGGGATTGACCCGGCGGCTGTACCTCGAAAGCAAAGCGATCGAACTGGTAGCACTTGCCTTCGAACCGCCTGCGCCCTGCGGGCCGTCGCCAAAGTTGCGCCCGGAGCACATCGAACGGATTCGCCTGGCCAAAGAGATCTTGCTGCTCCGGCTCGACGAGCCGCCGTCGCTGATGGACCTCGCCCGGCAGGTCGGCTTGAACGATTGCACGCTGAAGCGCGGATTTCGCCAGGTGTTCGCGACGACGGTCTTCGGCTGCTTGCACCAGCAACGGATGGAGAGGGCGCGGGAGTTGCTCGTCTTAGGGCGGCTGAACGTGACGGAGGTCGCCCTGTCGGTCGGCTACGCCAGCCTCAGCGCGTTCAACGCCGCCTTCAAACGCCGCTTCGGGGTCAACCCGGGAGCGTACCGCAAGTTGCCGTGAACCGGTGCGGCGAAAAACCGCCCTACCCCCGTTCCGTCTAGAGCAAAAAATAATCCGTTTCGAACAAGCGCCGCCCGCCCGCAGGCCCCTATCGTCCTCTACAGGCTCACTGCGAAGGATTTCTACTTGAGCAGTCGGCGACCACGGAGGGCCTCACGTGCAGCGTCTGTGCTTGGTGAACCGGTACGCCGTCGGGTGGGCGGGGGCCGCGTTGCTTTGGCTGGCCCGAGCGGCGGGTGCGGAGCCGACGCCGGTTGCGCGCCTGGACGAGCTTGCCCATCCGCTGACCCGCGCCGACGCTTTGCTGGCACAGAGCGCGATCGACTTTCCGCCGGCAGCGGCGGACGCGGCGGTACAAATTACCGGGGTGCAGCTCACTCCCACCGACGGGGGCATCGAGATTTTGCTGGAAACCAACGGCAAGCGACCGCTTCGGGGCCAAAAAGCCGGGGAGGGCAACCGCCTGAGCGTCGATGTCCCCAACGCCCAGTTACGGCTGCCGGACGGTCGAATCGAGCGCCGGGCCGATCCCGCGCCGGGGGTCACGGCCGTCACCGTCGCCCCGTTCGGCGCTGTCGGTGTTCGGATCATCGTCGAGACGGAGGGGCCGCTGCCGCTTTCCGAACTGCGGCAGACGGAACGGGGGCTCCTGCTGAGCCTGCTTGGCGGTCTGGAGGAAGAAGTCGTCGTCACCGCCCAAAAAACCCCCCAAAAACCTCAGGATGTGCCCATCAGCCTTACGGTCCTCCCCAGGCAGCTGATCGAGGATGCCGACATCACCTCTTTAAGGGGTATCGCCCAGAACACCCCCAACTTCACCATCTTCGATCCCGGCGGCACGCGCAGTTTCTTCTTCTACAGCATCCGCGGGCTTTCCAATTTCAACTTCGCCTCCCAGGACGGCGCGGCGTTCTACATCGACGATGTTCCCTACGACTACGGGAGCTTCATCACGCAGGAATTGACCGACCTGGAGCGGGTGGAGGTGCTGCGCGGTCCCCAAAACACGCTCTACGGCCGCAGTTCCCAGGCAGGTGTCGTCAACATCGTCACCCGCAAACCCGCCAATCGCTACGCATTCACGGGTCTTGCAGGATACGGCAGCAACAACAACCTCGACTTGCGCGCGAGCGTGAACGTCCCTGCGGTGGCAGACCAGCTCTTTTTGCGCCTTTCCGGCAACTACGGACGGCGCGACGGCTTTTTCACCAACACGTTTTTGGGCACCAACCTCGGCGGCGTGGCGGGCG
The DNA here is from genome assembly GCF_000011385.1 of Gloeobacter violaceus PCC 7421. Taxonomy (NCBI): domain Bacteria; kingdom Bacillati; phylum Cyanobacteriota; class Cyanophyceae; order Gloeobacterales; family Gloeobacteraceae; genus Gloeobacter; species Gloeobacter violaceus. The sequence continues at coordinate 340,746 of NC_005125.1, forward strand.
GGACCGGCCGGGGGCAACTGCTGTGGACGCCCAGTCCCAATTGGGAGGTGAGTTTCCATGCCAATGTCGATGACTACCGCGACCGCGGCTACGCGGGTCTCATCCGCATCAATCCCGACCCGTTTCGCCTTGAGCAAAATTTCGACGGCTTCAACCAGCTCAACGCCAACACCCAGGCGCTACGGGTCTTCTATCGCGACGAAAATTTGCGCGTAAGCTCGATCACCGCCCGCCGCTTCTCCCGCCAGGAGTCCGCCACCGACGCGGACTTCTCCATCCTCGACGGGGCGACTTTTACCAACGTTTTTTCTTCCACCGTCTGGAGCCAGGAAATTCGGTTGCAGTCCCCCGAAAGTGCAAAGGATTTCCAGTGGTTGTTCGGCGCCTACTACGAATCGCGGGAGTTCCAGACCGCCAAGGACGGCTTCAATTTCAATTCGCAGGCGCCGCTGGTATTCGGTGAGGCGGGAATTGCGGGCGCTTCATTGCTGCGTTCTGCCGATACCGGGGCCCAGACCTACGCCGTCTTCGGCCAGGCGAGCTACAAGCCCGGCGCCGCGTGGACGCTGACGGCGGGCTTGCGCTACGAGACCAATCGGAGCCTTCTGCGCGCTGCCGAGCAGGTCTTCGCGATCCCCGGCTTCCCCGCCACGGCCCTCACCGCCTTCAGCAACGTCGAAAAAAACGGCGATGCCCTCCTGCCGAGGTTCACGGCGGAATACCGCTTCGCGGCCAATGCGATGATCTACGGCAGCATCGCCCGGGGATATAAACCCCCGGGCGTCAACATCCGCCCCGAAACTGCGGACAACACGGCTTTTGAGGCGGAATTTTCCTGGAACTACGAAATCGGCCTCAAATCCGCCTGGTTCGACGACCGACTGGGGGTGAACCTCGCCTTGTTCCACAACCCGGTGAGCAACTATCAGGTGAATCCGCTCGATGCTTTCGGCATCCCCCGCGGCGTGACGAACGCGGATGTGGCGATTACCGGCGGGGAATTGGAAGTGCGGGCGAAATTGAGCCAGGGGCTCGATCTTGTCGCCGGGTTCGGGCTAGCCGATGCCTGGTTTGCCGATTACACCGACCGCGCGACGGGGCAGAGCTTCAACGGCAAACGGCTGCCTTTCGCGCCGGCATTGACCTACAACGTGGCTGTGCAATACCGCGGGTGGGGCGGTGTGTTTGCCCGGGCGGAACTGGTGGGCCGGGGCAGCACGTACTTCGACGAGGGCAACCGCTTCCGCCAAGATCCCTACGCGCTGGTGAATGCCCGCTTGGGCTACGAGTTCGGCGATTATGGGATCTATCTGTATGGCAACAACCTGTTTGACACGCGCTATGTGACCTTGGCGGCGGACGGCCCCTCCGGCTCGATTCTCGGTACGGTCGGCAGCCCCGCGACCTTCGGCGCCCAATTCAAATTCAAGTTATGAGGTGCCCGTGGGCGTTCTGGGTAATCCGAAAGCCGAAGCGGTGCTCGACCGGCTCCACGCCGAGGCCGACCGTCAACTCGCCGCTCTATGGCTGCACTACTTGCCCAAATTGCCCGGGTTGCTCCTGGGAGGCGGCATCGCCTGGGACAGGGCCAACACGGATTTTTACAGGGATAAATACATTCCCATCGACCGGGATCAAGGGGAGTGGCTGTACCTGCTGGCCCGCTCCACCCACGCCCGGACGATCGTCGAATTCGGCACATCGTTCGGGATATCGACCATTTACCTGGCCGCCGCCGTCCAGGACAACGGCGGCGGCCGGGTGATCGGCACCGAGATCGTGCCTGAGAAAGTGGTCCAGGCGCGCAAACATATCGCGCAGGCGGGTCTGGGCTCCAGTGTGGAAATCCGCGAGGGAGACGCCCTCGTCACGCTGCAAAATCTGAATCCAGCCATCGACATGGTGTTGATGGACGGTTGGGTGCATCTGGCCCTCGACGTCCTGAAGCTGCTCGATCCTTTGATTCGCAAAGGCGGCATCGTCGTCGCCGACAACGTCGGCACCTTCAAAGCGGCCCTGAGGCCCTACGTGGAGTTCCTGCGCGACCCCGTCAACGGTTATCGCTCGACGACACTCAACCTCAAAGGCGGTACCGAGTTCTCCGTCAAAATCCGGCCCTGACGGGCGCCGCCGGACGCGCACGATCCATCGGCCGCCTCCGGCGACGCCGGTGCTGGACGATCTTCCGAGGTCTGCAGTAGCTTGCATGCATCCGGAACTTTGCGGGAGAGTACCGAATGGAAGATCGCATCGAGCGCCGTCTCGACCAGCACGGCGAGCTGATTGCCGAGCTGCGGGCCGCCACTTTGGCCAACAGCCAGCGCATCGGTGAGTTGCAGGAGGCCACCGCGGCCAACAGCCGGAACCTCGATCGGCTTGCCGGGATCACCGAGCGCTTCGTCGGTGTGGTCACCGACGCCATTGTCAGGTTCGATCAGGCTGTGGAGGAACTGCGCGCCTCCAATCGCCGCCAGGAAGCGCTGAACGACTTTCTTATCCGGCGGCTCGGCGGCGAAGGGAACGGCGGCAACCCGCCTGCTGCACCGGCAAACTGAGCGCGAGAATGACCGGCGAGGGGGCGACACGTGCGCACCGACCACATCTTTTACAGACTCTTCTTCGCAAGTCGCAGCAAAGCGGGGCCGTGGCGGAAAATCCGGTCCGCCGCAGCCGCCGCTAAGATGGTGAGCACAGGTTCACAGGTGTACGCCATGATCCTCTCCACAGAACCGCTCGTCTACCCCGATTGCGATGGCCTGCCCATGTCCGACAACACCGAGCAGTTCCGCTGGATCGTCTACATCAAAGAAGGCCTGGAGTGGCTGTTCGCGGACGCTCCCGACGTGTTCGTAGCTGGGGATTTGCTGTGGTACCCGCTAGAAGGGGACAACAAGACCCGGCAGGCTCCCGACGCGCTGGTCGCCTTCGGCCGTCCCAAGGGCAGGCGCGGCAGCTACCGGCAGTGGCTCGAAGCGGGCATCGCCCCGCAGGTGGTCTTCGAGGTGCTCTCCCCCGGCAACAGCGTCCGGGAGATGACGCGCAAGTTCGCCTTCTACCAGCGCTTTGGTGTCGAGGAGTATTACCTATACGATCCCGAGGCGGGTGCCCTCGACGGCTACGTGCGCCGGGGCGGAGTGCTGGAGGGCATCGAGTCGATGTCAGGGTGGGTGAGCCCCAGGTTGGGGGTGCGCTTCGATGTGGATGCCGGGGGCCAGTTGCAGATGTGGCGGCCGGACGGCACGCCGTTCGAGAGCTATGGAGAAATCGCCGCCCGCGCCGAGCAGGAGCGCCAACGCGCCGAGCAGGCCGAGCAACGCGCCGAGCAGGCCGAATGGAGGAAAGCATTATCTCTGGTGCTACGGCTGCTCGCCCGGCAGGTCGGTCCCCTGGAGCCGGGGGTGAACGAACGCATCGGCGGGCTCTCGGACGAGGGGCTCGATGCCCTGGCCGAGGCATTGCTGGACTTCGGCTCCGCCGCCGAGCTGCACAACTGGCTCGACGGCCGGGTGCCGGGTTGAGCGAGTCGCGCGCCGTCAAAAGCGCACTTCGAGGGTGCCCTGCACCGTGAAGGGTGCCCCCGGGTAGATGGCGGTGCGGAAGTTGGCCGCCTCGATGTATTGCGCATTCAGCAGGTTCTTGAAGTTGATCGCCGCGTTGAGCGAACCACGACGGTAATAGAGCGCTGCATCGACGCGCGTGTAGCCGGGTACCGAGTAGCTGTTGTCCAGATCGCCAAGGCGCTCACCGACCATGAACACCCCCGCTCCTGCCCCCCAGCCTTCCAGTGCTCCCTCCCCAATTCGATAGGCAGTCCAGAAGCTGCCGCCGTGCAGCGGGGTGGTGGGCAGGCGGTTGCCCACAGGGAAAGTGTTGTCGCGGCTGATCCGGGCGTCGGTGTAAGCGTAAGAAGCAACCACGTTCCAACCCGGCAGAAGCTCGCCCGAGACGTCCAACTCGACGCCTTGGCTTTCTTGCTCGCCCACCTGAATCGAAAAGCGAGGGTTGGCGGGGTCGGCAGTGACGACGTTGGTTTTGGCAATCTTGAACAGGGCAAGGTTGGCGAACAGGCGGTTGGCGAGCAGGTCGGCCTTGGCGCCGAGTTCGAAGCCGGTGCCGCGGGTGGGCAAAAAAGGCGTCCCCGTGGTGCTCAAGCCGCTGCTAGGTGCGAAGGACTGGTTGAAGTTGGCAAAGAGCGAGACGTTGGATGCGGGTTTGTACAGCAGACCGACGCGCGGCGAGAAAGCCTGTCCTTCCGAGGGACTGACATCGCCCGTCTGGAGATCCGTAAACGGCGCGGAGACGGTGTCGTAACGACCGCCGAGCACCAGCTTAAGGTTGTCTGAAAAAGAAATCTGGTCTTGGAGGTAAACCCCGAAACTGCTGGTGGTGATGATGCCCACGAAAACCGAAGAACCCGGGGGGGACTCGAATACGTAGGGCGGGGGCTGGTAGATGTCGATGACATTCGCGAAGCCGAAGAAGGCGTCAAAGCTTTGGGCAAATTTGCCCAGTTCGAGGCCGAAAAGGACCGTGTGGTCAATAGAGCCTGTCCTTGGTTTCCAAATCAGGTCGTTCTGAAATGTGACGCTTTCGGTATAACCATACCCCCGCTGGTTTGCCAGTAGCAAAGAGCGGTTGTCCGGCAGCAGTTCCCCAGCAGAAAAGAGCGATGGGTAGGATTCGAGATAGCTCGTGTACCGGCCCCCGCTGCGCATCGTCAGATTCTCCGCAAACCGGTGCTCCAGCAGCGCAGTCACCCGCGTCACGTTCCCGGAAATCAAGCCCTTGGGATCTGCGAAGAGTCGGTTGTAAGGCACCGGTGCCACGCCGTTTCCCACCGCGAAAAGGCCCTGATCGAAGGGGCGGTTGTCGCGGGTGTGCTCCACCTCAAAGGTCAGCTTCGTCTCCGGACCCACCTTCCACTCCAGCACCGGCGCGAAAAACACCCGCCGGCCCTGGGTGCCACGAAAACTGTTGGCGTCCTCGTAGGCGACATTCAGCCGGTAAGCTAGGTTTCCATCCGAGGTGAGCGGACCGGACAGGTCCACCGTGGTGCGGTAGAAGTCGTAGCTGCCCGCCGTGAAGCCGACCGCGGCGTAGGGGGTGGGCAGTGGCCTTTTTGTGACGTAGTTGATGATGCCGGAGGGTTCGGCCCGGCCAAAGAGCACCGAGGACGGCCCCTTGAGCACGTCGATGCGCTCGATGTTGGCGCTGTCCACGAAGACGAACGAATCGACGATGCTCGACAAAAAGGCGTTGGTGTAATTGTTGGAGCGAAAGCCGCGGATATTGAACTGTTCGCCGAAATTGCCGCCGGTGTCCGACAGGTAAACGCCGCTGACGTTGCGTAGGGCGTCGCGCACGCGCACGGTTCCCTGGTCATCGATACAGTTGTCTGGGAATCACCTGAATCGATTGAGGCGTGTCGAGAATCGGGGTGTCGGTCTTTGTCGCAGTCGAGGAGTTGGAACGGCGGTAAGTGCCGGTGCCGAACACCGTCACCTCGTCGAGGTCTTCGGTGTCCGGTTGGGGGGCAGCCTGGGCCTGGGTTTGGGGTGGAGTGGCGGGTTGTTGGGCCAGATGGGCGGCACTGGTCGAGACGGAGGGCAACTCGCCCAGGCGGTGCACCGTGGCCTCCGGGGACATGGCTGCCACTTGCTGGGCAGGGATGGGACGGGCGCCCAGCAGCAAAAAACTGCTCGCCACCAAAAGGCAGGTCTTGCGGTTGAGCATACAGATCTTCACCGTCTTGGCGCAGTGCGGGGGTCTGTAAAGTAAATTGTGTAAGTGGTCTCAGCAAAGAAAGTACAATACTCTCTCAGGCAGGAGGAGCTGATGACCATTCGCAAAGAGATCCTCGACGAGCTGCTCAAAGACTACGACGGCACCGACCCGCAGACCATTCTTGGCGAGGGCGGTCTGCTCAAACAACTGACCAAGGCGGTCATTGAACGGGCTCTCGAAGCCGAGCTGGAAACCCACCTCGGCTACAAAAAACACGAAGCCGCCGGCAAGGGCACCGGTAACTCTAGAAACGGCAAAAGTCAGAAGACCCTCCAGGCCGAATGTGGTGCCGTCGAACTGGCTGTACCGCGCGACCGCAATGCCGAGTTCGAGCCTGTGGTTGTACGCAAGGGCCAGACTCGGCTCGCCGGGCTCGACGAGAAGATTCTGGCGCTGTACGCAAGAGGAATGACGACCCGAGATATCCAGGCCCAATTACTAGAAATGTACGGAGTCGATGTCTCCTCAACGCTGATCTCGAACGTCACCGATGCAGTGATGGACGAGGTGCGGCAGTGGCAGAACCGGCCTCTCGAAGCGGTCTACCCAATAGCGTACTTCGACTGTCTACACGTAAAGGTTCGAGATAATGGTCGAGTGGTCAACAAAGCCGTCTACCTGGCTCTGGGCGTTGATATAGAAGGTCAGAAGGAACTGCTGGGTATCTGGCTGTCAGCTCACGAAGGGGCGAAGTTCTGGTTAGGGATACTGACTGAGTTGAGCAACCGAGGATTGAAGGACATCCTGATTGCCTGTGTGGATGGTTTGACGGGATTGCCGGAGGCCATCGAGTCAGTTTATCCCGGCTGTCTGGTGCAATTGTGCATGGTGCATATGGTCAGGAACTCGTGCAAATATGTGTCGTGGAAAGACCGCAAAGCGTTGTGTGCGGACCTGCGGTCTATCTACAGTGCAGCGACGGAAGATGAAGCGGAGTTGCATCTGGAACTTCTGAGGGAGAAGTGGGATAAGCCGTATCCGAGTGTCGGTCGGATGTGGCGAGAGAACTGGTCAAGGGTGATACCCATCTTTCGCTTTGGCGAGGACATTCGGAAGGTAATCTACACAACGAATGCAATCGAGTCATTGAACATGACGATTCGGAAGGTAAGTCGCAATCACCGGATCATGCCGAATGACGAGTCGGTAATGAAGATGGTGTATCTGGCGATCCAGAACCAGATGAAGAAGTGGACGATGCCGATTCGAGCCTGGCGTCCTGCGCTGAACCGGTTGATGATTGAATTCGAGGGACGGCTAAAGGTATGACAAATTCACTTACACAAAATAATTGACAGATCCCAGTGCGGCAAATCTCGCGCTTGCTTCATTAGACCTCTTGCATGAACCGGATTGCGGAACGAGTGTCCAAGGGTTTGAGCTGTTTATCTTGGCATTCGTGCAAGAGGTCTATTGCAATTGCTGACCCCTGCGCGCACCGAACCGCAGCCGCTGCAACCCATGGCACACCCGCCGCTAATCCCGAATATTGCAAGCGTCTGTCCATTCCGTTGCACCTTTATTGAGAGTCGTTCTTAGCAAAGTACCGGAATGCCGACGCCTTTGTGAAGCACAAAGCGATGGTTGAACGGATTTTTTTGAGGGCTGGGCGGATTTTTTTGAGGGCAAAGCAAGTGCTTTGAAAGCCGTTTGTCACCGGCAATCCCGCCACTCTTCCCAGCACCGATCGGGTTGCCGACGGATGCAACGACAACCCACCCGTCCCGGGTGGCCGCTTGCAATCTTTACAAACGGACGATTACATCGGTTCTTTCGTGTAGTCTTTGGGATTGACCCCAAACCGCTTGCGAAACGCCTCAGCAAAATACCCACGATCAGCGAAGCCTACCGCCCGCATCACCTCGGCCACGCTCGTCTTGCCCGACAGCAGCAACTGGCGCGCCTGCTCCAGCCGATAGTCGCGCAAATAACCGAACACCGTCTTACCGAATACCCGCCGGAACCCGCCCTTGAGCAAAAAATCGTTCAACTCCACCTGCCGTGCCAGTTCGACCAATGAAAGCGGCCGATCCAAATTCTGGAGTACAATTTCGCGGGCGCGACAGATGCGATCGACATAATCAGGCTCCAGATTGTGCAGCGCTCGCCGTCCCCGCTGCACCTCGCACTCCTGCTCCAAGACCAGCGCAGCCACCTCCAGCGCCTTGCCTTCCAGGTACATGCGCTTGGCGAGGCCCAAGTACGGACAGCGGACGATTTGCCAAAGCACCCGCTGCATGGCAGGCGAGATCGTTCCCACGCGGGTGTAGTACTGCTGGTCCGGCTTGCAAATCAAGTGCTTGAACTCCGGCGGCAGTTCACCATTCCTACCGACGAATGACATTAACACTTCCGACTGCATCGAGATATATACTTCTAAAATGTGGTATCGATCCGGGCAAATGGTTGTTCCCTTGGGGGCCAGACCGCTGCCGTAAAGGGCGTATTCCAGATTGCCCACCTCGGTGCAGGCGTCCTGGTGCTCCCCCGATAGGTGGAAATGACAAGACAGCCAGCTCTCCTGTTCCGCATAAGCGAATTCCCAGCGATCGCACAGTCGACAATCGAGGAGGGTTAATTCCAACCCCTCGCGCAGTTCAATATTCCGGTAAAAACCGTTGGCCAACCACGGCGGATAGTGGAGCGACAGATCCAGTTCGTCTTGCGGGTCTGGGCATTGTGACTGTGCAAGAAGCTCTTCGTCCAAATCGGCGGAGGCTTGCTCGGACATGGAAATAGTCACGGCGACATGTCCTTGGATTAGAGAAACAGCTTATCAAAAGATGATTTCATTAGTGATTTTACTGTACTGGGCATTCAGCAGGTTCTTGAAAAGGAACGTTTCCTTTGCCAGGATCGTTGCAGCGCGACGCCCTGCGGCAGGCTGCCTGCAAAAAGATTTGCATGGTGAGGAACGCGAAGCCCTGCGACTGGTCACAAGAAAAGTGGACAGGATCATTTTCCTGTCCACGGCGGGGTTGAACGATTGCTGAGGCGGTCAGGCGCCGCCTGCGGTGCAAGACACCGCGTTGAGGCTGCCAAATAGACCGTCCTGCTCGTCGTTAGGTCCGGCGGCAAAGTAAAGGTAGTTCGCTCGACCCAGTGATTCGCCGTTGCCGAAGGTCAATCCCCACAGACCGTCAACTTTGATCGACTGACGGTCCGGCCCGCTCAAGTAACCCACCTGTTGGCCGCTTTGGCGGTCGAAGGCGACGATCGTACCGTCGCCGAAGTTGCCCACCAGCAACGCGCCGCTGAGGCTGCCGAAGTCCTCCGGGGCGATGGCCAGCCCCCAGGGGGCGTTGAGGCGCTCGCTGTGCTCCAGCGTGCGCAGATACTGACCGCGGGGGGTAAAGACCGCCACGTACCCCAGGCCGGGGCCTTGCTCCTCGGTGTTCGGATCTTCGGTAGTCTTGGCGTAGGTCACATACACCCGCTCGCCCAAAAACTGGACGTTGAACGGCGCGTACTCGGCTGGGACCGCCTCCGGGTGGGCGAAGGGCTCGATCCAACCCTGGGTGGTGGTCCGAATCAGCGGAACGGGCCGGAAGGCGCCGTCGTAGACTTCGATGCGCCCCTGGGCAAAGTTGGCGGCGTACAGGCGGTTGCCCCTCGGGTAGGGAGTCACCGCCAATCCCTTGTAGATGGCCCCTTGCTGTGATTTGTCCACCACCAGCACCGAGCGGGTCATCCGCTCGACCGAGCCGTCCGGGTTGGTTCGCTCCGCCCAACCGGAGAGGGTGCCGTCCTCGGTCACCCACAGGAAGCGGCTGGGTGCGGTGATCCCCTCGCCGGAGACGACAAAGTCCGTATCCGAGCCGCTGAAGACCTGGCCGGTGGGCGTGGCGGTCGTGCCCTCGGCGGCGAGCGGCGGCGGCGCTACGGTCACGAATTTCAGATCGTCCTGGTAGAGCGGTGTGCTGTCCGTGTCGCCGACATAGGTCGTGGCAGTGCCGGTTTCGGTGTTGGCCACCCAGAAATGGCCCCCGAGCCCGGCCGGCCGCAGCGACAGACCCCAGGCGTTGCGCACCAGCGGATCGACAATCTGCGGCGCGAAGGCCGAGCTGTTGGACACCAGATTGCGCTGGGCATAGCAACTGGCGTCGGTCGGCCCGGCCAGAGCCGGACCGGACATCAAGCCCACCCCCAACACCACCCACGGCCAGATGCACGTGCGACCGGACTGGCTCAGACGGTCCATTAGACTCCCCATGGTTCTCCTCCAGACTGAATCGATATAGAAATGACCGGCGCAGAACCGCCCTGCAGGCATCCACCCGTTCTGCCGATCGCCCGCAGGCGGCGGACCTAAGCTCGCGATCGCAGAGTAAATTACTTGCATATCTTTGTCAATAACGATGGTAGGCCCGATCGTTCGCAAGCGGCCCGGGTACTTGCTCTGGGAGCCCTGGGCCATCTGCCGTACCGGGATTGCCAGTGTGCAAGTACGCACGAACGGCCGCCGCCGTCGGCGCATCCAATGCCATGGCGGCAGGTCGGGACATCGCCAATGGTAGAGAGGGCGGAGCGTCACCTGGGTAGTGGAAGCGGAGCGCGGACAACCCGGGCCGGCCGATGCCGGATGCGAGCGCTGCCGGCTGGCGAGGGAGATTCATGGCACTGGCCAAACCCAGTGCCGCCAATCCGAGCAAGCTCAAACTGCTCAATGCGGCAAGAGTCTTGCTCAAGGCACTATTGTCGACGCTCTCCACGGCCAAAGACCTCCGCTTGTCCACATCTTAAGAAAAGCGATGGGCAAAGGGATTTGGCCCATCGCCTACTCATGGCCTTTTATAGACGCGGGAAAAGCTTAGCTTTGTTGAAATTAATTGTCAATTATTACGCTTGCATGCTGGATCTTGAATGGCAGTCACCAGGCATCTCAGATGCGAAGAAGCGGGCAATGCCCAGGAGAAGGCAAGCGATCGAAGTTGAGAACATGCGACGAGGGATGATTTACCCGGCGTGCGCGGTCGACAGCTTCAGGTCCAGCACCAGGCTGTCGTCGGCCAGGTAGTGTGCCAGGTGAAAGGCCCGCTCCTCCGTCTCCAGCAGCACTTTTTTGAGATGATACTCGCTCGCGTAGTCCCCGAGGCTGGCAACCGCTGCGATCTGACGACGCAACTGCTCGATGATCGCCTGCTCAGCTTGCAGGTCGTGAACAATCATCGTGCGACAGTCAAACACATCGTCGCCTTCCGGCTGGAAACAGGACAGCTCCTGCAGGCGAACCGGCGTGCTCACCGGCACCCCGCCCAATCCGTCGACGCGCTCGCCCAACTCCTCGGCGTGGCCACGCACCTGATCGGCGTATTCGTCGAAAATCCGGTGCAACTGGCCGAACTCCGTGCCTTCGACTACCCAGTGGTGTTTCTGATACTGGTGATAAAGGGTGTAGAAACTGGCGAGCAAGTGGTTGAGGCCCTCAGTGACAGGCTCGGTAACGCTGCGATCGAGGCCGACCGGGTTGTCCTGGACCTGGCCGAAGGCGTGGCGCAACTGATTGCGAAGAGTAACCATGAATTTATCTCGGGAAAACTGACGTATTCATTTTAACAAAGGGTTCTCTAGATTTGCCGCCCCTCAATTCAGTAAATGCACTCTCTTAAAATATTATGGCAATAGTCTGCCTTAGCAAGGCGCACTCACTGGAATGATTGGCAAAGTGCCGGCGGTTCCATCGGTTGCCCTGGAGCATCGATCGATTTTTCAACGGTTAATCGGTATGACAATGATTGTCAGTGCCAGGCACGGGGCCGCATTCACTGGGCCTGCTCTATGGGCTCCAGGTCTTCGTTGAATCTACTCCCTGCCCAAGCGGACCAGACTGAGGCGGTAGGCGTTATTCAAAGGCGGCAGCGAGTACAGCAACCGCATCAGCAGGGGCACGCGCCGGTGGTACCGCTTGGGAACGTCCCAAAACGTGCAGCTTTCGAGCACCCGGTAACGGCTGTCCCATGACTCGATCGCGCGGATGTCGCGGATACCCCACTGAAAGCGGGCGTTGTAATAGCGCATCACCTCGTGGCGGTGCTGGTTTTTAACTGCCGAGGGGGCCATCGAGTCGAAGGCGAGCAAAGCCCCGGCAAAGTGTTCGGCCACCAGGGCCAAAAATTGGCGCACCTGCGCCTCGCTCAGATAAATCAGCACCGCCTCGGCCACGAAGAGCACGGGCCTTGGCCCCGCGCTATTGACAATTTCTACCCAAGCGGGATCCAGGGCGGAGGCGGCGATGAACCGGCGGCGGTCGGTGGGTTCAAAAAAGCGCCCTCGCAGCGCCATCGCGTCTGGTAAGTCGAGGTCAAACCAGAGCACCCGGCCGTTGTCGACCCGCTCGAAGCGCGTGTTGAGCCCGCAGCCGATTTCGACGACGATCCCATCCGGGTGGCCGGCCAGAAAGGCGCTCACCCACCGATCAAAGAGCCACCCCCGCATGCAGCAGCCCATCTGGGTGCCTTCGGCCTTGGCCAACTTGCTGAAGTCGTAGTCGATTTGTCCGAGAATCTCGGCGGATTTGGGATCGCGGAGGATCGGGTCGGGCTGGTTGTTCTCTGCCGCCCGCGCCCAAAGGGGAATGAGCAAGGTCTCCTGGACTGCTCCGAGTTGCACTTTTGTCGTTGGCATCGCTGCTTCTCCGTCTATGGCTCGACTGTTAGGCCAGGTAATTGCAACAATTCTCAACAAGTCTTGAGCATTGGGACAGACCGGACTGGCTTCAACGAGCGCATTCCCCGCTGCCGGCCTGCAATGTTCATAAGAAATGCGGGCAAGGAGCAGCAGTAACCACTTCCCTTGCCCACACACAGCTTTTTCAAGACGATGACAACAGACTAAGCCTATCGCTAAATAATGTCAATAACTGAAGGCGTAAGCCTAGACAAGCCAAGCCGGTTGCTCCAGGACCGGCAGCGCAAGCAGAACAAACAACAACATTGCTTTTCTAACGGGTGGAGGCGGGGGATCACCTGGATCGACTGGGGGGTGAGCAGCAAAGGCGTATCTGTCTTGGTGCCGGAGGTGGCGTTCTTGCGCCGGTACCCGCCGCTGCCGAACACCGTCACCTCGTCGAGTTCCTCGCCGTCGTCCGGTTGGGGAACGGTCTGGACCTGGGCCTGGGGTTCCACCTGGGCGAGGGGGGCGGCGTGGGTCGCCGGCCAATCCAGCTGCTGCAGGCGCCTCGCTTCTTGGGCCTCTTCGGCGCAGGCGACCGGGGCGAGCACCAGGCCCAGACAACCGCCAAGGACAAAAGGACGCGGGTCGTTCACAGTTCACCCCTGTGGGTCGAATAGCGCGGGCCGTGGGAGGCAAGCCAGTCAAGAATGCTCTCAACAAGTCCGGCCTCCAGTTGCCATCGCAAGCGGCCGGGCAAATGCCCCCCGCGGGCAAAACCGCACCGAAAAGTCGATTTTTGGAACCATGGCACCGGGTCGGAGAGCGCGCAGCGTTCGGTGTCAGCATAGGTTTGTTGATATCTAATGTCAATAGCTACAAACCACCCGCTCCCCCTCGCCCGTCCGCAGTTTGCACATGCACTGCAACTGGACCGCCATTCTTTGAAACAGAAGTGGCAGCAAAGCGGGACCCTGGCGGAAAATCCGCTCCGCCGCGGCCACCGCTAAGATGGTGAGCACAGGTTCACAGGTGTACGCCATGGTTGTTTCCACAGAACCGGTCGTCTACCCGGACTGCGATGGCCTGCCCATGTCCGACAACACCGAGCAGTTTCGCTGGATCGTCTATATCAAAGAGGGACTGGAGTGGCTGTTTGTGGAGGATCCCGATGTCTTCGTAGCTGGAGATTTGCTCTGGTACCCGCTTGAAGGAGACAACAAGACCCGGCAGGCTCCCGACACTCTGGTGGTTTTCGGCCGTCCCAAGGGCAGGCGCGGCAGCTACCGGCAGTGGCTCGAAGCGGGCGTGCCCCCGCAGGTAGTCTTCGAGGTGCTCTCCCCCGGCAACACTGTCCGGGAGATGACGCGCAAGTTCGCCTTTTACCAGCGCTTCGATGTCGAAGAGTACTACATATACGATCCCGAAGCGGGTGCACTGGATGGCTACGTGCGCCGGGGCGGGGTGCTGGAGGCGGTCGAGCCGATGGCGGGTTGGGTGAGCCCCGGGTTGGGGGTGCGCTTCGGTGTGGATGCCGAAGGCCAGTTGCAGATGTGGCGGCCGGACGGCGCGCCGTTCGAGAGCTATGTAGAAATCGCCGCCCGCGCCGAGCAGGAGCGCCAGCGCGCCGAGCAGGCCGAGCAACGCGCCGAGCAGGCCGAGCAAAGAGCGGACCAGGCCGAACAACGCGCCGAGCAGGCCGAGCAAAGAGCGGAGCAGGAGCGATTAAAAGCCGAGAGGCTTGCAGAGAAACTGCGGAAACTAGGAATTGAGCCCCCGGCATAGGACGAGGACCGGTGTGCCTGGGTGTAATCGCAACCGATACCGGCCGTCACGCGATGCTCAATGGGGAGCACTCCGGCTTTTTACGCGCTCAAGGCGCAGTTTGTGGAGCCGACGCAGCAAGCCCGTGGCCAGAAGCAGACTCGGTGTCAGGCCGAGCAACACATACAGGATGCGCGTCGGCAGCCCGCCAAACGAGCCGAAATGGAGTGTGGTAATGAGCGCCAAAACCTGGATACCGGGGGTCGGTTCTGCAACTTTTTGGACCGCTAGAACCCGGCCTGTGTAACCGTCGAGATCCACCGTGCTCAGTCCCTCCTCCGGAAAGGGGGCTGGGGGAATATGCTTTCTCACCTGTACGCTTCCGCCTTCGAGCAGTGCAATGGAGAGCGCCCGGCCTTCCGGCAAAGCTGCATCGGCCCGGTCCAACAGCGCTTCGAGGGGCATCGGCGGCCGGTTGGAGCCCGCTCGCGAAGTAGCTTCCGCGGGCTGGGGCGCGTAGCCGATCATCGCGAAAAATAGGCTCGGAACCAGGTGAAGCAGGATGATAAGCGCACCTGTCAAGCCAGAAATCATCAGTAATGCTGCCGAAAAAATCCCTGTGATTTTGTGGAGATCATATTGCAAAAGCGGGGAGGGAGATCGCCAGCGCACCCTAAAACCGGTGGCGGGCTTTTTCCAACCCGGCCACAGCAGCAGTCCACTTCCCCCGAGCAGCAGCAACCACAGGCCGCAGAGTCCGACTACCAGTTCGCCGGTCTCCCCCAGTAGAAGCGTGTTGTGCATCTGGTAAAGATATCCGATGGGAGTCTGGTCCCATCGCCTGGCTCCAAGCAGCTCTCCAGTGTAGGGATTGGCATGAACTTCGTAATACTCTTCGCCGCGCTTCAAGTTCATCATGTAGGGGTCGTGGGGTTGTTGCGGCAATTGAACAGATTCCAAATCGCTCTTGGGATGGGCTTGTTTGACCGTCGCAACGACGCGGTCGAGCGGCACTTTTTGCCCCTGGGGCACCACGTGAAAAAGTGGGGCGTACAGGGCGTGATCCAGCTCTTTCCAGAAGACGATGCTGCTGCCGGTCAAACCGAGAATGGCGATGAGAATCCCCGCGAGCAATCCGGTGACGCGATGGAGGTGAAATAGCAGCCGGTGCCTTTTCATCGGACTAATAATCGATGGTGTAGGCGACGTTGAGGGTGACTCCCCGCGCCGCGACGTTGAAGCGGTCGGTCGGGCCGAATCCAAAGCTCGAATAGGCCTGGCTGTACACCGGCGAGTAGAGATTGTTGAGCAGGTTCTTGATGCCGACTTCCAGCGTTCCGGAACCAAACTTGATATTGCCGATGTAGTCCACCGTCGCGTAGTCGTAGATGGGGGCACCCTCGACGCGAAAACCGTCCACCAAGGCGTTGTACGCCCGGTCACGGTTGCCCGAGTACAGAAGCTGCAGGCGGTTGCTCCATCCCGGCGCGGTCTGGTGCTCGATATAGGCGGTGGCCTTCAGCGGCGGGACGGCAAAAGAATTCAAGGGGTAGAAGTTGCCGTCACCAAAAAAATCCTGCTCGCCCTCGGACCACCCGAAGAGGGTACCCAACCGCCACCCGGGGGCAGGCTGGTAGTCGAGGGTCGCCTCGACGCCGTAATTGCGCTGGGGCGAGCGCGAGTTCTCGTAGGTGGTCGCGCCGGTCTGAACGGTGCTGGTGCCCAGGGCCGAATAGTTGAAAAAGGCCGCGAGTGTCGCCTGCACCGAGCGCCAGCGCCCGCGAAAACCGATCTCGTAGTTGTCGACGATCTGGGGTTGCAAAGCCCGCAGCGAGTCCGACAGCACGAAGCCCGAGGGCACCCCGAATAGCGCCGAGCCAAAGTTCGGCACAGAAAAACCCTGGGCAAAGTTGGCATATATGCTCGTCTCGGTGGTGGGCTTGTAGACGATGCCCAGGTTGAAGACGGTGGCGCTGTCGTCGAGACTGCCGCCCCGGACCAGCCCACCGGCAAACTCTGAAAAAAAGTCCTTCGCTTCGATAGTGACGTTTTCGAATCGCAGACCGCCGCTCGCTACCCACTGCTCGCTGATGTTCCACTGCGTTTGCAAAAACGCGCCGAGACTCGCGACGCGGTAGGCCGGCGCGATGGTCACAAGACCGCTCGTGCGCAGGATACTCTGGTTGCTCTCATCGAAGACCTTGGAGTCGAAAAGCTCGAATATGCCGGCGCCCACCGGATCGTTTTTAAAGTCGGTTCCCCACAATATTTTGAGGTTGTCCGCCAGGGGGGTTTCCACCTGCGCCCGGGCAGTGGTCACCTGCTCGCTTCCCTTCAAAAAGCGCAAAAACGAGTCGAAGATGCCGCCGCTGCCGTCCGGTGTAAAGCGAAAGTCGTAGGGGATGCCCACCTCGAAAGCATCGCGGTAACTGACCTGGGCGAACAATTTGCTCCCCCAGAGATTTTCGTGGGTGTAGTCGAGGGCGGCCAGAAAGTTTTGCAGCACCGGTTGGCCGTAACCGCTCTCGAGAACGACGTTGCGCGCGATGGCCCGCGATTGCTGCACGCCGCAGCAGCTGTTCACGGCGGGAGAGGCAAAACTGTTGACGTAGCGGGTGTCGGCGCTGTAGCTGGCCACCAGTTGCAGTTTCTGCTCGGGGGTGAGCTTGAAGCCGAAGCGGCCGTAGGCGCTGTAGGCGTTTTTGGTGTCGAGCGTATCGCTCAGGCTCGGAGTGCGGTTGCCCGCGGCGTCGTAGAAGTTGCCGCTGCCGCGGTAGGAAGCGGCGATGGTAAAATCTACCGGACCCGCCTGGCTGGAGAAAAACTGCTCGACAAATTTGCCGGCACCGCCCGCTGTGTTGCTGAGGCCCAGGTCGAAACCGGCGCGGGTCGTCGCCTGGGGTTTCTCTGTGCTCCTGCGCGTCAGGATGTTGATGGTGCCGCCGGTGGCCCCGTCGCCGTAGATGGCCGTTGGTCCTCCCACCACCTCGATCTGTTCGATGGCAATCGGAGCGATGTAGCTCAATTCATAAAAACTGGCGTAGTTGCTGATCACGGGGATCCCGTCGATGAGCACCTGTGGGTCGCGCCCCCGCAGGGTGTTGCCCACCCGGTTTTCCTTAGGCGGCCCGAACCCCGGCACGGTATTGCCCAAAATATCCACAACGCTGCCGGTCAGAATCGACTGCTGCTCGATGGTCCGCCGGGGGACGACGTACACCGTGCGCGCCACATCCGACAGGCGCTCGCGGGTGCGGGTGGCGGTAACCACGACTTCTTCGAGATCCGCCTCGGACCCATCGTCCTCGACGGTAGGCGCAGACTGGGGGGTCGGGTCGGGTTCGGCCGGTGGTCCCTGGGCGATGTGCTCGCCCAGTAAGGCGCTCGCCTCGGTGCGGAACGGCCGCAGATCCGCCTTGCGCTCGATAAGCAGCGGTGCTGCGTCCGCGGCCTCCATTCCAATCGGTAGGGCATTTACTTGAGAGTGAAATGCAGCTGAACTCATCAGTAATGACAGAGCAAATCGACCGTGGCGCCAGGCACCATTCCTGCGAATCATCACCCAATGCTCCAATGTCGTGGATCGGCAGCGCTAACCGTTCCACAGTCCGCAACTGGAGAACATCTGCTTCGGAAATGCCGACCTGGACTAGAGCATAAGACTATTGATACTAAATGTCAATTGCTGGGTTGGCCGGGCCGCCTTTAGCTCGAAAGCTTTGGCTAAAGACTATCCGGATCAATGCCCAGCGTCCGCAGCCGTTCAGCAAGCGTCTGAGCGCGTTTTTCTGCCTCCAGGCGCGCCTGCTGCTCCCGCCGGGCCTGCTGTTCGGCCTCCAGGCGCGTCTGTTGCTCCCGCTGGGCTTCGCGTTCGGCTACCTCGGCCCGGTAGCGCTGATATTCCTCAGGCACCGGATAGCGCTCGCCTGCTGCGTTGAACCAAAACAGCCACTCGCGCTCCCAACCGCCCAGAGCCGCCTCCGCTCGACCGAGGCCCAGACCAATCTCAGGTAGCCAGACCGGTTCACCGACCATCCGCACATACGCCCCCCCAACCAGGTGATGCACCTCCAGCCGCTCGTGCTCCGGCTGAAAACCTTCCGGGTCGTAGACCGCGTAGTACAGCACTTCGAGGTCCTGGTATTCTTTGAGCTTTTTGGTGTACTCCCCGCGGTAGGTTTGCGAGACCACCTCCAGGACAAAGACCGGCACGATGCCCTCTTCTTCCCAGAGCACATAGCTGGGGCGACCGCGCTTGCCGTACTTGGGCCTGAACCGGGGTACCCCCAGACTCAAGAAGCCGTCGGGGACAATCGCGGTTCCGGGCGCTTCGGTATTGGCGTAGATGCCCATGTCGATGCCGAAAAACCAGTCCGAACGATTCTGCCAGAGGAGTGCCAGGACGGCTTTGAGCACGGCGGGAACGGAGTCTTGCAGTTCGTTATCCACGGGCGTCTCATCGGAGTCGGGCAACTCCAGAGCGGTGGGCAGGTGTAGCGAGGCATCGAAGTGCACCATGGCCGTGCTGTGGGGAATGGCTGTCCCAAGGGTAGCAAACCCGGTGTGGGACAATGGGATGAAGTACGGTCACCGGCGTGGCAAACATAGCCGGCAACGTCTATCCTCCGGTGGCAATCCATCAACTGCTGCGCAAGGCCGCGATCGGGTCGAGGCGGGCGGCCTGCCGCGCCGGAAAGACGCCGAACACCAGACCGATGGTGCCTGAGACCCCAACCGCGAGCAGCACGGCGCTCCACGGAATCAGAGGCCGGATCGGGGTGAACCAGGCGAGCGGCAACGTTGCGCCGATGCCCACGGCGATGCCCGCCAATCCGCCTGCCGCCGAAAGGAGGACAGCCTCGAACAAAAACTGGCTGAGAATGTCCCGCTGCTTGGCGCCGATCGCTTTGCGCAAACCAATTTCCTGGGTGCGCTCACCTACCGAGACGAGCATCATGTTCATGATCCCGATGCCGCCCACCAGCAGCGAAACGGCCGCCACCAGCGACAGCAGCAGCGACAGCGCGCCGCTCACCTGGTTGGCCAGGTCGATAAAGGACTTGTTGGCCGAGAGGATGATGTCCTTGCGGCCGTGCAGGCGCTCCAGCACGTTGAGCATCTGGAAACCGGCAGAGCGGATCTGAGTGGAATCGACCGCCATCGCCTCCAGGTAAGTGATGGGTGTGCCGTAGGCCGAGCGCCGCCCCACCACCCGATTGGCCATCGTCGTCACCGGCACGACGGCCGTCTCGTCCGGGTTGTCCCCGGCAAACGAACCCTTCGGCTTGAGCAGGCCCACCACCCGAAAAGGCAAGTTGTTGATCGTCACTTCCCGGCCGATGGGCGCGGCGCGGCCGAACAGTTTGTTCGCCGTGGTCGCTCCCAGGATCACTACCTGGGACTCGCGCTGCAATTCGTCGGGCGAAAAAAGCCGCCCGCGCTCGACGGCAAAATTTTGCACCCGGGCAAAATCCGGCGTCGTGCCGCGCACGTTGGTGGCCGTCCGGCGGCTGCCTAGAAAAATCGGCAAACGCACTTCGATAATCGGAGCCACCGCGCGCACCGCCGGCACCTGGGTGCGGACGGCTTCGGCGTCGGAGAGCACCAGCTTCGAGTCCGGAAAGACGTAGCCGTCGGGATCTTCCGATTGGGTAAATACGGTGATCCGGTTGGTGCCGTAGGCCTCGAGCTTGCCGGCGATAAAATTCTGGCTGCCCTGGCCGATGCCCACCATCGCGATCACCGAGGCGTTGCCGATGACGATACCGAGCATCGTCAGGCCGCTGCGCAACTTGTTGGCGCCCAGGGTGGCGACGGCCATTCTCAAGCTTTCAATCAGCAACATCGCTTACCACACCAGCGTATCGACACCTTCGACGACCACCTCCGGGGGCGGTTGCAAAAAGACGCGCTCGCCGGGCCGCAGACCTTCGAGGATCTGAACTTTGCTGCCCGCCGAGGTGCCGAGGCGCACCGGCCGAAATTGGGCGCGGTTGCCGGCGGTGGGCACCAGCACCCCCGTCTGGCCGTCCTGCTTGGAGATCACCGCCGCAAGCGGGATCGTGCTCACACCCGCGAGGGTGGCGGCTGTGAAGTTCACTTTGACGTTCAAGCCCGGGCGCAACTGCCCTTGCCCGGAAAGTAGCGTTACCTTCACGCGGATGGTGGTGACGTTCTCTTCGCGCACCGCCCGCGGCGTCACCAGCCTGACCCGCCCCTTGAACACCGCTCCCGGGTAGGCGTCGGTGCGGATCTGGACCGCCTGCCCCGGGTAGATCTGCGCGAGGCTCGCCTCGGGCACCTTCGCCTCCACCTCCAGCCCGCTCACCAACTCCACGATCGAAGTGCTGCTCGCGCCGTCGCTGGTGGAGGCGGCGGTGCTCGGGGTGACGTAGTCACCCTGCTGGGCGAACCGGCGGCTGATCACCCCTGCAAATGGGGCGTAGACTCTCGTCTCTTCCAGCTGTGTCCGGAAGTAATCGAGCTGCGCCTGGGCCAGGGCGACTCCCGCCTCCGCCTGCCGGATTTCTTCGATGCGCGTGCCTTTGCGCAGCCGCGCTAGCACCTGAGCCTGTGCCTCCAACTGCGAGCGTTGGCCCGCGAGATTGGCCGCAGCCTCCCGTTCGCGGTTGACGTAATCGGACAGCGCATTCTGGCTGGTTGCCCCTTCGCCCGCCAACCGCCGGTAGCGCGCCAATTCCTCACCGGTGCGCTCCAGCCGGGCCGCCCCCTGCCGCACAGCGGCTTCGGCGCTTAGCAGGCGGGCTTGCGCCTCGCGGATCTCCTCCGGACGGGCACCCCGCCGCTTCTGCAAAAGTTCGGCCTGGGCGCGGGCGAGGGACGCCTCGGCCTGTCGCACCTGGGCCTCGGGCAGGCGGCTTTCCATCTGGGCCACCAATTCTCCTTGCTTAACCTGTCTGCCTTCGTCCACCAGCAACCTGCCGATGCGACCTGCCTGCCTGGGGCTGAGATTGGTTTTGCGTATGGGTTGTACCAGGCCGCTGGCCTGCACCTGCTGCCCAAGATTGGTGGTGGCGACCGGGATCGTCATGGCCGCCACCTGCGCTTGCGAAAGACCGCTTTGCGCGCCGAGCACGTAGATCACGGCCGCGGCACCCGTCCCAAATATCGCCAGCCCGATCAACCAGGGCAACGGCCGCTTCCACTTGAGCAACACAGGTGCCGTCTCCTATCGAAACGATCCGCGCGGACAGTGGACCGAGCTACCGGTACCGCGCGAGCCCCGACTTCAGAGTATCGGGAAGCGTCCGGATTTGCCGCTGGCCGGGGACACCAATTCGCCATGACCGGAGATAGCGAAGGGCATGACCATCGTCACCGGTTCTGGAGTTTATACTGATCGGTACTCTAGCTTGTATCACAAATTCTGCATGCTGCGACTTCCCGCCCTCCCCCAGCCCTCTTTGCGGTGGACCGTCCTTTGTGCCGAATGGACGCTGCTGGCGATGATCACGGTGCTGGAACTGCTCAACAACAACTCGCTCGCCGCCGTACCGATGATGGCGGCGCTGTTGGGATTTACCGGTATCTTTTGGGCTTTGAGCTTTTACTTTCCGCTGGAAGCGCCTGCCTGGAAGAAAAAACTGTATATTGCCGCGGAACTGATGCTGGCCTTTGCCGCCATGTGGATCGGCATCGGGTACGACACGCTCATCTACTTGATTTTGATCAAAAGTTGCCTGTTTTTGGGTCGGGGCGAGGTGATCCTGACGGTCGTGATCACGGCGGTGTTTTATTTGTTGACGACCTGGCGGCAGCAATTCGCCGACGATTCGGAGACGCTCAACATCGGGTTTGATATGTTGAACGCTTCGATTTATCACCTGGGTATCAGCACGTTCGTGATTTTGTTGGGCTTTGTGATCGTGGCGGAGCGCCGCAGCCGTGCCCGGGCGGAGGAACTGGCCGAAGAATTGGAGGGATTGGCGGCGAATCTGGAGCGCGCCCGCATCGCCCGCGACATCCACGATTCGCTCGGGCACACACTCACCGCCCTCGATGTCAAGCTCGAAGTGGCACAGGAGCTGTACTGCCGCGATCCGGACCGGGCGCGCCAGGCGGTGCATACCGCCAAGCAATTGTCCGGCCAGTGCCTGCAGGATGTGCGGTTGGCCGTCCAGGCGATGCGCCGCCCGCCTTTGCACCTGGATGCGGCGCTGGAGGGTCTGGCCGAGCAGGTGCGCCAGAACCGGGCGCTCGCCGTCGAGGTCCACATCGACCTGCCCCAGCTGCCTTTGCAAACGAGCCACCAGCTCTACTGCATCGTGCAGGAAGGACTGACCAACATCCAGCGCCACGCCCGCGCCGCCCGGGTGAGCCTGCGCGCTTGCCACACCCCGCAGAGCGTCACCCTCGAGCTATGGGACGACGGACAGGGATTCGACCCGCAGGCGACCCACGGCGGCTTCGGCTTGCGGGGGATGCACGAGCGGATGCAAGTGCTCGGCGGCTCCCTCGCCATCGCAAGCGCCCCCGGTCGGGGGACGCGCATCCGGTTGAGCGTCCCCCGATGATCCGGCTGTTGCTGGTAGACGATCAGCCGCTGTTTCGGGAGGGACTGGCGGACCTGCTGCTCCTGGAAGAAGACATGCAGATCGTCGGCCAGGCCGGTCACGGCCAAGAAGCGATTACTTTGGCGATGCAACTGCTGCCGGACGTGATTTTGATGGATGTGCGCATGCCCGTCTGCGACGGGGTCGAGGCGACCCGCCAGATCCACCAGCGCTACCCCTGGATCCGCATCCTGGTGCTCACCACCTTCGACGAGGACGAATACATTCTGCAATCGCTGCAGGCGGGTGCGCTGGGCTATTTGCTCAAGAGTACGCCCGCCCGACAGGTTGCTTCCGCCATCCGGACGCTGCACCAGGGCCACAGCCAGCTCGGACCGACGATCGCCGCCCGGGTATTCTCGCAACTGCAAAACCCGCCCGCCCGCAAACCAGAAAGCTTCCAGCAGTTCAGCGAAAGGGAGCTGGAGGTGCTGGGTCTCATCGGCCAGGGAAAAAACAACCGCGAAATCGCCCAGGCGCTCCATTTGACCGAGGGCACCGTCAAAAACCACGTCACCCGGATCCTCGCCCAGTTGGGCCTGCGCGACCGCACCCAACTGGCGCTGTGGACCCACAGGCACCTCGGCTAAAAAACCGGCGCCCGCCGCTCAAGTCGCCCCGAACAATTGACAGCAACTCTCAGTAAGGGTACGCTTTGTGTGTCGGCGCAAACAGTCCACGGGAAAGGCTTCGGGCCGTTTTCGCCTGCCGTATCGACACCGGCATTCACCACACTGTTGTCGAGGTCTCGCAAAATGGAACGCGCTTTGTCGAACGTCCGCCGCGGTTCGCTGGCAGTGTTGATTGGGGTGCTCTGCGTCTCGGGCCGGTCTTTGGCCGCGCCGGTCGCCCCGCCGGCCGGGTCGGACGCCGTGATGCGCCGCGCCGAGTTGCCCCCGGTGGCCACCGAGGCGCGCTTTCTTGCCCAGCAGGAACCGCTAGTTCCGGTGACGCCCACAGCGCAGACGCCGGACCCGGAAAAACCCGCACCATCGCCGCAACAGGAAGAGGAACTGGAAGAAGTGACGGTGCAGGGCACGCGCAGCTACCGGGTGAAGCGCTCCTCCACGGCCACCAAGACCGACACCGACGTCATGGACGTCCCCCAGTCGATCCAGATAGTCCCCCAGCAGGTGCTGCTCGACCAGAATGTCAACACCCTCACAGAAGCCCTGCGCAACGTCGCAAGCGTCACCACGGAATTTAGAGACGGCACGGGTGCTGACTTCTATGCCGCCCGGGGCTTTCAAATCGGTGCTGACAACATCCGCCTGGACGGATTTCGCACGTCTACACGCACCGAACTCTACAACGTCGGCATCGAGCAAGTCGAGGTGCTCAAGGGACCGAGCGCGGTGCTCTACGGCGACATGGAGCCCGGGGGCCTGATCAACCTGGTCAGCAAAAAGCCCCAGCCTGTGCCCTTCGGGACTGTCGCTCTCAACGTCGGCAGCTACGGCAACGTCTGGACCACCCTGGACACGACCGGTCCGCTCAACGCCGCCAAAACATTGACATACCGCCTGAGCACCCGCCAAGAGAGCGCCAACAGCTTCCGCGATCTGGTCAACGGCAACAAGTTTTTCGTCGCCCCGGCCCTCAGCTGGCAGATTTCCGAGCGTTTGCGTTGGGACCTGCGCGTGGGCTACCAGTACCTTTTCAGGGTGAGCGAATTCGGTCTCATCGCCCCCACTCGCGAGTTCAGCAGCGTCAACACGCTGCCCCTCAATCGCTTCTACGGCGAGCCTTCCGACAACGTCACCAGCTACCAGACGAATGTCACCTCGACGTTGGAGTACAAGTTCGGCGACGATTGGACGCTGCGCAACCTGCTGGGCTATTCGGGCTACCGCGTTATATGGCAACCGACCCAGCCCTTGGCAGTGCTGGAGGACGGCCGCACGTTGGAGCGCAATCAGTTCGTTTTCGATGAAACGACAGAAAGATACAACGCCGAGCTGAACCTGACAGGCCGCTTCGCCACCGGCGCGGTCCGCCACCAGCTGTTCGCGGGCATCGATTACACCCGCTCTTCGAGACCGTCGGTGTTTTTGGATGGCCCCACCACCCCGATCGATCTGTACAACCCCGTGTACACCAACCCGCCTCGCAGTCTACAGCCCACTTCTGGTTCCGCCTCTGATTCCAGTGAGTTTAACAACCGCTTCGGCATTTCGCTGCAGGATCAAATCGACCTGGGCGACAACTTCAAACTGCTGCTGGGCGGACGGTACTCTTTCTACGATGCGGGCAGGTACCAGGAACTCCCCCCGCAGGCTCCGACTTTTAACAATGCCCAGCGCTTCTCCCCCCGCGTCGGTGCGGTCTGGCGGCCCACCGACTGGCTCTCGCTCTATGCCAGCTACAGCGATGCGTTCACCCCGGCCTCCGGCCGCAGCGCCACGGGCCAACTGTTTAAACCGATCACAGGTACCCAGTACGAGGTCGGCGCCAAGGCCGAGCTGTTCGGCGGCGGGCTTCTGGCCACCGTCGCCCTCTACGAGCTCACCAAGCAGAACGTGCTGACCCGCGACCCGGACAATCCGCAGTTTTCCATCCAGACCGGCGAGGTGCAATCCAAGGGCTTCGAGGTGGACCTCTCCGGCCGCCCGCTTCCCGGTTGGGACATCTACGCCTCCTACGCCTACGTCGATGCGCGCTTCACCCGCGACAACGTGATCGCCCCCGGCACCGAGGTGGGTGGTGTACCGCGCAACACGCTGAGCCTGTGGAGCAAGTACGAGTTCGGGGGCGACCTGCGCGGATTGAGCGTGGGGGCGGGTCTGTACTGGAGCGACAACCGCTGGAACGTATTTTCGACGGCGAACTTGTTCCAGGTGCCGGGGTACACGACCTTCGACGCGATGGTGGCCTACCGCTTCGACCCGCGCTGGAAGGTGCAGGTGAACCTCAAGAATCTGTTCAACCGGCGCTACTACACCGATTCGGACGACTCGTTGGTTTTCATCCCGCCTGGCGCGCCCACGACGGTGGATGTTTCGCTGAGCTACACGTTTTGATGGTAGTGCGGGCGGGGCTCTCGCTCCTGTGGGCAGACGCTCTTCCAGCCGGTTCCCACCAGCAGTTTGCCTGGGGCTTGTCGCTCGGCCGCTGCCGCGCGCTGCCGCTCAAGCGTGGCACGGGCGGCTAGCTCAGCAGAGCCTGCTCAAACCGAATGCTGGTGTGCCCAACACCAACCTGTCCATCACTCTACAGACCCTCTGGATCGATCCCCGCTGCTTTGAGCCGTTCGTTCAGTTCCTGGAGGCGTTGTTCGGCTTCTCGGGCACGCTGCTCGGCAAGTTCAGCCCGTTGCCGCTCCTGGTCCGCGCGCTGCTGCTCCTGGGCAATTTTTTCTGGCTCCGAGGGAATCCACCGCCCTTCGCTGTCATACCAGCGCAACCACCGGCGCTCCCAATCGGCAAACGTCCCTGTCCACAATCCCAGACCGATTCCCAACTCGGCAATCCATAAGCGGCTATCCTGCTGCTGCTTGTAAAGCCCGTCTTCGAGCCGAAAGAGCTGCAGAGTGTCCCCCACCCGGTCGAACAGCACATAGTAGGGCACCTGCAACATCTGTTCGTACACCTCCCACTTCGAAGGCGGTTGGCGGCCACGCAGCGTCAAACCCTGGTCCTCTTCAATCGTGTTGGGCGAGAGCAGTTCGACGACGATGACGGGCGAGCGCCCTTCCTGCCAGCGCACATAGCTGAGCCTTCCCCCTTCGATGAAGCGCGGCACACCCACCACCGCAAACCAGTCCGGACGCTTGTAGTACCTGGGGTTGCGCGGGTCGTAGTAGACGTTCAAATCGGCGGCGGTGAGCACCTGATCTGGTGGCACAGCCAGCGGCCTGAAGGTTTGACTGAGCAGTTGGGGCTGCCAGTCGTGGAACTGATCCGGCAAACCAGGCTCCTCGGGGTTCTCACTCGGTAAATCGTACATCGTCAGCAAAGACAGGTCTGCCGACCGAATCGGTAGCCCTGGTTTGAATGCGTTCATCGAGTCACCCAAGCAGCATGGTCACCTTCAGTCTATCTTTTCGCATCGCACGCTCCCCCAGATTCGACCCCGCACACCTATGAACGCCAATCCCAGGCCGGTGAAGCGCGTGCTTATCGATCCGGTGCTCGTCAACCCCGAGGGGGGGGTGCGCCAGCAAACAATAGAGCATGGAAAAGCCCTGGTCGCTATCCCTGCTGGCAAACGGGTGATGTTTTGTCCAGTCTTCGCCGTCGGTTGCCTAGTGCATGGCCCAGAAGTGCACGGCTTGGCCGCCCACCAAAACAATTGGAAGGGCCGCCTGCCGAAGCTTCAAGAGAATTTCGCGAACTTCTTCGGGTTCAAGAAACTGTTCTTCCACCCACCGGATCCTTGAGTTCATCGGCAAGCAGCGCGAAGCGCTCACCCCAACCGAGGGCATGGCAAGATCGTAAAATCTCGGGTGAAAGATCGACTCGGCTTGTCTGTGCGCAACAGCCGGATCGCGCCGGTTGCAAGCAAGGCGCTCTTGCTCTTTTTTACCGGTCAGCCGCTCGAACTCACCGGGCTTCGCCACTCTGACGGACACGATTTTCGATCGACCACTACCGTACGTCTAAATATACCTCGGCAACTGCCGCAGACCGCTGCGCCTGGCGAAATCGCCCAGGCGCTCCATCTGACCGAAGGCACCGTCAAAAACCACGTTACCCGGATCCTCGCCCAGTTGGGCCTGCGCGATCGCACCCAGTTGGCGCTGTGGACCTACAAGCACCTCGGCTAGGCGGTAAGAGCAAGAAACGATTGAATGTCTATTGACATTACTTCTCAGCTAACGCTACTCTGCACTAGTCTGCGGGAGACAGTTGGAGAGCGGGCTTTGGCCCGTTTTCCCTTTCTGCGGCTACTTCGCTCTCGCCATTATTTCTGAGGTCTTGCAGATGAGAAGCGGTTTGCAAGGGATCCGCTGCGGTTCCTTGGTCACCCTTGCTTGGGCAGTTTTTGTTGGATGTAGCTCTCAACTGTTTGCTGCATCTGTGGCCACGGCTGGCGGGGTAGTATCTATCCCGCGCAAGGCGGATCTGCAGCCGGTGCGCACCGAGGCGCGGGAGTTGCTGGCAAGTCCGCTGGCCCAGGCGGTTCCGGCCGCTTCCGCACCGGAGCCGACGGCACAGCGCCCCCCGGACGACGCCGAAGACCTCGACGAGGTGACGGTGACCGGCGAGAGACGGCGGCGGTATCTGGTGCCCGATACGAGCACGGCCACCAAAATCGACACGCCGATCCGGGATCTGCCGCTGTCAATCCAGGTGGTTCCCCAACAGGTGCTCGAAGATCGCAAGGTGAGAAATGTAACCGAGGCGGTAGAAACGGTCAGCGGTGTTGTCGATGGTGGAGACCTCTTCGGTGCTCCCTCAGGAGCCAGAATCATCAGGGGATTTGAACAGTCGGGAAATTTTCGAAACGGCTATCGAGACGTCGGTTACTACGCCCTGACAGGCGTTGGGACGATCGAGCAAGTGGAAGTGCTCAAAGGCCCTGCTTCGGTCCTGTTCGGGGCAGTGGAACCTGGTGGGCTCATCAACGTTGTCACCAAACGCCCCCTGAGTGAACCCTATTACAATGTCGCAATTCAGGCAGGCAACCTCGGTTATTATCAGCCCAGCATCGATTTGTCCGGACCTCTGAATTCGGATAAAACCTTGCTCTACCGCGTCAACGCAAACTATCAAGGTTTGGACGGTTTTCAGAACTTTGTCACTACCAATCTGACCACGATCTCACCCACGGTTACTTGGAAGCTGGGGGATAAAACAGTTCTGAACTTACACTATGAATACATTAGATTCTTCGCGAATCCTCCTGAAAGTTACGCTGTGCTCCTCAGCGACGGTAGGATGACGCCTCGGAATCTCTATCTCTCCTATCCCAGTTTAGCATTTAACGATATTGTCACTCAAAAATATGGCTATTCGCTGAGTCATCAGTTCAACGATGATTGGCAGATTCGCAACAGCTTTTCTGTGGCTGCCAGCAATACTAAAGAAGCGCAAGTATACGGGACAAGCCTTGTAAGCGACCGTTTCGTGGACATCGATGCATACGATCTTAAATATGCGCAAGACAACTATTTTGGACAAATCGACTTAATTGGAAAATTCAAGACGGGATCGATATCGCACCAACTCTTGCTGGGCTTTGATTTCAATCGCTTTGTCGACGTTTACAATGGTTATTTCAACACCGATTTACCCGCTCTAGATATTCTTAACCCGAACTATAACATTCCAAAGCCTGACTATGTTCCATTTTTTGACTTCTATCAGCCCATCCAGTCCTATGGCGTCTATCTCCAAGATCAGGTTACTTTTCTCGACAACCTAAAGCTGCTGGTTGGTGGCCGATTAGACTGGGTTTCACAAAAATTTGCTACAGGCACACCTGACGCTCCAATACAGAATGACAGCGCTTTCAGCCCTCGAATCGGACTGGTCTATCAGCCGAGCGAATCCGTTTCTCTCTACACCAGCTACAGTCAATCGTTCAATCCCACCCAGGGTTTCAACCCTGATGGCGCGGCGTTCAAACCTACCAAGGGAGCGCAATATGAAGCGGGTATTAAAGTTGATTTCCTGGACAGACGGCTTTCGACAACCTTGGCAGCTTATCAGATAATCAAGGAGAATGTAAGAACTGTTGATCCCAACAATCCTTTATTTTCTATTCAAGTAGGCGAACAAAGAAGCCAGGGAATTGAGTTGGATTTTGCAGGACAGGTATTGCCAGGATGGAAGATAATCGGTTCTTACGCTTACACCGACGGCGAAGTGACCGGAGACAACCTTATTCCTGCAGGTAACAAATTAAGAAATGTGCCGGAGCATCAAGCCAGCCTCTGGACAACCTACGAGATCCCGCAGGGTAATCTGAAGGGTTTGGGATTCGGCTTGGGGCTTTTTTACGTAGGCTCGCGAGCTGGAGATTTACCCAACACATTCACGCTACCGGACTACTTGCGTACCGATGCCAAGCTTTATTACCGTAATAGTGGCTTAAACGCCGCCATCAATATTCGCAATTTATTTGACATGGACTATGTCAGAAGCAGCTTCAACAACATTTTTCTTCAAAGAGGTGCACCGTTGACTATCACCTGTTCTATCGGTTGGGAACTCTAACGAATATTTCTCGTTTCGTTGGCAAAACCAGGGCGTTTGCTGTTCGAGGCTTAATTTGGCAGCCATCTTGATGGTTTTGTCAATGCAGTGGGCGTACCTGGGTAGGAGGTTTAGGCACGAGAGTGCCTACATGCCCAATAATCCGCCGCAGCGCCACCGGTCAACTCTTTAGACCCGTCACCGGCGTCCAGTACGAAGTCGGGGCCAAGGCGGAACTGGCAGGCGGCCGCTCTCTGGCCACCGCCGCCCTCTACGAGCTCACCAAGCAGAATGCGCTGACCACCGACCCGGACAACCCGCTATTTTCCATCCAGACCGGTGAGGTGCAAAGCAAGGGCTTCGAGGTGGACCTCTCCGGCCGGCCGCTGCCGGGCTGGGACATCTACGCCTCCTATGCCTACATCGATGCGCGCTACACCCGCGACAACGACATCGCCGTGGGCACCGAAGTGGGCGGGGTGCCAGGAACATCGCTTTACAGGTCAGTGGGCGGCCAGACGACGTCCGCTGGCCATTGCGGCTGGTGCATGGGGCGGGCCCGTTGCTGTGATGGCGCCATTGTAGCTGTGGCTCCGGGCGCAGGGTGGACCCGTTGAAAGAAGATGCGCCACCGGGGTGCGCGTCAAAAGTGCTCGGCGGCTCGCTGTGCCCATCGGTTCTTCCCGAGCGGGCCAGACGGATGCTGGAGTTCACGCTTCGGCCTGGCGCCTCTCAGGCAAAAAGTGGCCCGAGCGCACAGGCAAACCCCGGCAGCAGTGGGCTGCTTATGGTGTCTGTTTCCAGCAAAGTCGCCGTCAATCTGAGCGCCTGTTGCTCCCGCCGGTAGATCTCGATGTGCTTTAGCTGCCAATCGACAATCCAATACTCCAAGACACCGCGCACCGAGTACAGTTTTAGCTTGAGTTCGCGGTCGCGCCGGGCGTTTTGCTCCCCGTCCGCCGTCGTCCACCGCACCCGTTCGCCCGCTGCAGACTGCACGCTTCTTCTCCGCAACTTGGATCGGGTTCATTCTAACTATTGGTCCATTGGGCACGGCGGTCGCCGCAGCGGCCCGGTCAAAAGCGCACTTCGAGGGAGCCCTGCACCACGAAGGGCGCGCCCGGAGTGATGAGCCCTCGGCCGACGGCCGACTCGATGAACTGGGCATTGAACAGGTTCTTGAAATTGATGGCCGCGTTCAGTCCGCCGCGCCGGTAATAGAGCGCCGCGTCGAGGCGGGTGTAACCGGGAATGACTGAGCTTGCCCCCCTTGAGTACCGGTCAGGCGAATTGTTGCGCCATAGAGGCTAAAAAAATGGCATTTCTTGCCATTTAATGCCACTTGTGCGACTATGGTCGGCAAAGGAGGTGCCCTATGCAAAGCATGAACATTTCTCTGCCTGAGCCTTTGAAGCAGTTCGTGGATGGCCAGATCGCCCAAGGTCGCTACAGCAGCGCCAGCGAATATGTGCGCGAGCTGATCCGCGCCGATGAAAAACGCAAAGCCGAAGAACAGCTTGAAGCAAAGCTGTTGGAAGGACTGAACAGCCCCGCAAGTGAATTGACGGCGGCGGACTGGAGCAGCATTCGCAAGGAAGCCTTGGCCAGGCTGGAAGCACGAAAGAAACAGCGCTGATGCCGCAAGTCACTCAGCATGCGGCTGCCAGGAACGACTTGATCGAGCACTTCGTTTACCTTGCTGAAAACGCGGGCCTAGATATTGCTGAGCGTTTTCTGTTGAATGCGGAAGCCAGCTTCAATGCCTTGGCTGAACAGCCCATGCTCGGTGTCGCCCTGACTTTGCGGCATTTCGAACTGGCTGGCCTGCGAAAATGGCGCGTCAAGGACTTCGACAACGTACTCATCTTCTATCAACCGCACCCTGATGGCGTGTCAATCGTGCGTGTGCTGCATGCGGCACGGGACTGGCGGAACTTGCTGGAAATAGAGGCTTAGAAACCCTGCTCTGTCACAGTGGGACTTTTCAACGAAAGTAGGGGTGTTTGACAGCTCAGGGTTAGCGTCAATACGCTGTTGGCTTGCTGAGCAGAGCGTTGGCCCTTCGTCCTCGGGCTGCTCCTCTTGGGGTGGTCGAGCGTATTGGTGGGCTTGCGGATGGGCAGATCGATGCTTTGGCCGAGGTCTTACTCGATTTCGGCTCTGCTGCTGATCTGCAACACTGGCTCGACAGCCGGGTGCCGAGCTGAACGGTGGGCATCTGAGGGTGCCCTGCACCGTGAAAGGTGCGCCGGGGTAGACACCGGTCCTGAAGTTGGCCGACTCGATGTACTGAGCATTGAACAGATTCTTGAAGTTGATCGCCGCATTCAACCAGCCGCGCCGGTAGAGGAGAACCTGCTGCCGATAGCGCGCCGCTGGTAAACTGCCGGGGAGTGTCCGGCGAGGGGGCGAAATCGGTGCGCACCGACCACATCTTCTACAAACTCTTCCAGGCTTTCCCAGAAACGTTGTTCGAGCTAATCGGTATAGAGCAAACACCGCTACCCGGCAGCTACGCTTTCGATGCGGTCGAGGTCAAAGAAACCGCCCTGCGCATCGATGGGGTCTTTGTCCCGGCCGTGTCGGGGCAACCGCACTACTTCGCGGAGGTGCAGTTTCAAAAGGACACAGACATCTACTGGCGGCTATTCACCGAACTGCTGCTGTACCTGCGCGGGTCCGCTCCGCAGGGTGACTGGCGGGCGGTGCTGATCTTTGCTGGCCGCAACCTGGATGTGGACGTGCCGACGGCTCTGCTGGATTTGGCGGGTGGACCGCGCTTCGAGCGGGTGTATCTTGATGAGCTGGCCGTCGCCGAAGATGGTCCCCTGGGGCTGTCGCTCGTCGGGCTGGTGGTTGAGGACGTACGGACCTTCCCGGGGCGGGCGCGGCAGTTGCTGGAGCGCACGCGGGAGCAGTTGCCCCCAGGGGAGGCGAGGCGGCGGGCGCTGGAGTTTATTGAAACTATCATTGTGTACAAGCTGCGGTACGGTCCGGAGGAGATCCGAGCGATGTTCACCCTTGATGAGTTGGAGCAGACCCCTTACGTGCAGGGAATTAAGGCCGAGGCCGGACATGAGGCCCGGTTGTCCCTGGTGCTTCGTCAACTCCACAGGCGCGTCGGTGCCTTGGAGCCTGGGGTGGTCGAGCGTATCGGCGGGCTTGCGGACGGGCAGATCGATGCTTTGGCCGAGGCGCTGCTGGAGTTTCGTTGCGCCGCCGATCTACAAAGCTGGCTCGACAGCCGGGTGCCGGACTGAGCGCGTCGAGTAGCGTCAAAAGCGTACTTCGAGGGTGCCCTGTACCGTGAAAGGTGCGCCGGGGTAGATGGCGGTTCGGCCTATAGCAGACTCGATGTACTGGGCGCCCAGTAAATTTTTGAAGTTGATCGCCGCATTCAACCAGCCGCGACGGTAGTAGAGCGCCGCATCGACGCGGGTGTAACCGGGGAGGATAAAACTGTTGTCCAGATCCTCAAAGCGCTCGCCGACCGCGAACAGTCCCGCTCCCACTCCCCAGCCTTCGAGCGGCCCTTCCCCGATGCGATAAGCGCTCCAGAAGCTTGCCCCGTGCAAAGGGGCAATGGGCAGGCGGTTGCCCACAGCAAAAGAGTTGTCGCGGGTGATCTTCGCGTCGGTGTAGGCGTAGGAGGCAATCACGTTCCAACCGGGTAGGATCTCGCCCAGGGCTATTTCATTCTAAGGAGAATCTTGAGAACCGATAAGCCAAACATACAGCGCCTCTGCGCCTGAGCCCGGTTCTCCATCAGCAGCGAACGGTATAGATTCGACCGGGGGCTCACCGAGCGGGTCAAAGGGCTGTTCAAAACCGGGCCGAGACCGAGCCAATCACTGTAAACGGCTCGCCGGGGACGCCCGCGCTTACCCGGCCTATTGGGGTGCCGTCGATATAGTCCACGTCGAACAAGTTTTTAAAGTTGACGGCGAGCCGCCAGTCGCCGCGCCCGTAGAAGACGGCGGCGTTGGTCAGGAAGTGGCTGTTGAGATAAAAAGTGTTGTCCAGATCGCCGGCGCGCTCGCCGACGTAGTTGAACCCGAGGCCGAAGCCGAGTCCCTGGGCCGCGCCGCTCTGTAGCTGATAGGTACTCCAGAGGCTCGCGCTGTGCTCGGGGACCCCCGGCAGGCGATTGCCCACCGGCACGATGCTGTCGCGGCTGACCTGCGCGTCGATGTAGGAGTAGAAGCCGATCACATTCCAGCCGGGCAGGATCTGGCCTGCCAGGTCCAATTCGACGCCCCGGCTGCGTTGCTCGCCCGTGGCGAGCACAAAGCCGAGACCGGGAAAGGCGGGATCGGGGGTGGGGACGTTGCGCCGGGTCAGATCGTAAAACGCCAGGGTTGCCGACAGGTTGGCGCCCAGATCGGCCTTCAGCCCGGCTTCGTACCCTTCGCCGCGTTCGGGCGGCAAAGGAAGACCGTCGAAGGCAAAAGCGTTGACGCTCGGGTTGAACGAGCGCGCGTAACTCACAAAGATCCCCAATTGCGGCAGCGGCCGATAGAGCGTCCCCAACCGGGGCGTGAAGGCATCGTTGTACTGAAAGGAACCGAGGCCAGTGGGCGTGAAAAGGGCCGGCACGTCCTCGACTTTTTGACGGACGGAGTCGTACCGCAGCGAGGCGAGCAGCTTCCAATCCGGGGAAAACGAAAGCTGATCCTGCACCACCACGCCGAGCCGGTCGGTCTGGGCCTGCTGGTCAAAAAGCAGCCCCATCTGCGCCTTGTCCGGTCTGGGCACGGCACGGTAGACAGGATTGAAGACGTTGATGAGCGTCGGGTTGAATAGATCCCCCGTGGCCACCTGGGTAAAATCGTTGCGGTTGAGGTCCACCGCCAGCAGCAGCGTGTGATCGATAGTACCGGTGGAGAACTTGCCCGTCAGCGCGTTTTGCAGACTGTAGTCGCGCGAACGGAAATCGTCGAAGGCAAAGACCCGACCGAGGGTGCCGCTCGCTTCGTCAAAGAAAATCGGGATAGTCAGTTTGTCGGAGTAGATCCGGTTTTCGGTGAAACGAAAGGCGCTTTTGAGCGACCAGTTGTCGCTGAAGCGGTGGCTGAGGGTCAAGCCGGTATTCAGGAAATTGCGCCGGATGAAATCGTCCGGCTCGTTGAAGGTCCGTTCGCGCGGCACCCGCACCACCCCCGTACCCAAGGCGACCGTGCCGCCGTCCCAGGGTCGTTCGCTGTACTGGTATTGCAGTTCTAGATTGAGGCGGGTGCGCTCGTCCAGTTGCCAGGCGAACACCGGTGCTACGAAGAACTTGCGATATTGCTGGGTGTAGTTGCGAAAGCTCGCCTTCGACTCGAACACGGTGTTGAGCCGGTAGCGCAGAGTACCGTCGGCACTCACCGGTCCGCCCAAATCGAGGCGCGGCCGTACCAGGCCAAAACTGCCGGCCTGCAGCTCGGCGCTGTAAAGGGGGGTGGCGGTCGGTTGCTTGGTGACGGCGTTGATTACACCACCGGGTTGCGCCTCGCCGTAGAGCACCGAGGCCGGGCCTTTGAGCACTTCCACACGTTCGAGGTTGGCGGTCTCGGGCAGGCCGACGAGGTTGTACTGGCGAAAGCCGTCCTGCAACAGCGGCACGTTCTCGAAGCCGCGGATGCTGAAGCGGCCGTCGGTGCCGGTGTCGAGGCCGTTGAAGGTGACGCCGCTGACATTGCGCAGCGCCTCGTCGAGGCGGGTCACCTGCTGATCTTCGATCACCTGCTGCGGTACCACCTGGACGGAGGCCGGGGTGTCGCGCAGGGCCGTGTCGGTGCGGGTGGCGCTGCCGGCGTTGCGGCGCCGGTAGATGCGCTCACCGCTCACCGTCACCTCTTCGAGTTCCTCCCCGTCGGGCAGGACCGGGGGGGCGTCCGCCAGCAGCCCCGCCGCCTTGCTCCCATCCCCCTGCAAGTCGGACTTGCGGGCCGCGCCGTCCGGGGCGGCGTGCGCCGTGGACACCCCAAGCAAACAGCAGGTAGTAAGCAGGCTCAAGCGGGCCTGCAGGGGCAGGCGGTCTGGGCGGCTCATAGGGCGTGTCCTCGATGAAAGTTCAGGTTTTGGCGACGGCCCGCGTGCGGCGCAACTTGCCCAGCCACCACCAGAAGCCGCTCAGAAACAGTGCCCCAGGGGCAACCCCCACAAGCACGTACAGCACCTGGGTGGCGGGGCCGCCGAAGGTGCCGTAGTGCAGCGGTGCCAGCCAGTGCAGCAAAGCGTCGGCCCCCCCGGCCCGGCGGTCGTCCTCGACCCGCAGCACACGGCCGCTGTATTGATCGACGTAAGCGTGGATCAGCTCGCGGGCCGGCGCTTCTCCTTCGAAGCGGCCCATCACCTCGTAAGTCCCCTGCGGTCCCGCCGGGAAGAATACCCCGTAAAGCCCGGCACCGGCCAGGGCAGGAAGCGCCTTTTCGACCGCCGCGTCCGCCCCGATTGCCGGTCTGCCGTTGGGTGCCGACTGCGGAGGTTTCGGCGCGGGGGTGCCCTCGACGGTGTGCGCCACCGACTCGACCGCCGGCCGAAAAGCGAGGGCGGCCCCGGTGGCGGCGCTCAAACCGAGCAGCGCCGCGGTGGTGATCCCCAAAATCTTGTGCAGATCGTAGGCGGCCAGCCGACCGTCAGACCCCAGCCTCAGGCTGAACCCAGCCCGCCACTTGTTCCAACCCGGCCAGAGCACCAGCCCGGTGAGCACCATAGCCACCATCAAAAGACCGATGGCGCCGACGATCGCCTTGCCGACTTCTCCGGCCAGCAGCTGGGTGTGCAGTTGGTATAAAAAACCCAGCGGGCTCTGCTCCCAAATGCGCACCCCCCGCACCCGGTAGGTGGCTGGGTCGACAAAGGCGTGAACCGACTTTCCGCCGGAAGGCACAAAGAAAACCAAGGGCGGGCTGTGGTCGAAAAAACCGACCGCAAGCGGCGGTGTCTGCGCGTATTCGGCTCGGGCAGCAGCCACCACCCGCTCGACCGAGACGGACTTCGCGGTAGTCGAGCCGTACAGATGCGGGTGCAGGGCGCGGTCGAGCGGCTGGATAAAGACGATGGCACTACCTGTCAACCCGATAACCAGCAGCACCAGCCCTACCGCCAGACCGCTAAAACGGTGCACAGCCAGCAGCACCGACCGCATACGCTACCTCCACTTTCTCCAAACCCAGGCTTACTTGAGAAATGATGCAACAAAAAATGACTCCAACCGCAACGCTCCCAGTGCCATAGGTGCTTGAGACACCCGCCTCGCTGGGCTCTTCTGGTTGACGAGTCAAGACCGAACAAATGACAGAGTAGAGCTATTGCAAACTGATGTCAATTGATTTGGATGTCATCGGCCTCTTTAGGCCGGACTACCTGGCGACTTCGCTCATACCTGGTCAGGTCCGACGGTTCATTGCAAATTGGCAGCTAGGATCTTCTGCTCCCAGAGCTGCTTGCCCTGGATATTCCAGCAGCGGAGGAGCAATCGGGCATCCGTTGCGCCGCCGCCAAACTCCAGGCTGGCGAAGTTGTTCTCGGTGACGAAAGTGCCGGGGACGGTGGCGCTCGCTTTTTGGGCTTCTTTGTAGGCTTTGGAAGTAAGCGGTGAGCAGGTCAGTTCGTACAGCGGGTAGGTGCCCGGCCGCTCATAGCGTAAGAGTTCCGTAAAGTGGCGGTCGCCACTCAAAAACAGCACCCCCCGGATGCGGTTGGCCGAAAGCCAGCGCACGAAGTCCTCGCGCTCGCGGACGAACCGGTTCCAGCCTTCGAAGCGGTTGTCGTCGTTGAACATCTGGTTGCCGCCCGCCACCACCTTGAAGACTCCCCGCGAACGCAACAGCCCGTCTTTGAGCCAGGCCGTCTGCTTCTCACCCAGCATCTGATCGCCCGTGCGGTGGTAGCGATCGTCCAATAAGAAAAAATCGACGCCGTTGTGTTCGAAGCGGGTGAAGACGCCGGGGGTGTCGGGCAGGCCGTAGCCGGGGTTGTCCCAGAAGCGCTTGAACAAGTCCAGGCTCTCGCGCTTGAGGGTGTAGCCGCCGTCGGCGTCGTTGGGGCCGTAGTCGTGGTCGTCCCAGACGGCGTAGTGATGCGTGCAGCGCAACAGCGGCTGCAGGGCGGCAGCCTGCCTGTCGAGCCGGTAGCGGTTGTGCATCGCCTCGGCGGAAGCCCATTCGCCGGTAATCAACAGCGCCGAGCGCTGGAAGTAGACGTTGTCCCCCAGCCAGAGCATCCCGTCCGGGCGTTGGCGGGCCATGCTCTCGAAGATGGGCGCGTCCTTGGTGTAGGCGCACGAACCGGCGAGCATCTTGAACGGGGCATAGATGCCGCCCGCTCCTGAAGTGCGAAACAGCAGCGGTTCGGGAATTACCTGGACAACGCCGTCGAGCAGCACGCGGTAGGCATAGCGGCGACTGGGTCCCAGCCCACCGATGCGTAGGTAGGCGATGTAATCTTCGACGGCCGTCAGCGCGTACTCGCCGCTCAGCATCCGCTTCTGCGGGGCGAGCACATCCCAGTACTCGACGCGCAGCTTCGCCGGGGCATTGCCCTGCAACCAGAGTGTGGCACCGTCGGGGCGCAGGCAACCGGGCATCGGACCGGCCGCAAGACTCACCGCAGCCCGTGTCGGCCTGGCCGCACCGCCCGCGACCAGGAAACCGTAAGCCAATCCCTGCAACACCGAACGCCGCCCGTACACGCGAATTTCCCCATGAGCCAGACAAGTCAGGGCAATTTTACTGCGCAAGGCCACCATTTGTCCGATAGTCCTCAGAACCTGAAAGGCACAGAGGTCTCCCCTGCGGCTGCCACTGCTCAAACGCACAATAGAGTGCACACCTTTCTTGCGGAGGAGGGGATCTACCCCTGTGGACGGTGGAAGGCCCCACATGCACCGGGGACGATCGTTATACGCACGACATCAAGGTGCTTTCATGACTTTTTCGCTTTATTCTCGGCTGCTCCCGGTTGTGGGCGGCCTAGTTCTGGCCCTTGTCCCGCCGGCTCTCGCCCAACTGGAGCGCACCAGCCCGGTGGCGTCTCCCAATTCACCTGCGACGCCGAACGGCACTCTGCCTGAGATCGTGCCTTGCGATAAAGACGGCAAACCGATCGGCAGCAAAGACGACAAGATTGTGGCCGTACCGACGCCGCCTGGCACCCCCCGCGACGAAGGAGCAGTCATCGCTCCTCCCCCCGGCACGCCCGAGGACAAAGGGGCTGTGATTGCCCCCGAAAAAGCGGCCGGCACGCCGTCAAACCTGCCCCGCTGCACGCCGCAGCCAGCGGGGAGCACCCCGGATCAGCCGCGTTAGTGGCCCCGGCCGCCCGGGGTATAAAAAGTAATCCGTCCGTAGCTGAGAAATTGGGCGCGGGGTGATGGACCCGCCGGGGCAGCGTTCACATCGAACAAAAACGTACCGCCCCGGCGGGGATTGCGCATCGGATAGAACTGCACCGACACGCGGTTACCCGGTCCCACCGGTTGGGCGAAGGTTACCTGCACAGCGTTGCCTTGAACATTGGACTGCACTGCCACCGGATCGCCGTTGCCGTTGAACGCCTGCACCATGTCCGGCGTGGGTGGACGGATGCCGTTGGGGATGCCGATCAACAGGCTTCCCAATCCCTCGCCGCTGTCGGTGGGCACCACCACATCGAAGCTGTAGCGCGCGAAGTTGTAGGTCGAACTGTTGTTGTCGGTGGCCGCCCGCGCCAGGGCCGGGAAGCGCTCAAAAAACGTTTCGCCGTTGGCCACTCCCGCCACGACCGCACCCGGAAGTACCAGCATCACACCCACCAGCCCGACCGCAAACGCTTTCAACATACCCAGACGTACAACTCACCTGCTTCGATAGTAACCGGGTAGGCCCGCGTGTCGAACCCGCTGCGATCGCAGCGGCCGGTGGCCGGGTCGAACAAAAAGCGATGCCAGGGACAACTCACCCACATCTGGCCGGCTTCGAAGACCGGTTTGCCGTCCACCAGCGGCGCTTCCTTGTGGGGGCAGAGATTGTCGAGGGCGCAGAAGCGCCCTTCGATGTTGAACACGGCAATCTGCCGGTCCTGCCACTCGAAGACCATCGGGGTTTCGGGGGTCACCCGCGCCGCCGACCCCGCCCGGACTTTGTTCTGCATGCCAGTCGCATTCACGCTCCTGCCCTATTATTTCAGCCCGAATGCCGAACCGCCCGCAGGGCGGATACCTGCGGGCGGTTCACTCAAGGCGCGATCGCCAGGATGCGGAGACAAATTAGGCTTCGGTGCGCAGTTGGGCAGAGGCGGGAGTGCCCTCTGTTTCCTCGCCGGGTTCGTCGAGAAAAGCGTGGTAGAAAAGACCCGCCAGGGCCGCTCCGACAATCGGAGCGAGCCAAAATAGCCACAACTCGGCAATCGCCCAATCGCCCACGAACAACGCCGGGCCGGTACTGCGGGCCGGGTTGACGGAGGTGTTGGTGACTGGGATGCTGATCAGGTGAATCAGCGTCAGGCTCAAACCGATGGCGATAGGAGCAAATCCCTTGGGGGCGCGACGGTCGGTGGAACCGAGGATGATCATCAAGAACATGAAGGTCATCACCACCTCGCAGACCAGGCAGGCAAGCAACGTGTAGCCGCCCGGCGAATGGAGGCCGTAGCCGTTGGAGGCGAAGCCGCCGCTCAGGCTGAACCCGGCTTTGCCGCCGGCGATCAAATAGAGCACCCCGGCTCCGGCAATCCCGCCCAATACCTGGGCGGCGATGTAGGGCAACAGCTCGGTGGCCGGGAAGCGCTTGGCCGCCCAAAGTCCGATCGATACCGCCGGATTGATGTGACAACCCGAGATGTGGCCAATGGCAAAGGCCATCGTCAAAAGCGTCAGACCAAACGCCAGCGACACCCCGGCAAACCCGATACCCAGATTCGGAAAGGCCGCCGCGAGCACGGCGGCACCGCAACCTCCCAGGACCAGCCAAAAAGTTCCGATGAACTCGGCTACGGAACGCTTGACAAGTGACATGTCTATAACCCGCTTTGAAAAATCGGTAGTGGTATCCTATCAAAAAAGTCAAAAGCCGGATGAATAGTTGAAGCTATGTTTACGTCAGGATAAACACATTGGAGGATGTCCCGACAGCTCTCGTTATCGCTCTTGAACAGCGCTTACTTTACTTCGGCCGGAAGAAACTTGAAGGGCTCGGCGGGTTGAAATTGCCCAGCGGTATTGCCGGCAAAAGTGGTGCCGTTGGTTAGGGTGAGCTTCTTGGTCGGTTTGCCTGCCGCAAAATCCAGGTCGGTCAGGTTTACCCAGAACACATTCGGACTGCGAGCCGATTCAAAAAAATAGCGCTTATTCTTTTGATCTGCCACAGTACGCCAGATTGTCGAAGAGATGTTTGGCTGCCCGGGAGTCGAAAAACCTAGGGGTACAGACACATTGCGAATCACTGAAAAGGCAGAGGCGACTGCTTCGGTGTTGTTGGCGGTTTGTGGGATGGCCTTGATATAAAATGAAGCCCGCACAAAGCGATCTGCGGCCCGGTTGGTACCGGGCAACATTGTGGTTCCGCCGATTTCTTTCCAATATTCGTTGAGGGCGAGCTGTTGATCGTAGATCGGCGAGTTGGTCATTACCTGAAACTGGCGACCGTGGTGAATATTGAGCTTGCCCCCAATATATTGAAAGATGGCCGAATCGCCCGTCGAATCGGAAATCGATAGGTGCAACTGCCCCGGCTTGCCGTCCGGTGTCATGGTCGGAACTACATAAAAAGGTTCCTTGCGCAAATCCTCAACCGCCTCGGCGACCGTTGCATAATTATCCAGAACGTACTGCGCCCAGGCTGAAATGGATAGGGGTAATCGCTTGTCGGCGTTGGTCGCTTTGACGTATTCCGATTCGGTCAGATAGAGCAGGTTTGCGACTAATCCTTTTTCGTTCATGCCGTCGGCCGTGCCGGCATCGAAGCCCGCAGCAACCACACTGCCGTATTTTGAAGTCCAGCGAATAGTTTTTGCTCCGGCGGCGCCATCGCGCTGCAGGCCGCGCGGAAAAGCCCAAAGGTTTGTACCAATATCGGCGAACCAGTCCATGCTGCGCACGGTAATGATCGTATCTTGCGGACCGATGTAAACAGCCCGGGTGCAGGCGTGGGCCGCTTGCACCGCTATCGGCCCAATCACCAGAGCGGCCAGCGTACCCAACAGTCCTCTGTTGAATTTTATATTCTTCATCACTGATGCTTCTCCAGGTAGTTACGGCTACTCCTGATTGAGCAGCAGTTTATCTTATACCCGGTAGATACCCACTCAGCTTTTTTTCAGCATTCTTTGACTGACTTTGGGAAAAACTGATTAATGTTGCCCCATGATTGATGAATATTTTCAATGCGTTCATCCTGGTGTTTGCCTTCGTATTGATACTTACTGCGCTCACCCCCGACCGCCAAGAAAATTCAATGCAAGCAAGTCAAAAACTTGCCGGAAAAACGGGGACAAATGAGCGTTTGCAGAGAATATGCACTGCTGTCGAATGGGTTGGCCGGTGTTCCGGCGAAAATGGGAATGTCACTGCGGGAGAACAAAGATGCACTCGGCGATGCTGTACGGGGTGGAAGATGTGCGGCTGGAGGAAGTGCCTTGTCCCGAGCCGGGGCCTGGGGAGGTGCTGGTGCGGGTGGCGGTGGCACCCACCTGCGGCACCGACCTCAAAGTCTGGCTGCGCGGCGGCCACGCGCGGATGCTGGTCCCCCCGACGCCTTTCGGCCACGAGTTCGCAGGCGAAATTGCCGCCCTTGGCGAAGGAGTGAGCGGCTGGCGGAGTGGGGAGCGGGTGGTGGCCAACAATTCCGCTCCCTGCTTCGATTGCTTTTATTGCCGGCGCGAGCGCTTCAGCCTCTGCGAAAACTTGCTCTTCAACAACGGAACGTTCGCTGAATACCTGCGCATTCCGGCTGCCATCGTCCGGCACAACTTGCTTGCTGTCCCGCCTGGGTTGCCCCTCGAACTCGCGGCGATGAGCGAACCGCTCGCCTGTGTGCTGCACGGCGTCGAAGAAGCGGGGGTCAGGGCGGGCGATACGGTGGTGGTGATGGGGGACGGTGCGATCGGCCTGATGCTGGTGGCCGTCTGTGCTGTGCGCGGGGCTGCGGTGATCCTCGCAGGCGGCCAATCGGCCCGGCTTGCCGTGGCGGAACAATTGGGAGCACAGGTGACCCTCAACTACCGCCAGGCAGGCGATCCGGTGGGGCGGTTACGAGCATTGACCGAGGGTGGCCGGGGTGCGGATATCGTTATCGAAGCCACCGGCAAACCGGCCGCCTGGGAGGCGGCCATCGCCACGGCCCGGCCGGGGGCGACGGTGCTGCTGTTTGGGGGCTGTCCGCGCGGAACGGCGGTGAGCGTCGATACGGAAAACCTCCATTACAACGAACTGACCCTCAAGGGGGTCTTTCACAACACCCCGCGCCATGTGCGCGAGGCGCTGGCATTGATTGCTTGCCGGCGCATTGCTTTTGAATTGCTCGTGAGCGACAGTTTGCCCCTCGGCAAACTGGATGAGGCCCTGGCGCGCATGCGCGATCGGACAGCCATCAAAGTGGCGATGCTGCCGGGAAGCTGAACGGTTGAGGAGCGTTCGGGGCTGTTTTGGTGATGGCATAGGCAAACCGTAAGGACTATTGACGCCGCGTGCGCTGCCGGAGAATCTTCGCCTGGTCCCTTTCGAGCCACGCACACGATCCATAGAAACCCGCCGTCGCAGGTTGGATACGCGCTACGCGATGTCCGCCCTGCGGTTGGATGTACTGAACGATTTCGGAATCCAGAAATTCGGTTTGTTGCCAATCAAGTCAACACACTTTTGGAGGCATCACTTCCTATGGAAGAAGAAATGGAGCAGGGGCAGCCCGGTTTTTTTGAAGGGTTAGGCGAACAAGCGGACGACTTCGCTGGTGGTGTGAGCGAGGGGATCGCTGGGTTGTGGGGCGGCATCACCCAGGGAGCCGAGGATGCGTGGAATGCCACCACGGACATTGTCGGCGAAGGAATGGCCAATGTCGCCGGGTTCGCGGACGGTGTCACCGATTACCTCCAAGAAGGGACTGTCGAGGCTGGTGAATTCTTGGCGGAGGCCGGCGCCGACGTCGTCGGGACGACCGTCGGGGTGGCTTCAGAAGGGTCCGAATTTGTCAACGAAGGCCTGGCCGAGGTTGGAGAACTGGCCCAGGACGGCGGCGCAGAACTCTCGGCATGGGGCGAGGAGCGCTCCGCAGCGGATCCGGAGGGCAGCCCCCTCGGAGAGGCGGCGGAGTTGACCGGCGGAGTCTTGCAAGCCGGCGGCGAATGGACCGAAGAGACCGGCGAATTTGGCGACAACTTGTATGAACAGATCGGGGAGACGGGTGACGATATCGTGGCTTACGATCCGGAGTTCGATGCCCCGCAAGATGACTATGTCGACCAGCTCGATGAGACCCTCAACTAGAGCGTTTCAGAAGCTGTTTTGATATCGGTAAGCCAGCCTTGTGAAACCCTGGTGTCTAACGGTTTTGACCCTGACACCTGGTAGTGGGTTTGG
The DNA here is from genome assembly GCF_000011385.1 of Gloeobacter violaceus PCC 7421. Classification (NCBI taxonomy): domain Bacteria; kingdom Bacillati; phylum Cyanobacteriota; class Cyanophyceae; order Gloeobacterales; family Gloeobacteraceae; genus Gloeobacter; species Gloeobacter violaceus. The sequence goes on from NC_005125.1 coordinate 385,151, forward strand.
CACGACAGTCTGTGGGTGCGAGAGGCGGAACCCCCTTCGGGTTCCCCTCTCGCGCTCTCCCCCTCCCCGCGTCGCTATCCGTTACCCACATCTTCGTTCCCATCGCCCGCCATCGCTGAGCGGGCGATGAGCCACCCTGCTGCCAAATCCTCCAGCCGCTGCCAGCCTCGCCACAGCGTCTTCACCCCAGGCTCACCGTCCCCTTTACGACCGACAAAGCCTCCCAACTGCGCTATCCACCGCACCGCCTGACGTAAACTCGGCGCCTCCTCGGGCAACTGCCGACTCTGGGTCATCCGACAATACAACGCCTGCCACTCGTGCTGCGCCAACGCCACCGTGCACGGCAACTCCGGCTCGCTGCGAGACTGGTAAGTCAATTGCAACAACCGCCACGCCACGATGCAATAGACTGCCAACGCACGCTCCAAACGCTGTGCCGTCTCCAACTGCAACTGCTCCACCGCGCAACCACTTTTGAGAATGTAGTGATAGCGCTCGATTAACCAGCGCAGCGTGTACCGGTGCACACAGGCCAGCGCCTGCTCCAGCGTGGTCACCGGCTGGCTACTCAACAACCACCAATCGATACCCTCTTCGCCCGCAGGCGGGTCCACTTCCCAGGCGCGCACCACCCACACCGACACCGGCGGTTGACCCTTGTGCGTCTGGTCATTGCGACCCGGCTGCAACTGCACTGCTTGCCAGTACACCTGCAACCTCGCCTGGCGCGCCGCCCGCCCGGGACGGCGCGCCAGGTCGCACCGATAGTGGCCCTGGGCTGAGGCACCCGCGAAAACCTCGAACAGCAACGTTTTGGGGGTGGCCAGCCGACGTTGGCGCGCGGCGCGCACCAAGAGATGCAACTGCGGCGGGCGCGGTGCCGCAAACAAGCCGAACATGTCCGACTCGCGGTCGCCGATGAGCACCGCTTCGCCCCCCGGCGGCACATAGCCTTTGGCAGCCGCCAGACCGTCCAGCCAGCGTTGGGATTCTTTGTGCTGTTGGGGACGCTTTTGGCGTCGAGCGGCCAGATGCTCCACCTGGGCCGCACGGGTCCAGACTTTCTGCCAGCACAAGCCGAGGGCGACGGCGTCGGGCCGCACAGCCAGAAGCGAGTGGACCAGCAGTCCCTGGCTTTCGGGCTTGGACAGATGGCCCAGCCCGGTGGTGTGGGGGTGGGCAGTGAAGTTCAACTCGGTGGTGTCTTGAATCAGCAGCACCAGCGGTAGGGCAGCCAGGCGGCCGGCGGTGGCACTGGCATGGGCCTGGCGGATATCTGCAGGGTGGCACTGCGGGTTGTCCAAAAAGCGGTAGGCGGCTTTGAGGGCGGCGGCATCCTCGCAGGCTTGGGGCAGAGAGGCATGGGGTTGACGGGCGAGGCTGGAGAGCAGCTGCTTGAGTCGGGTGTGGCGACGGGCATCGCCCAAATCGAGGTGTTGCAGTTCGTGTTCGGTCCAGGGGTCGATGGTCGGCATGGGCCACGGCTGAGCCAGTACGCTCCCAGTGTGACTGGCGCACAGCAGACAGAGGCGCTCTCAAAAATGTGGGTAATGGATAGCCGCGTCGAGGGGGTGCCACCCCCCCGACACCCCCCGGACTTAGCGGCACGGTGGCTGGGAGAGTCGGCGGGTGGGCTGGGCTTATTCTTCCAGGGCCTGCACGACGCGTGTCGACTGCGGCGGCGGGGCTGGCTGGTCGTTGGGCTGCGGAGGTAGTGGGGAGTGAAGCTGTTCAAATACTGTGCAAAATCTCTTGGACGACAGTTTTTACCCTACAGCATTGACCCGGGCGCGGGCGAGCAGTTGACCCCGGTAGCGGTAGCCGACGGTTTTGATTTTGGCCGGCTCGCCCGGCGATAGCCCTGCTCCCTGGTGCAGGGTCGGATCGAAGGGCACCTGTTCCCCCGGTGTGCCGAGGGTTTCAAACCCGACATCGTGTACGAATTCTTCGAAAGGCAGCATCAGGTCGAGCACCGTCTGGGCGCTGAGATCCGGATTCTGGTCGGCCGCTTTGCGCAGGGTCGGCAACTGCAACAACAACAGCTCCACCCGCCGGAAAAACGCCAGATCCCACGCTTCGCGCAGGTGGGTCTCAAGCTCGTTGAACTGGGCGCGCAGGCGCTCGTACTCCAGCTGCCAATCGGTGGTGGCCGGGGCAGCGAGGGGAACGGCCGGCTCGAAGCGCTCGATCAGATCGGCCACGTCCACGCCGAAGGCCACGGCGATCCGCCTGAGGGTCTCCAGGCGGATGGCGGCGAGGTTGCCTTCCTGCAAATGCCGGGCGGTGCGCCGACCGATCTTGGCGGTTCGGCAAAAAGCGCTCAGGCTTGCAAAGCCCGCCTCGGCCAGCAATTCCGTCAGCACCGGTTGCGTCCTCGCAGAGCCGTCCATGGCAAACCCAAAGACCACGACGATATCTTACCCAACCGGCACGTTCTCATGTTTCGCGGGTATGCCCTTTCTCTATACTCAAGGGGGATTAAGGGGGATCCGATGGACACGCAAAAAATCGGCGAAGTCGAGCCGCACTCGCAAATCGAAGTCCAGGAGAAAGAAGACGAGTTTGTCAATCTGCTGCAGCTGAGCGATATCGAATTTCGGGGTGAGACGATTTACTTTATCGTGGTCGATCGCTTCTTCAACGGCGACCCCGACAACGACGACGGACCGGACCCGAGCCTCTATGACCCCGAGCGCCAGGACTGGGGCAAGTACTGGGGGGGCGACCTGCAGGGCATTATCGAGAAGCTCGACTATCTGCAACAGCTCGGAGTGACGGCCGTCTGGGTGACGCCGCTCTTCGAGCAGGTCGAGGCGATGGCCTGGGAGGCGGCCCCCATCCATGGCTACTGGACACGCGATTTTAAGCGCATCAACCCGCGCTGGGTGGCGGGGGAGCACGAGGTGCGCCTGTTCGAGCGCAACGACACGACCTTCGACCGGCTCATCGAAGCACTCCACAAGCGCGGCATGAAGCTCGTCCTCGACATCGTCTGCAACCACAGCTCCCCCGACGCCGGGGGCATCAAAGGTCAACTTTTTGACGACGGCAAGCTCATCGCCGACTACAACGACGACAAAGACCACTGGTACCACCACTACGGCGAGGTGAACAATTGGGACGACGAGTGGCAGGTGCAAAACTGCGACCTGGCGGGGCTGGCCACCTTCAACGAAAACAACGTCCGCTACCGCAACTACATCAAAGGTGCCATCAAGCTCTGGCTGGATAAGGGCGTCGACGCCCTGCGGGTCGATACGGTCAAGCACATGCCCATCTGGTTCTGGCAGGAATTCAACTCCGACATCCAGGCTCACAAACCGGACGTATTTGTCTTCGGCGAATGGATCTATTCGCACCCGTTGGGCGAGCGCCCGGTCGAGTTTGCCAACTATTCGGGGATGACGATTCTTGATTTTGGGCTGTGCGTGGCCATCCGCAAGGCCCTCGGCCAGGGCGGCGTGGGCGGCTTTCACCTCATCGAGGACGTCTTCAAAGAAGACTGGCGCTACCGGGGGGCTACCGAACTGGTCACTTTTGTCGACAACCACGACATGCCGCGCTTCCAGTCGCTCGGGGCGGACGGTGAGGCGTTGCGTCTGGCGGTGGACTTGATCATGACCTGCCGGGGAATTCCTTGTCTATACTACGGCACCGAGCAGTACCTGCACGACGACACCGACGGCGGCAATGACCCCTACAATCGGCCGATGATGGATCGCTGGGACACCGACACGCCGCTGTTTCAAGATATTCGGGTGCTCTCGGAGGTGCGACGGCGCAACCCGGCGGTCAAGTGGGGCGGTCAGTGGACGCGCTATATCACCCCGGATGTCTTTGCTTATGTGCGCAAGTACCGCGACTCGCGCTGCTTTGTGGCGATGAACCGCAGCCACGAAGCGGTGCGGCTCGAAGCGGTGCTCACCGAACTGCCCGACGGCGCGCATCGCTGCGTGCTGAGCGAGGCCGCATTCACGATCCAAGACGGTCGCCTCGAAAAACTGGAACTCGCTCCCCGGCAGGTGGTGGTGATCAGCTTTGTGGGCAGGCCTGTGCGCGGACGCGAGATCGTCCGCATCCAGGTCAACGGTTTTCGCACCCAGCCGGGGGAAGTGGTCGCGGTGATCGGCGACTGCCCGGAACTGGGCGACTGGGACTTGAGCCGCGCCTTTCGCCTGGAGTACATCAACGACAACACCTGGTTTGGAGAGATTCCTTTTAATAAGAGCGCCAACCAGATCGTCGCCTACAAGTACGTGATCTTCCGCGAGAACGGCCCGCCCATCAACGAAAACCGCACCAGCCGCCGCCGCTTCGTGCCGGACAAGAGCATCGCCAAGTGGCGCGACGTGTGGGAAGAAGGCTGAAGCACCGATCGGGGCGCACTTGAGCCACAATGCTTCTCAGAAGGCCAAGGAGAACTGTCATGTCCGATACCCCGAGGCCGCGGCCCTCGATTGGCGCCCTGCAGCCGCAGCTGGTGCAGTGGCGCCGCCACCTGCATCGATTTCCCGAACTGGGCTTCCAGGAGCAGGCCACCAGCCGCTTCATCGCCCAGAAGCTCGCCAGTTGGGGTATTGATGTCCAGACCGGGGTGGCGAAGACCGGGGTGGTGGCTACTATCGCAGGCCGGGGCGACGGGCCGGTGGTGGCGGTGCGCGCCGACATGGACGCGCTGCCGATTCTGGAGGGCAACCGGGTCGAGTACGCCTCCGAGAACACCGGCATCATGCACGCCTGTGGCCACGACGGCCATGTGGCCATCGCCCTGGGGACCGCCCGCTGGCTTGCCGAGCACCGCGACGCCCTTCCGGCGACTGTCAAAATTCTGTTCCAACCGGCCGAAGAAGGCCCCGGCGGCGCCAAGCCGATGATCGAAGCGGGGGCGCTCGCCTCACCCGATGTCGCGGCGATCGTCGGGCTGCACCTGTGGAACAACATGCCCCTCGGCCAGGTAGGGGTCAAGGGCGGGCCTTCCTTTGCCAACGCCGCCAAATTCAAGGCAACCATCCTCGGCAGGGGCGGCCACGGGGCCATCCCCCAGCAGACCGTAGACGCGGTGGTGGTGGGCGCCCAGGTGGTCAATGCTTTGCAGACGATCGTGGCGCGCAATGTCGATCCGTTCGAGCCGGCGGTGGTGACGGTGGGCAAATTCCAGAGCGGCACCAACTTCAACGTCATCGCCCAGAGCGCCTACCTCGAAGGCACCGTCCGCTGCTTCAGCCCCGAACTGGAAACCAGGCTTCCCGAGCGCATCGAGCAGGTGATCGCAGGCATCTGCCAGGCCCACGGCGCCAGTTATGAATTCGAGTACGACCGCCACTACCCGGTGCTGATGAACGATCCGGCCGTCGCCGAACTGGTGCGCTCGGTGGCGGAAGAATTTTTGGGCCGCGGGCGGGTGCGCCCGGAGACAACGCTGGGAGGTGAGGACATGGCCTTTTTCCTGCAGAAAGTGCCCGGCTGTTATTTCTTTTTGGGTTCGGCCAACCCGGAGCGCGGCCTCGATAAACCCCACCATCACCCCTGCTTCGACTTCGACGAGACGGCCTTGGGGTTGGGGGTGGAACTGTTCGTGCGCTGCCTGGAGCGCTTCTGGGAGCGGTCCATGGCAGAGTGAAAGCTATCCGGCTCGGGTGTTGGATACCAATATCCTTTCAGAACCGCTCGCTGCCGTCCCAAATTCTCAAGTTCTAGCTAAAGTTCTTCCCAGCATCTTCCATGCCCATCTGGTATGCCATGGCCGTTCTGCTCCTCTGCCTGGGGGCGCTCCCCGCCCGCGCCGCCGAGGTGGCGGATTTGGTGCTCACCAACGGCCGCGTCTGGACGGGGGTGCCACAGCAACCCTGGGTGGAGGCGATGGCCGTCGCCAAAGGCCGTATTCTCAAAACCGGCAGCCGCGAAGCGATAGGCAAACTCACCGGCCGCAAAACCCAGATCATCGATCTTGGAGGGCGCATGGCCGCCCCCGGCTTCAACGACGCCCATATCCACTTTCTGGGGGGCGCGCTGGATCTGGCGATTGTCGACTTGAACGGCACCACTTCCCTCGCCCAGATCCAGCGGCGGGTAGCCGAGTACGCCCGTGCCCACCCCGAGCGGGCCTGGATCGAAGGGGTGGGCTGGCAGTACAGTGCATTGCCGGGCGGGCGACTGCCGACGCGCGCCGACCTCGATGCGATCGAAGCGAAGCGGCCGGTGTTTTTGCGCTCCTACGACGGACACACCGTCTGGGTTAACAGCCGCGCCCTGGAGATAGCCAAAATCACCCCCCAGACCCGTGCGGAAGGCTTCGGTGAAATCGTCCGCGATCCGGTGAGCGGTGAAGCGACGGGTGTGCTCAAAGAATCGGCCGTCGGCCTGGTGCGCCGCCACATTCCCGAGCCCACCCGCGAAGAACAACTGGTGGCGTTGCGCGCCGGGATGAAACTGGCCGCTTCGCTGGGGATCACCAGCATCCAGAACGCCGGCGGCAGCGCCGAATCGTTTGCGCTCTACGAAGAACTGCTAAGGCGCGGGGAGTTGACCGTGCGCACCTCCGTCGCCCTCTCGGTGGGACCGCAGACGACCGATGCGGAACTCACTGAATTCGCCCGGATCCACGAGCGCTACAAAAACCACCCGATGCTCAGGGCCGGAGCAGCCAAACTGCTCATCGACGGGGTGATCGAGACCCACACCGCCGCCATGCTCACCCCCTACAGCGACAAACCCGACACCCGCGGGGAACCCGCCTACAGCGCCGAGGTCTTCAACCAACTCGCCCTGCGCGCCCACAAAGCCGGATTGCAGCTCTACACCCATGCGATCGGCGATCGGGCCGTGCGCATAGCCCTTGACGGCTACGAGTATGTCAAGAATATTGCCCAACCCGCCGATCCCCGCTTTCGCATCGAGCATATCGAAGTGGTCGCCCCCCAGGACATCCCTCGCTTTGCCCGCCTGGGGGTAATCGCTTCGATGGAGCCCATCCACGCCGATCCCGGTACGGTCGAAGTCTGGTCGCGGGCCGTGGGGCCTGAGCGCACCGAGCGCGCCTTCGCCTGGGCGGATCTGGCGGCCGGCGGCGCCCGGCTGGTCTTTAGCAGCGACTGGCCTGCCGCCATCAGCCTCGATCCGCTGCGCGGGCTGCACAGCGCCGTCAACCGCCGCACGCTTGAAGGCACCCCGCCCGGCGGCTGGGTGGCTCGCCAGAGGGTGGATCTGCAGCGGGCCTTGCGCGCCTATACCGCCGAGGGCGCTTACGCTTCGTTTGAAGAGAACTTCAAAGGCCGTATCGCCCCCGGCATGGCGGCGGACCTCGTAGTGTTCTCCCAAGATCTGTTCACCATCGATCCGCTGCAGATTGGCAGCACGAAGGTGGTGCTCACGGTCTTTGACGGCAAAGTGATCTACCGCGACGCCGAGCGCTTCGCAAACGGGGGAGAAGCCTCCCGCAATCCGAAGGAGCGCTTGCTACAATCCATGTGATACATGGAGGGTTGCCATGAGGCGACGCGGCCCCGACGGCCATTTCGTCCGCAACTATGCCCAGCCCAAGCAGAGCCGCACACTGCGCCTGACCGAGACCGCCTGGGCCGCGCTGGTCGAGTTGGCCCGGCAGCGGGGGATTAGCACTTCTGATCTGATTGAGCAGTGGGCGCGTGGGCAATTTGCCTTTCCGAGCGGGCCGATCGGGGACGATGGCGAGGCGAGGCCGGTGGGTGTCGGCGCTGCCCTCGCCGTGCGACCCTGCGACGAGCAGGCCGAAGGGGAGCAGGTCTCGAAGATTTTGGAGAGCATCACCGATGCCTTTTTTGCCCTCGACGAGCACTGGTGCTTCACCTATCTCAACCGGCAGGCGGAGCGGCTGCTTTCGCGCTCGCGCGAGGAGTTGATCGGCAAGAACATTTGGGTGGAGTTTCCGGAGGCGCTCGGCACGACTTTTGACAGAGAGTACCACCGGGCGGTCGAGCGACAGGTGCGCGTCGGGTTTGAAGAGTTTTATGCTCCCCTCGATATCTGGCTGGCGGTGCGCGCCTATCCGACCGCCAAGGGACTGGCGGTCTATTTTCTGGACATTGCCGAGCGCAAGCGCGCCGAACAGGCCCTGCTGGCCAGCGAGCAAAATTTTCGTTTCCTCGCCGATACGATTCCCCAGATGGTCTGGACCACCCGGCCGGATGGCTATCACGATTTTTTCAACCGACGCTGGTTCGAGTACACCGGCATGAACCTCGAGCAGACCCAGGGATGGGGCTGGAGCCATCTGCTGCATCCGCACGATCTGGACAAATGCCTGCACCTTTGGAAGTATTCCCTCGCCACCGGGGAGCCCTACGACATCGAGTACCGTTTTCGGCGCGCCTCAGACGGCGTCTACCGCTGGCAGCTTGGGCGGGCGTTGCCGCTGCGCGACCCCCAGGGAAACATCCTCAGGTGGTTCGGCACCTGCACCGACATCGACGATCAAAAGCGCGCCGAGCAGGAGCGCACCCACTTGCTTGAGCGCGAACGGCAGGCCCGGGCTGAAGCGGAGGCGGCCAACCGGGCCAAGGACGAATTTCTGGCGATGCTCAGCCACGAACTGCGCACCCCCCTCAACCCGATCATCGGCTGGACCCAGATGCTCAGGCGCGGCAATCTCACCCCTGAGATGCAGGCGAAAGCCCTGGAGACCATCGAGCGCAACGGCAAGCTCCAGAACCAGCTCATCGAAGATCTGCTCGATATTTCCCGCATTATCCGGGGCAAGTTCAGCATCGCCCCAATACCGATCGAATTGCCGCCGGTGCTGCATTCGGCAATAGAAGCGGTGCGCAACCTGGCCGAGCAGAAGGAAGTACTGCTGGACTGCCGGTGCGAGCCGTCGGCCTTGAACCGCCAAGTTTCCGCCGATCCGACCCGCCTGCAGCAGGTGATCTGGAATTTGCTCACCAACGCCATCAAGTTCACCCCCAAAGGCGGCCGGGTGGAAGTGGATCTAGCTGGCGACAGCGCCAATCTCTACGTTGCCGTGCGCGACAACGGCATGGGAATTGCGCCCGAGTTTTTGCCCTACATGTTCGAGCGCTTCCGGCAGGCGGACAGCCGCAGCACCCGCAAGGAGGGAGGATTGGGGCTGGGATTGTTCATCGTGCGCCACATCGTCGAATTGCACGGGGGAATGGTCCAAGCCGAGAGCGAGGGCGAGGGCAAAGGGGCCGTTTTTACCGTCGAGCTGCCGGCTCTGGGCGGATAATCAGCAACGAAAAATAGGGCAGCCGTTCGGCCGCAGCGGGCAGCCGCCGGTAGATCCGCTCTTCCTTTGCGCTTACCCAGCAGAGCAGGTGGGCCTGCTCCAGGCGGTCCGATGCCTTGAGCCATGTATAAACTTGCTCGTACACCGGAGCGACTTTGAGCAGCACGACGATGCGACCGGGGGCGCAGGCGGCTTCCAACTCCTCAATGCGGTGCATGGCAGGCAGGATAGTCAGGGTTTCATCGCCGATTGCGAGGGGCAATTGCAAAGCGGCGGCGGCGGCCAGCGGTGAGGCGATGCCGGGGATGATCCGGACGGCAACCTGGGCGTAGCGCTCCTGGAACTCCCGAAGGATATAGGTGAAGGTGCTGAACAAACTGACATCACCCTCGCTGATAAAGGCGACATCCAAGCCCAGCGCCAGATCCGCGTAGAGCGTATCGGCGGCTGCGCTCCAGGCTGCCGCGAGCACCGCCTCATCCGAAACGAAGGGTAAATAGAGCGGTGTAAGGCGCTGCTCGCGACGCAGATGGGGGGCTGCGATCCGGGCTGCCAGGCCGGGCCGGCCCGTGCGGTCCGCGGGGCAGGCCACCACCGCCGCCGAGCGCAGCACCCGCAGACCCTTGAGGGTGAGGAGTTCCGGATCGCCCGGGCCGACGCCGATGCCGTAGAGTGTGCCGAGGTTCACAGGGGCCGGGTGGAGCGCAACAAAAAGACCGGATTGAGGGGCACCAGCCGCGAACCGCTCGCAAGGCTCGCCGAGCGGGCAATCTGCAGATGGGTGTACTGCACGGACCAGCCCTGCTTGAGCAAGTAAGCCTGGGCGCTCACCAGTTGCTCGAGCCCGGCGAAACTGGCCACCAGGATCCCGCCCGGGCGCAGCCCGGCGGTGCAGGCTTCGAGGATGGCCACCAATTGGCGTCCGCCGCCGCCCAAAAAGATCCGATCCGGGGCGGGCAGTTCAGCGAGCACCTCCGGGGCGCGGGCGCGGCGCACCCGCACGTTGCACACCCCGAGGCGGGCACAGTTGGCCTCGATGAGCAGACAGCCCGCCTCGGTCTTTTCAATCGCGTAGACGCTGCCGCCGCCGATCAGGCGGGCCATTTCGATCGCCACCGAGCCGGTGCCGCTGCCGATATCCCAGCAGACCTGCCCACGCTCCAGTTGCAGATAAGCAATCGCCAGAACCCGCACTTCGTACTTGGTCATCAGGCCGGGTTTGTCCGAAAAAGTGACGAAGTGATCGTCGAAGATGCCCACGGCGGGCAGACTGGCCGGGGTGCGGGCGGGGGCGCGCTCCAGCAGCACCACGTTCGGCTCGCCAAAATCCCGCTCGCAGGCTTGCTCGCAGCCCAGGCATTCGACCTGCTCGTCCTCGGCGCCGAGCCGGGCGCACACCCACAGCCGGTACGGGGTCACCGGGGCGAGATCCAGCACGAAGCGGGCGATGCGCGCCGGGGTGTTGACCGGGTCGGTGAGTACCGCGACCAGTTCGGGAAGCGGGCGCAGGGCCTCGCCGAGCTTTTCGAGGGAGCGGCCGTGGGCGCTCACCACCGCTGCCTCCTGCCAGGGGAGCTTCGCCCGGCTGCAGGCCAGTTGCACCGAGCTGAGGTGCGGCATAAAGCGCACCTGCTCCCGGCCGAACCGTTCGAGCACCAGCCGTCCAATCCCGAAGTAGAGCGGGTCGCCGGTCGCCACCAACACCACCGGTGCCTCGGTGAGCGCCTGCTCCAGTTGCGCAAAAAAAGCGGCCAGATCGGCGCCCATTTCGATCCGCCCACTGCGCCCCGGCCACCAGCGCAACTGCTCGGCACTTCCGGCGATCACCGGGCTCTGGGCGATGAGGGCCTGGGTGTCCGCCGACAGTCCGCGGGGACCGTCCGCTCCGATGCCCACGATGGAAAGCAGGTGCATAAGCCGTACCGAGCCTCCCGGAACGCGGCGAGTATAACACCGCCATCCACCGATCTACCGGTCCATCAACCCCTCCTGAAGGGCCAGGATGGCTGCCTGGGTGCGGTCGCGCGCTCCCAGCTTGCGCAAGATCGTGTGCACATGTACCTGGACCGTACCCACCGAAATAAACAACTGCCGGCCGATTTGCTGGTTGCTCAGGCCGTTGGCAAGTAACCCCAGCACCTGCCGCTCGCGGGGAGTGAGCTGGTAGTCGCGCCGCTCAGGCTCAGGCCCTGAGCGCAGATAAGCGGCCACCCGGCCGTCCCACCAGACGTGGCCTGAACGCACCTGGAGGATCGCCTGCAGCAGTTGCTCCGGTTCGATGCCCTTGACGCAGTACCCGTCGATGCCCGCCTGCAACAATTGCTGCACCGACGGTCCGTCGGCGTGGGAGGTGAGCGCCAGAATCTTGATCCCCGGGTGGCGCTCCTTGAGGCTCGTCACGATCTCCCGCGCCCCCATCGCCCCCGGTAGACCGAGATCGAGCAGCACCACATCCGGCTGCATTTGCAAACAGAGCGCCAGGGCGATTTCGCCTTCACCAGCCTCCCCAACCAGTTCGGCTACCCCGCTTTGCTCAAAAATGACCCGCAGGCCCACCCGGAACACCGGGTCGTCCTCGATGAGCAGTACCCGGGTTTTTCTAGTCATGGCCTTGGTCGGTCTTAGGTAACGCCATCACAAAAGTGCAGCCTTCGTCGCGGTTGTTGACCGCCCAGATGCGCCCGCTGTGGGCTTCGACGATCTGCCGGCTCAGATAGAGCCCCAGTCCCGTCCCCAGGCTCTGGCGCGTCAGGGGCGATTGGTAGAATTGCTCGAAGATCCGATCGAGATCACCCTCGGGAATGCCGGGGCCGCAGTCGCTCACCTGAATTTGATATTCGGCAGTACGGCTTTCCACACGCACCTGCACGGTGGAACCCAGGCGGGTGTAACGCACGGCGTTGGCCACCAGATTGGTGATCGCCCGGCCGAGCTGCAGCGGGTCCGCCTCCACCTGCGCCCCTTCGAGCCCTTCGTAAACCAATGTCACCTGGCGTGCCCCCGCCGGGTCGATCCACTGGGTGACCACCTCCGCCGCGAGGGCATCGAGGTCGGCGCTGCGGCACCTCAGCCCCAGGGGCTCCCGCTCGTTGCGGTAGATAGTCAGCAGCGTATCGGTCAATTCCAAAAGCGTCCCGAGCGAGCGCTCGAATAGCTGCACCACCTGGCGCTGGGCGTCGGTGAGCCGGCCGAATTGCCCCTGGGCAAAAAAGCGCAGCGTCTGGGCCATACCCTGTAGCGGTGTCTTGAGATCGTGGGTGAGGGCGGCGGTGAAATTTTCGTAGGCGCGCAGCAGTTGTTGCTGGCTTTGCACCCGAAAGCGCTGCTCCTGCGCCTCGCGCTGGGCCTGGCGGTAGCGAAGACTCAAAGTGCCCACCGTCCAGAGGGCCGAGCAGATAATCAATCGGTTCACCAGGGTGAGGCTGTTGAGTTCAAAGGTGGGAACAAACAGCCCCAAAATCGTCGAAACCAGGCTCAAAAATGTAATCCATTGCGTCTGCCGCTCCGAAAAATGGTTGGCGGCAATCAATATTGGCACGGCGTACAGATAGCTGAATATGTAACCGGTTGGAGCGAAATACTCCACCGTTTCGACAAACAAGATCAAGGCGACAATGCCGTACAGCGCCCGTCGGCGCGGCTCCTGAAGCTTGAATGCGGTGTACATGGCCGAATGCTCGCCCTCACTACCGTTGGCCGTGGCATCTATATGAATTCATATATATGGAGCCTCTAGAATTTCCCCATAAAGGATGACATGGTTCGTCACATCCAGCACAATCGGGACGACGACTTTCAAGAGCTGACCTTGTTTTATTTTCTGCATTAGGGCAGTGGCTTCGTTCTGAGACTGGCGACGGCTATTTGAAACTGGTCGATGGGAGTATGCCTGTGACGAAGATAGCAGCGTATCGTATATTTTGCTCCGGAAGCCATTTCGGGGCATGCTCTATTCAAAATTACAACTATGCCCTCGGTAATCTTTGAGATTTTGATTGTCCTGGTGCTGGTCGTCGCCAACGGTGTGTTTGCGATGTCCGAGATGGCGGTGGTCTCCTCGCGCAAGGCGCGTCTGCAGCAGATGGCCGGCGAGGGCAACACCGGTGCGCGGGTGGCTGTGGAGTTGGCCGACGCGCCCAACCGTTTTCTCTCGACGGTGCAGATCGGGATCACGTTGATTGGTATTTTTGCCGGCGCCTACGGCGGGGCGACGATTGCAGGCACCCTGGCGCCACAGCTTGCGCGGGTAAGCTGGCTCGCTGCCTACAGCGAGGCGCTGGCCTTCGTCCTGGTGGTCGGCACCATCACCTATCTGTCGCTGGTTCTGGGGGAATTGTTGCCCAAGCGCCTGGCCCTGAGTAACCCCGAGCGCATTGCCGCGCGCATCGCCGTTCCGATGAGTGTGCTCTCGCGCGTCGCCGCTCCACTGGTCAAACTGTTGAGCCTCTCGACCGATCTGGCCCTCAAGGCGCTCGGAGTCAAACCCTCTGCGGCGCTTGCCGTCACCGAGGAGGAAATCCGCCTGCTCATCGAGCAAGGCACCGAGACCGGCGCCATCGCCCACAGCGAACAGGATCTGCTCGAGCGCGTCTTCAGCTTCGGCGACCGGCAGGTGGCGGCGCTGATGACGCCGCGCCCGGACATCGTCTGGCTCGATCTCAAAGATTCCGAAGCGGAAAACCGGCGCAAACTCGCGGCGTTTCACCACTCGCAGTTCCCGGTGTGCCTGGGAGAACTCGACAAATTCCTGGGGGTGGTCCGGGTAAAGGATCTGTTCGAGCGCTTGCTCGCCGCTCGGCCGCTCACTCTGGAGGAAGCTTTGCTCCAGCCGCTGGTGGTACCGGAGACGGCACCCGCCCTGGTGGTGCTGGAGCAGTTCAAAAAGTCGGGGATCCACATGGCGCTGGTGGTCGATGAATTCGGGGGTGTCCAGGGTCTGGTCACCCTCACGGACATCCTCGAAGCTCTGGTGGGAGATTTGCCTGTGGACGGCACGACCGATGAGGCGCAGGCGGTGCGGCGCGAGGACGGCTCGTGGCTGGTGGACGGGTCGTTGAGCCTCGACGAACTGGAGCACCTGGTCGAACCGTTGCCCGAGCTGCCGCGCGTCGGCTATCGGACCGTCGGGGGCCTGGTCATGGCCCAACTGGGCCGTATCCCGAAAGCAACCGACCACTTCAATCTGGGGCCGTGCCGCTTCGAAGTCGTCGACATGGACGGCAACCGCGTCGACCGGGTGCTCATCACCACCTTGGGGGCCGGGGCCGAACGAGATTCGCCGCCTTGAGGGAACGCGCTTCAAGGCAGCTGAAGCAGGACCAATAGGGGGAAGCATGACGTCGGTATTGAAGCCTGAAGAGGAACAAGCTCAGAAGAAGCCTGGGCTGCTCAAAAAGTGGATTTACGGAGCGCTCAAGGCCCGGTTGCTCGCAGCACTTTTGCTCGTGACGGTCGTGGGTCTCGGGATCAATTCGCTGACGCGCTTTCCCATCGACGGTCTGCCGGACATCTCCAACGTCCAGGTGCAGGTGATCACCGAAGCACCGGCCCTGGGGCCGCAGGAAGTCGAGCAGCTGATTACCTTTCCGGTCGAAATTGCCCTGACCGGCATGCCCCGTCTTACCCAGATGCGCTCGATCTCCAAGTACGGTCTGTCGCAGATCACGGTCGTCTTCGAGGACGGCACCGACGTCTATTTTGCCCGCCAACTGGTCAACGAACGGCTCAAGGGTATCGAAGCGTTGCTACCCGGCGGTTCTGAGTCCCCGGTACTGGGACCGGTGAGCACTGGCCTCGGGGAAATCTTCATCTTCGAATTGCAGGGGGAAAGCCGCTCCCCGATGGAATTGCGCACGCTCATGGATTGGACGGTGATCCCCCGCCTCAAGTCGGTCCCGGGCGTGGCGGAAATCAACCCGATGGGCGGCTTCGTCAAGCAATATCAGGTCCGCCTCGATCCGCTCAGGCTGTTGGGCTATGGGATCACACCACAGCAGGTCTTTGACGCCCTTGCCACCAACAACGCCAACTCCGGGGGCGGCTATCTGAGCAGCCAGCGCGGCGAGCAGACGATTATCCGCGGCGAAGGTCTGGTGATCACCACCGACGACATCTCCCGGGTGATCGTCGATCGCTCCGGCGGCACGCCCATCTACGTACGCGACATCGCCACGGTCGAAATCGGCAACCAGCTTCGGCAGGGTGTGGTCACCCGCGACAGCACCGACGGGGCAGTGATCGCCACGGTGCTGATGCGCGCCGGTCAGAACGCCAACGGTGTCGTCAAAGACGTCAAAACGCGCGTCGCCGAGATCCAAAAGGAGTTGCCCGAAGGGGTCCAAATCGTCCCCCACTACGACCGCACCCAGCTCATCACTGCCGCCATCAAGACCGTCGCCCTCAACCTCACCGAGGGCGCCCTACTGGTGACGGCGATCTTGCTCATCATGCTGGGCAATGTGCGCGCCTCGATCATCACGGCCCTGATCATTCCCCTCTCGATGCTGCTGGCGATCACCGGCATGGTGATCGGCGGCGTGAGCGGCAACCTGATGAGCCTGGGGGCCATTGACTTTGGTCTGCTCGTCGACGGTGCCGTCTTCATGGTCGAGAACATCATCCTCAGGCTTTCCGAGCAGCGCCCCGAGACTCCCAAAGAGCGCATGGCGGTGATCGGAGCGGCCTCGGCGGAGGTGGCCAAGCCGGTGGCTTTTGCGATCACGATCGTCACGGTGGTCTACATCCCGATCTTTGGTCTGTCGGGTGTGGAGGGTAAGCTCTTCCAGCCGATGGCCTTCACAGTCATCCTGGCCTTGGTGGCCTCGCTGGTGCTGACGCTGACCTTGGTGCCGCTTGCCTGTTACTTCGCCTTTGCCAAAAAGCCCCCCGAGGAGCGCGAGACGCTGGTGCTCGGGTGGGTGCGTCCTCCTTACGAGTGGGTGCTCGGGCGGTTGATGGGCCGGTGGTTGCCGGTGTCGCTTGCTTCGTTTGCGATCTTCGCCGCCTCGCTGACCTTGGTGCCGCTATTGGGTTCGGAGTTTGTTCCCAACCTGGCGGAAGGATCGCTGGTCATCAACGTGCGCCGTCCGCCCGCCGCCTCTCTCGACGAAGGCGCCCGCCAAACGAAGATCATCGAGCGGGTCGTGGGCGAATTTCCGGAGGTGAGGACCATCTTCTCGACCACCGGCCACCCGGAACTGGCCACCGACACCAACAAATCCGAAAACTCCGACGTCTTCGTGATGCTTAAGCCCCAGAAGGACTGGAAGACGGCCAAGACCCAGGAAGAGCTGGTAGCAAAGATAGAAAAGCGCCTGGAGGGAGTGATCCCGGGGATCACGATCGCCTACACCCAACCCATCCAGCAGCGCGTCAATGAACTGCTCTCCGGCGACCGCCTAGACGTCGCCCTGCGCATCTACGGCCCCGAACTCGACGTGCTCAACAACGCAGCCACCCAGGCGGCAAAGGCGATCAAAGCAGTGCCCGGGGCGGCGGACGTGCGCGCCGAGACGATCACCGGCCTGCCGGTGCTCAACATCAAAGTCGACCGCGAACGCCTCGCCCAGTACGGCATCAACGTGCGCGAGGTGCTCGACACCATCGAGGCAACCCGCGCCGGCAAGGTGGTGGGCACCGTCTACGAGGGGCGGCAGCGCTACGCCCTGGCGGTCAAATTCGACGAGGGGGCCATCGCCGATGTGGACGCGGTGCGCCGATTGCCGGTCTCCACCAAAGACGGCGGCATCGTACCCCTGGAGACAGTCGTCGATGTGACGGTGGGCGACGGTCTTGCCCAGGTCTCCCACCGCGAGGGCGAGCGGGTGATCACCGTCGGCATGAACGTGCGCGGGCGCGACTTGGGCTCGTTTGTCGCCGCCGCCCAGGCGGCAGTCGAGCAGACCGCACAGTTGCCCAAGGGCTACCGGTTGGTCTGGGGCGGCCAGTTCGAGAACTACCAATCGGCCCTCTCGCGGCTGCAGATCCTGGTACCGCTGGCCTTGGCGCTGATTTTCGTGCTTCTGTACAGTTCCTTCGGCAACCTGCGGCCGGGCATCTTGATCTTCCTCAACGTGCCCTTCTCGCTGGTAGGGGGCCTGGTGGCCCTGTACCTGCGGGGCTTTCCCCTCTCGGTCTCGGCCGGGGTGGGCTTTATCACCCTGTTTGGCGTCGCGGTGCTCAACGGCATCGTGCTGGTCTCCACCATCCGCGACATCGAGGAGGCAGAAGGGATCGGGCCGCGCGAGGCGGCTCTCAAAGGGGCCAAAGAGCGCCTGCGTCCGATTCTTTCTGCCGCCCTACTCGCGTCGATCGGCTTTATCCCGATGGCGATTGCCTCCAGCGCCGGGGCAGAGGTGCAGCGCCCCCTGGCTACGGTGGTCATCGGCGGGCTGGTCACCTGCACGCTCTTTACACTCTTTGCCCTGCCGGTGCTCTACCCGCTTATCTGTGGTCCGTCGGGTTCCAGCGGCGGCAATTCCCTCTGGGCGCGTTTGCGCAAGCTGCTGCCTGGAGGCTCGTCGAAGCGAACCAATCAGCCGGAAGCACCCCAGTCCGGGTGATATCGCATAGGTATCGGTAGTCTGAACTGGCAGGGTGTGCATTAGGAAATGGTGGTTCTCTATGTATGTTGTTGGCGACATATATAGAAAATGGCGGTTCTCTATGTATATTAGACCTCTTGCATGAACCGGATTGCGGAACGAGTTTCCAATGGTTTGAGCTGTTTATCTTGGCATTCGCGCAAGAGGTCTATTATCTGGAACGCGTCAGCTATATGGTGGAGGCTGAACGTTCGTCCAGTTCTGCACTCGGGCTGTTTGACGAGGCTACTCCTCCTGGGAAGTCACCGTCGGCACTTGCTGTAGCAACCCCCGCAATTGCTCAATCGATTCGGCGCTGCCGCAGACCATCAGGCGATCCCCGGCCTGCACGACCGTGTCGGCGTTGGGGAAGCGGACCATTTTGCCGGTGCGCTGCACCGCCTGCACCAGCACGCCGTGGCGGCGGCGCAGATCTACATCCGCCAGCGTCTGACCATCCAGGAACGAATTTTTGGGCACCTCCACCCAGCGCTCGGGGCGGCCGATGCTCGCTTCCGCCCGGCCTTCGAGCAGTTCCTCGAAAGCTTTGTCCTCTTCGACATTGCCCACGGCGAGTACCCGGTCGCCCGCCTGCAGGACCGTCTGCGGACCCGGGTAGCGGTTGGTCTCGCTGCCGTTGCGAATGGCCATCACCGAGACACCGGTAAGGCGGCGGATATCGGCCTGGGCGAGGGTGAGGCCCACCAGCGGCGAGTTGGCTTTGACGGTAAACCAGTTGCCCTCCAGACCTTCCACGGCTGCTTCCAGTTCGTTGGCAACCATGAAGTCGGGTCTATCGGGCAGAATCGAGCGGTAGCGTGTCTCGCGGCAGGCCACCACTTCCTGCTGTACATCGCGCACGCCGAGGCCGAGGCCGATGAGCATGTGCGATCCCATCGCCAGGGCCGACTCGAACTCGGGCTGTACGACTTCGCGCGCTCCCAACTGGTAGAGCGCGTCGATTTCGGAATTGGCGTGGGCACGCACAGTGATATCGATTTCCGGCGCGACGCTCAGCACGCGCTTGAGGGTAAGACGAGTCGCCATCGGGTCCGGCAGGGCGATAGCCATCGCCCGCGCCTGCTCCAGGTGCGCCTTTTCGAGCACCAGTTCGCTGGAGGAGTCCCCGTAAAGGTAAGGAATTTGTTGTTTGCGCAGGCTTTCGGTGGTGGCCTCGTTGTTGTCGATGACCAGCACGGTGTGCCCCTGGGAGCGCAGCATGCGCACCAGCGTCTCGCCCACACGTCCGTAGCCTGCCACCACGATGTGATCGCGGATGCCCTCTTCGACGGCGATCGCCTTTGGCGCTTCGCTCGCGCGCAACGCTTTGCCGACCACAGGCAGCGACTCCAGGGCGTTGAAGATCATCGGCGAGGACTTGAGCACAAACGGGGTGACCACCAGCGTCACCGCCGTCGTACCGACCGTCAGACCGTACAGTTCCTGCGAAAACAGCCCCAGCCCCTGGGCCACCCCGGCGAGCACAAACGAAAATTCGCCAATCTGGTTGAGCCCTAATCCGACGGTGAGCGCCGTCTTGAACGGGTAGCCGAAGATCATCACAACGGGCGTCACGATAAGCGCCTTGCCCACCATGACGGCCGCCACCAACCCAAGTAACGTCGGGGCGTTGTTCCACAAAAAGATTGGGTCGATCAGGCTGCCGATCGAGGCGAAAAAGACCGTCGCAAATATGTCGCGCATCGGCAGCACCCGGTCGAGGGCCTGATCGGCGTACTCGACTTCGGAGATCATCAATCCCGCCACGAAGGCGCCCATCTCGATACCCAGGCCGATGGTCGAGGTGACCAGCGCCACCCCCAGGCAGAGGGCAAAGACCGTGAGCACGAACAGCTCCTGGGAGCCCGTGCGCGCCACCTGGCGCATCAGAGGCGGAATGAGCCAGATACCGGATACCACCGCCCCGGCAATAAACAACACCGATTTGAGCAGCGCCCACAGCAAGGCCCCACCTAGGGCCTCGGGCGGTTGGGTGAGGGCGGGCAGCACCGCGAGCATCAGGCCCAACCCCAGGTCTTGCACGATGAGAATCGCGAGCATCGCCTGGCCGTGGGCGGTCTGCACCTCGTTGCGCTCGATGAGGATCTTGAGCACCACGGCGGTCGAAGACAGCGACAGCACCGCCCCCAGGAAGATTGCCTTCGGAATGGTGTCCACCCAGCCGGTGAGATAGGCGAGGCCGCCTCCCAAAAAGATCGTGAGCAACACCTGCAGGCTGCCCCCGCCCAAAGCGATGTTGCGGACCTTGTTGAGTTCTTTGATCGAAAATTCGACCCCCAGGGCAAACAGCAGCAACGCCACCCCCACCTCAGCCAGGGCCTTGATGGCGCCTTCATCCCCCACCAGCGACAGCCCCGCCGGTCCCACCACCATGCCCCCGAGCAAGTACCCCAGAAGCACCGGTTGACGCAGGCGGCTCGCCAGAAAACCCCCGGCCGCTGCCGCCCCGAGCACGGTCACGATATCGACGATAAGTTGTAACTCCGATGCCATCTCTACCTCACCCACGCCTGGTCACTGACTAGAAGCACAAATAGGAAAACCGCTATTCATGCCACCAGCTTAATCAATGCCTCGTCGGTGCAACGGTAGCCAAAGCGCGGCTCTTCCTCAGGAAGCGGCGGTGCTCAGAGCCATCAAGGCGTTGACGATGGCCGCCGCCACCGGCGAGCCGCCTTTGCGCCCCTCCACCCGGATCTGGGGAATAGCCAGACTGGCGAGGGCTTTTTTGGCGGGGATCACCTGCACAAAACCCACCGGCACGCCCACCACCAGCGCCGGATGTGCTCGGCCTGCACGGATCGCCTCCACCAGCGCCAGCAGGGCCGTAGGAGCGTTACCGATGACGTAAATGGCTTCGGGATAGCGGGCGCTAAGACCGAGCAAGCCTGCCTCCGTGCGCGTCTGACCCGCCTGCGGGATAATCCCCGCTTCCAGCGCGCAAATAAGAGGATGATCTCCAAGGCTGCCGGCCACGCCGACTTTGACCATCTGCACATCGACGATCACCGGGGTTTGTGCCCGAATGGCGGCAAGGGCGGCGGGGATCGCTCCGTGCTCAAAGCGCAACAGGTGTTGGTACTCGAAGTCGGCCGTCGCGTGGATCACCCGCCGCACGATCTGATATTCGGCGGGTGGGAAGGCGTGCTCGCCGATTTCAGCATCGATGATGGCGAAACTTTCGGCGGTGATTGGGTGAAGGTCCATGCCTTCTAATGATCCCACGACCGCCCGATTGGTGGCACGATGGCCTGGTAGCGCGAGGCCCGACCATGACCGATGCCGACACCGCCCACAAACTCAAAATGGAGCGCCGCAAGCAGGTGCAGGAGCAGCGCCTGGCCGAGCGCGACCGCAAAAAGGGACTGCTCATCGTCTACACCGGTGACGGCAAGGGCAAAAGTTCGGCGGCCTTCGGCATGATCTTCCGTTCACTGGGCCACGGCCTGCCGGTGGCGGTGATCCAGTTCATCAAGGGTGCCTGGGAACCGGGAGAAGCCAAACTGCTCGGCCGCTTCCCGGAGCTGGTAGTCTTTCGGGCGATGGGCGAAGGGTTTACCTGGGAGACCCAGGATCGCGGGCGCGATATCGCCAAAGCGGGTGAAGCCTGGGAGGCGGGACTGGAACTTATCCTGGCGGGCCGACACCACATCGTGCTGCTCGATGAAATCAACGTGGCGATGAAACTGGGATATCTCGATCCCAATCAAGTCCTGGCGGGCCTGGCGCGCAAGCCCGAGATGGTCCATGTCGTGCTCACCGGCCGCGGCGCCCCGGAGAGCATCATCGAAGCCGCCGATTTGGTGACGGAGATGAAACTGGTCAAACACCCCTTCCGCAGCCAGGGGATCAAAGCGCAGCTGGGAATAGAGTATTGAGCCAGTACACGACCTTGCGATGGTCAGACCCGCCGTGCCTGTCAGTGTCATCTCCAAAAACGGTGTCCCTATTCGGCTGACGGAGGAGCGATGGGAGCATATCATTGAGCAACACGCGGAACTCAAGGATAGCAAGTCTCAAATCTTGCAAGCGATTGGCGATCCTCAGCGGGTCGTAGCAGGCACGGGTGGGGAGCTGTTAGCGGTCAAACCGATTCAGTCCGAAAAACAACTCGTTGTCGTGTACCGGGAGTTGAAAGACGATGGATTTATCATCACCGCTTACACAACCAGCAGAACCCAGCCACTAGATCGAAGAAAGCAGTTATGGCCACCACTAATATAGACGATTACTTGAACGTGCTTCCGCTGGAAAAGTTGGCGGGAAAGCAGGATTTCTGGTCATTCTACGACTCTGAAGCCGACACGTTGTATTTCAATTTCAAAAAGCCAAGTGTCGCTACCGATAGCGAGCTCACTGACGATGACGTGATCATTCGATACGAAGGCGATCAAGTCGTTGGCTTTACGGTTCTCCATGCAAGCAAACGTGGCGGAAGTCTCCCGGTTCAAATTGTTTTTGCACAGCAGCTCAAACTCCTGGAAACATATTTACTGATTCTCCGCAAAATGAAATTTTTGCCCACGCTAATCTGGTGGCGTGTGAATGGTATAAACTGGATGTTTTGGCTGGGGTATCCTGTCTTCCGGCCCTTGTTGTTTTTGCTAATTACTAGCCACATTAGACGTATTCTTGTTCCCCTCGAAAGAGTTTACAAATTAAATGCCTCTGCAAGCCCTTCAGAAGCCGTGAAAATTCAGTGGGTGGCGCTTCATGAAAGAGTAAAACTGATGCGCGAGGAAATTGGCGTCGTTATTGTCTCACCGTTGATGTTGACAATCCTTGGCCCGTTTGGCAGCGCTGGCCTGGCTGTAATAATTTCTTGGGAAACAATTAAATCATTAATGCAGGAGGGCATTCGCGAAAACGTACAAGACATTACAATTAATCTATTGTCGACCTATATATTTTATGTTGTTAATTTGATTTCAATCGCTCTGGGACTGCTCAGCATTGTCTTGGTAATTACTTTCTATGTCAAACGGAGATTGTTTAACGAACCTTACGTACAACTAGATGAACTCTTTCTAACACCAGTCTTAAAAAAGATTGTAGACCCAGCCACCGGTAAAAGTTTGTATCTTGAGGAGCAGAAGCTGTTTAAGGCGGTAGAAGAACCCTACCCCAACGAAAATCCTGTAGACCAGTTACTCTTAGGCTTTACCTACTTGTACCTGTGCTTGATAACCGCAAGTGGTTTCGGAATTTTAGCGTGGTTTATATATTCCAGAAACCATATCGTAGCGTACATTTATGGGTTCCTTTGTCTTATACCTATCTTGGCTGGCTTCCTACTGATTAGAGGGATCTGGCGAGAGATCAGAGAAAGACGGGCTACATAAACAGGTTTGGCTAGTGGAATCCATAGGAGCCCAGAGCGAGGGCTATCGAGTTTTAAGCGCTATCAGGAAAGCAGTACCCAGGAGCGCACAGATTGCGGATTTTGAGCGTCGAGACCCGACGCGAGACAAGGTCGATAACGCGGATGGCGTGGTTGTTGGTGTCGGCAATATAGATCCGATCGCCGTTGCGCCACAATCCGGCAGGCTCCCAGAAGCGCGCCTCGGCAAGGTCGCCGTCGAGATAGCCGCTGTCGATGTGGCCTGTGAGAGTCTCGCACCGCCCACTTTCGGGGTCGATGCGCTTGATTTTGTGGTTGTAGGTGTCGGTCAACCACAAAGTTCCACCGTCCCAGTGCACCCCAAGCGGGTGCTGCAACAGCACGGCTTCCCCTAAGCCGTCTTGATCCCCAAAGCCGAACAGGTCGCCTGAGCCGCACAGGAGTGCGGTGATATCTTCAGCAATGCCCACGGTACGCACGGAACTGCTTTCGGAGTCGGCGACGAACAACCTGTGATCATTGGTAGTGATCCCACTCGGTTGGGCGAAAGCGGAACCGTCGCGCGTACCGTTCAGGGTCGATTCGTGGCCGTTGCCGGCAAAGGTGCTGATTCTGCCGCTATGCGGGTCGCACTTCCAGATCTGGTGGGAACCGGCCATCGCCACGTAGAGCGCTCCATCCGCCACCACTGCGTCCCAGGGCGAATTGAGGGGAATCTCCAGACCTGGCCCTTCGACCTGGCCATAGCCCAGACTCTGCTCGCCGGTGCCTGCGAAGGTGCTTACCTGGCGGCGGACCAGGTCGATTTTGCGCAGCAGATGATTCTCGGTGTCGCAGACGAACAGCGTGCGGCCGTCCGCAGAAAGAGCCAGCCCCTGGGGAGCCCAAAATTCGGCCTCCTCGAAGTTGCCGTCGCGCCAGCCGGGGATGCCGGAGCCGATGCTCTCGTGGCTGGAGCCGTCCAGGCTGCTGGTCACGATGCGGTGGTGACCGCTGTCGCTGACAAACAGGCGATCGCCGTAAACGGTGAGTTTGCCGGGAAAGGCGAGGGGCGTGGGCGGGGCGGAAGCTTTTTCAAGGCGTGTGCGCAACCCACCGGGCAGCGGGCGGCCCTGGTTTGTCTGGCGCAAAACCAGTTCGCCGATCAGTTGATCGAGCAGGTCGCGGTTGCCCTCGCCGGAGGCGTGGCCCACGTAGTAACCGTCCGGGTCGATGAGCACCAGCGTCGGCCAGGCCCTGACCGTGTAGCTCTGCCAGATGGTGTGGCTCTCATCGACGATCACCGGATGCTCGATGTCGTGGCGCAAGATCGCCCGGCGGATATTGTCCAGGTCCTGCTCGTTGGCAAATTTGGCGGTGTGCACGCCGATCACCGTGAGGCTGTCGCGATACTTGTCCTCGAGGTATTTGAGATCCGGCAAGATGTGCAGACAGTTGATACAGCAGTAGGTCCAAAAATCGAGCAGCACGACCCGGCCGCGCAGTTCCTTCAGGCGTAGGGGCCTGTCGGTGTTGAGCCAGTGAAATTTTGGGGGCAGCTCGGGGGCGCGGACACGGGGGGTCTTGCTGGACACGGCGGTTCCCATGGGCACACTTTCAGCATGGCTTACCGGTGGGGCGATTGTCCCGGGCTGCACGGGCGGACTGCGAATGGCGGGTGGCCTATACTCGACAGTGCAAACGGGCATACAGGAGAGCAACCGATGGCAGGCACGGCCATTCGCTTCGGTACCGACGGCTGGCGGTCGATTATCGCGCGGGAATTCACCTTCGAGAATGTCACCCGCGTGGCGCGGGCTTCCGCTGAAATCCTTGCCGAAACTTTTGAAGGCGAGGGAATCGTCATCGGCTACGACCGCCGCTTTCTAGCCGACGAATTTGCCCGCACCGCCGCCGAAGCCGTGCGCAGCCTGGGTCTATCGGTGCTCTTGGCCGACCGCCCCGCCCCCACCCCCGCCTTCAGCTGGGCGGTCAAAAAACGCGGCGCCAAGGGTGCTCTGGTGCTCACCGCGAGCCACAACCCCGCTTCCTACTGCGGCATCAAGATCAAAGGCGCCTTCGCAGGGTCGGTCTCGCCGGAATTCACCCGGGCGGTCGAAGAGCGGCTCGAAGGTCCAGTACCTGCGGATCGGCCCCGGGGCAGCCTGGCGCTGTTCGATCCATGGATGGACTATCTGGCCCAGTTGCGCACGCGGGTGGACGTGGCTGCCCTGCAGGAAGCGAACCTGGCTATCTTTATCGATGTCATGCACGGCGTCGGCGCGGGGGGATTGCCCCACCTGCTCGGACCGAACGTGGTAGAAGTGCGCGAGCGCCACGATCCGCTTTTTGGCGGCACCCCGCCCGAACCGATCGGCCGCTACCTGATGCCTTTATTTCAGGCGGTGCGCGACTACCGGGGGAATCGGCCGGTGGTCGGTCTGGCCTTGGATGGCGACGCCGATCGGATCGCCGCCGCCGATCGCCACGGCCATTTTTTGAGCTGCCAGGTGCTCATTCCCCTGCTGGTGGACCACCTGGCCCGCCGCCGGGGACTCGCCGGCAAAGTCGTCAAGACGATCAGCGGCTCGGATCTGATTGCAAAGGTGGCCCGCGCCCGGGGATTGCCGGTCGAGGAGACGGCCATCGGCTTTAAGTACATCGCCGACGTCATGCTGCGCGAGCCGGTGCTCGTGGGTGGCGAAGAATCGGGAGGCATCGGCTATCTGGGCCACATGCCCGAGCGCGACGGGCTTCTGTGTGCGCTGTATCTAGTCGAGATCGTGGCGCAAACCGGCAAAGATCTGGGCGCTCTGTTTGCCCAATTGCAGGAGGAACTCGGTTTTCGCTCCCACTACGACCGGCAGGATCTGCGCCTGGCGGACGAAGCGTTCAAGCAGCGATTGCTGGGAGAGCTGGAAAACTCCCCCCCCAAAACGGTGGCCGGGCAGGCAGTGATCGAACACAGCGCTATCGACGGCCACAAATTTCGCCTCGCCGACGGGCACTGGTTGCTCGTCCGCTTCAGCGGCACCGAACCGCTGCTCCGGCTCTACTGCGAAGGCCCCGACCCCGCCCGGGTCACCGAGACATTGCAGTGGGCGGAGCGTTGGGCCACCGGCCCTGGGGTGCTATGCTGAGTAGCTGTGCCTGAAAGCGAAGTACCCATGTCCTTCAAAAAAATCGAGCGGACCAAAGAAATCGATCGCCGCCGCCACCGCAAAGCCAAACTCGCCAAACTGCGCGCCCGCTACCATGCCGCCAAGACCGAGGCGGAGCGCAAAGACATCTACAGTCGCGCCGCCCGCCTCTCGCCCTGGCTGAGCGTCGAAGAATTCGCCAACCCCTCTACCGCCGCCGTCACCTCGCAGTAGAGCCACCTACCCTGGGGTACATCCCGCCGATGGCGGCGGGGGGCGATGATGGCAGTGGTCGCAGGTGGGACACCCCGGGTTTGTCCGTCGATCGCGAATGTCTATTCAAGGAGTATTACAGCGATGTACCAGGCTATCGAGAGCTATCGCAATTTCTGGCTGCTCACCAGCGGCATCATCGACGGCGCCACCCGTGCCGTCGGCCTGCACCGCACGGTACCGCCTCTGTACAAAGGCGTCAAAATCGCCGGGATCCTTAACATCGCTGCCGCCACCGTGGTGATGGCGGTGATCGAAGAATCCAAGTGAGACTTTACTGATAGCGGATCATCTGGACGCGGTAGCGTCCTTTTTTGGTCGTATCCACCGGTCCCACCTCCAGGCGGCCCCGCCCGCGCAGGGTGATGCGGTCGCCGGTCTGGACGTTCTTGCTGGGCTGGGTGACGGTCTTCCAGTTGAGGGTCACCTCCCCCGCTTCGATCGATTCGACCATCTTGTTGCGGGATAAACCAAACCCGGCCGAACCGATGGCGTCGATGCGCAGCGACGCTTCGACCGAGGTGATTTCCTTGGTCTGGGGCGGCCGGATGCGTAGTTCCTCAAAGCCAATCGGCACCACCTGCACCGGCACCGTGCGCACGCTGGTGAGGCTAGTCTGCAAAAACGGCACCAGTTCAGGGGCCACCAGCGTCTGGGCGCCGCGATCCCCCAGCACCAGAATGTCCCCCACCTTGCCACGCACGATGCCGGTGCCCAGGATGGCCCCCAGAAAATCACGATGGCTTGCGGCGTCGAACAAAAAGTTACCGCGAATATCGACGGCAGCCAACGGAATGGCGGCGGTTTCGATGGCAATGTTATCGCGGGAAACCGCGATACGTTGGCGCTCGGCCTGGGAATAGCCGCCCCAGGCGGCGGCGTGCACCTCCACCAGACGCGAAAAGACATCGAGACATTCGCCCACTTCGGGAGGCGAGTAAAAGTCGGAGGTGACCACCGACCAGTCGCGCAGGGCCGTCTCGGCCAGATCGAGCACGCGCGCGAGCGCGTCGCGATGCTCGGCGCGCTTGAGCAATTCTTCGCGGGGCAAAGTGCTGGGCATGCCCTTGATTTTAGAGTAGGTGCTGGGGGAAGACGGTTGATTGCAAGCACTCAACACACTCTCAACACTTTCAAGCAAGTCGCCATGGCCTAACATCGAGAAAGTGGCCCTGGAGTTTCGCCCCAAGATCGCCGGCGAGGCAGGAACTCTCTACATCACCAAGGGGTCCACCGGCAGCACTCGAAATCACCGTCTAGTGCTCCTGCCAGCCGCAAAGCTCAAAGTGAAGCCACAACACTGGAAGCGTACTGCATCCCCCGATTCGTTTTTGATCAGCTCCTGCACGAGAAAGCAATCGGTGCGGGATGCGTTCCAATCATCCAAACCGTTCGCAAAAACACTGGGCAGTTTCAGCGCTTATCTGAGACGTTCGATTACCTGATCGATGCGCGCGGTGTTTCTGCGGGAGACGTGACTGCAATCGCGATTCGCGCTTATTGGACGTTCAACCGCCAGGACCTATCGGAAGTGGATTTGGCCGAAGCCCAAATCCACTTCGACCGTCGTTTGGGCGCGAGTGGATACGGTTGGATCTTTCCCGTTGCGACCCAGGGAGAATGTGTCAAATTGAATGTTGGGGTGGGAGCCTGGTTGGACGAATTGCAAAAGATCAACACGAATGTGATTCAGTTGTTCAAGCAATTCATCCAAAGCAACCAACAGACCCGACACTTGCTGAGTAAAGCCGTTCGCCAGGACGCGCCAAAAGTTTATCCGCTTGCGACTGCTCAAAAAGGGAATCGAGTCGCGGACGGTAATATTCTGAAGATCGGAGACGCTGCAAATCTGACCGATCTTTTGACGGGAGAAGGCATTGCGAATGCTGTACTGAGTGGGCTTTATGTTGCACAGGCGATTAACATGAGTCGCTCCTCAGAAGTGGCAGCAGCAAACTGGCAGTATCTCTACGAGTCTCACTTCGAGGCAGATCTACGGGCGGGTCTGCAAATCAAAGCGTTTAGAAAGTTCTCATGGATGAATACGCTGCTCATCTGGTCGATGAAACAGAATCCGCGCGTGGCGACTCAGGTGAGTCATGCCGTTGCGGGCCTGGTGCCGTATCACCAGGTGCTGCCTTCACTGAAGTACTGAAGCGCAACTCCTGCCGCCGAGGATCGGGGTGGGTTCCGCCGCAAAAAGGGTGGGCCTGGGTAGGTAGGAAGGCCGCGTACTTTCTCATCTGATCAACAGCTTGGAATCCCCCGGCATCCCATGGGATGCCGGGATCTGCCGTCCTTCCAGGCACGGGCGAAGCTTTCAGCACTTTTGTCGGTGAGCAAGGGCGATCAGCTGCCGGTCAGGCTGCGGTACACCGACTTTGCCGTCTCGCTGAGCGATTTGACCGCGTCTTTGGCCGTTTCGGCAATTGGGCGCTGCTCGTGCAGGAAGACGCGCGCCGCGTTGCGGCCGGGCATCCCCGAGACCGAACCGCCCGGGTGGGTGCCCGCGCCGCTCAGGTAGAGCCCGTCGATGGGCGTTTTGTAGTTGGCGATCTCGGGTAGCGGCCGGAAAAACATTAGGTAGTCGATGGTCATATCCAGGTGGTAGTAGTTGCCCTTGAGCGCCCCAAGCCGGTCGGCCAATTCCGCCGGACTCTCGACGTTGCGGGCGATGGTAGCTTTGTGGACGTTGGGGGCGTACTGGGCAAGTTTGTCGATCACCTGGTCGGCGACTTTGTTTTTCAGTTCATCCGTCCAGCCGGTGCCCATCTGGCCGGTGCCCTCCGCCCCGGCAATCTGGTAAGGAGCAAAAAATTCGATCCAGGCGGTGTGCTTGCCCTCGGGGGCAAGGCTCGGATCGAGCACGGAAGGCACCACGACATACATCGAAGGATCTTCGAGGGGAATTTTGCCCACGGCCGGATCGCTGTGGGCGATTTCGACTTGATCGACCGAATCGGCAATGAGGATCGAACCAATTAGGTACTCGTCGCGGTGCTGGTGGTGCTCGAAGCGCAGGGGCTCCGAAAGGGCGAGGTCGATTTTGAGAATCGTCTCGTTGCTGTTGCCGATTTTGCGCTCGACCCGCTCGCGCAGTTTGTCGTCGGCCCGATCGACATCGGCCGGATCGATCAGGTGCAAAAAGACGCGCTTGGCGTCGATGTTGGAGACGACGCCGTGGCGGGCGCGGTAGGCGCGGCCGTCGGCGGTCTCCACCCCCACCGCCCGGTTCTCCTCGACCAGGATGCGCCGCACCGACTGGTTGCAGAGGATTTCACCCCCCAGGCTTTCCACCAACCGCACCAGGGCCGCCACCAGCGCCCCGGTGCCGCCTCTGGGGCGGGCCATGCCCGGATTGTGGCGCATCGCCATCATCACCGCCCCGAAGGCGAGGGCTTTTTGGGAGGGCGGGGCGCCCAGTTCGGCGGCCAGACGGGCGAGGGGGGCTCGAACCAGTTCCAGGTCGAACCATTCCTCGAGCATGTCCCGGGGACTGGTCAGCAGGCTCTGGGCAAAATCGAGGGTCTTGTTCGGGCCGCCGATCACCGAGAAGAGATCCGCGAGTTTGGCGCCGTCGAAGTTGCCCGCGATGTCCAAAAGCGACTTGGGCGGGGCATTGAAGATCGGAATGAATACGCCCATCGCCCGCTGCCAAAAATCGATAAATTCGCGGTACTTGCGCGCGTCGCGCTCGCTGTAGCGGGCAATCTCCCCGCAGGTTTTATCCACGGAGCGGTGGGCCAGAAAGTAACGCCCGTCCGGGTGCGGGCAGAAGACGACCGGGTCGCAGTACAGGTATTCGAGGCCGAATTTTTCCAGTTCGAGTTCCTCGACCACCGGACCCAGGTGGATAAATTCGTGATCGATGGCGCAGAGGTTGAAGCGAAAGCCCGGCGCTTCGTCGGGCATCACCTCCTCGGTGGTCGCCGCCCCACCCGGGATCTCGCGTTTTTCGAGCAACAGGACGCTGTAGCCCGCCTTG
The DNA here is from genome assembly GCF_000011385.1 of Gloeobacter violaceus PCC 7421. NCBI lineage: Bacteria > Bacillati > Cyanobacteriota > Cyanophyceae > Gloeobacterales > Gloeobacteraceae > Gloeobacter > Gloeobacter violaceus. The sequence continues at coordinate 415,695 of NC_005125.1, forward strand.
AGTAGATATGCTGCACACACCAGCCCGTTGTGGCCGGCTCCAATGATGACGACATCGTAAGTATCCACGTCCGAACTCCCTGGCATCGCTCTGCGTTTCTTCACCAGATTGCGAAACGTTATCGAGCCTGTCGCCCACCGCCGGAGAGATTTCGGTCCGCACAGGTGAGGCTTGAACCTGAACAATCGGCCAGTAGCTCGCGCTGTGTTGCCGTGGTAGCTTTTTTCCAAGCGTTGGGGGCGATGGCGATGGCAGGAGCGATCCGGATTTTGCTGCAGACGACCATTCCCGAGACCGACGACGACTGGGACATTCGGCGCTTTTCGCTTTTGACGGAATGTTTGCGTTCTCTCAAAGACGAAAACGGCGCGCCGCTGTGCGAGGTGACAGCGCGCAACCGGGCTGCCGCAGGCGGCGACGACCCGGTGCTGAGCGGCCTGGGCGAATCGGACTTTGACGAGTTGTGGCTGTTTGCCGTCGATGTGGGCGACGGGTTGAGCGCCGCCGACTGCGCGGGGATCAACGGCTTCCACCGGCGCGGTGGCGGGCTGATGGTCACCCGCGATCACATGGATCTCGGTTGTTCGGTCTGCAGCCTGGGGGCGGTAGGGGCGGCCCACAATTTCCACACCCACAACCCCGAGCACGACCCTGAGCGACAGTGCATCGACGACATCTACACCACCGACATCAGCTGGCCCAACTACCACTCCGGCCGCAACGGCGACTATCAAAAAATTGTCCCGGTCGAACCGATGCACGAACTGCTCTGCCGTCCCGACGCTCCGGGCGACCCGATCGAATATCTGCCGGCTCATCCCCACGAGGGAGCGGTGGGCATACCGGAAGTGGACGGTATCGATGCGCGGGTGGTGGCCCGCGGCGCGAGCCTGGTCTCGGGTCGCCTGTTCAACCTGGCGGTGGCCATCGAGCGCACGGCGCACTCCGGCCGGGCGGTGGCCGAATCGACTTTTCACCACTTCAGCGATGTCAACTGGGACGGCCGCTATCCCTGTCCAAGCTTCGTGTGCGAACTGCCCGGCGACACGATGCAGACCCATCCGCGCGCGCTAGAAGACACCAAAGCCTACGTGCGCAATCTGGCGCTGTGGCTGGCTCCGGAAGGTGTTAGCTGCCAGAGTTTTCAATCTCTTGAGGAGCGAAGTGCAGTCTGAGCGTTCCAAAATTTTATGAAGCATGGAACACTACCGTTGAAACACGAAATAGACATTGAGAACAACCATCAGTAAATTCGCGACAAAGTAAACGGCTGCACCGTAGCCTTCGGGCAAAAGTAGCAGAGAGTTAGACTCCAAATATTCACGAAGGATAGACTGCACATCTGCCAGGGAGTACTTTTGTTTGCTGGACTCTGATTCCAACAACAAACTGTTGCTATCTTTCGTATGCAGCCGGGAAGCATAGTATTCAAGACCGTCGCTAATGCTTTGGTATTGCTTTTTTCCTTGTCTTGATCCTCCTCGATGCAAAAATATTGCCAGAATGACAAGAGTCAAAACATACACCTCGTAAAATAGCATTGTAGAGGCAGGCCAACCTATCTTCAGCGATGAACTCGCAGCAAGCAAGGTGTATGTAGGGAAAAAAGCATGAATAATTGTTAGCAACAGAACCATTAAAGATAGTATTCTAAGGCTTCTTGAACGACCTTTTAATTCACTTATGTTTGTAACTAGCTTGTACCTAGATATAATATCTACTTCATCGCTATGAAAGTTTTCCGAAAGTTGCCGTTTCTTGAAATTTTCAATCTGGTAGCTGTTTTCTTTATAGTGCGCCAATGCTTTCTCGTAATACTCATGTGCTTCTTTCAGGTTATGATTTTGCTTCTCCAAATCACCCAAAGCTTTCCATGTAATAGCTTCTTCAAGCCTATTTTGCAGCTCAAGATGCAAAAGCAAAGGTAAATCTTTACCGGGAAATAGCCTGTCGTGATTGTCGGGCAATCTTTTGGCAGTGTCTTCATTGTCCATATGTGTGCTCATTTATTAGCGCAGTAAGCCAAAATTGTGGCAACCAATGCATTATGATCTGCGAAGCGTTGCTCATCCGTGTAAAAGCCACTCATGGCTGTTCTTTGAAAGAAAAGCCTATTAGTAGACGAGTACGAGCACACAATGCGCCGCAATGCTTTTGCCTCGCCTAACGCTTGTTCATAAGGACCTTGCGTGTAGTGATTGAGTATTGCTTGCTTTGCACTAGGTGTCAGCCAGAGATCGGCTTTCGTAACAACTGTCACCAACCACTTTGCACCTTCATAACCACCAAGCAAGATTGTCCACTCTTCAAGAGCATCGATTTCTCTTTGGCGACAACTGCGAAGGTATTCAGGTGACGGCTCTCCGTTAGCGAGGGCTTCAGCGACATTTCGACTCTTTAAATCTGGAGCTTCCGATTCATGGTAACCATTGCAGACAATATTAATGATTCCAACGTAGTTTTTTCTCGTTGCTTCCCTAATTGCTCTGGCGCGAATCTCTTTATCAAACACTTGTCCAGGAGTGTCAATAATGTTGAACACAACTCCTCGAAGAATCCCTTCTATATTTTGATTTTCTCTAGTACTTGCTATGGCAAATGAACTTTGACCACGCAAAGCATTAATAAATGCTGATTTACCTACTCCTGTTGCCCCAAGAACAAGGATATCGATAGATTCTTTCCTCAAGAAAAAATCGATAACCTTATCGAGTACTCCACGCTCTTTAAGGATCTGAAGTACAGCTCCAGAAAATTCAATTGCTGTCTTGGTAACCTTGACGATATCACCGGTCTCGTCAGGCATAGTCAATTTCAGTCGCTACCGTGCTCAACATTATAGGCGTCATGTTCCTGGCTTTCCAACCGTGGTAGTTACCACTGAGCTACCTTGTCCAAGTCTAACCGCGGGTGTAAAGCAGGGGTGCTCCCGGCCCGAGCGGCAGGTTGAGTAGGTACCACTGCACAAACAAGCCCGACCAACCGAGGTCAAAGGCGACCGAGTAGGGTAGCATCGCGACAAGCAGCGATCCGAAGCGCAAGTTGGGTTCGTACTTGCGCGCGAAGACGATGATGAGCGGAAAGTAAAGTAAGGTAGCAGCGGGGCAATCACGTTGGTGGACGGATCGGCCACCCGGTAGGCCGCTGGGTGAGTTCGAAGTTGTAGCCTAAGATACCGTGTCGCCTGTCAAGGGGCTGCACCTGCCTGATTTCTCCTCAGCGAGGGGGGCATGCCATTCAGGAGAAGCGCGACGAGACCTGTGTAAGGGCCGCGATCAGCGAGTCGATCATCGCCTCGGTGTGGGTAGCCATCAAAGACAGGCGGATGCGGCTGGTCGGTACGGTGGGAGGCCGGACGGCCGGGGCAAAAATGCCCTCTTCGAACAGCTCGCCGGCAAAGCAGTGGGTGGCTTCGATATCGCCCACCCACAGGCAAAGGATGGCCGCATCGCTCGGCAGCTGTGCAATGCCGATTTCATCGATACCCGCGCGCAGGCGAGCGATGTTTTGCCGGAGCAGGGCGCGGCGCGGGGTCTCGGTGCGGGCAATATGCACCGCCTCCAGGGCCGCGGCTGCCGCAGCCGGAGCCAGGCCGGTCGTGTAGACGAAGCTGCGCGCCCGGTTGCGCAGATAGTCGACAAGTTCAGCACTGCCGCAGACGTAGCCGCCCTGGCTGCCCAATGCCTTCGAGAGCGTTCCCATCTGCACCAGGGAGCGGGTGAGACCCAGTTGCTCGACCGCCCCAGCACCGGTAGGGCCGAGCACGCCGGTAGCGTGGGCTTCGTCCACCAAGAGCATGCACCCGTAGCGGCGGGCCAGATCCGCGATGCGGGCCAGATCGATCAGATCGCCATCCATGCTGAAGACCGAGTCGGTGCAGATCAAGCAGCGGCGGTGGCGCTCGCGCTGCTCGATCAGTAAGCTTTCCAGGGCGCTGCAATCGCCGTGGGGATAAAGCCGGTGGACGGCACCGCTCAATTCGGCCCCCCCGCGCAGGCAGGCGTGGTTGTACTCGTCGCCTACCACCAGATCGCGCTTGCCCACCAGCGCCGGGATCGTCCCGAGATTGGCCAGATAACCCGACGAAAAGACCAGGCAATCATCGCAGCCTTTCCACCCGGCCAGGGCTTGCTCCAACTCGCGGTGCACATCGCGCTCACCACTGAGAAGCCGCGAGCCGGTCGCCCCGGCGCCGTAGAGCCGAACGGCCCGGCAAGCCGCCTCGATGAGCCGTTCATCGCCGCTGAGGCCCAGATAGTCGTTGCTTGCAAACTGAAGCACCGGCTTGCCGTCCACATCCATTTGCGGTCCGGCCAGACCATTGTGGGTTCGCGTCGTCCGGTACCAGCCCACCCGATGCAAGCTCTCAAGATCCGCCCGGATCCATCCGTAAGGATCAGCCACGCCCCATTACCCCGACTTGCAGATGTCCGGCGGCGGACGGCGACTGGCCTGCGCTTTCGGTCAGGGGGACTGGCGACTTAGAGTGCGAGAGCTTATTCACCCCAAAGCACCCAGCAACCACCATGGCACCCTCCCAACAACCCGATTTGCACTCACCGCTCAAACATCTGCGGATTACCAGCCGCTTCGGCATGCGCATACACCCCATCCGGCGGACCCGGCGGCTGCACAAGGGAGTCGACCTGCGCGCCCCAACCGGAACCCCAGTGTACGCCGCCGCCGATGGTGCGGTAGAGGCCGCCGGGCGGCAGGGCGGCTACGGCAATGCCGTCCTCATCGATCACGGCGGCGGTTGGAAGACCCGCTACGCCCACCTCGACAGCGTCCGGGTGCAGGCAGGCGCACCCGTCGAAGCGGGCAAGCCGATTGGCCGCGCAGGAAACACCGGTCTATCGAAAGGCCCCCATCTCCACTTCGAACTGTTGCACAACGGCCGCCCGGTCGACCCGATGCCTTACTTGCAAGCCGCCGCAAAGCCCAGCCGCGCCGCTTCGGTTGCCGCCGCCGCCAAGACGATTCTCGAACGCCGCGGGTACACCGACGCTCAAGGCACACGTTCCTACCGTGGTCACACCTACAACTTCGACAAAGAGGGTTCCCGATTAACGGTGAGTGAGCCTGACGGCCGGGGGGCGATTCTCGAAGTCGACGGCGGACGAGTGCTCACCGATAGGGTGACAGCCCGGGACGCGACTATCCTCGGCGAGGTCCGGCGTCGGCTGTTGGCACCACCCGCGCCGGAGCGACAGCCCAGCCGGGTACCGCTCGCGGTTCCAGACCGCCCCCGACCACAAGCTCTGGAGCACCAGCCGGAGTGATTACCCGGCAGCCGTTGCCGGTTGCTCGCCGGGTTGTTCGACCGCCGACTCCGCCGCGTCCATCGATTGGAGGGCGCGGCCGGTCGGTGAGGGGGTCAGGTGCGCCACTACCAGATCCGGGGTGTTGACAACCTCGATGCCGGGGGGCAAAACCAGGTCTTTGACATAGAGCATGTCGCCTACTTGCATGGTCGAAATATCGACTTCGATCGCCTCAGGCACGTCCGTGGGGGGGGTGTTGACCGTCAGTTGGGTGAGTACCTTTTCGAGCAGACCGCCGTCCATCTTGACGCCTACCGCTTCGCCGGTAAACACCAAAGGCAAATCGAGGGTAATGCTGCCGTGGCCCGCGACCGCAAAAAAGCTCAAGTGCAACAGCTTGCCGCCCACCGCGTCGTGCTGCACTTCGCGCAGAAGCACATCGCCCGACCAGCCCCGCTCCACCTTCAAAGGCAAAATGGTGTTGTTGATGGTGACACGCTTGAGTAAATCTTCAGCGGTGCGTTGTTCAAGTTCCAACGCCAGCGACTGGGTTCCCCGATGACCATAGAGTACTGCCGGAATGCGGCCTTCGCGGCGCATCGCCCGCGGCTGGGCGCCCGTGGCCCGTTGTTTGAGCGTCAGTGGTATCGTCATGGGAAATTCCTTCAAGGACAGAGTTCTCTATGGTAATGGTTGCCTACTGCACACGCTCTTCGCTTCCTCCCTGGGTTGCAAATAACCGGCGATCTATTGGTGCTATGGGGCGGGTGGTGCGATGGGCCGCACTTGATGGCCCTGCAACCTTTCCGCTACATTGGCTCTACCGAACAAGCGGGCCACCATGGAAACAGAAACAGCCGCCACCGACGTTGAGAAACATTTGGAAATCATCGACAAAATGATTGATCTCAGATTGCGGCTGGCTGCCATCGAATCGGAAATTCAAGCGGTGCAACCGGAGTTTCACCTGGCCTGTGCCGCCATCAGCGACGGCAAAATCGAGACTCCCCGGGCCACGATCAGCCGCCGCTTGACCGCCGGCCGCTGGGAATACAGCCCTCCCATCGTCCAGATGGAAGAAGATCTCAAGCGGCTCAAAAAAGACTTTCAAAAAAAGCACGAACCCACGGAGGGCCGCGAGGTGATCTGGGCAGTGCGGCTCACTGGCGGGGACGATCTGCGGAACTTTTGAGGGAAAAGGCGCCTACCCGCCGACCAGCCCCAGCCACTCACCTTGCACCTCCACCAGCAGACTATGGGCCAAAGGCGATGTACGGGTGCGGTTGGGAGCGCTCAAGCAACCAAGGACAGCGGCGATGTGCTCGAAATTGGGTTGCCTCCCCAGCCCCACGCTCAGCCAACGGCGCACAGCCCGCCGTTGCAAGGCAAGCGGCAAAGCAGCCAGCGTATTTCGGTGCAGCCGTCCCTCCTGCACCAGACTGTGCCAGTGTTCGTCGAGCAAGCTTTCGAGCAACTCCGATTCTGCGTGCAAAATGTCGCCGGTTCGGGCCAGGGTTTGCTCCACCAGTGGATTGAAGTGCTCGCGCAGATATGGCATCAATTCCAGACGGATGCGGTTGCGGCGGAAAGTCAAATTGGCGTTGCTCTCATCGATGCAGATCGGCAGATGGTGCGCCAGACAATACGCCCCGGTCTCGGCGCGGGTAATTCCCAATAAAGGTCTGACCAGCCGTACCCCCCCACCCAGGGGCCGCTCCCAATCGAGGCTTCCCAGACCGGCGCCGCCGCTGCCGCGCAGCAAGTTGAACAAGACCGTCTCGGCCCGGTCACTCAGCGTATGGCCGGTTACCACCCGCTCCAGCGCCAGACCGCGGGCGATCTGCTCAAGCCAGCAGTAGCGCCAGGCGCGGGCCGCCGCTTCGCTCGCGGGTGGGGTACGGGCAATCTCCAGGTGAAAAGGTACGCCCCAGACGTTGCACAGTACCGCCACCCTCTGGGCATCGCGCTCGGAGCCGGGCCTCCAGCGGTGATCGAGGTGACCGACGTGCAGGTGCAAGCCGCGCTCGGGAGCCAGATCCACCAGCAGCTTCAATAGACACAGCGAATCCTGGCCGCCGGAGACCGCGACCAGCAGGCCGCTTCCCGGCGGCAGCAGGCCGAGGGCAGGGCGCAGGCGGCGCCGCAGTGACAGGTCGCTAACCGCCGCCCACCACCGTCACAATCTCAAAGCGATCGCCAGGGGCGACGGTCGTCTGCTCCCAGTCCTGGCGGTGCAGGATGTCGCCGTTGCGCTCGATGACCAGCAGCCGCGGTTCGAGGGCCAGTTGGGCGAGCATCGCACTCACCGTCGTGCCAGGGGCGAACGTCCGCTCCTCGCCGTTGACGCGCACCGTTTCAACCACGGTTCAACCTCTCCAGAAACCAGGCGGTCGTGCGGCCCGGATCTTCCGCTGCCATGATCGCACGCACCACCGCGATGCGCTCGGCTCCGGCGGCGATCACCGCCTCCAGATTGCTCCGGTCGATGCCGCCGATGGCGAAGCCCGGTCGTTCGATCGATTCGCGGCAGTGGCGCACGTACTCCAGGCCCACGGGCGTGCGCCCCTGTTTGGTGGGAGTGGCGTAGACGGGGCCGACGCCCAGGTAATCGGCCCCGTCTGCGACGGCTTGTTGCGCCTCGGCCGGGGCGTGGGTCGATTGGCCAATGAGCAAACGCGGTCCCATCAAAGCCCGCGCCCGAGCGAGCGGCAGATCCTCCTGGCCGAGGTGCACCCCGTCCGCCCCACAGGCGAGGGCCAGATCCACCCGGTCGTTGACTATAAACAGCGCTCCGTGGCGAAGGGTGACATCCCGCAACCTTAGAGCGATATCGAGTACGGCGCGGGCGGGCGCTTCTTTTTCGCGCAATTGCACCAGCGGCAACCCCACAGCCAGGGCGTGCTCCACGATCTCGATCAGTTCGGGGTGCGGCGAGGTGACCAGGTAGAGCCGGGCCGCCGCAAGCCGGGTGCGCAGATCGCCGCCGGTGGCGGTACTTTCGAGGGTATAGACTCGGTAGCGCCATTCCTTGGCCGCGGCGGCCAGATCCGGCTGGACGAGCTTGGCGTACTCTTCTAGGACGCGCAGGGCTTCTTGAATGCGGGCAAAATTGACCCTTACCACATCCAGAGGGCTGCTACGCACCCCTTCGTCGGGGTGCTCCAGCCCGGTGCCCGGGTCGTGGGGCGTGTCGCGGGCGGCGCGCAGCCGCTCGGTGTGAAAGCGGCCCAGTTGCTGGCGCAACGCTTTGCACTCGGCGAGGGACTCGCCCGGACCGCCGCCGAAGCGCAACCATTCTTCGACGACCCGCACGCCTTCGCGGGCGCGATCGAGGTTGGCATCGAGAATTCTCAGAACCACTTGCTCTTCCACAACCGCCATTGAAGCACCGCCGATGCTCCCCTGCCCAGGCCCACCAAAAACGACTCTCTGCCACCGCATTGCGGGGGGCGCCATTCTGTTGCTTTGCGCGGGGGAGAAAGCGCTAAATGTTGTGGATCATCCCCGCAATTCAGGGTTTTGCCATGTTAATGTGGTGTCGCCGATAAGCTTTTATCCAGGCCGAATTTTCGAGGAGTGACGATGAAGTTCTCCGATACCGTGGTGCGTCGCCTAGTAGGTTGGACGCTCGCCCTGTCGCTTTTGGGAACGGCTTCAGCAAGTGTCGTTCAAGCCCAGGCAGATCTGGAGCGCGATCTGAGCATGACCTATGTCGACGCGGTCAATGGCGACGACAGCACCGCCGACGGCAGCAAACAAAAACCGTTCAAAACGATCACCCGGGCAATCCTCGGCTCGCCTCCCGGGGTGACTTTGCAGTTGGCCGAGGGCGAATACTCGGAGGCCACCGGCGAACAGTTTCCCATCCAACTGGCCATGCGCAACCTGGTGGGCAATGAAGCGACCAAAGGCCAGGGCATCAAAATCGTCGGCGGCGGCAAGCACGTCAGCCCCACCTTCGCAAGCCAGGATGCGACGATCGTCGTCGGCAAAGAAGTAACCATCCGCGGCGTGACGATCACCAACCCGCGCAACCGGGGCAAGGGCCTCTGGATCGAATCGGTCAGCCCGGTGATCGCCCACAATTCTTTTATCGGCAGCTTGCACGACGGCATCTTCATCACCGGTGCCAGCAGCGCCAAGGTGGCCGACAACTACTTTTCGGGCAACATCGCCGACGGATTGACGGCCGCGGACCAGTCCACGCCGCTTATCGAAAACAACATCTTCGAGAAGACGGGATTCGCCATCAACGTCACCGGCCGCTCCCGACCGCAGATCGTGGGCAATACCGTGCGCGACAATGTCGACGGCATCGTCATCGAAGGCCGGTCCTTCCCGAAGCTGCGAAACAATACGATCACCGGCAACCGCCGCAGCGGCGTGGTCGTCGTGCTGCTCGCCTCCGCCGATATGGGCACCGAGAGCGAAGCGGGCAACAATACCTTTGGCGGCAACGGCCGGGCCGACATCAACAATGTCACCCGGCCCGCCCTGCCGCTGGTGGCCCTGGGCAACAAGTGGGACAAACCGCGCCTCGAGGGACAGGTGACCGCCGAAGCGGAGATCGTCGCGCTCGCCACCCGCAACGTCGCCCCCAATGTCGGCTTCTGGGTGCTGGTCAGCAACGGCAAACCGGCGCAACTGCGCGCCATCAAAGGGCTTGCGCTCAAGCCCAAATCCCAGACCCATGAAGGCAAGCCATACCAACAGGTAGGCACCTTCGGCTCCCAGGCGAGCGCCGATAAGCTGGTCGAGCAATTGAGCAAAAAAGGCTTCAACGCCATTGCTGTCCCGGCCGGCCAACCCACCGGCAGCAACCTGGCCACCAGCAAACCCACCAAACCCACCATCAGCCAGGCTCCCGCCAAACCACCAGCGGCTGCCGCCACTGCCGCCAAACCGGCAAGTGCACCGCAAGTCACCGCGAAGCCTGTCGCCCCGGCGGTCGTCGCTGTCAAGGCGAGCCCAACAACCCCTCCCGAGACTCCCATCACGAAGCCAGGCCCGCTCTCCCCTGGGGCACCCGCCGTCAAAGCAAGCCCGGCTACTCCCGAAGCCCCCGTCGCCGCTCAGGTGAGCCCGCTTCCCCCTATCGCGCCCAAAGCGAGCCCTGTCTCTGCTACTCCTGTGCCCGCCGCTACAACCCCCGCCGCATCTGCCACCGCTCTGGCGAGCCCGGTCTTACGGGCACCCGCCGCTAAACCCGCTGCCGATACCGCCGCCGCCGCGGGACCGACTACCGCAACGCCGGGTGAAACCGTAGCTGCCAAACCTGCCACCGGTCTGGCCTACCGGGTGTTGGTCACAGACAGCGGCAGTGCCGATCTCGATTTGCTCAAAGAGCTGGTGGCCAGGGTGATCCAGCAAATGTACGAGGGCAAACCGGTCCTCCAGGTGGGCGTCTTCTCCTCCGAAGACAACGCCAACCGACTGGTGCAGACGCTCTCAGACAAAGGGTTTCGAGCCATTCTGGTCCCGGTGAACCAGCCCGGTTGAGCTGGTGCGGACCAAGAGGGCGGGAAGAATGGCTTCTTCCCGCCCTCTTTTGGAGATATCGCGAGTGGCGTCGCTAGAGGCTGCGGCGCGCCATCAGTTGGTCTTCGAGGGCCGCGATGCGGTTGTAGGCGGCGGTGAGTTGGGCCGTCAACCGCTGGATCTGGGCCTCGGGCGAAAGCGTCTTGCCATTTGCCGACGGTGGTCGTGAAGTCATCTCCTCTTCGGGGAGCACATCTTTGATCGCGACCGGACCGGGAGTGTTGTTAGATTTCAAAGCAATGATCATTTGCTCTGGAAGCGTTTCTAGGGCGGCTTGCAGCTGCTCCAACCTGCCGTACAACCCATCTACCTTTTCTTGTAAACTTTCCATGCTGGCCGAACCCGCAAAAGATACCTCATATTAGAAAGCTTCGGCTCTATGGCCCCGCAATTTTTGGTTTGTTTTAAGCTTGTGGGCGGCGGGTATCGAAGGCAAAAAAGCCTACTGGAGAGCGATTCGGCCTTATTTTCTAAAGAAAACCCACGGCTTAGTCCGAGGATTTTCCAGAGAGAATCGCCCCGGGATTCTATCAATTGTTACTGGAGGGACCATGAAAATCGGGATCGTCGGCCTGGGTCTGATCGGGGGGTCGCTCGCCCACGATTTGGGCCGACACCACGAGATCACAGGCGTCTCGCGCTCGAGCGCCACCGTCGCTGAGGCGCTGTCCCAGGGCCTCATCCGCCAGGGCGGCGAGTCCCTCGGGTTGCTCGGAAGCTGTGAGCTGGTCTTTGTGTGTACACCCATTGGCCTCACGCTAGAGACGATCCGCGCGCTCGCGGCGGTTCTGCCGCCCGAGACCATTCTTACCGACGTGGCCTCGGTCAAAGCCGCCATCGTCCCGGCGGCGGAGGCGCTGTGGCCGAATTTTGTGGGCGGCCACCCGATGGCGGGCGGTGAAGCGCAGGGACTCTCGGCCGCCCGGGCGGGGCTGTTTCGCGGACGGCCCTATGTGCTTACCCCGACGCCGCGCACCCCGGCCGCCGCCTGCACCGCCCTCGAAGACCTGGTGGGGGAGTTGGGCGCCCGGTTGGTGCGCACCGACCCGGAGACCCACGACCGGGCGGTGGCGCGCATCAGTCATCTGCCGGTGTTCGTCGGTGCCGCTTTGCTGCTGAACCTGGCTGCGAGCGGCGATCCGACCGCATCGACTCTGGCGAGCAGCGGTTTTTTTGACACCACCCGGGTCGGCGGCGGCAACCCGCAGTTGGGGGCGGCGATGGCCGAATGGAACCGCGCGGCATTGCTTGCGGAGTTGTGCTCCTACCGCGACCATCTGGGCCGGTTGGAGCAGGCGATCGCTGCGGGTGACTGGCAGGCGGTGGAGCAACGGCTCGGCGAGTGCCGCAAGACCCGCCGCGAGGTCTGCGAGGGCGGGATTTAAGATGGGAACAATTCTGGAGGACCCGGCGATGGCGCGCACCCCAAACATTGCCCTGGTGGATTACGGCGTCGGCAACCTGCACTCGGCCCGCAAGGGCCTGGAGGCGATGGGAGCGCGGGTGACACTCAGCGGCCAGCCCCTGACGCTGAGCGCCGCCGACGGCGTCGTGCTGCCGGGGGTGGGCTCCTTCGACACGGCGATTACCCGGCTCAACGACCGGGGGCTGGGAGATGCGATTATCCAACTGGTGCGCGCAGGACAGCCGATGCTGGGCATCTGTCTGGGGCTGCAGGTGCTCTTTGACTCCTCTGAAGAAGGACGACTGCCGGGCCTGGGGCTGCTGCCCGGTCGGGTGCGCCGCTTCCGGAGCGAACCCGGCCTCACCATTCCCCATGTGGGCTGGAACCAACTGCACTTTGACAATGTCGATTGCCCGCTGTGGCGGGATCTGGCGGCGGGCGGTTGGGTTTACTTTGTGCATTCTTATTACGTCGATCCTGCCCGCGCCGAGGACCGCGCCGCTTCCGCCGTGCATGGCAGCCAGCACTTCACCGCCGCCGTGTGCCGGGACAACCTGATGGCGGTGCAATTTCACCCGGAAAAGTCAGCGGACACGGGACTGCGCATCCTCAAAAACTTTGTTGAGCGGGCCGCTTCGCGCAGCGCCGCCGAAGTAGCGGCCCGCTGCGCTACTCGCCCTCCAGCTTGAGGGTGGGCTCCGCCACCGTCCCGCCGATGTTTTTCAATTCGACAACGACGGCATCGGTGCTCTTCCAGCCCGCGGGCAGGACCACCTCGGCGCTCAGGGGCAGGGGGGCCGTGCGCTGAAAGGGTTTGAGCGCAAAATCCTTGGGGGCGTTGGCGAAGCGGCCGGCTTCACCGGTGGCGACCACCGGGAAGATCGACAGCGATAGCGGTGCGGCCCCCGGTCCTTCGACTACGACCTGCACCTTCTGACCCGGCCGGCCCAGAAAGTGCACCCGCTCGTACTGGGTGGGCGGCAGTGTCAGGCGGCGCTCGCCGCCCGGCGCCATGGGTGTGCCGATGTTCTGGTTGCCGAGGGTGGCAGTCGGACCGTCGGCACTGGACTGGCAGCCGGCCAGGGCGGTGGCCGCCAGGACGGCCGTTGCAAACCATTTACGAGGCATCGATGTGCTCCTTGCGCGCAAGGCGTTTGGGCCGGGGTCGGATCCGCAGCAAAAGCACAACCGCTGCGGCCAGGAGCGTCAGCACTTTGAGCGGCCAGCCCGACGCCCCCAACCACACAGCGTGCACCAGCGCCAGCCCGGCCACCGGAAAGACCAGCAGATGCAGCGTCCGCCAGTGCCGACCCAACCGCCGGATCCAGCCGTTGGTGCTGGTGAGCGCCAGCGGCAGCATCAGGCCGAGGGCGGCAACGCCAAGCCAGGCGACCAACCGCTCCTCGCCACCTAGAAAATCGAGAGCTTCCCAGTGCCCGCCCAGCACATGCTCAAAGGTCAAGTAGGTATGGGCGGCGGCGAAGCCGAGGGCCGAAAGCCCCAGCCCGCGCCGCCAAGAAAGCAACAGCTGCCGACCGAGGGCCGGGGCGCTAAGCACCAGCCCCAGGCAGGCGAGGGAAGCATAACCGTAGTACTCGCCCAGGCGCTGGCCCTGCAGATGGCCTCTGAACAGGATGAGCGTGACCGTCTCCAGCAGAGCGGCGACGATGTAGGCGGCCACCAGCACGGCGAGGGTGGTGAGCCAGGGGGTGTTGGCGCGGACCATGCTTCCAGTGTATTGGGCGAGAGCGCCCTACTCGGAGGCGGTGACCACCTCGCGGTTCTGGCGGGAACGCCGCCGGGTCAGCGAGTTGAAGACCATCTGGCCGATGGCGCGAATCAAGCTGCCTTCGAGCTCTTCGAACAGGCGCATGTTGTAGCGGAACGCCTCGATCGCTTCCTCGGTAATCCGGCCGGCCAGCGGCCCGTCGACCGGCAAGGTGTCGAGGGCCGCCCGGTACCCGGCTTTGAAGGTGCGGGCATCGGCAATTGTCTCAAAATCATAGAACGCGGTGCCGGTGCCGTCTCCCAGCCCCATCGACCGCTGGGCGATTTCCTTGAGCACCTGGCCACCGGACAGATCGCCCAGGTAGCGGGTGTAGGAATGGGAGACCAGCAGAGCGGGCTCGGTGCGCGCCACGGTGCGGATACGCTCGACGTAGCGCTCGGCCGCCGCCGAGGGACGCACCTGATCGGCCCAGCCGGGACCGTAGTAATAGCGCAAATCCGTCTCGATCGACGCGCGCCGATACAGTTCGGGGTAATAAAGCCCCCGAAGTACCGGATGATCGCGGTGCGCCTCCAGGGCGTCCTCCAGGGCGCCATAGATAAAGTAGAAGTTGGCCATCAACTGGCGGTAGGAGCTACGCTCGACCGTACCTTTCAAAAAACATTTCACAAAACCGACGTTCTCTGCCATCGTGTGGGCCTGGCGCGTGCCCTCACGCAGCATGATGGACAATGGCTCCATTCTGTTCTCCCTACACTCCCTATGAATTGTGCCTTACCCTCCCGGCGGGAGCACAAGGGCAGCCCGGTGAAGGCCATTAAGAATTCTGAAGCGATTGCCCGCATCCCGGCGACTCCCAGCGCGCGCAGTGCTATGGGTGCCGGGAAACGTCGCAGAACAGGGCTGTACAGGAGCGCATATCGTCCGGGTTGCCGACAGCAAAAGTCGAATCCGACCTTGATCTTGTTGTTATCAACAACCAAAATACTCTAGAATCAGCAGATAGATTCATTTCCACAGGAGTTGTCATGGGGGCAGTCGCAGGCAAGGAATTGCTGCAGCTTATCAAACAGAATCCCGGACGGAGTGCCAAGCAGCTTGCTGAAATGGCCGGCTATACTACAACCACCAAGACCGGTCAGCAGCGCGTCAAGATGCTCGCCTTTCAAAACGCGGTGCTCCAGGCCAACAACATCAACCTCAGACCCGTCGAAGAAGAACAGACCAACGGTGTGCGCGGCGGGCGCAAGGCGACTTATCGCATTCAGGTTCAACAGAACGGCAACCTGCTCATCGGTGCTGCCTATACCCGTCAAATGGGTCTGACACCCGGCACGACATTCGAGATTCAAATCGGCCGCAAGCACATCAAGCTGGTCCAGGTCGATACCGACGGGGCACCGCTCGAGTAGCTGGGGATCGCCTGCCTCCGCCAAACGCTCCAGCGGAGCGGGCGGGTGCGGGCGGCGGCGGCTAGGTACGAAGTTCTGCAATAATATTAATGATAGCGATGCTGTGTTTACAGTCGATGAAGGAAAGCCATGGCCCTGCTTGAGATCAAGTCCACCCGCGAGATCGCCAAGATGCGCGAAGCTGGCCGGATTGTGGCAACGGTTCTCAAAGAAATCATGGCCCTAGCCGAACCGGGCCTGACCACCGGCGATCTCGACGCCCACGCCGAGCGCCGCTGCGCCGATTTTGGCGTCATCCCCGCCTTCAAGGGTTATCACGGTTTTCCCGCCTGCATCTGCACGTCGATCAACCACGAGGTCGTCCACGGCATTCCGAGCGCCAAGCGTCGGCTCAAACCCGGCGATGTCCTCAAAGTCGACTTTGGGGCCATCTACGACGGCTGGCACGGCGATTCGTGCGTGACCATCGGTCTTGAGCCGCTTGCCGAGGAGGCCCGCACACTGATCCGGGTGGCCGAGGAGGCCCTGCTCAAGGGCATCCGCGAGGTGCGCCAGGGCGTGCATCTGCAGCAAGTCTCCGGGGCCATCCAGGACTACGTCGAAGGCTACGGCTTCTCGGTGGTACGCCAGTACGTCGGCCACGGCGTCGGGCGCAACCTGCACGAGGAGCCCCAGGTGCCCAACTTTCGCACCCGGGAGATTCCCGATCCCAAGCTCAAGTCGGGTATGACCCTGGCCATCGAACCGATGGTCAACCTCGGCCACCACGCCACCCGCACGCTGGCCGATCGCTGGACGGTGGTCACCCTCGACAATTCGCTCTCAGCCCAGTTCGAACACACAGTTCTGGTCACCCGAGACGGCTACGAGATTCTTACCGACCGTTCGAAGGTCTGACCTTTATTCAGGAGTTGTCCTTGGCAAAGCAAGACGTCATTGAGATGGAAGGAACCGTTGTCGAGTCGCTCCCCAACGCCATGTTTCGGGTCGAACTCGACAACAGTTTCAACATCCTCGCCCACATCTCCGGCAAGATCCGCCGCAACTACATCAAGATCCTGCCCGGCGACCGCGTCAAAGTCGAATTGACCCCCTACGATCTCACCAAGGGGCGCATCACCTACCGCCTGCGCAAGTAGGCGGCCCCCGGCCCGCTCAGCCGGTGTTGCGCATACCGGCGGCGATGCCGTTGATGGTCAATAGCGCCCCCCGCAACAGCTCGTTGCGCGAATAGGATCGAGGCTGGCGGTTTTCGTAGCGCAGGTATTTGAGCAAGGTAGCCTGCAAATAACCCAGCGGTGCAATCGTGGCGTTGCGAAGCGCAATGGAACGCTGCAGGGGGGGATTGTCTTCGAGCAATTGCCGGTGCTCGGTGATGGCGAGCACGCACTCGCGGGTGCGCTCCAGTTCAGCAGCAATCAGCGCGAAGATGCACTCGCCGGTGTGCTCGTGTTCTTTTGGCAGCAGCTCCTGAACGTAATTGGCGGCAACTTGCAGGTCGACTTTGGCCAGGGTCATCTCGACTTTCGAAATCAGCGTGCGAAAAAACGGCCACTGCCGGTACATCGAGCGCAACTCGGCCAGGTTGCGCTCGCGGTTGCAGCGGATGAAGCCGTCCAGGGCGGTGCCCAGACCGTACCAGGCCTGCAGCAAAAAGCGGCTCTGGGTCCAGGAGAACACCCACGGAATCGCCCGCAGACTGGCAAGATCCCGGCGGCCTTCGCGCCGGGACGGCCGGGAGCTGATTTGCAGTTGGGAAATTTCGTCGATGGGGGTGACGTGGCAGAAAAAGTCGATGAAACCTTCTTGCTCGTAGACCAGTTGCCGGTAAGTGCGCCGGGCCACATCCGACAATTCCTGCAGCCGCAGTTCCCAGTTGCGGCTGCCGGGCGGGCTGGTGGGCAGCACGCTCGCCTGGATGACCGCCGCGGTCACCGTCTCGATATTGAAGGCGGCCAGTTCGAAGAGAGAATATTTTGAGGCGAGCACTTCGCCCTGCTCGGTGATCTTGATGCGGCCGCTCACGGTGCCGTCGGGCTGGGCGAGGATAGCCTGGTAGGAAGGGCCGCCCCCGCGGCCGACGGTACCGCCGCGGCCGTGGAAGATGCGCAGCTGCACACCGTGGCGGCGGGCCACCTGCTGGATGTGCTGCTGGGCCAGAAAAATTTCCCAGCTGCTCGAGAGGAAGCCCGAATCTTTGTTCGAGTCCGAGTAGCCCAGCATCACCTCCTGCAGATTCTGGTGGCAGGTAAGGTAACAGCGGTAGAGCGGCAGCGAGAACAGCTGCTCGAGGACGTGCGGAGCGTTGCGCAGGTCTTCGACCGTCTCAAAAAGCGGCACCACCATCAGCGTGCCGGTGCCGGTGGCCGGATCGAACAATCCTGCCTCTTCGGCGAGGAGGAGCACCTCCAGGAGATCGCTTGCCTGCTTGCTCATCGAGATGATGTAGGTGTGGCAAATTTCGGAGCCGAATTCTTTTTGCAGCCTGCGGATCATCCGAAAAGTCTGGATGGTCTCCTCGGTGCGGGCCGAGAAGGGCAATTCCGCCGGGATGAGCGGTCTGAGGGTCTGCAGTTCGCGCACCAGCCACTCCAGGCGCGCCTGCTCGTCGAGTTCGGCGTAGGGGGTGGCCGTCAGGCGCAGCTTGGCGCTCACCTCCGTGAGGGTGTCCTCGTGGCGGGTGCTGTCCTGGCGCACATCGAGACCGGCCAGATGAAAGCCGAACACCTCCACTTGATCGATGAGCGTCTCCAGGGGCCGGCAACCGATTCCGGTGGTGCGCAGGCACTGCCTGAGCAGGTGCAGTTCCGCCAGCAGTTCGTGGGCGTGGCGGTAATAGTGCAGCCACCCCGGCTCGTCGGGCTGGCTGAGGCGCTGGGGACCGTGCACCTCCAGCCAGGCGTTGCGCTCGCGGGTGTGCTCCAGCCGTTCGAGGATGTAGGACAGCTTCAGCCTGTAAGGTTCCTGCAGATAGACCACCGAATAGCGTTCGTAGACCTCGCCCAGGTCGCGCTGGTCCTGCTCCAGGGCCAGCAGCAGATCTTGAGGCGGGTTGCCCTCGGCGAGACTGAGCAAATCGCGCAGGCGCTCGACGCTCTTGATGTACTTGGCGAGCACCCGGCTGCGCTGGTGGCAGGCGGTCTTCCAGGTGACAAGAGCGTTCACCGAGGGATTGCCGTCGCGGTCGGAGCCCACCCAGGAGCCGAAGCGGCAGAAGGTACCCAGCGAACGGGTGAGCGAGGGATGGAACATGTCGAGGCAGCGGACCAGTTCGCTGCGCACCCGTGGCATCGCCTCGAAGAGCACTTCCTCGAAGTAATGGACCGTGTGGGCCACCTCGTCGAGCACGGTCGGGCGCACCTGGTGCAACTCGTCGGTGCGCCACCAGATGCGGATTTCCTCCAGCATGGTCGTGTGCACTTGCTGCTGCTGCCATTCGCTGAGGGCGTTGTCGAGATCATCCAGCAGGTGCACGATCCGGCGGTGCTTGGTGCGGATCGTGCGGCGGACGATCTCGGTGGGATGGGCGGTAAACACCAGGCGTACATCGAGTTGTTGCAGAACGCGCTCGATCTCGGGGGTGGAGACGCCGAGGCTTTTCATCTCGTCAAACAGCCAGCAAAAGGAGCCCGGCTGGGCGGTATCGGCGCTGAAACTGGCCTGCAACCGCAGCCGCTTGCGCTCGTGGTGCTGCTCGACGATATTGATGAGCTGGAAATAGATCGAAAAGGCCCGGATGGCGAGCACCGATTTCTCGAGCGAAAGTTCGCGGATGAGCGCCAGGCCCTCGCCGGTGCGATCTTGGTGGGAGGCCCACAGCCGATCGAGCAGTTCCACCAGATCGCCCCCGCCTTCTTGGGCAGCCACCTGCCGCAAAAGTTGCTCTACCAGTTCGATGTTGTCGCGCAGCGACTGGTGGGAGAGTGCCGAGGGAGAACCGGCGGCAGCAAGGTCGATCGGAGTGTCCCAGTTCACGTCTTGGCCTCTTGCGAATGTACCGCCATTCTATGAACCAGCGCAGCCTGGGGCGATTGGCTATAGAAAGTCTTCTGATGATACAAAAAAACCGGGTCCAGGCCCGGTTTTTTTGTATCGATGACAAACAGCTTAGAACTCGAAGGTGGCCCGGACGTTGCCCACCGTCAGACCATTCTGGTTGACGTTGTTGGGGTTGATCACAAAGAGCACCTCCGGGGTGAGCGACAGCCGGTCGGAGACCCGGAAGCGGTAGGCGACCGCGACGTTGCCCTCGGTGCCGGTGCGGTTGAAGGGCAGGCCGCTCACCACGCCGGTGATCGGGTTGACGCTGCCTTCGAACACGTTCTGCGCACCGCGCGGATCGTCGGACGGGTTGCTGCCCTCAGTCGGGAAGGCAATCACGCCGTTGTTGGAGATCTGGATGGGCTGCAGGTAGGCCACCTGCAGCGCGTTGCCGCGGCCGAACAGATCGGGGAAGGCGAGACCAGCCATCCAGGTGTTGGAATCGAGCGAACCGCCCACGTTCACGCCGTTCGCACCGCCGTTGGCGTAGCCGTAGAAGTTGGAGTTGGCGAAGGTGTAGCGGCCGAAGATGGCGACTTGGGGCAGAATGTCCCAATCGACGTGGGCGTTGAAGATGTTGTGGCCGACGTTGCTGACGTTGCCTGCGTCGTAGCGCAGACGACCGTCGCCGCCGCCCGAACCGGAGGCGTCACCGAAGATAAAGCCGGTGCTGCCGCCCGCGGAGGAGACGTTGACGTAGCTGTAGCCGATACCGATGTCGATCGACGGGGTGGGCTGGAAACCAATCTCAGCCGCAATCTGGGTGCTGCCGCCGAACAGACCTGAACCGCCGAAGGGCACGTTGCCCGGCTCGTCGGCAATACCACCGGCCGAACCGCCGTCGCGCGCCGCGTAGAAGATGCGCAGGGCAAACTGCCGCGAGAAGCGCAGGTCGATATGGGCGCCGGGGTGGGAGCTTTCTTGAATCTGAATCAGCAGCGGGTCTTTGCGGAAGTTGCGGAAGGAGAACTGCTGGCCTTCGTTCTGGGTGAACTTGTTGCGGCCGAGCAGGTCAATATTTTCGATGCGCGGGCCGAAGCGGATGCGCAGGTTGTTGGTGCCGCCAAACAGCGACAGCGGGAAGTCGTAGTAGACTTTGTCGAAGTCGACCGCGGAGCGGCCGTCGAGGGGACCGCCGGTCGATTCGGCGTAGTCGACGCGGGCGACGCGGCCCTGCCTGGAGGTGAAGGGCGTCGATTCGCCGGCGCGGCCGTTGAGGCGGACGCGCAACTGGTCGCCCCTGGTAATCAGCGAATTGGCCCGGATATTGAGGCGGGTGCGGGTGATGAAGTTGGCGTTGGCCTGACCACCGAACCCTTGGGAGTTGCCGGCGCCATCCACGTAGTTGTAGTTGACGTCGCCGCCCTGGATGTTGGCGGCCATGATCACTTCGGCGTCGAGTTTGGCGGTCGTCGAGAAGAGCTTCGACTCGATTTCTTTGGTTTTCGCTTCGAGGGCGTCCACGCGACCGCGCAGCGCCGCCAGTTCGTTGCGGAACTCTTCCTGCAGCCGCTGCAGCGTGGCCAGGTCTTCTTTAGTGGCCAGGTTGGCGGTGGAAGCGGTGATCAGTTCGTTGACTTTTTCGAGACAGGCATTCAGACCGGCGGCAAATTCGTAGCGGGTCAGCGGCCGGTTGCCCCGGTAGGTCTTGTCGGGATAGCCCTCCAGACAACCGTAGCGCTCGACGACGCTCTTGAGCGCCTGGAACGCCCAGGAATTTGGATCGACGTCGGTCAACTCCGAGACCGAGTTGACCTGGGCGGTCGAACGGCCCCGTTGCCCGAACAGTGATGGGCTACTCAGATCGTTGACGCTCGTCGTCGGCATCTCGGCCGAAGCCGGTTGCGCGACCACAGCAAGAAGGCCCAGCACACCGGCCAGCCCCAAGCTTACGTAAGCATGTCGCATTGTTAACACTCCTCAACCATTCAGCGCACACGTGGTCCAGAATCATAATCGCATACGATTTCGCGCCGGGCACAGTTTTTTAATGGCGCCGTTGCACGATAAATTCGGCAAGGGCGGTCAGCGGTCGCGCCGATGCCCCAAAATCCGCCAGTTCCGCCACCGCCTGCTCCCGCAACTGCTCGGCGCGGTCGCGCGCGCCGTCGTAGCCCAGCAGGCTCGGGTAGGTCGCCTTGCGGTCGCGCAAGTCCTTACCGGCGGTCTTGCCCAGTTCAGCCTGGGTGGCGGTGATGTCGAGCAGATCGTCGCGGATTTGGAAGGCCAGTCCGATGCAGCGGCTGTAGCGGGTCAACCGCTCGACGACCCCGCCGTCGGCCCCGGCCAGGATGGCGCCGGAGATCACCGAGACCTCGAGCAAGGCACCGGTCTTGTGGGTGTGGATGTATTCGAGGGTTTCGAGGGTGATTGTCCGGCCTTCCGATTCGAGATCGACCACCTGGCCTCCCACCAGACCGGCGCCGCTCGCCGCTTTGCCCAGACGGCCGAGCACCTCGACGACGCGCTCGGGCTGCGCCCCCACGGTTTTCTCGGCGATCAGTTGAAAGGCGTAGGCGAGCAGGGCGTCGCCCGCCAGGATGGCCATGTCCTCGCCGTAGACTTTGTGGTTGGTGAGCTTGCCCCGGCGGTAGTCGTCGTCGTCCATGGCGGGCAGGTCGTCGTGGATGAGCGACATGGTGTGCACCATCTCCAAGGCGCAGGCGGTGGGCATCGCCAAATCCGCACTGCCGCCGGACATCCGGCAGCTGGTCAGGCACAAAATCGGCCGCAGGCGCTTGCCTCCCGCCAGCAGCGAATAGCGCATCGCTTCGTAGAGCTTGTCCGGGTACTGCTGGGGCAAATAGCGGTCGAGGGCGGCTTCCACCTGCGAGCGGCACTGGCGCAGGTAAGCGTCGAGGTCGAACTGTGACATGGCTTGCGGTTTGCTGCACAGAAATTGTACCGGACCCTAGCTCTCCAGGCGCTCCAGCACCGCCGCGTGGCTGGCGGGGCCGTTGTTGAAGGCGTTGAGCACCGTCGAGAGCTGCTCGAACTGCCGTCCAAGGTAGGGATTGGTGTAGCTCACCAGGATCGTGCGCTCCCCCGCAAGGCTTTGCAAGAAGTGCTCTGCGGCCGGGTGCACCCCGGCCGTTCCCCGGTAGGCGCGCACCGGTGTGAGCACCTGCACCAGCGTGCGCCGATGGGCAGCGGCGCGCTCGCCCAAAAACGCCAGGTACTCCTCACCCGAGGCTGCCTCCAGCCAGTGGGTCTCGTAGTGCGGCCCCAGTTCGCGGCGCTCGAGGATGGGCGAATCGGCTGCGACCGCGCCGTCCAGGCAGCGGTCGACCACCAGGATGTTGAGGGTCGGCTTCAGACAGGGAACCGGCAACAGCCCGGCCCGGTCGCGCTCGACGGTCACGGCCGCCTTGGCGATCATCCGCTCCAGGGCCTGGCCGGAGCGCTGCTCGATGGCGAGGGGCGAAGCGGATGGGGGCGCCAGGCGCGCCTTGGCGGCGAGCACCCGCTCCACCGAGGCGTAGAGCCGCTCTTCGCTGAGCAATCCCCGCCGCACCGCCGAGACGATTAGATCAACCGTGTCGGGCACGCTCTCGGGCATCATGATCACGTCCGCACCGGCTTGCAGGGCCCGCACCGCCGGGGCGGGCCAACCGGCGATCGCCCCCATGTTGAGGGCGTCGGTGACGATGATGCCCGTGTAGCCCCACCCTTCGCGGACGATCTCGGTGAGGATCCGCCGCGAGAGGGTGGCGGGCCATTCGGGATCGAGGGCGGGCACACGCAGGTGGGCGCTCATCAAGCTGTCGGCCCCCGCCGCCAGGACCGCCCGAAAGGGCAGCCAGTCCTCCGCTTCGAGCCTGTCGCGTCCGCGCCCGAGCACCGGCAGCGCCAGGTGCGAATCGACCTCGACGTCGCCGTGGCCGGGAAAATGTTTGATAGCGGAGAGCACCCCGCCGTCGCGCAATCCGGCGGCAAAGGCCACCCCCAGGCGGGCCACCTCCCGTGGGTCTTCGCCGAAGGAGCGTAAACCAATGACCGGATTGCGGGGATTGCTCATCACATCAAGACAGGGGGCGAGCACCCAGTTGATGCCCACCGAGCGCGCCTCCCGGGCGGTGATCGCCCCGCAGTGGTAGGCGTAGTCGGCTTCTGCCGCGGCCCCCAGGGCACGGGCCACCGGCAGCACCGTGGCGCCGCGGATGTGCTGGCCGCACCCGGCCTCCAGATCGGCGGCGACTAGAAGCGGCAGGGCCGCCTGCTGCTGCAGCGCCTGAATTTTGAGGAACGTGTCACCCAGGCTGCCGCCGTAGACGAGCACACCGCCGACGCCGTGGGTGACTATCGCCGCTTCGAGGCGGGCTGCGTCCAGCTCCCACTGCGGATAGAGCCGCTGGTGATCCAGCAAAAACCCGGAGATGCGCGGCACCAACAACTGGCCGATCGCTTCTTTTAAGTTCAGTTGTGCGGCGCCCGGTAAATTGGCCATTCCGACCTGCGACCCATCGACGGCCCATCGATTGTGTCCCAAGGGGAGCGTTGCCACAATAGGGGCGGAAGGCACGCGAGGGGAGAAGGCGCCGTGTGGCCCTGGCTGGCTGTGGGTATTGCCTCGGGAGCACTGCTGGGCGCTCTGGGCACCTGGCTCGCTCTGCGCGGGTCGATCGCCATCTATCGCGCTTTGCTGGAAGCCGCCCCCGTCGCCTACGTTCTGCTCGATAGCCAAAACCGGCTCATCGCCGCCAGCTCCCTGGCCGGTCGCTACCTGGAATTGCCGGCCATCGGTTTACCCGTGGTCGAACTGGACGCCACCTTGATGGACCTGGTGCTGCAGGCGCGCCGGGGCATGACGGTACAGCAGCGCAACGTCGGCCTCAAGACCGTCCGCGGCGACTGGATGGTGGGTGCGCTGGCGGTACCGCTGCCGGGTCTGCGGGTGGGACTCTACCTTGACGATCAAAGTGCGGTGGCCCAACTCCTTCAGCAGCGCGACCGCTGGGTGGGAGACGCCGCCCACGAACTGAAGACCCCGCTCACCTCCATCCGGCTGGTGGCCGAGATGGTCCTGCCGCGGGTGGGGCCGGATCAGCAGCGCTGGCTCGAGCGGCTACTGGGCGAGGTGCAGCGCCTCAATCTGTTGGTGCAGGATCTGCTCGAATTTAGCCGCTGGCAGGCGGGCCGCACCCAGTTGAATTTCAAAGAAGGGGTGGATCTGGTGCAACTTGTCGAGCAGACCTGGGCCACCCTGGAGCCGCTCGCCGAGCGCCGCCAGGTGCGCATAGAGATCGACAGCCCCGCGAGCGTGAACGTCTGTGCCGATGAAGAGCGCCTCTACCGGGCCTTGCTCAACCTGCTCGACAACGCCGTGCGCTACAGCCCTAAGGGCGAAGCGTTCTGGGTGCGCATGCGCTCACAGCCCGATTGGGTAACCATCGAGATTATCGACGGCGGCCCCGGTTTTCCGCGTCAGGATCTCGATCGGGTCTTCGAGCGCTTTTACCGCGCCGATCCGGCCCGCGCCCGCCAGACCGGCGGTACCGGCCTGGGGCTCGCCATCGTCCGTCAGATTGTCGAAGCGCACCAGGGCATAGTCAAAGCCGACAACCACCCCGAGACCGGCGGCGCCTGGCTGAGCGTGCGGCTGCCGGTGCGGCCGGTGCCCACCGCCACCGTCCGCTGAAACTATCTGCCTTGGGGCGTAGACGATGTTCGACTGATTTGAAGAGCGGCCGGGCGGGGCGGCCAACCTAAAGTGAAGCGGAAGCCATATCTACTTGAAAGGACGCCCATGGACGGTTCGTACAGCGCCGAGAGCAATGTCCAAGACCAAATGCAGCAGTGCATCGATCTGTGCCTGAAGGCCCACGATCTCTGCCTGGCTTCGGCGATGCGCCGAATCGAACTTGGGGGCGAGGCGGCCGGTCTGGCGCCGGTGCGCCTGCTACTCGACTGCGCAGAACTCTGTCAAACCCACGCCAATCTGATGAGCCGCCGCTCCGAGTACCACGCCCGCCTGAGCCCGATTTGTGCCGCCGTCTGCGAGCAGGTGGCGGCCCACAGCGAGATGGCGGGCGACGACCCGCAGTTCCAAGCCTGCGCCGAGGCCTGCCGCCGGGCGGGGGAGTCCTGCCAGAAAATGACCTACGCCGATTCGTCCCTGGGCGCCACCGTCTAAATCTATTTTCTGAGGTTGTCTTCATGTCTCAGTCCCAGCAACTCCAGCCGCCCCAGCAACAGGAGCGCCAGCCCGGCCTCGAATCGGAGATGACTCCGAAACCCCAGGCCGACGATCCCAAATACCGCGGCAGCGGTAAACTCCAGGACAAAGTGGCGCTGATTACCGGCGGCGATTCCGGCATCGGCCGGGCGGTCGCCATCTTTTACGCCAAAGAAGGCGCGGATGTGGCCGTTCTTTATCTCGACGAGCACGACGATGCCAAGGAGACCTGCCGTCTGGTACGAGAAATCGGTCAGCGTTGTCTCACCATTGCCGGGGATATCGGCGACGAGTCGTTCTGTCGGCAGGCTGTCGCACAGGTGGTTGATGAATTCGGACGCCTCGATATCCTCGTCAACAACGCCGCCGAGCAGCACCCGCAAAAGAGCATCGAGGACATCAGCGCCGAGCAACTGGAGCGCACCTTTCGCACCAACATTTTTTCTTTTTTCTATATGACCAAAGCGGCGCTACCGCACCTCAAACCCGGCAGCGCCATCATCAACAGCACCTCGGTGACGGCCTACAAAGGTTCGCCGCAACTGCTCGACTACTCTTCCACCAAAGGGGCGATTGTCGCTTTTACCCGGTCTCTCTCCCAGGCACTGCTCGAAAAGGGCATTCGCGTCAACGGCGTCGCCCCCGGCCCGATCTGGACACCATTGATCCCCGCCTCGATGTCCCCGGAGCGCACCGCTTCCCACGGCAGTTCTGCGCCGATGGGCCGGGTGGGTCAGCCGGAGGAAGTGGCGCCGAGCTACGTGTTTCTCGCCAGCGACGACTCGTCATACATCACGGGCCAGATCCTGCATCCCAACGGCGGCGAGGTGGTCAACGGCTGAGGCCGTACTCAATCCCTTCGATGACCGCCCGGCAACTGGCCTCGATAATGTTGGCCGACACCCCGATGGTCGTCCAGCGGCCCAGACCGTCGCTCGATTCGACCAGAACCCGGGTGCGGGCGGAGGTGCCGTGGGCGCTATCCAGGATGCGCACTTTGTAGTCGACCAGGTGCATGCCCGCCACCTGGGGATAGCAGCCGACCAACGCCTTGCGCAGGGCGGCATCGAGGGCTGAGACCGGCCCGTTGCCGTCGGCGGCGGTGTGCTGGAGCACTTCGCCGACGCGCACACGCACGGTGGCCTCCGAGCGCACTGTACCGTCCGGGAAGGTCTGGCAGGCGGTGTAGAGTCCTTCGAGGGAGAATAGGGATTTGCGGATCTCCAGGCACTCACGCACCAGCAACTCGAAACTGGCTTCGGCCGCCTCGAACTGGTAACCCTCGGACTCCAGCAGCTTGATTTGCTGCAGGATACGGCCCACCGCCGGGTCGTGGCGCTCGAAACTGAAGCCCATCTCGGTGAGCTTAGTGAGCACGTTGCTGAGGCCCGCCTGGTCGGAGATGACAATGCGGCGGCGGTTGCCGACGCTCTCCGGCACGATGTGCTCGTAGGTCTGGGGGTTGCGCTGCACGGCGCTCACGTGGATGCCCCCTTTGTGGGCAAAGGCGCTCGCCCCGACGTAGGCGGCGTGATCGTTGGGAGCGAGATTTGCCACTTCGCTCACGAAATGGGAGACTTCCGTCAACCGGGCCAACTGCTCCGGGGCGATGAGCGCGTAGTTCATCTTGAGTTGCAAATTCGGGATGAGCGCGCAGAGATTGGCGTTGCCGCAGCGCTCGCCGTAACCGTTGACGGTACCGTGCACCATGCGCGCCCCCGCTTCGACGGCGGCCAGGGCATTGGCCACGGCAGTTTCTGAATCGTTGTGGGTGTGGATGCCGAGTTGCACTTCGAGATTGTGCTCCCGGCAGTAATCCCGGACTGCTTCGACGCTCGTGCGGATCTGCTGGGGAAGCATGCCGCCGTTGGTGTCGCACAGCACCACCCACTGCGCTCCGGCATGGGCTGCGGCGCGCAGGGCGGCCAGGGCATATTCGGGATTTTTGTAGTAGCCGTCGAACCAGTGTTCGCAGTCGAAAATTACCCGCCGATCCTGGGTGCGAAAGAAGGCGACGGTATCTTCGATCATCGCCAAATTTTCTTCGAGGCTGGTGCGCAAACCTTCGTGCACGTGCAGCTCCCAGCACTTGCCGAAGGTGGTGACCCATTCGGTCCCCGCAGCGAGAATTTTGCGCAATCCGGCATCTTCCGACGCGCGCACCTGCGGTCGCCGGGTCGAACAAAAAGGAACCACCGCGCTGTGCTTAAAACGGGTACTGTGCAGGCGCTCGAAAAACTGATCGTCCTTGGGATTGGCCCCCGGCCAACCGCCTTCGATAAAAGGCACCCCCAGTTCGTCGAGTTTGTGGGCGATGCGCAATTTGTCCTCGACTGAGAGGCTCATCCCCTCGCGCTGGGCGCCATCGCGCAATGTTGTGTCGTAAAGATAGATGCGTTCCACTGTCTCGGTCCGGCGATGCGGGACTTCAGTATAGGTTCTCCCCAGTATCCTACGTTACGATTATTCCTTTTCAAGGCAGATTCAACCCCGCTGGGAATCGCTGCCGGCTTGCTGTCATGCCGACTTTGAATAGGGTGAGATACAGTTATTTCTGTCGGTGGATGCTCTGCGCTCTATGCCCTTCACATCCGGAGCCCTGGTTCAAGATCGCTACTTGCTCGAACGCCAGTTGGGCTCGACGGGAGCCCGGCAAACCTGGCTGGTGCAAAACTCGGCTACCGGCCAAGCGCTGACGCTCAAAGCCCTGTACTTCGGCACCGGGATGGACTGGCGGAACCTGGCGCTGTTTGAGCGCGAAGCCCAGACCCTCAAAAGTCTCGATCACCCGCGCATCCCGCGCTACCACGAATTCTTTCAGTGGCAGCAACCGGAAGGGGACTACTTTTGTCTGGTTCAAGATTACATTCCCGGCGTGTCTCTCGCCGAGCAGGTACACAGCGGCAAGCGTTGGAGCGAGGCGCAAATCGAGCAGGCGGCCCTCGAAATTCTGGAGATCCTGGATTATCTGCACAGCCTGGCCCCGCCCGTGGTCCACCGCGACATCAAACCGAGCAACGTGATCTGCGGCGAGGACGGGCGTCTGTATCTGGTGGATTTCGGTTCGGTCCAGGCGGAGCAGGTGAGCGGACGAACAGTAACCGTGGTGGGCACCTACGGCTACATGGCACCCGAACAATTCGGCGGAAGAGCAGTCCCGGGTTCCGATCTTTACAGTCTGGGAGCAACGCTTGTTCATTTGGCCACAGGGATGAACCCTGCCGATCTTGTCGATGGCGGTTTCCACATCCGGATCCCCGAGCAGCTGCCCTTGAGCCCCGGCCTGCGGCACTGGGTGGAAAAACTTGTCGATTCCGATCCGGAGCGGCGCTTCAAAAACGCCCGCGAAGCGATCTCGGGTCTGCGGTGCAAAGATTCGCTCGCGCATCCCTCCGAGACCACCTACCAGGGCCGGATCGCCCTTCGCCCCGGCCGGGAGAGGTTCTGCGTCGAAGTGGCTGCCCGCGAACCCGCCTTCGAGGACATCCTCACCGGTTTTGCCTGCTTTATTTTGTTTGTGATCGCCACTGCTTCGACCCACACCCTCAAAGTGCTCGAACCCGGCGACGGCCTGACCGTGTGGATATTCATGGTGCTGTTGACCGTCGGATTTTGGGGGGTACTGGTGTTCACAGCGAGCAACACACTGCTTCGGCTGTTGTGCTGCACGTGTCTTGAAGTGGATCGTGAGCTATTTACCCTCAGCCATTGGATTCTGGGAAAACGCATCTTTAACAAATCCGGGAGGGTCATGGCTTTGCTGGGCAAGCAGCGTTTGAGCTTCGATCTGACAACGGCTGAGCACCACTTGATCCTGGCGCACGTCCAGCGCTGGCTGAACCGATAACGATCGGCAACAACTGAGGGGGTTTGTGGATTTTTGCTGGGCACGCGGGTCTGTGGGTGCGAGAGGCGGAACCCCCTTCGGGTTCCCCTCTCGCGCTCTCCAACCTCCCCGCGTCGAGGGGCTGCCAGCCCCCCGACACCCCCCGGACTCAGGGGCACGGCCGGGTACGAGATTTTGCGGGTGGGCTGGGTTGACTTTTCCAGGGCCTGCACGATGCGTGTCGACTGCGGCACAAAGGCTTGCCTGTCGCTGGGCTGCAGGTATATTTGGATGCGAGGCAATTGAAAACCAAGCAACAGCCGACGGCAGAGGAATTTCTTTGCCTTAATTTTTGCGAATCCAAATGCTGTAGAATTCAACCTGCAACAGCAGTCCGCATGCGGATGTCCTCTATGCAAAAAGCTTCGTTCGTACTGGCGATAGCAGTGCTCCTGATGCCGCCTGCCCGTCACTGGTCGATCTGGCCCCAAGCGGACTTCTTGACCGTGCTGCTCTTTCCTAGCGTTTTCTTTGTTCCACTGTTGTTTTTGATCTGGGCGTTCGGCTGGTTCGGTCCGCTGCGCCAGAGCTCGCCGGGCGGGGCATTCCTGGTCATCTGGTTGGCCTGCACATTGCTGTTGTATGTTTTCTGCTTCTTGTTTCCCTGGGCTTCCTCGATCGCTCCTTTGTCTTCCACGGCGGCGTGTCTGCGGGTTGCAACCACCGTCGCCGCAGCTAACGGCGCCCTGATACTGGTCCTGAGACTCCTTGGCGCTCCATTGAACGTGCTGACGGTAAGTGTGCCTGCTTTTTTGATTACCGCAACTGGACTATTGTTCGTTCCGCTGAGTGTCTCCGAGACCTACCTGCGCAGCCACATTGCTGGAAACCTCTGGCCTGCCGCCTTCGGCGGTGCGCTGATCTCGTATATGCTCACTGTACAGTCGGCCGCCCACGAGCACGAAAAGCGGCATCATCCAAACATCAAGCTTCCCGGCTGACGATAAATAGAAGCGGCAGCTATCCCTGCTTGCAGGTGTGCGATGACGGTGCTGATCTTCTAATAATTGGAGCGTTTTTCAGCCGGATATAGAACGGCACAACAGCCTAAAGCCCTCACTGGTGAGTTTTTCAGGTCAGCCCGTGTGACGTCCGAGATCGCGAAACGCTCTAAACAACCTCTACCTCTACAGCGCGTCCGGCTTAGTGCTCCACCGCTCTTGGCGAGGGCTGCCGGGGACGGCGGTCGTGCATACGGGCGGGCGGGCGCAAAGGCAGGGGCTGCTCAATGGCCAGAGCGCGGCGCAAAGCGGCAATAAACAGCAGATGGGACTGGACGCAGGTGTCGATCGGGATGAACTGGTCGCGCATGGTGTGGATTGAAATGTTGGGCCAATTGTACATTCTTACGAACCGGAGTGCCCGGCAAATTTTTTCGTGCTTTGCCGCCGGGTCCGACGACGAAGGGGGGGTTACTACAGCGATCCCAGCCGCACCAGCCCGCCAGGACCACAGCCTGCTATCCCAGTGGAGCCCTTTCCAGAAATCTTCGCAATTGTGTCAATTAGTTGATGAACACTTGCCCCGCCTTGATGGTCACCGTCATCGGCGCTTCGATCGTGATCGAGCCCGTGGCGTCGTCGAGTTTGATAAAACAGCCCCCCGGTGTGCGCAGCTCCATGAACTGGTCGGTCTCGTTGATCTGGATTTGATAATTGTCGGCGGTGCGGATGTAGATCCCTTTTTTGTCCGGCGGCGTGTCCTCGTCGGCAAAGCGCAGATAGTGGCCGACACGGGTCTTCATCGTGCGCAACTTCACCGGGGTGAGCGAATCGTCCACCGTCTCGGGGGTGTCGTCCTTGCCGTTCCAGACGCCGCCCACCACGTAGGGGCGGTGGATGTCGCCGTGCTCGAAGCAGACGAGCACTTCGTCGTTGACCTCCGGCATCCAGTAGATGCCGTGCTTGGGTCCGGCGCCGGGGCCGACGACACGCGCCCAATTGCTCTCGTGCTCCTCGGTGAGGGTGGGAAATTTCACTTTCACCCGCCCCATGCCCTCGGGGTCTTTGTTGTTGGTGACGATGCCCACCAGGTTGGTCTGGCCGGGTTTGAGCTTGGGCTGGGGCGACAACCCCGTCATCAGATTGCCGCCGCGGGTGCCGCGCACGCTGAATTCGGTGGTGTAGACCAGGTCGTGGTAGAGGTGGCGCGCGTCGGTGACGTAATAATCGCCCGTCAGCTTTTCGCCCAATCCGGTGAGCTGCACCAGCCGCCCCGGCCGTACCTTCGGCTCGCCCTCGGCGCGGGCGTCGGCAAAGATATATTCGCCTCCCATCTCGTCGCAGATAGCCTGGGCCATGGTGTCGGCCTCCTGGGCGTTGAAGACGGGATGATCGACCACGACCAGCTTCGGTTGGAGGTCGAACTGGCTATTGGAGGAACTGCCCGGTTCGTAACCGGTCTTGGTGACCACCTGTTCGCTCTGGGCGGTGGCGACGATCGTCTTTTTCTCGATGTAATCCCAGCTGCGCACCTCGACGGAACTCACCTGCTCAGCCGTGCTCATGCGCACACGAAAGGCATTCAGCCGCACACCCCAGCGCAGTTGCACCGGCTCGATCTGCCGCGGCCGGTGGAAGTGCACCTGTTCGTCCTGCACAAAAAACTCGAACCCGATGCGCGCCGCCCGTTCGCGCAAAAACGCCATGTTGGTCTGGTTTTCTTGAAAGACATAGTCGTGGGGGATGCCGCTTTCTTCGATCTCGCCGCCGGCCTGCAGGCCCACCTCCGCCACGATCTTGCGGACAATGTCGCTGTCGGTCATGTTGACGAACGAACGGTTGAAGCGGCCCTTGTGCAGCCGATGGGACATGTCGTAGCCGCGCAGAACCATCGGGGCGGAGGGATCTTCGGTGAAGTGGGTCTCGATGCCGGTAATCTCACCCACCAGCAGCTTCGGCAGGGCGTTGTCCGCCATGAACTCCGGCGCGGTCGTGGTGGCGGCGCGAAACCCGAAGGTAATCTTTGCACCGACTTTGAGGGCCGGGTGGTTGATCCAGTGGTGGATGTCGCGCATCCGGCCCGGGGTGAAGGGGTTGTGCAGGATGAGCGTAAAGGCGTCGGGCAGGTGCAGGCTCTCCTCGACACAGATCTGCTGGGTGCTGATGACGAGCTGATCGGTGTCCTCGGCGCTCATCCCGTCGAGGGTGATATTGGGCTTCGAGTTGTACTTTGGCATCGCTGAGACCCTGGAATGGCAATAGTGAACAGCGGCTGGAGGCTAACCGGTCGGGGTGCGGGCGCTGCGCGAATCTGTCTGCCGGTTGGCCGCCCCGGCGTTGTCCCCCTGGGAGCCCGCGGCGATGTCGTCCACCTCCTGGAGCTTGAGGGTGATCATCGCCCGCACCGGATCGCCGTTGGGCAGAAACATCGTGTAATTGTAGGTCAGTGTGGTGACCACGCAGCGCAACTGGATGTTGGAGCCCATCGTGAACATGTAGACCAGAGGCCGTTTGCGGTTGAGCAGGCCGCCGTCGGCGGCTCCGTCCGCACCGGCGGTCGCATCGGAGACCTGTTTGGGGGAGACGGCGTCCTTGAGCGCATCGATATAGGACTGGCAGGAGGAGCGCGACTCGTAGGTGTCGATGAGCATGTTCTCGATTGTCACCTGGTAAGGTTTGACGCCTTTGTAGTCGGTGCTGGGCAGGGTGTCGTTGTTGCCGACCGAACCTTTGTTTTCTTTCCACTCCACCGTGCGCGTAAACGAGATGGCGCTCGGGTTGTACAAGAACGTGATCGTCGAGCCGCCGCCTTCTTGGGGGACGAGTTGGGCCTTTACGAGGGTCATGGTCTTTCTCCTTCACTTGCGTGCTGCGTACACTTACCAGGGCATACGGCCCAGGTAGTGGTGACCCGAGCGCTCGCGCTCGACTTCGAGGCGCTGGCGCAACAGGCCGTAGATTTCCTGGGCCAGCATTTCGAGATCCGCGTTTTCGCCTTCGCCCTCCTCCTCCGCTTCCTCCGGGTCACCCGGGGCGGCGGCAGCGGCAGCGGCGGCCCCCGCGGGCGGGGGGACATGGGCGGGAAGCTGTCCGCTCAGCAGCACCTGCTCCATCGAATCGCCCATGTAGCCGCTGTAGGTCGAGGCGGCCTCCGGCACTCCCCCACCGCCGCCGCCGCCACCGCCGCCGCCGCCACCGCCGCCGCCGCCACCGGTACTGCTACTGCTGCCGGTGTCCGCGGGAAGGGTGGTGCCCAGGCCGATTTCGGCGGCTGAGACGGTGAGCAGTTCCTCGATGTCTGACCAGTTGTCGGGAATCTGGTGGTCCCTACCGCCTAGGGCATCGGTGAGCGCACCGGAACCCGCAAACAGCAGCGGAGCAGAGGCCGCGCCGCTGAGGGCCGCCGCTTCCCCCGCCACGGTCGGCAGATCCGAGCCGCCGCCATCCTCTTCTTCTTCTTCTTCGTCCTCTTCCTCTGCGTTTTTGCGGGCCTCCAGCTGCAGCAGGTATTCCTGCAGGACGAGCGGTTCGACCTCCATCTCGTCCTCACCCGCGCCGGAGAAACCGTCCGGCTCCTGCTGGGCAAAATCGCTTTGCAAAGCGACATCGTCTGGAGGGACTTCCGGCTCTTCTTCCGCGTCTTCCTCCGGCTGTTGATCCGCCAACAGCTGGGCGGCAAAGAGCAGTGGCCCCTGCCCCAGGGTGCGCTCGGAAGCTATCGGCAATGTCGGTGCTTCGAGATCTGCTTCCGGCAGATCCGCGTCGAAGTCCTGCAGGTCGGCCACGGACGCCAGGGGAACGGCCGTCTCCAGTCCGAGCGCCGGCACCTCCGGCACCCCGAGCGGCTGCACGTCCATCCCGAGCGGTCGGGAGGTCGCCGTATCCGCAGCTGCAGACCGGCCCGCCGCCGACTCCAAGGGCAACGGTTCGGGAACGGTCGCATCCAGAGGCGTTAGAAGCGCTTCCAGTCCACCGTCCGCCTCGTCGAGCGGCCCCTCCGCCTGCTCGGCCAGGGCGTACAGGAGCGGTCCGTACTCCACCGGGTCGATCGCCTCGCTTCCGGCCGTTGCGAAAACGCCCGCCGCCACCCCCAGTAGAGTGAGAACACCCAGATCCTGAGCAACGGTCGGGGAGAAACCGTCCCCGGCGAGCGGACGCAGCACCGTCAAATCCTGGGCAACGCCCAGAGGTCCTTCGGCGGCGACAGGATCATCCTCCGGCGCCGGTTCATCCGTCCGCAGCGCCGGATCGAACGCCCCGTCCGCGTCAGGGATCTCCTGGGTGTCATCGATTGTCGGGCGGGTCGGCTCGATCTCGGTGGTTTCGCTTTGCTCATCCGGCAGCGCAAATGCGGGCGACGCCGACACTATCCCGTCCGCCTCCAGGGGCAGGGCCGCTTCGCTCAAAGAACGAAGCACCGTCAGATCTCGGGCGACACCCAGAGGCGATTCCGACCGGTCGTCGGCTGCTTCGCCGTCAACCGGTAGTGCTTCGAGCGCCGTCGGGTCGGGGGTGCTGCGATCTCCACTCCAGCCGGGCCAGATCTCCCGCTCGCTCAACGGGGGCAGGTCCGGCTCGACGGCCGGCACCAGATCTACCGGCGTCAAGTCCGCTTCGATGGCCGCCAAAGCCGGCAGCTCCGGTCCGTCGGGGAGGGTGGCCGCTAAATCGTCCTCGTCTTCGACAAGGGATCTTAGAACCGTCAGATCCTGGACGACACTGGGGAGCAACAACGCTGCAGAGCTGCCCACGCCGAGGTAGTCGGTGCTGCCGAGCGGGTCGGACGACCCCAGATGCTGAGTTTGCAATCCTGGAAATGCACCGAGGTCGAACGCCGCCCCCAGCGGTTCAAGCGACCCTTCCGTCGCCGCTGCAAGCTCGTCAATCTCGAAGGTTTCTTCTCGGCCCGCCACAGCAGGTCCATCGGCAGACTCGGTTTCTTCCGCCTGCGACTCGCCGATGGGCAGCGTTTGCGCGTCTTGACGCCACTCCGGTTCCGCCGAAATTTCAGGCAGTTCGCCAGTCAATCCGGCCGGTTCGGCCGCATCCTCGCTCTGCACCGGCAGTTCCGCGACCGGTGGCGCTTCTGTGACCAACGGCGCTTCAAGGGATGGGGCTTCCTGGCCGGGGGACACCGCGGTCGGTGCAGGAGGCAAATCTTCCAGTCCCGCCTGCCCATCGCCGCGTTCCGGCAGCAGCAGCTCGGGGTACACCGTTTCGGGCGCGGTTTGGTGAATGGGTTCGGGGTGTTCGCCGGCGGTCCTGTCCTCAGGCAATTCTGCCTGGGGCAATGGTGCGGACGACTCAAAAGTTGGCTGGGAGACGGACAACGAAGGCTCGACACCCCTTGCAACCGCTGGCGGCAGCTCCTCGGTTGCAGGCGTTGCGGAGTCGCCGGGTTCAAGGGCGACCGCTTCGGCGGCGGCACTTTCCGTCGC
Source organism: Gloeobacter violaceus PCC 7421 (assembly GCF_000011385.1). Lineage (NCBI taxonomy): Bacteria > Bacillati > Cyanobacteriota > Cyanophyceae > Gloeobacterales > Gloeobacteraceae > Gloeobacter > Gloeobacter violaceus. The sequence goes on from NC_005125.1 coordinate 451,524, forward strand.
CGCTGGAGCAGCGCTCCGATCGACAAAAGCCTCCTCCAGCGATAGCAGATCTTCCTCGGAAGCTCCTCCAACCGGTGCGTCCTGGGCAATAAGCAACTCCGGTGCAATCGAGCCGCCCTCCCCGAGCGGTTCCGGCGAGCTCAGCGGTTGCGCTTCGCTAAGCGGCTCCGGCTGGCCAAGCAGCTCCAACTCCCCGAGCGGCTCCGATACGGCGAGTGGCTCCAGCTCACCCAACGCTTCAGCCGGCAAGATCGATTCCGGCTCATCGGCACTTTGACCGAGCGGCTCCGGCTGCTCAAGCAGCAACGTCCCGCTGTGCTCTGGCGGCGCCTCCTCGCCTGGGGGGTGCGGCGGGCCAAGCAGGTCTGCCGGTGTATCGGCAAGCGGATCCGACTCGTCGTAAGCCCCGCCCTCGCCAATCGCTTGCGTTGGGGCGGGCAACTCCGTCGCTTCGAAAGCTCCCTCAGAAATCTCGTCCGGCTGGGCAAGCGATTCCGGTGCTTCGGTCGGAGTCTCGATGGCTTCCGGTGGGGCGAACCACTCCGCTACCTCGGCAGTCGTCTCGCCAACGGCCTGCGGTTGGGCAAGCCGTTCCGGAGTTTGGGCCGTCAGCCCGGCGACCGGTTCGCTACCGGGAGGTTGCTCACGGGAGAACTGCGCCTCCAGCGATGTAAAGACCGGCTCCCCGGCCGTCTCCAAAAACTCGGTGTCGGCAGTCGCTTCTGCAGCCGCCACAAGCTCCGGTGCGACAGCGGCAACTTCGGCCGTCGGCTCCGGCGCAAAGCTCTCCTCCGGTTCCACGAAGGCTGAGAGAGCCGAGAGCGGCAACTCCTGCGCCTCGGGTTCTATGGGCTGTTCTTCGAAGAGCGCTGAATCGCCTTCCAGGGATGGTCCGAACGGCTCCGCCGCAGCGGCGGCCGTCTCCGCGGCAGTGGCTTGCTCGATTGCCGTCCCGGTCGGGACGACCGTTTGCGGCAAACCGTCCGTGCTTTGAGGCGGTCCCGGCAATTCGGCGGGCAACTCGCTTTGGACCGTCTCCAGCGGCAACTCGAGGTTGATCGATGGGTCTTCCGAAGCCACGGGCGGTTCTGCCGTGAACATCCCCGGCTCGAATCCCTCCTCCTGGGAAAACCGGTCCTCCAACGCGGCGAACGTCAGCTCGGGGGTTTCTTGACCTTCACCTGGAACCTCGGCTGGAGAAGTGACTGCAGACGCTTCGTCGGGCAATACTTGCGACTGTGACTCGGGAAGCTCCTCGCCGACAAACTGCTCTTCCAGGGGAATCCAGGGCTGGGCAGGAGACTCCTCGGGAGGTGATTGCGAGAGCGGCTCGGTTTGGGGAGGCAACTCCGCCTGCTCTGCCTGCAAAAGCGGCTCTGAGAAAAACTCGCCCTCGGAAACGTCAAGTGCCGGCGCGGCCAATTCCGAGGTGGGTACGGCAACCGGTTGTGTCTCCAGTCCGGCTTCGACCAGTGCTTCGGGCGGGGCGACCGTTTCTTCCCCAAACGTGAGTACTTCGCCCGGCAAGCCCGATGAAATCAGTGCTTCAGGCTCGACGGCCTGCGGCTCCAGCTGGACTGCCGGTTCCGCCGAAGGCTCGATAACCCCAACCTCGGACGGTACCGACTCCTCGGCCGGAAGTAACGGCTCGGCAGGCGGCATGACCGATTCGACGGGATCGAGCACCTCCGGCGGTGTCCAGGTGACCTGCTCTGTGAAACCGACTTCGGTATCGGGCGCTTCCTGCGCCACTGCCGTGCCATCTACAGAAATAGTCGATGTCGGTTGCTCCTGCTCCTGGGCGAATTGTTCCTCCAGGGACGGCGCTTCGTACTCCGGCTCCAGTTCATCGGCAGTTGGCCCGATCGGGCTATCCGTTTGCCGAAGGGGCGCCTCCGATGGCTGGAACTCTTCTGGAGTCTGAAGTCGAGCAAACGGTACCGCATCGTCGGTGGATGCCGTTGCACTGCTCTGCTCCGGCGACGCCTGTTCGCTCGGTGGCCTGTCGGCAAGCAGATTCAACCCGTCGGGAACAGCGCCACCGCCGACGGCCTCCAGTTGAGAGTGCAGATCCGGTACTTCGGAAGCACCCTCGGCAAACGCTTCTGGCTGGGCAAGCAACTCCGGTGCTTCGGTCGGAGTCTCGATGGCTTCCGGTGGGGCGAACCACTCCGCTACCTCGGCAGTCGTCTCGCCAACGGCCTGCGGTTGGGCAAGCCGTTCCGGAGTTTGGGCCGTCAGCCCGGCGACCGGTTCGCTACCGGGGGGGTGCTCGTGGGTGAACTGTGTCTCCAGCGACACAAAGACCGGCTCCCCGGCCGTCTCCAAAAACTCGGCCGCCTGCGGCTCAAGCGATGGCGACGGTGAGTCCGGCTCGGATGGCTCGATTACAACCGTTCGTTCCGGCTGCGGGATGATCCCGGCTTCGCCGCCTGCTGCCGCCGCTTCGGGTGGCGGCAAGACCGCATCGAGATCCCCATCTCCGATCGATGCGACCGTCTCCGGCCCACCGCTCGGCTCCAGCGCTTCGAGTGGCGGTGACAGCAGCGCTTCGGGTTGGCCGGACAACTCCGCCGGTTGCAGTGGCAGGAAGTCATCCGGCTCGCCAGGCAACTCCGGCGGCTGGAACGCCACCACTTCTTCCACCGCTATTTCGTCATCGGATGTCGGTTCTGCAGCCGCCGCAAGCTCCGGTGCGACAGCGGCAACTTCGGCCGTCGGCGAGGGTGCAAAGCCCTCCTCCGGCTCCGTGAAGGCCGAGAGAGCCGAAAGCGGCTCGGGTTGAGGAGGCAACTCCGCCTGCTCTGCCTGCAAAAGCGGCTCTGAGAAAAACTCGCCCTCGGAAACGTCAAGTGCCGGCGCGGCCAATTCCGGGGTGGGTACGGCAACCGGTTGCGTCTCCAGTCCGGCTTCGACCAGTGCTTCGTACTCCGGCTCCAGTTCATCGGCAGTTGGCTCGATCGGGCTATCCGTTTGCCGAAGGGGCGCCTCCGATGGCTGGAACTCTTCTGGAGTCTGAAGTCGAGCAAACGGTACCGCATCGTCGGTGGATGCCGTTGCACTCGGCGGCTCCAACGGAATAGCGAGTTCCGTCTCTGCCAGGGGCTCTTGTGGGGTCAGCGGTTGCGCTTCGCCAAGCGGCTCCGGCCGCTCAAGCAGTGATGCCCCGCTCTGCTCCGGCAGTGCCTGTTCGCTCAGGGGTTGCAGCCGGCCAAGCAGGTCCGGCGGCCTGTCGGCAAGCGGATCCAGCTCGTCGAAAACACCGCCCTCGCCGACGGCTTGCGGCTGAGAGCGCAGATCCAGTACTTCGGAAGCACCCTCGGCAAACGCCTCCGGCTGGGCAAGCGATTCCGGTGCTTCGGTCGGAGTCTCGATGGCTTCCGGTGGGGCGAACCACTCCGCTACCTCGGCAGTCGTCTCGCCAACGGCCTGCGGTTGGGCAAGCCGTTCCGGAGTTTGGGCCGTCAGCCCGGCGACCGGTTCGCTACCGGGAGGTTGCTCGCGGGAGAACTGCGCCTCCAGCGACACAAAGACCGGCTCCCCGGCCGTCTCCAAAAACTCGGTCGCCTGCGGATCTTGCCCTTCAAGGGGCAGAATCGCCTCCGGTTGAGCGCCCAGTGCTTCTGCCGCCGGAGGCCCCTGCAATGCGGACAGCAGAGTCGCCTCGGGTACCGCGGCGGCTGTCTCCGCTTCTTGCAGCGCGAAGATTTCAGATTCGCCGCCTGGAATCCCTAATTGGGATGCCGGCATTCCGACCGATAGAGTTTCGTCGGTCGGTTCGGTGGTTACCGGCGACAGGAATGTATCCGATTGCCCGCTCGGCTCGCTCGCTTCGGCTTCCAGCACCGAGAACGGCTCAAGCTCCCCGATCGATTCCACCGCTTCCAGGGATGAAACCGATCCATCGCTTTTACCGGCCGATTCGACCGTTTCGGTTTCGACTGGAAAGCTCACCTCGGGCGCTTCGCCCGGTGCCTGCGTTTCGAAGGACAGGAGCGACTCGGATTGTCCAGACAGCTCCACCGTTTGCGGCAGCGAAAGCGCTGGTGTCTCGCCGGACAGCTCCGATGCTTGTGCCTGTGCGACTTGCTCTGCAGTGGTCTCGTCGTCGAGCGGCAGTTCCAAAGGCACCGTCAGATCCGGCTCGGCGGCGGGCTGTTCGGGGAGCGAAAGTTGCGGGACGGCGATTGATTCCGATCCAGTAGGAGACGAGATCTCGGCAATTGGAGACGGCTCGGGTGCCAGGGACTCCAACATCGACGGTTCGACCTGGGCCGCGAACCCTTCGGGCGGCATCGGCTCGCCTGAAGCTTCCGGGCGGGTCGGCATCTGCGCCTGGAGCGGTTGGGCAGTCAACCCGGCAGCCTCGTAGAACGCTGCTGGAGGTTGCTCGTCGCCAATCGGTATTTGCAACTCACCACCCGACGACGGCGCCGGGATATCGGCCGGAACGAAGGGTTCCGCAGCGGCGGGCAAGACCGACTCGGGCAATCCCTCCCGGGGGAATTGCTCCTCCAACGCAACAAACGGCGACTCGGAAGTCTCCCCAAGATCCCCGGCGTTTATCGATTCGGCAGTCGAGAGAACGGCTGGTTCGATCGACGGCTCTTCCCGAAGCGGCACTCCCGGATCAGCGAGCGGCTCCGGTTGGAATATTTGGGCCTCGGACGGGGATCGCGATGCGGCCTCGAAAGCCGACGGTACGAATTCCTGCGGCTCGCTCCCGGTCGTCGGCTGCGGATCGGACTCGACGACTGTCGGCTGCTCGGCAACCGTCTGCGAGTCGAGGATTGATACCAGGGGGCTCTCCGGAAGCTCAGGATCTTGTAGCCGGGGAGGCATTTCCGCTTCGCGTCCCGCTGCAGTGTCTGCCGCACTCTGCCCGATCTCGTCCGGCGTCGCCGGCGACGGGAAGACCTGCGGGGAGGTTTCGGTCGAAAGCAGTGAGGTATCAGCGATCCCCGCTTCACCGGCCGGTGCGCCAAAAGCTTGCCCACCGCCGCCAACTTCACGGATTAGCGCATCTTCCGGGCCAGGTACCGACTCTACCGACTCCTCCGGGGCCGCTTCGGATTCCATCTCCGATACCACCGGCAGCGGCTCGACGAACTCGACCGGTTCGTTGTCCGCCAGTTCGTCCTGCGTCGGCAAAAACGCAACCTCTTCCAACGTCTCGACCGGGGCATCGAGCCCGGGTGCCTCGACGGACGATTCGCTCTCCGGTGGTAGTGTGGAAAACTCCGGCACCCCAGAGGAAAATGCGGATGCACCCGCATCGTCCGGCGGTACGTACCGCTGTGGTTCGCCCTCGGAAGACGCGGTTGCACGAAGCGCTTCGCTTGCAGTGACCTCGCCCGGCAGCTCCGACGGCGTCAGCATCACCGGCTCGACAGGCAATGGGAAGTCCGCCGCCGGGTCCGTCGCCTGGGGAATGAGCGGCGGCACCGGGAAGGCTTCCTCCGCATCCGCAACCGGACTGGTGCCATCGCCGGGCGGTGACTCCGGGGCGCTTTCGTCGGCGTAGAACGGTTCAGCTTGCTCTAGAAAGGGGATCTCTGCCGGAGCGGCAGGCAGAGACGGTTCTGCCTCGGGCCACTCGGATGGGGTGGCGGTGGCGGCTGAAAGCGGCTCGGCCTGGGCGATCGACTGCGGTTCAATCGCCGGATCGGACTGCTCGCGCGGCTGCGATTGTGCCCCCAACGGCTCCGGCTGGGGGATCATGCCCGGCTGCCCGGTGCTTGCCAGTTCATCTCCCTGGGCGAATGGCTCCGCCACAGAGGGTGGAAGACTACCTTCATCCGGTGCTGAGAAAAAATCGACCGGAGGTATCGGCCCTTCGCCCACGGGCGACCCATGCGCCCCAGTGAGCAACTCGGGGGGATACCCGGCAAATGGGCTTGCCGTGCCGTCCGCCGCTGCCTCCAGAATGGACGGCTGCATCGTCGGTTCGGCAGCTTCCGGGTCCACAGCGGGTATTAAACTCTCCGCTTCGCCCAATAGCGGTTCACCGTTATCCGTAGGCGGCGACGCAGCGAGGTCCACCGCTGCTGTGGGCAACCCATCGGGCGGCGGGGGCACCTCGGCTTCGAGCAGCTCCGGTGATGGCAACTCTGGGAGAATCTCGTCTGGGAGAATCTCGGGGGCAGCCAGCTGATCGGGCAGGAGAAAACCTTCCTGGACGAACCGATCCTCCAGCGAAAGAAATTCCTGGGCGGCGGTATCGGGCGGATCGACGGCAGGGAGCACATCTTGCCCCGGGCCGCCAGGCGGCACCAGCGCCGAAGCATCGCCCGGGAAAGGCGGGTTCAAGTTGCCCGCGACAAAGGGTGTCGAGCCCGGTTCGGCGGCAAAGCTTGCTTCTAGCGAAAACAGCGAGCGGGGATCGCCCGTGCCCAGCGACGGCCCCGAACCCTCCGCGCTCCCTGCGCCGGACAGCTCGGGGGCTCCGGGGACTGCCTGCGGCGGCGACCCGGGGGGAACCAGCGGGTCCTGGGCCGCTGTCGAAGGAAAAAGCTGCTCGGTGGGCGGCAAAGGCGACAGGGCGTTGTAGGCCTGCAGAGCCTCCTCCGGGGGGGAGAACGCTTCCGGTTGCTGAGAATGCTCGGCGGGATCGAGAGGATTTTCCAAAGTATCTCCCGGCACCTCGGCCACGGGCGACTCGGGCACCTGGCTCAAGTACTCCGCCGAGAGGGCCTCGGGATCGTCCGCGCTGGTAAAGTCCGCCAACGCCGCGGCGGGAGGCGGCAAATCCGCCGCGGCGGGGAGATCGTCGTCGGGTTCCGGTGCGAACCGAAGGGCCTCCGGCGGCTCGAACTCGTCGCCCAACTCGCCCAACTCCCCCGGCTGGTAGCGGGGCAATTCGACAGTGCGCTCTTCCTGCTGCTCCCGGCGGGGATCTTCACCGCGGCGGTCGTCGTTTCGATTGCTTGCATCCGCCGCCATCGCCTCCTCCAGGCTCATCTGGCCGGGGGCGAGGGGTTCGGGAACCTCGAGCGGCGGCAGTTCCGGCGGTTCGGGAGCCTGGAAGGGCCAGCCCTCGAAGGGGTTTTGCGGCCGATCGTAACCGGGGATGCCCTCCGGGATCAGCGCCGTCAGATCCGCCGCGGCCATCGGCGACGCTCCCACCGGGGCAATCAGCGCTTGCGGCAGCTGGATGTCCTGCCCGAGCGGCTCGGGCGGGCTGACCAGTTCGGGAGCGAGGGTCTCAGGCTCGCTCGCGGGCGCGGACATGCCCAGCGGAACCGAAAAATCCGAGAGCGACGGCTGCGGTTCCATCGCTAATTACTGCCGAAGTAGCCGCTCGCGTCGCGGGTCAGGTTCATCATCGCCCCGCCGCCGCCGCTTCTCTGGATGCGCAGGCCCTCGTAGGAGACGATCACCTGCTCAATGGCCGCCGTCGCGTTCTGCGCGGGCAGGTTCGCCATCAACTGCGGACCTTTGAAGCCGGTCACCACCGCGCCGATCAGGGTCCAGCACTGCATGGTTTCGCCCGCCTGATTGAACAACACGATGTTGATATTGCGCCGTTTGGTCGGGGTGGCCGGATCGAGCGACCCGTAGGCCCACTCCCAAAAAGTGAGGCTGTCGGTGATGCCGCGCTGGAGGGTGACATCGCTGTAGGTCACCGGCCCCAGGTAGATGCGCTCCTGCTCGTTGACCCCGCCCTCGGCGTAGGAATTTTTCTTCATCGTGAAGCCGATGCCGCTGCACTGCATGAACGACGCGGTCAACTCGCTGTCGATCTCGACGTAGAAGCGGTTGGGCAGAACGTAGTTCAGTTCGTGGACGACGTTGCCGTTTTGTGCCATCAAAAGTGCCCCCCGTAGTCGCGTCCGCGCTCGCGGTGCCGATCCAGCTCGTCGCGCATCAGTTCGTAGACCCGGTCGCTCAAGCGGCGCATCACCAGGTGGCTTTTGAGCACTTTGCCCGCCTGCAGCATCAGCGCCAGTTTTTGCTTGTTGCGCGTCTGCAAAGCGGCGCCTGCGGCCGTGCCTGCGGCCGAGTGCGCCTGAGCGGCGGGTGCCTGAACGGGTGAGGCGTGGAACCGGGTTTCGAGCTGGGGCGGTTTGGAGTTGAAATCCATGGGTCGGACCCGAGGCTGGGATCAGTGTAGGAAGCTCCTTGCCGGCCTACCAGTGGCCAAAAGTCGGAGCCCTCGAATCCAAACTAGGGAATATATTTCAGGCGATGGCCACCTTGAACTGCACCAGGTTCTCGCGGCCCAACTGCAGCGTGTCGCCGTCCACCAGCTGGTAGGAAACCCCCGGGGTGAGCGGTTGGCCGTTGACGAAGGTGCCGTTGCGGCTGTTGTTGTCGGTGATCGTGTAGGTGGCGTAGGCGGCGTCCCAGAGGATACAGGCGTGGGGCCGCGAGATGACCTGATCGTTGGGGATGCCGGTCAGATCAATTTCGGGAGCCGGTTTGACCGTGCCGCCGCGCCGGCCGATATAACTTTCGTCGCCCGGCGCTGCGAATTCGCGGCCGATGAGCGCGTGCACCAGTTTGAGCGTCGGCCGCCCCTGGGAGGCAGGCGGCGCGGCGGCCGGGGCGACCGGCGGCTGTGGGTAGGCGGCGGGAGCGGGCTGTGGGTACGCGGGCGGCGGGGCGGCCGGCGCGTAGACGTGCGGCGGCGGGGCCGGCTGCTGGTAGGGCGAGACGATAGGCGGCGGCGGTGGAGCGGCGGCGACCGGGGCGGCGCTGCCGCTGCGCACGACGTTACCGAGGGGTGTGCCGCACATCGGGCAGACCTGGGCGGTGTTGGGCAGTGTCCGGTTGAAGTATTCGCACTGCGGATTGGGGCACTTGGGAGCGGCCATGGCGGTACCGTTTACTTGTTGGACAGCGGCAGTGGGACGACGCCCAGTTTTTCAAGATACTGCTGGCCCTGGCGGGTCGTCAGCAATTCGGCAAATTTGAGGCCGGAGGTCGGCCGGCTGTTGTCGCGGGGATAGACCACGGCCAGGGGAAAACCGAGCGGGTAGCGCCGCTGGGTGAACGCCCCGGCGTCGAGACGAAAGGCCTTGGCGCACAGGTTGACGTTGGGGTGGATGGGCCGGCCGTCGAAGCGCGGGTCGGTCTGCACCAGCGGCTGGATTTCGCCTTTGCCCTGATCGAGGGCCAGCGGATAGCCCGAGCACTGGTCGAAGGCTTTGACCAGGGTGCTGAAGGCGATGATCCCCGAGCGGTTGTTGTCGAATTCGGGCAGCACCAGCCGCTGGGTCTCCTTGGTGGGCAACACCGTCGCCAGGCTGCGGAAGGTGGCGACGCGCTGGGGGTCGTTCCCCAGTACCAGCCGCTCGAACATGCGCACAGCCTCCGGTTCGGTGGGGGCAAACAGTCGCACCGGCAGATCCGGCCCGCCCAGATCCTTCCAGTTGCGGACCTTGCCGGTGTAGAGCTTCTGGAGATTTTCGAGGCTGATCTTGCCCCCCAGGGCGTTGGGCAGGTTGCGCGGTTTTTTGCTGAAGGCGACGTAGACCACCAGCCCATCGATGGCGATGGGCTTGCTCTCCAGTTCATCGCTGAGATCTTCGGTCAGGCTGGTGATCGCAAAGTCGGTGCGGATAAGCTGCACCAGCCGCACCGCTTCGCTCTCGGTGTCGATCTTGGGGGAGACGACGGGCGCAAAGCGCATCTCGACGCGGGCGCGCGGCTCGGTGAGCAGGTCGACAAGCCGCTGGTCGTCGGCGGGTTTGCCCTGCAATAGATAGCTCCAGGTGCCGTCGCGCTCGGCGGCGTAACTAAATGTGCCCTCCGGCACGCCGCTCACTTCCGCAAAGCTCGCCACGCGCGTGTCGATCTGGGGCGGCTTCGGGAACCAGCGCTCCAGTTGGGGCCAAAAAATAAACAACAATCCGGCGATCATCGCGAGCAATGCGAACGCCAACAGCGCAAAAAGGGTCAGGTTGGCTTTGTCCTTTTTGTCGTACTCGACCGGGGCGCTCACCGCTGCGAATTGCTCTTCTCCCGGCAATTTGAGCAAAGCCGCCCGCGCCGCCTCGGCCGTCTCGAAGGGCACATCGAGGCCCATCAGCCGGTACAGGTACTCCTGCAGACGCGGCTCCACGGCCGGCCACTGCTGCGGGTCGCGCGGGTCGAAGTAGCCGCCGGTGGCCGGGTTGACCAGTTGACCGGTCAGCAGAAAATACGCCACGTACCCGAGGGCGATCAGATCGTGCTCGGGCAGCGGCTCGTCGGCCACCGCCGGAGGCGGGTCAAACAACTGCTCCCAAAGGGCCAGATCGCAGACGTAGACAAAAAACTGCGCCCCGCCCCGGCTGATGAGCAAACTGTCGAGGGTGAGATGTCCGTGGGCGAGACCCGGCTGCACCTGGCCTGAGGGCAACCGAAATTTCTGGCTGTGCAGAAACTGCAGCGATTGGAGCACCTGGTTGAGCACCGAGCGCACCTGGGCCGCGTTCATCGGGCCGCTTTCGGCCAGATGCCGCGCGAGGGTGGGCGACGCTTCGAGCGCGCCTTTGGTCACCAGATAACACCGTTCGCCCTGCTCGTCGGCGATCGCTTCCCAGGGGCTGACCAGCCGAAAGTCCTGGTTTTTGCCGTCGGCGGGCAATAGACCCGCCACCCGCTTGAAGGCGTCCTTGCGCTGGCGGGTCTCGGCTTTGTTGAAGCAGCGGCTGGGAAGCAGGTACTCCTTGACGACGCACGGCTGGTTGTCCCCCGCCTGGATCGCCTGGTAGAGCCTGCCCATGCCGCGGGTGCCCACGAACTTGACGATCCGGTAGGTACCACGCGTGCCGCGGATCTCGGATTTTTCGGCCAGCAACGTCGGAAAGCCGCATTCCTGGCAGAATTTGGCCCCGGGGATCTGCTGGGCGGTCTGTACGAGCACGTCGCAATTGAGCGGCATGTTGCGCGAACAGCGGTAAGCCTTGTAGGAAGTTTCAAACAGTTGCATTGCGCAACTCCTGCCCGGGCTGGAACCTGTAGTAGAAGAATGCCGGTACTGCCACGGATCTAGCCAAGAATCTAACACAGCCATTTTCCCTAGGGAGGTAAGCTGGGCGTGTGCAGCGACCAGCGCCGCGTTGAGAATTGGCCATGCATATCACCATCGAATGCCTGACGGGCTCCCTGGCGGGAAAAGTGCTTGCCTTCGATCAAGAAGAGATCAGCCTCGGGCGGGGCGAACAGAAAGAAAAGGACATCGATTTTGCCGACATCGACATCGGTGTCTCCCGCAACCACGGCCTGATTGCCATCCGCGCCGGGCGTGTCGTGTTCACCGATGCGAGCCGGGGCGGCACCCTGGTGCGTGGCCAACGCGTCAACAACGACTCGGTGGAGTTGCGCTCGGGCGACGAATTGCAACTCGGGGGACCGAGCGGCCCGCGTCTGCGGGTACGCTACCGGGCTCTCACCCAAATTGTCGAGCCGGGACGGATGCACACCCAGATGCCGGACCCGCCCGAGACGCTTATAGATTTGCCGCCGGCACCGCTGCCGCCGCCGCGCCCGGTCGCCGCGCCGCTGCCACCCGTTGCCGCGGCCATGCCCGCCGATGCGACGGCGATCCAGCCGCCGAGTGCCCCACCGCTTCCTCAGATTACGGCCCAGCCGGCACCGTCGCCCAATGGCACAGCGCCCCTGCCCTTGCCGCCGGTGAGCACCCCACCGCCGCCTTCCCAGCAGCAGACGATGCTCCAGATGCCGCCGGCCCCATCCCCGAGCGCCCCCACCGTACCGCCCCCTCCACGTCCGGCGGTGGTACCGGCGCCGAGCGCCCAGGCGCCCTACGTTCCACCGGTGCCGCCAATGGGCGGTGAGACATTCTTCCAGCAAACAGTCGATCCCGACGCAACGGTCTACCACCCCCAGGCACCGTCCGCTCCACCTGTCCCGGAGGAAACATTCTTTCAATCCTTCGCCGCACCGTCCGCTCCCTCAGCCAGACCGGCTCCTGCCGCCCCGAACGCCAATTCCTACATTCCGCCTGAACAGCAGACGATGCTGCAAACACCGGCACCGGTCATCGACAGCAATCCGACGCTGCTGCAAGAACCCGCGCAGTTCCCCTGGCTGTTGGTGACTTTATTCGCCCTGGGCGTGCTCGCCCTGCTGGCTGTGATCTGGGTGTTCTTGCTGCGCCAGTCGGTGGCCTTTTTTATCCCGGTGCCGCTGGTGCTGCTGCTGGGGCTGGGCTGGTTTTTCTACCAAAGTCGCAAAGCGGCCGGCTAGAACGGAATATCGTCGAGATCGGGCTCGGGAGCCGTGGGCCGGGCGGGAGCCGCCGGACGGGGCGCCGGGCGGGCGGCGGGAGCACCGTTTTTGGCGGAGGCGGCTGGGGCGGCGGCAGGAGCAGGGGTCGCTCCGGCCAGGCTCTCGCCCACGGTGGCCGGGTAGACCTTGCGGGCAATCAATTCGGTGACTTTTTCTTTGGTGCCGTCGGGGCGACCCCTGGTCTCCGCCTGCAGGCGGCCTTCTACCAGGACACCATCGCCGTGATGGAGGGTGCGGGCGACTTCTTCGGCCAGGTTGCCGAAGGCGACCATCCGGATCTGAAAGTCCGGTTCCTCGGGGCGGCCGGCACTGAAGCCGAGCAGGGTCGAAAGGCGCGCAAGCCCGTCCTGGGTGAAGCGCAATTCCGGCTCGGACTGAAGCGTACCCATCAAAGCAATGGCGTTCATGGCGGTTAATCCTCTTCGCGAACAGTTAAAAACCGGATCACCTCTTCGCTGAGCCGGAAGGCCTTCTCCAGTTCGGCCACCGCCGTTGTCGGGGCGTCGTAGTTCATCTGGACGTAGATGCCTTCTTTGAATTTCTTCAGCTCGTAGGCCAGGCGGCGCTTGCCCCGGTGCTGCGTCTCGACGGGGGCGGCGCCCTGCTCGGCAAGCAGCGTCTGGTAGCGGGTGATCGTTTGATCGATGATCTCGTCCGTGAGGTCGGGACGAAGAATGTACATGGTCTCGTACTTGGTGGACACGGGATCGCTCCTTACGGTCGATTCTGGCCCCCCGAAGGGAGCAAGGAACACTTTCACCACAGTAACAAAAAGCACCCTCCGCGGGGAGAAGGCTTTCTGTTTGCAAAAGCTGATACCGTGGGTGAGAGTTTTTCGTCCGACCTCCATGAATTTATCGCGCATTCTCGATCGCCAGGTCCAGCTTCACCCCGATGCACCCGCTTTTATCGGCCCCGAAAAGTCGCTCACCTTTGGGGAGTTGGCGCGCGCAAGTGCCGCCGTGGCGGGCGGTCTGGCTCAGTTGGGGGTGGTGTGCGGCGATCGTGTGGCGGTGATGCTGCCCAACGTGCTGCCTTTTCCAATCGCAGCCTACGCCATCTGGAGACTCGGCGCGCAACTGGTGACCGTCAATCCCCTGCTCAAACCCCAGGAGGTCCGCCATCTGCTCACCGACAGCGGCGCGCGGGTGCTCGTCTCCCTGGGTCAGTTGTTGCCGCCCATCGCCGAATTGATCGCGGAACTGAATATCCAGGTGGTCACGGTCGGAGGCGGCGAGTTGGGCACGCCGTTTGAGCATCTGTTTGCCGCGCCGCCGCTGCTGGAGCCGGCTGCGGTAGCCCCCGAGGATGTGGTGGCCGTTCTGTATACCAGCGGTACTACCGGCCGACCCAAAGGGGCGATGCTCACCAGCCGCAACCTTGGTTACGACTCGGAGGCCTGCGCTGCGGCGCTTGAAATTGGCCCCTCCGACCGGCTTTTTATGGTTCTGCCGCTGTTTCACGCCTACGGGATGACCATCGGTCTATTGGTCTGCACCCGCAACGGCGCGAGTGTGTATCTGGAGCCGCGCTTTGTACCCGCCCAGGCTCTGGCGCACCTCAAACAATTCGAGTGCACGGCCTTTATCGGCGTGCCCGCGCTGTTCGCGGCCCTGCTTACCACCGAGGGCACGGCACTCACCAACCTGCGCTTTTGCATCAGCGGCGGGGCGCCGCTGCCCCTGCCCGTCCTCGAAGCGTTTGAAGCGAAATTTCAGACCGTGATCCTCGAAGGAGACGGGCCGACCGAATGCTCCCCGGTCACCGCCGTCAATCCCCTGCGCGGGGTGCGCAAAGCCGGATCGATCGGCATTCCGCTGCCGGGGCAGCAGATGACCATCCGCGATCCCCAGAGCGGCGAATTTTTGAGCGACGGCGAGGTGGGCGAGATCCTGGTGCGCGGGCCGAACACGTTCAAGGGCTACCTCAACTTGCCCGAGGAGACTGCCCAAGTCTTTGTAGACGACTGGCTGCGCACCGGGGATCTGGGCTACCGCGACGGCGACGGCTACTTCTACATCGTCGATCGCCTCAAAGATCTGATCATCGTGGCCGGGCTGAATGTCTATGCCCGCGAGGTCGAAGAGGTGCTCCAGTCGCACCCGCGGGTGCGGATGGCCGCGGTGGTGGGCGAATTCGACGAGTTGCGCGGCGAGGTGGTGCACGCCTTTGTAGAACCCATTTCTGAGCAGGAGCCGCCCGAAGCCCAGGAAATCATCCGCTACTGCCGTGAGAAGCTCGCCGACTATAAATGTCCGCGCCGGGTCACCGTGATGGCAGAGTTGCCGCGCTCCACTACCGGCAAAATCCTTAAGCGCGTCCTCAAGGAAGGATTTAAAGGGTATTCTGCGCAGTAGTTACTCTCACAAATGCATGCACCTTCGCCTCGGGCTCCCGCGCGCCCTCAACGATGCTTGATATCCACAAGCTCAGCAAGGTCTTTCCATCCGGTGCCGTAGGCATCTCGGGAGTGTCGTTGTCGCTTGATGGGGGTGTTCTTGGCCTACTTGGCGCCAACGGTGCGGGCAAGACGACGTTGATGCAGATGCTGGCGACGATCACCACCCCCACAGCGGGCCAAATCCGTTTTCAAGATGTGGATATCCTTCGCCAACCCGATTATTTGCGCCGACGCCTCGGCTATTTGCCCCAGGACTTCGGCGTATACGACAACCTGACGGCGTTCGAATTTTTAAATTACTTTGCAGCCCTCAAAGGCGTCTCCAGCCGGGCGCGCGTCCTTGAGATGCTGGAACTGGTCAATTTACACACCGTAGCCCACCGGTCGGCCGGCACCTTCTCAGGTGGCATGAAGCAGCGCCTTGGGATTGCCCAGGCACTGATCAACAATCCAGACCTGCTCATCGTCGATGAACCGACGGCCGGGCTTGATCCGGAGGAGCGCGTCCGCTTCCGCAATCTGTTGGGGGATATCGGTTCCGGCAAACTGGTGATTCTCTCGACCCACATTGTCTCGGATATCGAATCGATCGCCACAATGATTGCCGTCATCAAAAAGGGACGACTGCTCGCCTGCGCTCCACCGGAAGCTTTGCTCGCCACCACTGGTGGCAGGGTCTGGGAAGCTGTACTGTCCTCGGCCCAGTTCGATGGGATCCGCTCCTCCCTCAAGCTTTCCGCTGCTGTGCGCAAACCCGATGGTATTCACGCGCGCATAGTCGCTCAAGATTGTCCCCTGCAAAACGCTGTCCCTGTCGAAGCGAATCTGGAGGACGCGTTTTTGTATCTGATGAATTTTGCACCTACGGCCTTCGGATGAACATCGCTTTTCAACGCATCCAAGCAATCGTGGTTACCGATTTTCGGCTTCGCTTTCGCCGCCTTTCCACAGCCGTGCTCTTTTTGCTGCTGTGCCTGACGGCCTACAGTCTCGTACCCGATCCCAGCAGCGGCACAACCTTGATGGCGGTGAACGGCCAACGGGTTTTGTACAATTCGACCGTCATTGCCCTGGTCACATCGGTTCTGGGTTCGGTGCTGCTCACTTTGACGGGCTTTTATCTAGTCAGCCACTCCCTCCAGCGCGAGATCACCGCGCGCACCGGCTTCGTTGTCGCCGCCACCCCCGTGCGCAACATCGAATATCTGGCGGGCAAATTCCTCGGCAACGCCGTTCTATTGGGCTCTATCGGTGTGGGCTTGATGCTGGGCGTCATGGTCATGCACCTGCTGCGAGCGGAATCCCCGCTTGAGCCCTTGGTATATTTATCGATTTACCTCTGGATCTTGCTGCCGACAGTCGCCTTTGTATCGGCAATAGCCCTTGTCTTCGAGACATTTCCTTGGATATCAGGTCGCCTGGGGGATGTCATTTATTTTTTTGTCTGGGCTGTTTTGTTGAGTGTTCCTGCTGCGTTGCTTGCTTCGGGTCGGGCTCTTGATGGGTGGCAACTCATAGATACCACCGGCCTGAGCTATGCCATCGATGAGATTACTCGGCAAACCCAGGGTAAAGAAGTGAGTTTAGGGGCAGTTCCCTTCGATCGGGGTAAGCCTACTTTGGAGATGACCACTGTGGGTTGGAGCCAGGGTGCCATCCTCACCCGCCTGGCCACAATCCTCCTGGCCCTACCTCTTCTCGGTCTTGCCCTCACTGCCTTCGCGCGCTTCGACCCGACTCGTATCAAGTTGTCCGAGCGTAGCAGCACAATCAACCCGCTCGCCTGGCTCAACGGGCTGGTCAAGCCTCTGGCCCGTGTTCTTGAGCCTCTTTATGCCATCGCCGCTATCGCCGGCCTACCCGGCTGGTTGCGGCTCGTTTTGTGCGATGCGCTCCTGACGCTGAGTCTCTCGCCCCTAATCTTGATCGTGGTTGTCGGCCTTGCGGTAGCCAATAGCTTCCTACCGATCGAGACTGTGCATTCCACGATCTTGCCCCTGATGTTCGTGGCACTGGTACCCGTGCTGGCTGGGATTCCTACCCGCGAAAGGCAGGCGGGTCTGACCGCTTTGCTGCTGACCGTCCCTGCTGCCAGGAGCAACTTTGCCGGCTGGAAATACGGATCGCTGTTGGTGGTGACGCTCTGCTTCACGGCGATCCCGCTGCTGCGTCTGGTGTGGGTACAACCGGGTGAAGGCATTTCCCTGATGGCAGGTTCGCTGTTTGTGGCGGCAGCGGCTCTGGCGGGTGGTATGCTTTCCGGCGGTCCAAAGACTTTTGTGTTGATTTTCATGCTGTTCCTCTACTTGGTTGTTAGCGGCGGTGGCCAGTCATCCACGCTTGACTTTGCCGGGTGGTACGGCAAGGCCACACCGGCTGTCCAGGGAGGCTACGCCGCCGCCGCGGCTGTGCTGGTGGCCGTTTGCCACCTCAA
The DNA here is from genome assembly GCF_000011385.1 of Gloeobacter violaceus PCC 7421. Taxonomy (NCBI): domain Bacteria; kingdom Bacillati; phylum Cyanobacteriota; class Cyanophyceae; order Gloeobacterales; family Gloeobacteraceae; genus Gloeobacter; species Gloeobacter violaceus. Next base: position 468,599 of record NC_005125.1, read on the forward strand.
GCACCGTTGGGATCTGCGCCGAATGTATTGAAGTGTTATCCTCAGGCCAATCCGAGAGCTTGAATCAGCCCATGCGCATGGTCATTTGCTGTTTGCTGCTCAGCACCGGTTTGCTTGCGGCAGTACCCTCCCCGGCTGAGCAAAATGCGCTTCCAGCTACCGAGCGGCAGGTGGAAGAGGTGGTCACGCGCCTGACGGGGATCATGACGACCACCCAGCAAGCACAAAGCGATGCCGCCCGGCCCGATGTGCGGATGACCACCTGCTCTGTGCAGCTTGAAGGCGACAAGTCAAAAGCTATCTATCTTTACCAGGAACAGACGATGTCGAACAATCTGGGTGCGCCTTACCGGCAGCGCCTGTTGCGCATCGCCGCGAGCGCCGACGGCCGCGCGGTCGAATCGGCAGGATTCAAATTCGTCGAGGCGAAACCTCTGGCGGGACTGTGCGCCAAACCCGCCGCCGAGCGGCTGATCGCACCCATGGCTCTGGACGGCGATCCGACTTGTACTGTGCGGCTGGTACAGGCGGGCGACAAGTACATGGGCACCACCCCGGAGGGTGGTTGTCAGAGCAACGTGCGTGGGGCGGCGCGGATCACCAACGAGATCACCTTATATAAAGAAGGTATGGACACCCGGGACCGGGGCTTTGACGCCCAGGGCAACCAGGTGTGGGGAGCCAAGGAAGAACCGTACCGGTTTCGTCGGTTGACCCCCTGAGGGCCGGGCGGTACGGGCAGGATCTCTATACTGAAAGTGAGCCCAGGCGAGGAGATGACGATGGCACCCGAGGAAAACCCGAGCCCCACGGAGAGCACCCCACCACCACCGGAGGCCGCTCCCCCCGGCGCCGAATCGAAAGCCAGTGTCCAGGAGCGCCTCGATCGGGCGCTGCACGAGGCGGCGCGCAAGCTCGAAGAGACCGCCGAGCAGTTCGAGCGCCTGGGTTCCCAGGGCACCAAGGCAAGCGAATACTCCCAAAAAGTCGCCTCGCAACTGCGCACGGGCGCGCGCTACTTAGAAGGCGCCGAAGTCGACGATCTGTTGGAGCGCACCCGCTCGACCGTCCGGCGCTATCCGGTGGCGAGCCTCGGGATCGCCTTTGGAGTCGGCTTTGTCCTGGCCCGCTTGCTCAAACGCTAGGAGAGACGGGTCCATGCGCCAGAGCGAACCGAGCCTCAAAGATCTGCTGACCGAACTGGTGGGCCAGTTCGAGCAATTGGTAGTCCAGCACATTCGCCTGGCTCGGCAGGAGTTCACCGCCGACGGCCAGAAGCTGGCCTTCCACGCGGGCGGGGTCGTGCTCGGGCTGCTCCTGTTGGTGCTCGGCATGGCCTTTGCCGGGGTGGCCCTGCTGGTCGGATTGCAACTGGTGCTACCGACCTGGGCGGCGGCGATCGTTGTTGCTTTGCTGTTTTTAAGTAGCGGCAGCCTCATCGCGGCGGGGTCAATGCGCAACCTCAAGCGCAACAGCCCGGGGCGGGCCATCGAAGAAGCGCAGGAGACGATCACATGGCTGATTCGCAGGAAGTAACCGTGGCCGCCAACGGCAAACCGGCCCCCTCCGGGGCGCCCGAGACCGCACCGCTTGCCGAGGCGGACCTGCAGCGCACCCGCGAGCGCATCGCCCAGACCGCCAGCGCCATCGAACAGCGCGTCAAAGCAGATCTCAACTGGCGCACCTGGGTGAATCGCTACCCCCTGGGCGCCGTGGGCGTGGCCGCCGCCGCCGGAGCCCTGGTCGCCTTGGGCCTGCCCGGGGGGAGCAAGCGCAGAGCAAACCGCGACGAAGTGATCGCCCGGGAGGTGGGCAAAAGTTCGCTCGTCGCCTCGGTAGTCTCGACAGTGGCCACCCTCGCCCTGCGCGAGGGAGCCCGCATCGTCGTCGAGCGGTTTCTAGGCGACGGCAAAAAGCCTGAATAGCTAGCGCCGGGCTGCTTCGAGGGCCACTACTTCGAATTTGTAGACTTCGATCACTGGGTTGGCGAGCATCTGATCACAAAGGCGGTCGACCTGATGGCGCGCTTCGGCGTCGTTGTCCGCCTCCAGTTCGAGTTCGATGTACTTGCCGATGCGCACATTGGCGACGCTGGCGTACCCCAGTTGTTGCAGGCCGGAGCGCACCGCCACACCCGCCGGATCGAGAACGGAGGGACGCAGCGTTACCCGGATAGTTGCTTTGTAGTGCATACGTCTGCTGCTTCGGCTGATTGTAGGGCCAATTTTAGCAATTCCACCCCCGCCGATATACTGTTTGAGCATCAGTAAGGAGAGACGGAGAGACGATGAGTGCGCGATTGGCGGCGATTGTACTGGCGGCGGGCAAAGGCACCCGCATGCGCTCCACCCTGCCCAAGGTGCTGCATCCCCTGGCGGGCAGCACCATCCTCGAACGGGTGCTCGCCGCGTTGGGCGAACTTGCCTTGGCCGAATGCTTTATTGTCGTGGGTCAGGGGGCCGAGCTGGTGCGCGGGCGCATCGCCCGTCCGGGGGTCCAGTTTGTGGAGCAAACCGAACAGCGGGGCACCGGGCACGCCGTTCAGCAGGTGATCCCGCACCTGGAGGGCTTCGAGGGCGAAGTCCTGGTGCTCAACGGCGACGCGCCGCTGTTGCGGCCCAGCACGGTCGCCCATCTGGTCGAAAAACACCGCAGCTTCGCGGCCGACGCCACGATTCTCGCCGCCCGGATCGCCGATCCGGGCGGCTATGGCCGGGTGTTCCTCGACGCCGATGGCCGGGTGCGCCAGGTGATCGAAGATCGCGATTGTACCGAGGAGCAGCGCCGCAACGACTTGATCAACGGCGGAGTCTACTGCTTTCGGTGGCCTGCGCTGATGACGGTATTGCCTGCATTGAGCGCCGACAACGACCAGGGCGAGCTGTACCTGCCGGACGCACTGCCGATGCTCACCCACGTGCGCGCCGTCGCAGTGGAAGACCCCCAGGAGATCTTTGGAATCAACGACCGGCTGCAACTGTCCCAGGCGAGCCGCATCCTGAATGAGCGCACGCTGGTGGGGTTGATGCTCTCGGGGGTGACCATCGTCGACCCGTTGCGGGTCACCATCGACGAGACCGTCGAAATCGAACCGGACGTGGTGATCGAGCCGGAGACCCACCTGCGCGGCGCCACCCGCATCGCCGGAGGCTGCCGCATCGGTCCCGGGACCCTGCTGGAAGATACGGTCGTGGGGGCGGGCACCGAAATTCTGTACTCGGTCTTGCGCCGTTCGCGCGTGGGAGCGCACTCCACCATCGGTCCGTACTCACACCTGCGGCCCGGTGCCGATGTGGGCTCCCACTGCCGGGTCGGCAACTACGTAGAAATCAAAAACGCCACCATCGGCGATCACACCAACGCGGCGCACCTGAGCTATGTGGGCGACGCAAGTGTCGGCGAGCGGGTCAACTTCGGCGCCGGCACGATCGTGGTTAACTACGACGGCAAACACAAGCACCGTACCGAAATCGGCGACGGGGTGCGTACCGGCGCCAACTCCTGCCTGGTGGCCCCGCTCAAGCTGGGCGACGGGGTGACCGTCGCCGCCGGCTCCACCGTCACCGAAGATGTGCCCTGCGGATTGGTGATTGCCCGCAGCCGCCAGGTGGTGAAGCCCGACTGGAAAGCGCCCTACGAGCGCACCGAGGATGGTTAGCCGCCCGCCAGGGGATCAAAGATTTTCTCCCACTGCCGGGCGCCCAGTAATCCGATCCCCGGTTCGTAGGTGAGGTCGTACTTGAGCGGGGTGATCGCGATACACCCCTCGCCCACGGCGACCACGTCGCTGTCGGGGGCTTCCTCCGATTCGATCACTTCTCCGGCCAACCAGTAATAGTTGACCCCGCGCGGATCGACGCGCTTGACGAACTGGTCGCGGTAGCGGCGCATTCCCAGACGGCAGACGCGCGCGCCGAGGATCTCACTTTCCGGAAGGGCCGGCACATTGACGTTGAGCAAGAACGCCTCCGGCAGCGGCTGCACCTCCAGAGCCCGCACAAAGCGCACCAAAAAATCGGCCGCCGGCTGAAAGTCGCAGCGGACGCGGCTTGCGAGCGAAACGGCAATGCTCGGCAAGCCTTCGATCGTCCCTTCCATGGCCGCCGAGACCGTGCCCGAGTACAGGACATCCGAACCCAAATTCGCTCCGCAGTTGATCCCCGAGACCACCAGATCGGGCCGTTCGCCCAGCAGCGCGTCAAGACCCAGCTTCACCGAGTCGGAGGGGGTGCCGTTGATTGCCCAGGCCGCCAGTCCCGGCTCGAAGAGGTTTTCGACCGCTTCGGCGCGCAGGGGCTTGTGCATCGTGAGGGCGTGGCCCGTGGCCGAGCGCTCGCGATCCGGGCAGACCACCGTCACGGTATGACCGGCACGATGGAGGGTATTGGCCAGGGTGCGGATACCCTGGGCGAGGATGCCGTCGTCGTTGCTGACAAGAATGCGCATGGCTCTATTATTTCATCCCCCGCCCCGACCACCGCGCGTTGCCAGAACACCGTAAATGTCAGCATGCCGGCGACACATCGCTCGCCCGTTGCCTGCGCATCGCCTGTAATGCAGGTGATGCCACCCATTCGGTCACCGCATGCGTGTGGGCGCTCCCTGACTATTGTTAACCTTGCCTTAATCGAATTTCGTTACCCTGGGGGCGCTCAGTGTTTACTGTGCTGGACAACAACGTTCCCCAGACAAAAAAGGTTGAGAACCTATGCAGACCAACAAGTGGACCCGCAGGGCTTTTGTTTCGGTAGTGGCTCTGGCTTCACTCGCTTCTCCCCTGTTGACGCAGGTCGCCCACGCCCTGACCCTCAGCGGCGCCGGCGCAACGTTCCCGCAGCCACTCTATGAAAAGTGGTTCTTCGAGTACAACAAGAAGAACCCCGATGTCAAAATCAACTACCAGGGCATCGGCAGCGGCGGCGGCATCAACCAGATCACCAACAAGACGGTTGATTTCGGCGCTTCCGACGCGGCAATGAACGACGAGCAGCTCGCCAAGGTCGGCGGCTCCTCGAAGATGCTGATGCTGCCCATGACCGCCGGTGCAGTGGCTATCACCTTTAACGTGCCCGGTGTGAAGTCGGGTTTGCGGATCACCCGCGTGGCTTTGACCGATATTTTTCTGGGCAAGGTCACCAAGTGGAACGACCCGGCCATCGCCTCGGTCAACCGCGACGTCAAGCTGCCGGATTTGCCCATCGCCGTGGTGCGCCGCTCCGACAGCTCCGGTACGACCTTTATCTTCACCAACCACCTGTCGGCGATCAAATCCTCGGATTGGTCCGAGAAAGTCGGCAAGGGCACCTCGGTGAACTGGCCCACCGGCATCGGCGCCAAGGGCAACCAGGGCGTCTCCGCCCAGGTCCAGCAGACTCCCGGTGCGATTGGCTATGTCGAGTACGCCTACGCCACCGAGAACAACCTGCCGGTGGCCGCGGTCGAAAACCGCGAAGGCAAGTTCGTGCTGCCGACGGTCAAGGCGACCGAGACCGCCCTCGACGGGACCAAGTACCCCGAAAATTTCCGCGTCTTCATCGAAGATCCGGACGGGGCCGGTTCCTATCCGATCGTGGGCCTCACCTGGCTGCTGGTGTACAAAGAAGGCAACGACAAGGCCAAGGCCGCTGAACTGAAGAAGTTCGTCAACTGGGCCTTGACCGAGGGGCAACAGTACGTCGAGCCCCTCAAGTACACCCCGCTGCCTGCCGCCGTCTCCAAAAACGTGATCAAGGCGGCCGAGCAGATCAAGTAAACATCCACCGACCATTTGCCATTCCAAGAAGGGTTATGCAGACGCAACCATCGAACCAGCTCGAAGCTCCCGAGAACCTGACCGCCGGCGGGGGTTCTTTACAACCCGACACCATTGCCCGCGGTGTGTTCCTGGTGGCGGCCCTGGCTGTCGTCGGCACCCTCTTCTGGATGGCGTTCGTGGTCGCCCGCGACGCACTGCCCGCCATCTCCAAATTCGGCCTCGGTTTTCTGGTCAACTCGACCTGGGATCCGGTCGTCGAGGAGTTTGGCGGGCTCACTTTCGTCTTTGGGACAGTCGCCAGTTCCGCCATCGCCATGCTCCTGGCGGTGCCGGTGGGCCTTGGAATCGCGATTTTCTTGACCGAGGACTTTCTGCCGGAGTGGGTTCTCACTCCCATCGCCTTTATGGTCGAGTTGCTCGCCGCCATCCCGAGTGTCGTCTACGGACTGTGGGGCATCTTCGTGATGATCCCGATCGTCCGTGCGGTCGAAACGTTTTTAAATCAAACCCTGGGCTGGATCCAGATTGGCGGCAAATCGATCTTCGGTGTGCCCTACGGGCCGGGCCTGCTCACGGCGGGCATACTTTTGGCCATTATGATTTTGCCCACCATCGCCTCCATTAGCCGCGATGTGCTCAGGGCGATCCCGCGCAGTCTGCGCAACGGCTCGCTGGCCCTCGGCGCCACCCGCTGGGAGACGATTTTCCGGGTGCTCCTGCCTGCGGCCTCCTCGGGGGTCGTCGGCGCCTGTATCCTGGGCCTTGGCCGCGCCCTGGGCGAGACGATGGCCGTCACCATGGTCATCGGCAACACGCCGCAAATCGACACGTCGATCTTTGCCCCTGCCTACACGATTGCTGCTTTGCTTGCCAACGAGTTCGCCGAGGCCAACACCCCGGTGCACATCGGCGCGCTGTTTTTCGCAGCTCTGCTGCTGTTTGTGATCACGCTGTTGGTCAATGTCGTCGCTGAGTTGATCGTGCGCAGAGTCTCGCTGGAGCGCAACTAAACCGCCATGACAACCTCCCTTAGGCCCGAACAGCCGGTTTCCGACGATCTGACAAGCCCGCTCGAACCGGGGCGGGCGCTGTTTACGACCAGCATGACCACCCTGTCGGTCGTCTTCACGTTCTTTGCGATCATCCCGCTTTTTTCGGTGCTGATCTACGTACTCATCCAGGGTTTCTCCTCCTTGAGCCCGGACATCTTCACCGAGTTGCCCGCCCCGGCCGGCACCCCCGGCGGCGGCTTCGGCAACGCCATTCAGGGCACGCTGCTGATGGTGGGCATTGCTGCACTGATCAGCGTCCCGTTTGGGGTACTTTCGGGTATTTTTCTTTCTGAGTATGCCCGCGACGATCGGGGGATCATTGAAGTTGTCCGCTTCGGGGTCAACGTTCTGGCCGGTGTGCCTTCGATCGTGATCGGTGTATTCGCCTACGGCGTGGTGGTGCTCTCCACCAAGACCTTCTCGGCTTACGCGGGAGGCTTCGCCCTCGCCATCTTGATGCTGCCCATCATCGTGCGCACGACCGAAGAGGCGCTCAAACTAGTGCCCTGGGAATTGCGCCTGGGCTCGCTGGGACTGGGAGCCGATCGCTTCAACACGATCGCCCGGGTGATCGTCCCGGCGGCCCTGCCGGGGATCATCACCGGCGTGATGCTCGCGGTCTCCCGCGCCGCCGGTGAGACGGCGCCGCTGCTGTTTACCGCGCTGTTCAGCCAGTACTGGATTGACAAGGTGGGCCAGCCGACCGCTTCGCTGGCGGTGTTAATCTTTAACTACGCGACCACACCCTACGCAGATCTGCAACGCAAGGCGTGGGGAGCTTCCCTCCTGCTACTGATCTTGGTGCTGGCCATCAGCATCATCTCCCGTTATGTCTTCCGTCGTCGTTTCTAAATTGGGATATTTCCGCAATGAGCAGTGAGCAGCTTCAAGCCGATCAGGTGCCCACCAAGGCCGGTATCGCCTACAAAGTGCGCAACATGGCCTTTTTCTACGGCACCAAGAAGGCCCTCGATAATATCAGCGTCGATCTTCCCGCCAAGTCGGTCACGGCGATTATCGGCCCCTCCGGCTGTGGCAAATCCACCTTTATCAAGGCCCTCAACCGCATCGCCGAGGCGGAGACCAAGGTACGCATCGACGGGCAAATCGAACTGTTCGGTCAAAACATTTACGATCCCAAAGTCAACATCACCCGTCTGCGCCGCCGCGTCGGCATGGTCTTCCAGCGGCCCAACCCGTTTCCGATGACCATCTACGACAACATCACCTACGGGCCGCGGGTGTTTGGATTTAAGGGCAACTACGACGAAATCGTCGAGACGAGCCTGCGCAGAGCCGCCCTCTGGAACGAAGTCAAAGACAAAGTCAAGACTTCGGCCCTCGGTCTTTCGGGCGGCCAGCAGCAGCGCCTGTGCATCGCACGCTCCCTAGCGGTCAATCCCGACGTGCTCTTGATGGACGAACCGTGCTCAGCCCTCGACCCGATCGCTACGCTGCGCATCGAAGAACTCATCGAGACGCTGCGCGATCAGTTCACGATCATCATCGTGACCCACAACATGCAGCAGGCGGGCCGCGTCTCCCAGAACACCCTCTTTTTCAACACCGACGAGAGCCGCATCGGCCAACTGGTCGAAAATGGTCCCACCAAGGAGATCTTCTTTTCTCCCAAGGACAAGCGCACCGAAGATTACATTTCCGGCCGCTTCGGTTGATTCACACCGCCTAGAGTTCACAATCTATGGCCGAGGCCCGTTTTTGTTTTCAAGAACGGGCCTCTGAGTCGGTTATTTTTTGTGCAGACCGCTGCGCGGATGGGCCAGATCGTAGACGCGCCGAAGGCCTTGGGCGACGGTGGGTTGTCGGCCTGCAGCGGCCTGAGTCGAGCGCAGGCCTAGCAGCGCCTGCACGTCTACCGGATCGGTTCCCCCCTCCAGCAGGTGGGCGGCGTAGCTGTTGCGCAGCTGCTGTGCAGTGACTCCGTAGCGGGACAGGTATGCCTGCAGGGCACGCACGCTCAACCGATGGCCGCGCCGAGAGACAAACAAAGCCCGCTCGGCAATGCCGGCCGCCAAACCTGGCCTGCCACACCGAAGGTAGTCGAGGAGGGCGGCATACAAGCGCGGATCCAGCAGGACGTCGCGCTGCGGCAGCCGCCACAGCCCGCGCTCCCAGTCCAGGTTCTCCAGGTTGGCTGCACTCACCTCCGCCGAACGCAATCCACCCGCATACAGGGCCAGGATCAAGGCCCGATGGCATACACCGCAGGCGTCATCGCCCACCGCACCCAGCAGGGCTTCCAATTGCTGCGGGCGCAACGGCGGCGGCCCGGGCACACGCGAGGTCTCTGTGGGCAAAGCCGCCGCCGGATCGGCAGCGATGACGCCCTGCCGGTGCAAATACCCATAGAACACCCGCAGGCTGCTGCGCTTGCGACGCAACGTGCCGTGGCCGATCCCCCGCTCGCCAAGCTGGACAAGATAGCTTCGCAACTGCTCCGGCCGCGCTGCGAGGGGATTGGCCGTTTGGAGATAGCCGAACCATTGCTTGAGATCGCAGCGGTAGGCCCGGCAGGTGGCAGGCTGCAGCCGACGCTCGCGCTCCAGATAATCCCAAAAGTCGTCGAGGCAACTCACGCCCGCCCCATCTGCTCAAACCAGCGTTTTGTGGGTGTGGCTGTGCTGCTTGACGTTGTCGCTGTCGCTGATCAGCCTTTCTCCTCCCAGAATGCGGCGAAAGGCAGGATCATAATGGAGCCTGAATTGCCCGGTCTCGGGAGTGCAAACCTCCCCCACAGGCACCAAGCGCAGGTCGCTTTTGGCTTTGTAGGTGCGGGCAGCCGCCTGGGTGCGGCCCAGAAAATCGTGGCAGACATGGGCATCTTCGCCCAGAATGTCCGTGGGCAGCACCGGGCGCTGATCAACAATGACCGCACCGAGAGTGGTGGCATAAATCTTGAGATAGGAGGTACGGTTGCCGCGGCTCATCGCCTCGAGCGCGGTCGCCGGGATAGGCTCCACCACCCGCACGGGATCGGTTTTGCCCTCCGCATTCTTTTGGTAGCACAGAGCCACTCCCACAACCACATAGTCCATGGCGCTCAAGTGTGCCAGTTGCTGGGTGTAGCTCACGGTTACCTCGCTTTTTGACCATTGCTTACGTACAGGATAGGACCGTTTGCTGTGCCTGCGGAGCGATCTTGAGGTTAACAGTATGTGTCATTTTGCTGCGGACTATGGCGAAGCGTCCCGGACCGCTACTATATAAGGGCTGCCACCCTACAATTTCACTTTATCTGTGTCTCAAGAGTATACCCAGAACCTTCGAGCCGGTTTCGACAGGCTCAATTTGCCCGAACTGCGCAAGTTGGAGCGGACGGAGGCAGGTTTGGCAAAGGCATTCCTAAAATCCGCCCGGATTCTGCACAGGCAGCTCGAGCGGGTCGAAGCCGCCGTGCAACGCGACAAAGAGCCCGACACCCTGAGTGTGACCGTGGCGGCCCTCTTTGCCCGTATGGTCCGCCATTATTACTCCCATACCGCTCTGGAGGTTTACCGCGACACGGTGGCGTCGCGGTTCGTACTGGACCAGCTTTATCGGGTGGGGGTCACGATGCTCTATCTCATCGAAAAACCCCACGGCTTTGAAACTTACGTCGCAGAGTCTCAACCCTATCTGCGCCGTTTGGTCGACATTGTCGAGGAGCAGCTGGTCGCTTTTCCAGAGCATGGCGAGCTGGTCTCCATCCGCCAGACCCTGCGCTCGATGCTCAACCGTCAGGGGGGGCCCGTACCGCTTAAGAGTGCCGACAACCTCGACGAGCGCGCCCGGTGGCAAGGGCTGCAGTTTCTGAGTGACCCGGCCCGCAAAATTCGCCTGCTCGCGCCACCGGGAAGCTGGCTCGATCTGCAACTGGAAAATTCGCGCGCGGCCCAGGTGCGCGGTCGCGTCAACTTTACCCACCTGCGCGATGCCGCTCACCTTTGCCTGCACGTTACCCAGGCTTTGCTTGAGGCGGATGACCTTGAAGTCGCAGGGCTTAACCAGCGGACGCTGAACACCTTGTTTGAATGGTTCTACGAGGCCCATGCTCTCTACGAGTCGCAGGTGCGCTCGGTCAACTAGCGATGCCTGCCGCTAGCCGGCTCCTCGGCTCATTCGGTAGGTAAACTCACTGACGGAGGGATTGGGCCGGTTGGGAAAAAGCGTACCGGTGGTGCGCTTCCAGTCGTGTTCGGAAGGCACTATTGCGGTGAGTACGCCTTCGCTGCTCTGACGCACCAGCATCCACATCTTGCCGTGCTCGCCGCAAAAAAACTCCTCCAACCACGCGCAGTTATCTACGTACTCGCTTTTCTGGCTGATGAGCAAAGCAGCCTGCTTGCGCGGAATCCCGCCCTCCGCAGTCATTTCCGAAAGGTGGGTATAGAACAGGTGGTACTTCTGGCTGCCGAGGCGCCACAGACGGGCCTCGCAATGGGGGCAGTGGAATCGATCGACCTTACTTCGCTTGCTGCGCTTGCCCGGCATGACTCTTTCCCGGCCTGAGGCCCTAGAAGTGCTCGAAAGAAAAATGCATGCCCGCCGCCTCCGCTGAGGATGACCGGCTTCGAAGCGCGTGGCTTGCTATGTTTGTAAAAATGTCTCCCGCGCACGGGCAGGGCTCACCTGGGGACCTTCCGCTGGCTGAGCGACTATCAAAAGAACACACTCCGAAGCGACCAATCACTTGCCTCGCCAAATCAGCAGAGCCCACAGAACTTTAAACACGACATAGAGAAAACCTAACATACCTACGGCGGTCGAAGCTCAGAGGTCACCCACACTAAGAACCAAAAAAGCCTGCAACTCAGCTGTGGAAGGTGTCTTAGAAGCCGCCTTCTTCCGGACTGGTCCAGCGATCCTACGCCTCTTCAAGTGGGTAACCAGGGTGAACAAGTCATAACCCCTCGATACAATCCCGTGAGAGAAACAGAGTGTTAACAGCCAGAACCTTATCAAACGTTAGGTATGTCACGCAAGCCCGTTATAAAAATTAGCACTTAACTACTAACTGGATTTGCTAGTCTGTCTTAGCAAAGAATCAAGGAACCCGGAGTCGCTTTTACAACCGAAAAGCAACTTTCAGGTAATAAAGTCTGGGCATTGCAGGGGGCAGGAGCGACAAAAATGCGTCATCTGCTTCACGCTCTTTGAAAAACAGTGAGCTTCTGCCGATCCCCAGGGCTTATAGTCAACCACCCTACGTTTTTCGATAGTTCTGTGCTCCGTGATACTGACTACGCGAAAACACGTAGCTACTTTGTAAACACTTGCAAATCGTCAAACGAAGAGTGATGCAGGGTAAAAACCCTGCGAGATGCGGTTCAGGCACCGCGGCAGGCTGCTTAAGACGACACCTCTGAGTGCGCTTGAACGGTCTCTCGAAAGGGAGGCCGTTCGCGCATTTTTTTTTTGCACGGGCAATTGCCTGAGTCACACGGAGAGCAACGATGCAAAAGCGCAACTGGCGAGAGTGGACAATCCTTCCTGGCTTGCTGGCTTTGCTAGGGACAGCGCCGATGGTCGGGTCCGCCTCAGCGATGACCCTGAGCGCCTACGACCGGGTCTCAGTAACCGTTGTCAACGGCGAAGAATTCAGTTCGGCGGGTGAGCAGGGCTTCGTGGTCGGTGCCGACGGCAACATTTTTGTGCCCCAGCTGGGCCGCATCCCAGCTGCCGGTCGCGAAGAGCTCGAGTTGCAGCAGGAACTCGCCCAGCGGTTGCGGGAGTACATCCGCGTGCCCGATGTGCAGGTGCGGCTGGTCTCGATGAGTTCGGTGGCTGTTGACGTAAGTGGTTCGGTCTACCGTCCTGGTCTGGTTACTTTACAACCACCCGCCTCAGTGGCCACCAAGATGGAAGTCGGCGCGGTGCGCACCGTTTACAACGCCATTAAAGAGGCGGGGGGAGTGCGCCCCGACGCAAACCTGGCCCAAATCGAACTGGAGCGCAACGGCCAGCGCACGCGTCTACCCCTGGGGCAGGATGTTCCGGTGATCAGCGGCGATCGCATTGTCGTCGCGAGTCTTGGCCCGGGGCAGTACGAGATGGCGAACCTGCCTTCGCAGTTGGCTCCTGAGCAGATTACCGTCTACGTCTCCGGTCAGGATCTGCCCAGCAACGCGGTCGGCCCGGTCAAAGTCCGGCCCGGCACCACCCTGGCGGGAGCGCTCACTGCGGCGGGCGGTTCGGGCGAGTCTTTCTTGCGCGGTGGCCGCCAGGTGACTTTGATTCGCACCGACCCGACCAATGGCCAGCGCACGGCCCAGAATTTCCCGGTCGCCCAGGTGATGGACGGCACTAACGATCTCAAGCTGCTCCAGGACGACAGCATCGTGGTCAACGCTGGCTCCCCGGCCAACGCCGAAGGATTTCTGAGCTTGATCCAGCCGTTGCTGATGCCGTTCGTGTGGCTGTTCCGATAATAGGCGTTGGGGTTGACAGATTTACCGCAAACCTAGCTTGGCTAGAAGGATGTTTTTATGAGTAGTGTTGTTGCGATTGGGCGTCGCCATTGGCGTCCGCTGCTGGCGCTCAACAGTGTGTTGCTGGCTGCGACGGTGGGCATTGCTTTGTTTTATCCGCGCACCTGGACTTCGACTGCGCAGCTGATTATTCCAAACAACAGTAGCAGTTTGAGCGCTAATCTCGGGCCGCTGGGCAATTTGCAGCAGCAGGGGCTTACCTACTCCAACCAACTCAATCCAACTGGAATCCAATCAGATATTTTGCTGAGCAGCAACGTGCTTCGCCCCATTTGGGAAAAAGATCCCGAGCGAGCGGAAAAGTTCTCCCGCCTGGAGCAGTACGCCAAGCTTTTCAAAAGCAAGGCGGGCGATCAGTCTACCATTTTGGTGCTTGAAGCCAAAGGTTCTAGTTCTGAGCTTGCAAAGCAGCGCTCAGAAGCGGTGCTGCAGTCCTATCAGCAGCGTCTCAATGAGTTACGCATCGACGACTCGAAGCGGCGCGATCAATTCTCCAAAGAGGAATTGCAGCGCGCCCAAAAAGAGTTGCAGCGCGCCCAGCTTGCGCTTTCTAATTACAAGCAGTCAACAGGGCTGCTCGACGCAGACGAGCAAACGCGCGGGCTTGTAGCGACGCTCAACACGCTGCGCTCCAGCCAGGCGCTGACGCAGGCTCAATCTGAGGCGGCTGCCCAACGCGCCGACAGCCTCGAGCAGGCTGTCGGCATGGACATGGGCCGTGCCACCGCCGCCTTGAATTTGGGAGAGGACAAGGCCTATCAGGCTCTGCGCGCCAAGCTTGCCGATGTCGAATCGCAGCTGGTTCAGGCGCGCGGTTTATACACCGACAAAAACCTGCGTGTCAAGTCGTTGGAGCTGCAGCGCGAAGAACTGCTCGCAAAAATCAAACAGCAAGTGGGCAGCATCGTGCCCGACGCCGCAAAAGTGAACACCTCTTTGGGGGGCAACAACTACCGCGACTCGCGCATCGATCTGATTTTGCAGCTTATCCAGGCCCAGGCTGAGAGTGCTGCCCTGGGCAGACAGTCAGAGCGCATTCAAAACCGCATCGACAGCATCGATTCACAGCTGAAGACCCTCGCTCCCCGCCAAAGCCGGTTGCGCGAGTTGACCCGCCGCTATGAGATCGCCGAAGGCGTCTACAAGGGTATGGTGGCACAGATGCAGCAGGCCAAAGTGAATGCTTTTGACGCTTACCCGAACGTGCAGATTCTCGATGCGCCCTCGGTCAACTCCAGGCCGAGCCCGTCGGGGCTGCTGATTGCGGTCGGCGGGCTGGTGGCGATGCTGTCCGGCAGCATCGCCTTGGCGCTGTGGCTGGAGCGGCGCAATCCGCTACTCGCCCTGCGCGAACTCGAGGGCACCGGACTGCCGGTTCTGGCGCGCATTCCCCGCCTGAAGGAGTCGGCTGCCAAAGTGGCGGAGGCTGAGGAGTTCCGGCAGCTGGCCTCGGTGGTGAGTCTGTTGCCGCTCGAGAGCCGTCGGTTGATGATTACCAGTTCCGGCGTCGGCGAAGGAAAGACCACCGTCACCCTAGGACTTGCCAAGGCACTGCGCGAACTGGGCTTCCGGGTGCTGGTGGTGGACGCTGATTTCCGCCAGGCGGGCTTGGGGCGGCGACTGCAAATCGAAGGGCAGAGCAGCGAACCGGTCGCCCTCGCGCCGTCGTTGAACTTCCTGCCCGCCTGCCTGCCCGAGGCTGGCCTTTCTGTAGGTGAGTACATCGCCAAAGGCCAGTTCACCCGCTACTTGGCGGAACTCGAGCGCACGGGCAATTACGATTACGTGCTCATCGACACAGCGCCGGAGGATCTGGTGGCCGAGACCAAACTCATCGCCGCCGCCATCCGCAACGTGCTCTTTGTGGTGCGCTCGGGCGTGAGCAACCGCGACTCGGTCAACAGCAGCCTGTACACACTGCAGCGCTTCGGCAGCAGCATCAGCCTCGTCATCAACGGCAGCGAGTCCGCCAAGGACGCCTACCGCTATCGCTACGAGCGGCCGGCTTTGCAAGCGGCCGATTCATAAGTCATGTCACCAATGGATGCACCGATTGCAATCCGCGCCGGGCTAGTGGATAGCCTGCGCGCCATGTGGGGCCAGATGAGCCATGCTGAACGCTCGGTCTTCGGCATTATTGTGCTGTTGCCCCTCTGGTGGGGCATTGGCTTTGGTTATATTAGTTTGCTGTTGCTGGCCGGTCTGGCTGCTTCAGAACTGTGGCAGTTCGGGCGGATCCGTCTTAAAGCGCCGCGGCCCGAGGTGTGGGCGCTCTTTGCCTTTGGTGCCTACGTCACGGTCAATATGAATTTGCACGTTGAGAAGATCACGGGCAACTCGCTGCTTTCTCCGACGTTGCTGTGGATTGGTGGAGCGCTGGTGCTCTGGTACATCCAGAGCAACGATGTGCGCGTGCGCGTGCAAGTGGCTATCTGGGCCATCGCAGTGTTGATGGCTGAGGTGCTGGCGGTATGGCTGGTGGCGCACTTTGTAATTGGAGAAAGCAGCTTACCGATCATGCGCTCACTGACCGGTCTGCTGCTTTCTAAGCAGGAGCGTTATGTCGAAGGGCTGGGCGACACGAATTACCTGCGGTTATTTGACGCCGAGGACGGTACAAGTTTTCTGGGTACGCCGCGCTACGCGGCCTTTTTTGGCCATCCTGAGTTTTTTGCCCAGGCTACGGCTTTTGTCTTCTTGCTTGGGCTGAGCGGGCGATCGCCTTGGCCGTTGCTGCTGGGCTCGGCCGCGGTGGTGGCACTTATCCTCGACGGTGCCCGCTCCTCGGTGGCGGTGCTGATAGCGGTTTTGGCTCTGCGCATGTTGTTGACGCTAGGTAAACATGGGGGTATCTGGGCGCTTTTCGCTTTGATTGCCGCGCTGAGTTTCGGGGCCCTTGCACTGCCTCCGGTGACCGAAGCACTGGTAACCACCTACGAGCGGACGGTCGACTCGACCAATAACCTGCGCAAGGCTTCTACCGAAGCCCGTTCGCTACTTTATGGGCGAACTTTCGAGAGCTTGGGGGACGCGCCGATTTTTGGCCACGGTATTCCAGGCCGTACCGTTGTACCTGGCTACGAGCCTGCAAAGGTTGGAAGCCACAGTTTTTTACTAGGTGCACTGCTCTACTGCAATGGTCTGGCAGGAACACTGCTTTTTGGAATCTTTGCGGTGACTTTCATGCGCTGGCTCTGGCGTACCCGCGCCGACCGTCCGGACTGCGTGTGGTGGACACTACTGCTTTTTATGATCCTGGCGTCCGTGGTGGCCTTTGACTTCACTCGCATGGCCATCCTGCTGCTGTGCACGATGCTTTCGTTGGACCGCGGGCGCACAGAAACAGACGAGGCAATGTGGGCCGTCAAGCAATTCCCTCGGACTCAACAGAAACTGGCTGCAAGTAGGTAGTGAACGATGTACTTTTGACATCTTGGAGTACACAATGAGCACTCAAAGTCCTTCCTCCCACTCGCCAATATCGAGCCAACCGCTAGTCAGCATCATCATCTGTAACTACAATTTTGGCCATCTGATTGGCCAGGCTATTGACAGTGCCCTGAAGCAAACCTATCGTAACTGCGAAATTGTGGTGGTGGACGACGCTTCGACCGATCACTCGGTTGAAGTCATTCGCTCCTATGGCGATCAAGTTCGTCCCATCTTTCTTGAGAAAAACAGCGGGCAGGCCGAAGCTTTCAATACTGGTCTGCGCAATAGCCGCGGAGAGATCGTTTGTTTTCTCGATTCAGACGATCGCTACTACGAAAACAAGGTTGAGCGTGTAGTCGAAGCCTTCGGTGAGCATCCAGAGTGGGTGCAAGTGTCCCACTCATGGGTGACTGTCGATGCCGAAGATACCAAGATAGGCTACGGTGCCAAAAGTCTGGTGCAAGGAGATGTGCGTCGTATGCTGCTTACCTGGGGCCGCTATCCGTGCGCCATCACATCTGCCCTGTCCTATCGCCGTAGTGTGCTGGACAAAATTCTGCCGATACCTAACCGGCAAGTGTGGGTTTGTGGCCGTTCATACGACGGGGGGGCCGATTGCTACTTGGTAGCGGTTGCTCCTTTTCACGGCCAAGTGGGCTTTGTCAAAGAGCCGTTGATGTACTACCGCATTCACGGCAAAAACAGGCGTAGCCGCAGCAAGAATTTTGAGCACGCTGTGCATTGTTACAAAGCGGTTGGACAGTTTGTCAACGACGCCGCCAAGCAAACCGGGGTGGCGGGCCGCTTCGATATCAGTCGTGACGGCCAGTATCTGGCACTCCTCTCTCTTCACGAAGGTGCCTCCCAATGTTCGCTTTTGAAGATTGTGGCTTTGACCCTTGATGAGGCGAGGGGCACGGGTATGCGCCCCTGGGACGCCCTCAAGTGGATGCTACGCCGCTCGATCTGCGTCGTCTCCCCTAAGGATGGCAAGGAAGTTTTGCTGCTCGGATTAAGCAGCTTTATCCGCACCAAGCTTGCTGCTCAAGTTCCTGGGATGGCGCGCGCTTCCTCTACCCGCTCATGAGACGGGTAGCCTGATGGGAAACAAAATTGGCTGGATTAAACCCCTGCTCAACCGCCTGCCTTTGCGCGGACATCTGGCCAGAGGAGGAATGTGGCTGCTGAGTGCCTTTTTCTTCGAAAGGGGCTCTCAGTTTCTCATGCAGCTGTTGCTGGCCCGGTTACTCTCGCCGAACGAATTCGGGTTGTGGGCAATGGTGCTGGTGCTTACCAACTTTTCACGGCTTTTTCGTGACGGGGCGGTAGGTTCAGTCCTGGTGCAGCGGGGGCTGGAGGACAAAAAGCTGGTCGATGCCGTCTACAGCCTTGGGGTGAACATTTCTTTCGGAATGTTCATTTTGCAGGCTCTGGCAGGGTTTCCGCTGTCGCTGTTTTTTGATCAACCCTTGCTGTGGCCGCTGACAGCTTTTCACGCGCTGGTGTTTTTGATTAACGCCGGCACTGGTGCCCACGACGCGGTCATGTTGCGTCAGCAGCGATTCAAGGATATAGCCATCAGCGACAGTGCAGCAGGGGCCTCCCGCCTGCTGGGCGCTGCCATCTGTGCACTGTGCGGAGGAGGTGTCTGGTCCTTTGCGGTGGCTGAAGTCGCTTACGCCTGCACCGATGCCGTCACCCGTAGGCGCATGAGTGGCTATCGTTTCGCTTATGCCTTTAAGCCCGATCCTGAGGCGCTCAAAGAAGTGCGGCGTTTTATTACCGGCATGCTTGGCATCAGCATGGCCGCCCAAGCCAACACCAGCGGCGACAATCTGGTCATCGGCCGCTTGCTTGGAGCCCAGGCGCTCGGCTACTACAACGTCGCCTACCAACTGGCGATGGTGCCGGTTTTTGCTGCAGCAAAGACCAACCGCGTCCATTTCTCGGCCCTCTCAAGAATGGAGCCTGCCGAGTGCCGGCCCTACGTGGTACGGGCCATCGAACAGTACGGTCTGATTGCCGCCCCGATCAACGCCCTTTCCTTTGTGCTGGCCCCCTGGCTGATTCCGTTTCTCTACGGAGCGGACTGGGTCGATGCAATCAAGGTCTTTCAACTGGTCCTGGTCTTTGCCTACGTGCGGGGGACGATGCAAATATTGGGCACTTCCCTGACCGCCGCCGGCAAACCGGGGATCAATGCCCGGATCAACTGGGCGTTGGTACCGCTTTCAATCCCGGCCTATCTTGCCGGTGCGTGGCTGGGAGGCATCCAGGGGGTGGCCCTGGCGGTGGCGGTGGTCATGGGGCCAGCTGCGTTGGTCTGGTTCTGGTTAGCCGTCTGCCGAACCAACGGCTGGCGTTTGGGCGACCTGGCAAGGCCTATTTTATTGCCGCCCGCAGTGGCTGTGCTTGCAGTCGCTTCCACCTGGCTAGTGACGTTGCCGATAGCCCTTGAGGCGTTAATGATGCTGGCGTTCTATCTCGTATCGGTGACGGGGTTACTCATCCGTCTGCCCAAATTGCGGGGCCAAGACAAAGCTTACATCCAACAAGATCTGGCCAACACTACCTCCAAGCATTAGAACTATGGAAACCCTTACTCGCAAGCCCGAGGTACGCAACCTCCAAATGCAGCAAGCCGTCAAGCGTCTGCTTGATTTAGCCGGTGCCGCACTAGGTTTGCTACTTTTTGCACCGATCTTCGCCTATATCGCCTTGCGAATCCGGCTCGATTCGCCTGGGCCGATCTTTTTTCGGCAGCAGCGCATGGGTCTGGGCGGCCAGTACTTTCACGTCTGGAAGTTCCGGACGATGGTCACCGACGCGGAGACCCAACTGGCCCGCCTCGAAAAATTCAACGAGTCCGAAGGCGGAGTGTTGTTCAAAATGAAAAACGATCCTCGCGTTACTTCCTTTGGGCAGTTTCTGCGCCGCACCAGCCTCGACGAGTTGCCTCAGCTGATTAACGTCTTGCTGGGACAGATGAGCTTGGTCGGTCCGCGGCCTCTACAGGAGCGTGATTGCCAGCGCGCCAGTGCGCTTTTCGATGCGCGCCGACTCGGTGCTCGCCTGTCGGTGCTGCCTGGGATGACTGGTCTGTGGCAGGTAGGTGGCCGCAGCGAATTGAGTTTTGAGCAGATGCTGGATCTCGATTTACAGTACGCAGAAACCTGGTCGTTGCGCCTTGATCTGGTCATTCTCTGGAAAACCGTTCAGGTTGTTTTGGTCAAGCGGGGAGCGTATTGATAGCGGCAAATATTGCCCTTCTGGAAGGACAGACATGCTGACGCAGAAACAACGAGCAGATGGCCGTACACGCGAACGGTACCGGGTGGCACTCATCCATACAAGTGCCGGAGTGATCTGGAGTGGGGGCTCGGAGATTTTCGCCATCGAGATGTCCCGGCGCCTCTCCGAATACTTCGATGTCGAGTTGCTCAGCGGCGAGCCGTGCGGCCCTCTGAGCACGCCCGTCGGCGCTGTCTCCCGCACTCGCTCTCGGGCTGTGTTTCGCCATCCGCTGCTTGCTCCACTGTGGCGGCGCTTTACGAACGTGCCTGAGCTGTGGTGGGAGTATCTAACTGGCTATTTTCCGACGGTTTCCCACTTGCTTAGAAAACCGGCCGACCTAGTCTTTCCCATCAACGGGTTGGGGGGGTTGGCGGCCGCCTGGACCGTGCGTGCCTTGATCGGCACGCCGCTGCTTTACACTGAGCATTGCGGCTTGTTGCGCAACGGTCGTGATCTACGGCGCAGCCTGGACTTTCGTCCGGATCGCCTGATTGCCCTTTCGACGGAGATTGCCGAGTTCGCTCGCCGACACCGGCCACAGCAGCCGGTAGCGGTGATTCCCAACGGTATCGATCTGGCTCGCTTTCGTCCGGAGGGCGAGTGCATCGAGCTTGGCCTGCCTGCGCCAGTGGTTTTGTGCGTCGCTTCTTTGCGCAAAGACGGCCACAAGCGCGTCAATCTAGCCATCGAAGCGGTTTCCCGCTTGCCAGGGGTCAGCTTGCTCATCTGCGGCGACGGCCTGGATCGCCCCTACTACAGCGCCCTAGCCGAGCGCTTGCTTGGGGCTGGGCGTTCTCGCATCGACTCGTTCCCGTTCGAGCAGATGCCGGCGGTCTATCGTTCGTGTCAGGCGTTTACCTTACCCTCGGTCGACGAACCCTGGGGGCTGGCTTACGTGGAGGCCATGGCCTCGGGGCTAGGGGTAGTTGCAACCGACGATGCCATGCGCCGCCATATTGTCGCAGATGCCGGTTTGCTGTGCGATGTCACGGACATCGACACATACGCCCGCTGCCTTAGGCAGGTACTTGCTGAAAATTGGCAGGAGCGCGCCTTGCGCAGCTCCCGCCGGTTTGGATGGGACCGGTTGGCTATCGACTACCGTGATGCCATCGTCGAGACCATCCAGGTGAAGCAAACCGCCTCCAAAAAAGCAGCGGATTGAGCGATGGTCCTCGCCTCACGGCAAGTCGATAACACGCCAATCCGGCGATTGGCGGTACCAGTTGGTATAGCCCATCTCGCGATTGTTCACCTGCGCGCCGTTCCAGGGGGCGTAGGCGTCCACCCACCAGTCGGCACCCAACTGCACCAGGGCCGGTCCACTGATTTTCATCCGCCCCTCGACGCGGCAGCCGCTGACGGTGTCCTGCGGCGACCAGGAAGCCCGCGGAGTGTTCATGTACCAGTGAAAAATTTTGTCGGGATGCTGGGAAAGTTTCAACACGACCGAGTCGTTCTGGGCGTTGTAGGTGTAGGGCATCGGCTCGGTCTCGCGGATGCTGTACCAACCCGAGCGCACGTACAGATGTCCATAGACCGAACCTTGATCGTCGGCGAGGAGCTTCTCGGTGCCGTTGATCGTGCACCAGAGTTTCATGTAGTCGATCTCGACGGTGGCTTCACCAGTTTTGCTGGTATCGACGATCGCCTGTCCCCAGTAGGTGATGGCCGTGAAACCGTCCGGGGGGGTGAGCGGTTCTTTGACGCAGGCGATGCGTTGGGGCACATCGCTCGGTACACCGGCGTCCGGCACGGTGAAGTCGTTGTAGCTGGTGATTTTGCCTGCAAACGTGTCGATGGTCACTTTGCCGGTACTTGCCGTGCAGGGCACTTGGGTCCGCAGCTCATTATGGCTGATGTATTCCCAGCGCTCGGCGTAGCCTTTGCCGAAGGCAACGCCTCCGATACCACTCAAGTTGATGCCCTTGATGGTGATATCAGTGGCAGGGTAGGCCGAACCTTGCAAAGGCGTGATGCTGGTAATACTCGGAGGATCGCTGGTGAAGGTATTCGAACTGGTGACGCTGCCACCGGAGGTGGTTATGGTAATCTTGCCGGTAACGTTGCCTACTTTGGTGGTGGCGGTTAGCTGAGAACTCGAATCGTAGGTAAAAGGAAGGTAAACGTTGCCGATCTTGAACGATTGCACTCCCTCGAAATTCGCTCCTTTAACCACTACTTTTGTTTCCGGTGGACCGCCGGCGGGCGAAAAGCTGCTGATGCTGGGCTTGGCGATGGTTACGGTGAAGGAGTTTGAACTGGTGAGACTGCCCGAAGATGCCTTCACCGTAATTTTGCCTGTCTCGGCGTTGGAGTTAATAGTGGCTGTTATCGTGCTGTCGGAAGTTTGTGTAAAGCTTACATTGCCTCCGCCAAATTGGACTGAGGAGACATCTTTGAAGCCTGAACCGTCGATGGTCACCGTTGTACCAATTGGACCACTTGAGGGTGAAAAACCAGAAATACCCGCCGCAAGCGCGCGCGAGCCGAGTTCTGGTAGACCCAGCAGTACCAATAGTGTGTAGAACAAAGCGCAATATGAGAGAATTGGCACTGGTCTGAACAGTTGAAGGTAATACATAACTATCTCCATGTCTCCGCTATCGGGGTGCTTCGGGTGGCATTACTGCGTAAAGTCTGCGCCAAGCGCAACACGTGGAGCCTTCAAAGCATTTAAGTTAAAGTCCTTGAAGGGGATCCTCACGCGCGAATGAAAAATACAAGCTGCCAGCAGACTGTGACATTCATCTCACGAAATCATTGCGATGTAAAACAAAATCCACTGTACAGGTGAGCCAATCAACCCAGATGAAAGCTGTGCCGTACCATACGACACGACTGGATCCTGGAGGATATACGATGCGTTCCGTACGCGGGTGCAGGCGTCTTTGGTCTTGCATCGGTATTTGCCGGCCCTTTCTGCCACATTGTTCCCAGTAGTTATACAAATTCAGTGAGGAGGCGGTGAGCCCAGTGAAGCGAATGTTTCCCCATCTGCAAAATTATGTACGGATGGTTAGAAAGGTTCTTGTCAGTGCTGCAAGCATTCGGCAACAGCCGCACAACCGATTCACCTCCGATGGGTACGAGGTGATTCCCGATTTTTTGAGTTCGGCCGAATCTCGGGAGATCATTGCATTTGCCCAAAGCTATGTACGAGGACATAGCTATGTGATCCCCCCGCAACACTACTGCGAGGATGAGCAAGATGGTGGGAAGTGCTACATGCATCATCGAGCTGAAAGCACCGATATAAACCTCGGCATGGTGCAGTTTATCAATGTTCAGAAACTGGATGAGCGCTACAGCCGCTTGCTGTATTCTGTCAAGACAATGCTTGAGAAGCGTACCGGCGAGACGCTGGTGGCCCAAAGCGCCGTCGTTCAACTGGACATGCCCGACCAGCAAACTAAGCGCCGATTGCACACCGACGGCCTGACCGTTCGGTATAAAGCTTTTTTGTACCTCAGCGATGTTCAAAACATCGACGACGGGCCGTACACGGTCATCGCCCACTCCCACAGGCACGTTGCTCGTAAACTTCTCAATCTGTTTTACGTCCGCTGGCGTTCACTCGGTTGGAGTCGAGAAAAAGTCAGCCGTTCCGACCAGTTCGGTGATATGGCGCTTTTCTACAATGAAAAGCAAACGATACCCATCCTTGGGCAGGCGGGCACGTTGATTCTTTCAAATCAACTGATTGTCCACCAGGGTGGATACAACACAAATCCGCGCTGGGCGCTGATTTTGCATTACATTCCTAGTAAGTTTTGGGATGGAAAGCCGTTCGACATGTACCAGAAAGATGTAGGATCACAAGGGTATCCCGACCAGCAAATGCTGGCGGAGGCATAGATACCTACAGACAGATTGATGGTCAATGAGAAATAGTGAGCTTGGCGTGAACCAGCCTGCTACGACTTTGGAGGGATGCGTATGTTGATTAGAAATCGTTGCCGATACTTGGTGGCCGTGCGCATGTCGGTGCTGACAGCGGGGTTGCTGGCGCTTGCTACTCTGGTGAGCTCCCCCGCCGCCAAAGCAAGCGGTAAGCTAAGTGTGAGAACTCCAGACTCTGAAATTGTCAACAATCGTGTGGTTTTCAGCACAGTCGACGAAGAGATTCGCTCCCCAAAATCGGTGACTTTGACAAACTCAGGCCTGGAACCTCTGACAATCAGCAGTCTTGTCCTCGGAGATTCGGATGAGATCGTCAATGCGGCGAACGGTCGCAGCGGAGACTACAAAAGAGCGGGCGACTTTCAGATACTGAATGCACCTGCTTTGCCTTTGGTGCTCGCACCGAACGCGTCACTCGAGCTATCGATTCAGTTTGCTCCCCAGCGTGGTTCGGGAATCATCCAGAACAGTTCTACGCATTCGACCAATGCCGAGAACTATGCGACGTTGAGTGTTAGTACTGATGACCCGGCACAGCCGATCTTCAAGATCCCGCTTGCAGGCCTCAACGCCGTTGGTTATGAGGGCAACAACGAGCCGGCGGCGGCGGAAATCTCGCGAAGCTTCGGCTGGAGCACCGTCATCGGCACCGAACTGCTCAAGATTGGTGGTGATAAAGCCCTCGTCGGTGAAGAACTTTACTCGCCTTACTGGGTTCGCGCCGATGCGAGCAAGCCTCTGCTCGCTTGGCCCCTTGCCAGGTATGCGGCGCGCAAAACCGGTTTGCAAGGCTACACAAAACTTCGGCCGAAATCTGGAGGAACCGATAACCAGATTTTGGTCTTTGAAGGCGGCAGCGACGAAAGCGGTGGTGAAAACCAGCGGTTGCTTCCGAAAATTTCGGTCGATGGGACCGACGTCGCCCCGACGGCTGGCACCATTGGGCGGTTTCCGAACGGCCCTTTCGGCATCAAGCTCGACAACGCTTACATCAATGATGCACAGAATACCCCTGACCAGCCCCACAACTGGCGCATATTCCCCGTGCGCGACAAAAATGGGGCGCTTGTGCCGAACCATTGGTATGGGATCGTCGACCCTGGTAATAAAAATCCCACCCCCGAATCGGGCAAGAATTACGACTATCAGGACGGCGTTTTCCTGCTTGCTAATGTAAGGCCGGAAAGCGCGTCGCTCAACCCTGCAACGCCCGGCCTAACGCCCGGCAACTCTGCTTTGATTCTCTTTTTTCGCTCGGCCGTGTCCGGCACCCTCACGGATGTCAACGGAGCGGGTCTGGGGTTTACCAGCACCCAGCGCAACAACAACGATACCTTCACTAGCACCCCTTCCTACAATGCGGGGTTGCTCCGCCTGAGCACCGCAAATACCGGCACGCTAGTCTTAACAACAGCTGACAGCAGCCCCAGCCGAACGGACAACAATCTTGTCAACGGTCTGCAACTAGCCTTTGACGGCAGAAGTGTACCTTTTACTGCCTCTGCTAAAATCCTAGGCCCGCTGTCCCAAATTGCGGTGCCGCCTTATCAGCAGGCAGGCATCTTTACAGGCCCCGATCAAGATAATTTCATCAAACTCGTAGCCAGGGCCACGGACACAAACACGATAGGTATCGAATTCTACCAGGAGCGACGAGCAGTGGGTACGACCATCAGTACTGTCTCGCTCGCTAACCCCTCGACCCTACAGTCGCTGGAGTTGTACCTGACGGCTGATCCCAACGGTTCCACCATCAGGTCGGCCTACCGCGCCGTTTATGCGGATTTAGACACGGGTGTGGTGAATCTGCCTGGAACCGTTACTCTGGCAGGTGGCGACAAAGGCCGCTACTTCGACTTGCAGAGCAAAGCCGGGATCATGGCATACAGCAAGGATTCTCCATCCATCCAGATTGTTTACGATAATTTCCAGGTTCTCAAGGCTAATCCCTGAGCTTGGCGTACAGGTCAAGTCATCGCTTGTAGCGACGCACGAGGACGACCGGTAATCTGCACCGGTCGTCCTTTCGAACGACAAGGCTCCAATCCAGGTAGACCTGAAGCTTGAAGCTGAAAAAAATTGCTCAACCGCTTGGTGCAAACCCATGTTGCCAACAGTACTGAATGTTTCTCAAAACTATTTCATTCGGGGAGGCTCAGACCGATATTTTTTCAGTCTGGGAGAGTTGCTGGAAAAATGGGGGCATCAGGTCATTCCATTTGCAGCCCGCCAACCAGAAAATTGCGAGACCCCCTGGGCACATTACTTTCCGGAACCGATTAACTTCACATCCCCTTCCGCAAGGGATCTTCTCCGCTTCGTGCACTCAAAACCAGCTGCAGATGCCTTGAGTCGCCTGCTTGGCGAGCACCGACCGGCGATTGCCCACCTGCACATCTACTACGGGCAACTGACCACATCGATTCTGCGGCCGTTGAAAGAGGCGGGGATCCCCATAGTGCAGACGCTGCACGAGTACAGGCTGGTCTGTCCGGTATCGACGCTGATGTCCGCCGACGGTCAGCTATGCCAGAGCTGCAACGGCAAAGATTTCTGGCAAGCCGTGGCAAAGCGGTGCAATCGGGGATCGCTGAGCCGCTCGTTGCTCAGTGCCGCCGAGTTGTATTACTCTCACGCCCTCGGCGGTGTCATCGACAAAGTCGATCGGTTCATCACCGTCAGCCATTTTCAAAGACGAAAACTGGCCGAATTGGGAATCCCGGCGCACAAGATGGTGACAGTACACAACTTTGTCGATGTTTCAAACATTCCCGTCAACCCCGGCAAGGGCGACTATTTTCTGTACTTTGGCCGCCTTGAGCGCTTGAAAGGGATCTTCACGCTCATTGAGGCGGCCGCACCACTGACAGAAGTACCGCTGTTGATCGTGGGCGATGGCGAGGCCCGTGAGGAGGTCGAAGCCACTGTGGCCCGCAGAGGCCTCTCCCACATCCGCGTCCTCGGGCCGAAGCGAGGCCGAGAACTGCAACAACTTATCGCAGACAGTTTGTGCTGCGTGCTGCCGTCGGAGTGGTACGAAAACTGCCCAATGGCCGTGCTGGAAGCGTATGCCCACAGCCGACCTCAGATCGGTGCCGACATCGGCGGAATCCCCGAATTGATCGAAGATGGCACCGACGGACTGCTCTTCGCACCCGGCGATAGTGAACACCTGCGCGAGTGCTTGCTTGCCATGGCCCGCGATCGGCGCAGGGCAATGGAGATGGGTCTGGCGGGAAGGCAGAAAATCGAGCGGTATTTCAGTCAAAATCACCACTACGAACAGATTGTCGGCGTCTACAACGATTTGATGGGCGCAAAGGTGCCCGTTCCGCGTTAAATGCTTTGTATTGCAAACATCGCCGCAGCGATCGTTTGCGGCGTCAATCCAGCAATTGAATCGCAAAGGTGTCCTCCCTATGGCTGTTCAGCAAATCGCACCAATCGTCAAAACCGAAGCGGGTGTATTGCCAAATCTGGTCATCGCCGGAGTTGTCAAAGGCGGCACGACCTCGGTGTTTACCTATCTGTCCCAACACCCGGACATTTGTCCTTCGAGTAAGAAGGAAACGTGCTACTTCTTACCCGTTCGATACGGTGGTGAACCGGCACCCGTTACCGAATATCTTCTCAATTTCAAGCGATACCGGACAGAACGCTACGTGATGGAAGCAACGCCTGGTTATTTTGAAGGAGGGTACAAACTCGCTAGTTTGATGAGACAGCAACTTGGTCAAGCCAGGATTGTCATGATCTTGCGCGAGCCAGTCGAGCGGTTGTTCTCGTTTTATAACTATCAGAAGGCAATGCTCAATATCAGCAAAGATATGATCTTCGATCGTTATATTAAACTGTGCGAGAACATTCCCTACACTGAGGTCTGCAAGCAGACAAATGATCCTTACTGGGGTATTCAAGGCGGCTTCTATGCCAACTACATGAACGACTGGTTTGAAGTCTTTCCCGACTCAATTAGAGTGTTCTTTTTTGATCAAATTAAGCGTGATCCAGCGCTGCTGCTTGCGGAACTCTATGATTGGCTTGGCGTTGAGGCTGTCGTTCCTGAGACCCTCAGGGTGGAGAATAAAACCATCAGCTACAAAGTTGCGTTGCTGCACAAGGCGGCGCTCGCTTTTAATATGAAAGCCGAGCGAGTTTTGCGCTTGTTCCCCGATCTCAAAGACGCCGCTCGCAGGCTATACTTCACCCTCAACGGCCAGCCCTTTGAAGAAAGAATGTCCAGCAGAACGCGCTCCTACCTTGAATCTGTCTATGCACCCTACAACGAGCGCCTCGCCCATCAGCTTGCAAAGCGTGGATACAGTAATATGCCAACTTGGCTTGTCCCCCCGGCTTGATCCAGGGCATCTACACGTTGTTGGCCTCGGTTGAAGGCCGCTGCGCAGAGTGTTGCCTGCCTAATTCCACCCAAGGATTTCACCGGAGAGCATCGATGAAAAATCCGCCCATTCGCTTGATGGTCGCTGGCGCCCACAAGGCCGGCACGACATCGCTAAAAGACTATCTAGGCCAACATCCAGACATCGCCACCCACGATCAAACAGAATATTGCGGCTTCCTTGCCGATGTACAGTACGCCAAGGGCTACGATGCCACCTTCAGGCAGTACTTCCCGGAAGCGAGCCCAGGGCACTCGACGATCATCGCCAAGTGCATCGAGGTGATGTACCAGCCGAAGATGGTCCAGCGCCTGTACGAACACAATCCCGACTGCCGGATTGTGCTGTTGCTGCGCCATCCCATCGACCGTGCCTACTCCGCCTACTGGTACTTGCGCTGCAAGGCCTGGGAAGAGTCGCCTTCCTTCGAGCAAGCTCTGGCGGAGGAGCCCGAGCGGCTGCGCAGCAACAACATCCGGGTATTCTCGGGAGCCTACCTCAACCGCAGCACTTACTACAAACATTTGGCCAATCTCTACAACACGTTCGGAGAGCACCGCGTCCAAGTCTTCCTGGTGGACGATTTGAAGAAAGATCCCGCCGCAGTATGCCGCAAGATCTTTGAAGCGGCCGGGGTCGATGGGGCGTTTACACCTTCATTTGAGCGGCGTTCAAACGCTGCTGCCCTGTCGCGATCGGTGGAACTGACCAAGATGATGACCTCCGACAACGACCATTTCCTCAGGGCGATGATCAGGCCCTTTCTACCTTCAAAGCTGCGCTACACCATCCGCAAAGCCCTGCTTAGCCTCAATGAGAAACCGTTTACTCCGCCGCCGATGAAACCCGAGACTCGGCAACGCCTTATTGAGTATTTTCTCCCCCACAACGGCGCCCTCAGTTCGATGCTTGATCGACCGCTGCACAGTTGGAATCGTTGACGATTTGTCCTTGGCTGATTCTGTAGTCCGTGCGCCCCCGGCAGCTATTGCCGAGGGCGCACTTAACCAATTGCAGGCTGTTGCTTATCATTTCAGGAGTTGTCCGAATGAAAATTGCGTTTTGCGGGACTCGGGGTCTGCCTGCCAAGTACGGCGGTTTCGAGACCGCTGTGCAGGAAATTACTTCCCGGCTTGCAGCCGACGGCGTCGAGTGTGAAGTGTTTTGTCGCGGGCACATGTACAAGCAGCAACCGGCCGCTTACGAGGGACGAACACTCGTTTACGTACCCGGTTCGACCAACCGAAGCCTAGACACGTTTGTCTCCTCTATCCAGACGGGTTTGCACCTGCTGTCAAACCGCAAGCAGTACGATTATGTCTTCTGGTTCAACAACGCTAATCTACCGGGCATCTTGATGACCCTCTTTACGGGCATTCCGATGAGCGTCAATACCGACGGACTCGAATGGCGGCGACCGAAGTGGTCTCTGCCATTTAAGCTCTACTATTTTGGGGCGTCGGCCATCATTGCGAAGCTATGCAACTTGATTTCGGACTCTCGGGAGTTGAGTATTTATTATCGCAAGCGTTTTGGTGCGAGTTCCGTTTTCATCCCCTATGGTGTGCCGCAATTGCCGCAGGTGTCCTCCGTACGGGCGGCCGAAATTCTTAAGCAGTACGGCGTGGAGCCGGGCAAGTATTCGCTTCAGATCACCCGCATTGAGGCAGACAATCTGCCGGTGGAGGCTGCCGAAGGGTTTGTCGATTCAGGTCTGAGCCGGGAAGGATACAAGCATTTGGTGATCGGCTATAGCCACGACACTCCCTACAGTTTGAGGCTGAAGGAATTGGCTGCCCGCCACGGCGAACATGTTCTGGTTTGTAAAGCGGTTTACGATGCTGATGTGGTGACGGTACTGCGACGCTACTGTGCTCTTTACATCCACGGAAACTCCGTTGGCGGCACCAATCCCGCCTTGCTTGAAGCGATGCAGCTGTGCCCGCGGGTGCTGGCCATTGACACTCCGTTCAGCCGAGAGACCCTAGGCGAGTTGGGGGAGTTCTTTACCGTTGGGACGCTCGCCTCCGACTTCCGACGCACCATCGCCGCTTCGGATCACAGCAAGCAACTGCGCCAGCGCATTGAGCAGTTGTACGATTGGGACGCTGTTGCAGATGCCTACGTGGCTCTGGCCACCGGCAACACGATGGCTGTCAAGCAACCGTCACTGCTCAACAGCGGCAAGGTCTAGATGAGGCTGACTTCCTGCATTGCGGACTTTTCGTCAATAGGTTTGCACTGATACCGAGATGGTGGCAATGGGGAGAGAGACAAACACTGTTCGCCCACGGCAGATGGTTGCACCGGCTGCACACACCATCGTCACGCTTTGCTTGGCAGTTTTGCTATTTAGCACTGCCCCCCGGCCGGTGCAAAGCCAGGTGCTGACGCCCAGAGCGACGGGCAACGAACGCCAGCTTCCTCCCGACTACTTTGGATACAACGGTGCCAACTTCCTTGGAGAAGTAGCCTGGGACGATTCCGCCTTGATAAGGGCGTTGGTACCACTCAAACCTGCACTTTTGCGTTATCCGGGAGGAACAGAATCCAATTATTGGAACTGGAAGGTGGGGTGGTTTGTTACTGGCTTTCCGATGCCCAACTACCTGCGGCAACTGAAGCCTCGCTCGGTACGTCTCGAGAACTTTCAGGCGTCAATTAGGGCAACTGGTGCGGTTCCGGTTTATGTCCTCAACTTGCTGAGTTCAGATCTCGAAACCCAGCTTGGGTCGCTGCGGGAGGCGAAGGGGCTTGGGTTGCCTGTCAAGTATGTCGAGCTTGGCAACGAGTTCTATATCGGCAGTGCCGACCACAAGTCCAAGTTTCCGACTGCCGCCGCTTACGCTCAGGAGGCAAACCGCTGGACAGCAGCAATCAAGAAAGAGTTTCCCGAAGCAAAAGTGGCTTCTGTGGCTGCTCCTCCTAAGCGCGTTCGCGACCGTCGCTGGCTTGGGTGGAATGCTGATCTGCTGTCGACTTTGCAAGGTGGGGACGCCCTGACCCTGCACCATTACTACGGTACGGGTCTTTCCGACCCCTATCGCCGTTCGCAACGCTCCCGATCGTTGCGCTATTCCGCCACTGAGATCGCCAGCATTCTTGGCACGCCATTTGTGGCCTGGAACGAACTGCGCACAGAGGGCATTGGTTCGCTCCCGGTGGGGCGCGAGATCTGGATCACCGAGTACAACCTGTTCGATAGAAGCCAGCCGCTGGCTGGCACATGGGTCCACGGTCTGGGTGTGACAGTGACGACGCTGCTGTTTATCGATGAACCTAGAATCACCCATGTTCTTTGCCATACGCTACTGGGCAATGCCCTGTTTGCGAGCATCTTCAGCAACGAGCGGGGTTTTCTGGTGCCGACTGATTTTACCCGGGCGGCGGCTCCACCCCAGTCGGTTCCCCTCGCACTGACTGCCACCGGCTCGGCGCTGAAACTTGTGGGCGCAGCGCTGGCCGGTAAGACCTTGGGACAAAAGCTCGATTTTCCAGGCGCCCCGACCATTCGGGCGGGCAGAGGCGCGGGCTACCCGTCGTTGCTTGGTTGGAGCTTCGGCGACGGCCGCAACCGGCAAGCGATTGTCGTAAATCTTGCATCCTCAACCCAGCAAATAACCACTGCCGCAGTGATTCCCCAAGGCAGTTTTGAGCAAGTCTCAGGCGATCCGTTGACCCTGGTGAGTAGCCCGGCATCTTTGCGCAAAACCTCTGGCGGGATCGCAAAGAACCTTGCTCTGCCGCCCTATTCGATCACTCGGTTCTCCTCTTGATACGCCAGTTAAAGCCGTCGAATCCCCCGCCTATCCAGCTCATCTTCAATAGCCAGCATCGAGCGACGACAGTCATCGACCAGTTCGGCCACGGTAACCGCGCCGTCGGTGATTCTCTGCTCGTTTCCGTAGCGGACGTAGTTCGAAAGGTCTATCTGATGTACTTTTAACAGTCGTTGGAGGGTGGTTGTTCTTAACTTTTGAAGATAGCCGGGCGGATATGGCGCATCAGAGTGAGCGACCTGCATAGCATCCGACCCGTTCTGGCCAGAGGTTGACCCGAGCGCTCTGAGCAATCTTGACCATAACCAACCGGTGCGACTCTTTATCGATTCATGCATCGCTGAACCTGCCTTAGTGCATCGTTTGTTTGCCTCAAGCCCGCCGCGCTTGTACACACCCTGCCGGGCAGACTGATTTTAACCCACCCCTCTGGCCGTAATGTTCAGGGAAAACCCTGAAGTTATCAGGCTCGGCCGACACCGACCGGTTTGCCGTCACGGCAACCTTGCGGGCCAGCACCACGGCACAGTCCCCTGGCTGCGTGTTTTGTCGTCCACTGCCCACCAAAACGTTTTGAGAGAAAAAATGGACAAGCCAACGATATTGGTGACCGGCGGCGCTGGATTCATTGGCGCCAACTTCGTTTGCGCCTGGCTTTCGCGGCACAATGGCACCCTTGTCAACCTCGACAAGCTCACCTACGCCGGCAATCCCGCCAACCTCCATGCCCTTCAGGCCGATCCCCGGCATGTGTTCGTCCGGGGGGACATTTGCGACCCCGAGTTGATTGCACAGTTACTGGCGCGTTTCCGTCCACGCTATATCGTCAATTTTGCCGCCGAAAGTCACGTCGATCGCTCCATTCATTCTCCCGATGCCTTTGTGAAAACCAATGTCGACGGTGTTTTTTTGCTGCTTGAGGCGGCTTTGCACCACTGGAAGCAATTGACCCAGCCTGAGGTGGAAGATTTCCGATTTTTGCAGGTATCCACCGACGAAGTGTACGGCTCGCTGTCTGCGGAGGAGTCGGCATTTTCGGAGACGACGCCCTACCGGCCCAACAGCCCCTACGCCGCTTCCAAGGCGGCTGGCGATCATTTGGTGCGCGCCTACCACCGCACCTACGGATTGCCGGTGCTCACCACCAACTGCTCCAACAACTACGGCCCCTACCAGCATCCCGAGAAACTCATTCCCCTGATGCTGCTTAACGCCCTGGCCGGCAAAGCGTTGCCTGTCTATGGCGACGGCGCCAACATCCGCGACTGGTTGTTTGTGGAGGATCACTGCCGTGCCATTGAACGAGTACTCGATTCGGGCACACCCGGCCAGACCTACAATGTCGGCGGCCACAATGAGAAGACCAATCTGGAGGTAATCCGCACGCTGTGCGCAATTCTCGATCAGGAGCGCCCGCGCTTGGGCAGCGGCAGTTACCGCGAACAGATCCGTTTTGTCGCCGACCGGCCTGGTCACGATCGCCGCTACGCTATCGATGCAAGCAAGATTGGGCGCGAACTGGGTTGGAAGCCGGTTGAAAGCTTCGAGAGCGGCATTCGCAAAACGGTCCATTGGTATCTCTCGCAACACCGCGACTGGGTGGAGCAGGTGCTGAGCGGTGATTACAAAGAGTGGTTTGCCATCAACTATCGCGGGAGGACAGCCTGATGAAGGGGATCATATTGGCTGGGGGCAAGGGCACGCGGCTCTACCCCCTCACCCTGGGGGTCAGCAAACAACTGCTGCCCGTCTACGACAAACCGATGATCTACTACCCGCTGGCCACCCTGATGCTCGCCGGCATCCGCGAGGTGCTGCTCATCTCCACCCCCCGCGACCTGCCCGCCTACCAAGAACTGCTCGGCGACGGCTCGCGCTACGGCATCGAGATCCGCTACTGCGTCCAGCCGAGCCCCGACGGCCTCGCCCAGGCCTTCGTCCTCGGACGCGAGTTTTTGGAGGGCGGCCCGGCCTGTCTGATCTTGGGCGACAACATCTTCTATGGCTACGGCCTGGGCGAAATGCTTCAAAAAGCGGCCACCCGCACGTTCGGCTCGACGATCTTTGCCTACCGCGTCTCGGACCCAGAGCGCTACGGGGTGGTGGAGTACGACGAGCAAGGGCGGGTGCTGTCGATCGACGAGAAGCCCAAAGCGCCGAAATCCAACTACGCGGTGGTCGGTCTGTATTTTTACGACGCACAGATAAGCGAGATCGCCGCGGGGGTGAAGCCCTCGGCGCGGGGGGAACTGGAGATCACCGACGTCAACAACGCCTACCTGGAGCGGGGGTTGTTGCGGGTGGAGCGTCTCGGTCGGGGGATGGCGTGGCTGGACACCGGCACGCACGAGTCGCTGTTGCAGGCGTCGAATTTTATCGAGACGATCGAGAAGCGGCAGGGTCTGAAGGTGGCGTGTCTGGAGGAGATCGCCTACCAGATGGGTCACATCGGTGTCGAGGCGGTGCTGGAGCAGGCGGGGCGGCTGGGCAAGACCGAGTACGGCCAGTACCTCAGAAACCTCGTCGAAAGGGGAAACCGGTGAGATGCGCTTTATCGCGACTGCCCTGCCCGGTGTGGTCGTGATTGAACCGGCCGTTTACGAGCAAAGCTGCGGGTATTTTTTTGAAAGCTATCAGCGACAAAAGTTTGCAGCGGCGGGCATTTCCGTCAGCTTCGTACAGGAGTATCGCTCGCGATCAGCCCAAGGCACCCTTCGCGGCCTGCACTACCAACTGCACCGTCCCCAAGCCAGGCTATACACGGCGTTGCACGGTGAGCTTTTCGCCGTGGCTATCGATGTCCGCAAGGGTTCACCGAGTTTTGGTCAATCGGCTGGAGTGCTGTTATCCGCAGCCAACAAACAGCAATTGTTTGTCCCGCGTGGGTTCGCCCATGGCCTGCTGGTGCTGTCGCAGAAGGCTGAATTTATGTACAAGTGCGATGAATTTTTCTATCCCCAAGACGAGCGGGGGGTGCTCTGGAGCGATCCCGCCTTGGGAATTGCCTGGCGCATCGAGGAGCCGGTTCTCTCGGCGCGTGACCGTTGCAACCTGCCTCTGTCGCGCATCGATCCGCTCGATTTGCCCACTTATCCGTAAGGCCCTGGGATGCGGTTCCAGCCACGCCGAAGGCCACCGACCGTCAAACTATCCGATTGGAGCAAACCGAATGAAAGCATTTGTGCTCGCCGCCGGCAAAGGCACCCGCCTGCGCCCCTTCACCGACGCCCTCCCTAAACCCCTGATGCCCGTCGTCAACAAACCGGTCATGACCCACATCTTGGCCCTGTGCCGCAAACACGGCTTCGACCAGATCGTCGCCAACCTCCACTACCGCGGTGAAAAAATCGCCGAGCGCTTCGCGGACGGACACCGCCACGGCGTCGAGCTGCGCTACTCCTGGGAAGAACAACTCCTCGGCACCGCCGGCGGCGTGCGCAGGCAGGCGGACTTTTTGGCCGGCGACGCCTTTTTGGTTATCTCCGGCGACGTGATGACCGATTTGGACCTGGGCGCCCTGGTGCGCTTCCACAAGCAATCCGGCGCCGTCGCCACCATGGCCGTCAAAGAAGTCGGCGACCCGAGCCGCTTCGGCGTCGTCCTCACCGACCCCGACGGCCGCGTCGAGAGCTTTCAAGAAAAGCCCGCCAAGGGCAGCGAGCGCTCGCGTCTGGCGAACACGGGCATCTACGTGCTGGAGCCTGAGGTGTTCGAGCACATCCCCGAGGCGGCCTTTTTCGATTTCGGCAACGACCTGTTTCCGCTGCTGGTCTCTAAGGGAGCACCGGTATATGCAATGCGCACGGGGGCGTACTGGTCGGATGTCGGGACGCTCTCGCAGTATCTGTACACGCACTGGGAGTTGTTGACCCATCCCGAATTGAAGCAGCGGGTGGGGGCGAACACGGTGGTCGAGTCCGGGGCGGTGGTCTCCGAACAGGCTCTGATCGGTTCCGGGTGCACGATCGAGAAGGGTGCGCGGGTACTGGGGTACAGCTGCGTGAGCGACGGGTGCACGATCCGCGCGGGCAGCGTGGTGGTGGACAGCGTGGTGTGGACGAGCGCGCGGTGGGGCCACAAGCTCAAGGGCGACCTGGTGCGTTCGATCTGGGGCGACGGGATGCAGGTCTCACTCGGACTGCCCAATCTCTAGGAAGATGCATGGCCACCGCAGTGCCGTCGCCTGTGAACGGCCAGTATCAGGGCTCCGGGATTTCTCGGAGCCAGAATTTTTGTGTGACGCTTCAGACAGTAAAGATTCGATGACAACCAACACAAATACTCGGTCATAGAGTTGTTCTTTCACCTTCAAATGGTTCGTCCATATAGAGTTGAAAGAAACACTTGATAAGTGATCTATCGGCTTAACACATAAGCCCAACTGCGGTTCAGTGTGATAAGCAAACTGCTTCGATTTCCCGTTGATCAGGAGAACTTCCATGGACGACTGGCGCTTTCGTTTTTTGCTGGAATGCGTTCCCCATATTGTCTGGACGTCGAGTCCGGAAGGATATCTAGAATGCTGCAATCAGTACTGCCTGGAGTACACGGGTTCGAGCCTGGAGCAATTGCAGGGCTGCGGCTGGCAGCACGCTGTGCATCCGGAGGATTTGCCCCTGCTGTTGCGCCGCTCGCTGCAGTCGCTGCGCAGCGGTGAAGCTTATGAAGTGGAATATCGCCTGAGGTGTTCCTCCGACGGCACCTACCGCTGGCACCTTGGTAAAGCGATGCCCATCCACGACGGCGACGGCCAGGTGTTGCGCTGGTTTGGCACCTGCACGGACGTACACAGTTATAAACTGGCAGGCCAACGCGAGTTGTAAGACTCAAGGGTGATTCTGGGGGGGCAGCAGGCATTCCGGGTCGCGCTCAGCCTGGATGCGCGTTCCTGCCCATTTGAGCTTCTCGCGCAGGGTACGAAAGTAAGAATGATCCTCCTCCAGGATGAGCAGGCGCGTTGGGTGTCGGGCCACCTCAATGCGCACTGTCTGGCAAGGGTGCACGGGGGCGGCAAAAGCGCCGTCGCTCCAAAGTTTGATGTTGAGGTCGGGGTCGCGCAGGGGACTCACCTCGATGGTGCCGGTGGCCGGCAGGACCACCGGTCGGCTCGAAAGCGATAGTGGGCAGATGGGCGTGATGGTAATCGCCTGCAGCGATGGCGCGATGATCGGTCCGTTGGCGGCTACGGTGTAGGAGGTGGAACCGGTCGGTGTTGAGACGAGCAATCCGTCCCCATGGATCTGATCGATAATCTCACCGTCGATGGCCAGTTCCAAAATGATGCTGGTAAGACGCATCTCACTTGCCG
Source organism: Gloeobacter violaceus PCC 7421 (assembly GCF_000011385.1). Classification (NCBI taxonomy): domain Bacteria; kingdom Bacillati; phylum Cyanobacteriota; class Cyanophyceae; order Gloeobacterales; family Gloeobacteraceae; genus Gloeobacter; species Gloeobacter violaceus. Next base: position 506,010 of record NC_005125.1, read on the forward strand.
GCTTCAAGCAAAACTCGTTGAGGCAAAAGTAAGGCTGCCGCTCCGGCAGCGGCGGCGGCCCGGTGAGCGATGCCTGCAGCATCATGCGCTTTTCCAGTTCCCACTCGCCTGCGAGCAACCGTTCCCAGTAGCGCCCTCCCAGTACCTCCGGCGGTTGGGTAAGAAAGCCCAGATGTCCGCCGACGTTGACCGCCAGAATCGGCACATCGACGGCAGCCAGATAGCGGGCCGCCGCCAGAATCGAGCCGTCGCCCCCCAGGACGATGGCCAGATCGATGTGCCCGCCCGTCGCCTCGAGAAAGTGCGGGTAGGGATTGTCTTGGGGACCGGTGGGCCCTTTGAGCACCCGGCAGCCGACTTTGTGCAGAAGGGATTCGCACCGGTCGGCGGCTATCCGGCTGTGGGCTTCTTCGGCCCGGTAGGCAATAACGACGGTTTCAAAAGCAGGCATGGGGATATGTCGATTGGGATGGACCGACCGCGATAGGCAGCCCTCACCACAGCATATCCGGCCCGGACATGGTCGATCTACTAGAAGGACATACCGATGCCATGTTGCGCAGGATGACCAGCGAGCAGTACTTGACACATCCCACATTCGGTTTGTTGTTTCTGATTTGTCCGGTGGGAGAGGAGTCTGCCCTCTACTCAACTTTGTACACTCAGCAGCTGTTTTTTCTGGTTACCCTCATCCCGGTGTTGGGTTTCGAACCCATCGGCCGCGAAAAAGCTCGGCGCATCGTCGAGAACCGCATCAAGATACTGCGCGCCCTGGGCGAGAACACCGCATTGGATCGTCTTCAACAATTCCAGCAACGTCACTTTTGAGGACTATGGACCCGGGGAGTTTGTTGAGCGAGTTTAGCCACAGCTAGGGCACCAACCAATTCTGCCTAGACGGCGCTTCTCTCGCAAGCACCTTGTGAGACTTCGGTGAAAAGCCGAGCTTTACCCGGCCCAAAGGTGCGGTTACGGATGGTAAGCTAGATTGTTCAACCGGTGATCGGTGCTTCAATCAAAACTTTGAAAATCAGCAAACATTGTCACTGCTATTGCGGTCTTCACCCATGCGCATACTGCATATTGTAAATCATATTCGAAGAGACGGAAACGGCGTCACGAATGTTGTTGTTGATCTAGCCTGTCTACAGGCGGAAGCAGGAAACCATGTTTTGCTTGTCGCTGCCCGCGGCGAGTACCAGGAACTACTGCAAGCCTATGGCGTTACGCACGTAGAGTTGGAGCATACAGCTTTAAAGAAGAATCCTATTAAATTCTTGAAGGCGGCAATTCATTATCAAAGGATTTTGCGCGAATTCCAACCTGATATTGTTCATGCCCACATGATACCGGGCATGGTCCTCGCTAAATTGCTCCGGATTGGCTCGAAGTACAAGCTTGTTTCGACAGTTCACTCTGAGTTCCAGAAGGGAGCGTGGGTTATGGGTTTGGCCGATAGGGTGATTGCCGTCAGCCAAGCTGTTGCTCAGGCTATAGTGTTGCGTGGTTTTCCTTCTCACAAGGTTACAACCGTCTTGAACGGCACCTTGGGCAGTCCGCGCATGCGCTCACTGGATCAGTACTCGAAGGCGAACTTGCAACATCCGGCGATCACAACAGTTGCCGGAATGGCCGAGCGCAAGGGCATCACTGAATTGATCGAGGCCTTTGAACGAATATCTAAGAAATTTCCCGACGCACATCTTTATCTAGTGGGAGATGGTCCCGACCGAGCGAAGTTTGAAGCCGAGGCGCGAAAAACCTCAGCGTTCGATAGAGTTCACTTTGAAGGATTTCAGCTCGAGCCGCAAAAATACCTGCTTGCCACCGATATTTTCGTTCTGGCCTCGCATCGAGAACCCTATGGCCTGGTAATCTCCGAAGCTCGCGAAGTGGGATGTGCAATTGTGGCCAGTCGTGTGGATGGGATTCCCGAAGCGTTGGACAATGGACAAGCTGGACTTTTGGTGGCACCTCGCAACAGTGAAGCCCTAGCATCGGCTTTGGAGAAGCTGCTTAGCGATTCTGTTTCCCTTCGATACTGGCGGGGCAAAGCGAAGCAGAACTTAGAAGGCTTGAAAGTCGCGCGAGTCTGTGGGGAGACACTGGCGGTGTACCACGGGTTGCTCGGCAGCGCGGATTGCGGTTCTGCCTCCGAGGGAAGCCTAAAAGCTTTGTAAAGCCATCGCACCGTGCATAGCAGACCGTCTCGCCAGGTGCCAACCGCGTAATTCCCTGGTATGGCGGTCGTAACTATTCAGGTGCTTGCGGCAGGGATCAATGACGGCAGGGTGGTGCCGGTTTGCCGAGCTTCCAGGGGCTGCCTGATCAACTCAACCGCTGAGCGGCCCTGACGCCGACATGTCTGGATCACGCTCAACAAAATCGCCGTGCGCCGGAAGCCCTCCATCGACCGTCTGACTCTCTTCATTTTTGAATTGGCGAGAAGGCTCTCCTGACCTTAGGGTGAGGCGCAGCCTTTCTTGGCAAAGCAAGCGAGCAGCCGTAGTCGCAGATTCCTGAAATTCGTGAAGCCGTAGCCCTGACGCTTAATCAGCTTGATGCGGTTGTGGGTCTGGCCGCTCGAATTGTGTGCAAACGCTCACTGATTCAACACTTCTGGGACAAATGGCAGTACTGGACCGGTGCTCTAACTTAAATGAGAGTTACTACTCCTACCTGCCACACGTCCGGCCCCATTGACCATCTTTGGTGCAACAGTTTTCGAGGGAATGGCGGCAGGCACCCGTAAGTTTGGCGGTATTGCAAGAAGGTCGCCATGCTCGCCTGCGTTCGAAGTGCCGCCCTTTCGGGCATCGATGCGCTGGGGGTGACTGTCGAAGTCGATGTCGGCTTCGGCCTGCCCCAGACGACCCTGGTGGGTCTGCCCGACGCGGCGGTGCAGGAGTCGCGCGAGCGGATCAAAGCGGCGCTGCAAAACGCCGGTTTTGTCTTTCCGATGCGGCGGATCATCGTCAACCTTGCCCCCGGCGATCTCAAAAAAGCAGGACCGAGCTTCGATCTGCCCATCGCCCTGGGAGTGCTCGCCGCCTCCGAACAACTGCAAGCCGAAGCGCTGGGGGATTTTTTGTTTGTGGGCGAGTTGTCCCTCGACGGCAGCCTGCGGCCGGTCACCGGGGCGATGTGCTTGGCTCTGGGTGCCCGGCAGATGGGGCTTTGCGGGATCGTCGTGCCGGAGGCGAACGGTCCTGAGGCGGCGCTGGTGGACGGGATCGCCGTCTACGCGCTACGCGGCTTGCAGGAGGTGGCGCAGTTTTTGGCCGAGCCAGGCAGGTTCGAGCCGCTCGCGGGCGACTTGCTTTCACTTCTCGAACGTCCGCCTGCTGCGGACGAGCCCGACTTGCAGGACGTCCGCGGGCAACCCCTCGCGCGGCGGGCGCTGGAAGTGGCGGCAAGCGGCGGGCACAATTTGTTATTGCTCGGTCCTCCCGGCTCCGGCAAGACGATGCTCGCGCGCCGTCTACCGGGAATCTTGCCGGCCCTCGGCTTCGAGGAGGCGCTCGAATCGACCCGCATCCACTCGGTAGCGGGTTTGCTCGGCCGCCGCGATTGCCTGGTAACTGGACGCCCCTTCCGAGCGCCGCATCACTCCATCTCCGCCGCCGCTCTGGTAGGAGGTGGCGGGATACCGAAACCGGGCGAAGTGAGCCTCGCTCATAACGGGGTACTTTTCCTGGATGAAGCCACCGAATTTGCCAGACCCGTTCTCGAATCGCTGCGTCAGCCCCTCGAAGACGGCCAGGTGCTCATCTCCCGCACCCGCCAGTCGCTCACCTTCCCGGCCCGCTTTGCCGTTGTGCTCGCCGCCAACCCCTGCCCCTGCGGCTACTTTGGCGATGCGCTGCGCCCCTGCCGCTGCACCGTGCGCGAGCGGGTGCGCTACTGGGCAAAGCTATCAGGACCACTGCTCGATCGCATCGACTTACAGATCCTCGTAGGCCGCCCCAAACCCGAAGAAATCGCCCACCTTGTCCCCGGCGAACCCTCCGCAGCGGTGCGCAAGCGGGTCATCGCCGCGCGCGAACGCCAGAAAACACGCTTCGCGGGTCATCCGCGGGTGCGCTGCAACGCCCACATGCAGACAAGCCACCTGCGGCTGTTCTGTACTCTCGACGAAAGTGCGCGGCGCTTACTCGAAGGGGCGATTCGGGGATTGCACCTGTCGGCTCGATCTGCCGAGCGCGTGCTCAAAGTCGCCCGCACCCTCGCAGACCTGGCAGGCTCGGACCAGATCGCTCCCCCACACATCGCCGAGGCGCTGCAATTTCGGTCGCTGGAGCGGATGCAGACAGGTTGACGGCTGCCTACCGCTGGGGCTCGGCATAGTCAATCTCTGCTCGAACCCAACACTGTAATTTGCCCTTGCAGGCGAGCGGCTGCGGTAGGCTTAGACCGCAAAGTAGCGGGCTTCGGGGTGATGGCAGACGATGGCGGTGGTCGATTGCTCCGGCAACAGCTGGTGGCTCTCGTCCATGGCCAAGTCGATGCGGCGAGCGCCCACCAAATCGAGCAGGATCGCCTGGTCTTCGAGGTTGGGGCAGGCCGGGTAGCCGTAGCTGAAGCGCGCCCCCTGGTAGCCCCCGGCAACGAGCCTGCGCATCTCGGCTGTGTCCTGGCCGTCGATGCCCAGTTCGCGGCGGATGCGGGCGTGGGTCCAGTCGGCCAGGGCCTCGGCGGTTTGCACCGATAGACCGTAGTAGTAGAGGTACTCGCTGTAGCGGTCGGCTTTAAAGAGCTTCTGGCCATGTTCGCTCGCGACGTGGCCCACGGTCACCGCCTGTAGGGCAAGGGCGTCGATCTGTCCGCTTGCCGCATCGGCGAAGTAATCGGCAATGCACAGGTGGTCCTGCCCCTTCTGGCGCGGGAAGGCGAGGCGGGCGCACACCAACAGATCTGCCGGGTCGCCGCTTTGTTGGAACCTCTCGAACGATTCGAGACTGTAGATGCGCAGACTGTTGCTCTCCGCCTGGCAGGGGAAGTAGCCGTAGGCCACCTGCGGGTGCAACAGTTGCTGGTCGATCACCTCGCACTTGAGCCGTTCGAGCACCGGTCCCATCTCGGTGTCGCGCTTCGCTTCGTACTCGGCGCGGCTTTGATCCGGGCTTTTGCGGTAATTCCACTGCCCGGCGAACAGGGCGTTGAGATCTAGATACCGGAACACTTCGCTTAGATCCGGTCCGTCCGAACCTCCCAGGACGCGGGTGCCCCAAAAGGGCGGGCGCGGGCGCGGCACACCAATAGCCACCCGAGAGCGAACAATGGGGCCGTCCTCCGGAGGCTGGACGAGCGCTTCGCTGGAGCGAAAACTGGCCGGGGCGGGCGGGGCGCCACCCTCGGAGCTTGCCATCAGGCGCTTCAGTTCTTCGCCCACAGGCGCGAAGCCGTCTACGAAGCCCTCGCCGTCCTTCCAGGCGCTTTTGGCCTTGGCCTCCACCAGCGCGTCCAGAAAGTGCAGATCCGCAAAGGCGTCCTTGCCGTAGATCACTTTGCCCCGGTAGACCTGCTGGCAGTCGGATTCGACAAACCGGCGCGTCAGGGCCGCGCCGCCCAAAATCACCGGGGCGGTGATGCCGCGCTCGTTGAAGATTTCGAGGTTTTCTTTCATGAAGGCGGTCGATTTGACCAGCAGACCGCTCATGGCGATGCAGTCGGCCTGGTGCTCCCCGAAGGCAGCAATAATGTTCTCGACCGGCTGGCGGATACCGAGGTTGACGACCCGGTATCCGTTGTTGGAAAGAATAATATCGACCAGGTTTTTGCCGATGTCGTGCACGTCGCCTTTGACCGTGGCGATCACCACCGTGCCCTTGGCGGAATGATCGCTTTTTTCCATGAACGGCTCGAGATAACCCACCGCCGCCTTCATCGTCTCGGCTGACTGCAACACGAAGGGCAACTGCATCTGGCCGCTGCCGAACAGTTCGCCCACCACCCGCATGCCGTCCAGCAGGTGCTGATTGATGATGTCGAGGGGTGCGTAGATCCGGAGCGCTTCAGTGAGATCTTTGTCGAGCCCGACGCGGTTGCCGTCGATGATCCGCCGCCGCAGACGCTCCTCGATCGGGGCGGAGGCATCGACCACCGCTGTTTTGCGCGCCTTGCCGCCGCCCTCTTGCTTGGCGTAGAAGGCGAGCAGATTTTGCAGCGGATCGCCGTTGTCGTGCTCGTCAAAGATCAACTTGCGGTGCAATTCGCGCTCCTCTGCGTCGATGCGGTTGAGGGGCAGAATCTTGGAGGCGTGCACGATGGCCATATCCAGGCCGTTTTGGACCGCATAGTAGAGATAGACCGAATTGAGCGCCTGGCGGGCACCCGGGTTGAGGCCAAAGGAAATGTTCGACAGGCCCAGGATCGTGCGCACACCGGGCAGGTTTTCTTTAATTAGGCGAATGCCTTCGAGGGTCTCGATGCCGAGGCGGCGCGAGTCGGCATCGCCGGATCCGAGCGTAAAGGTGAGCGGGTCGAAGATCAGATCTTCGCTTTTCATCCCGTACTTGTGCACGGTCAGATCGTGGATGCGCCGGGCCACCTCCAGCTTGCGCTCCGCCGTGCGGGCCATGCCCTCCCCTTCGTCGATGGTGAGCGCTACTACCGCCGAACCGAATTCACGGCACAAAGGCAGCAGTTTTTGCAGACGCACCTCGCCGTCTTCGAGGTTGATCGAATTGACGATGGCCCGTCCGCCCAGTTGCTTGAGGGCGGTATGGATGACCGGCACCTCGGTCGAATCGATCATCAGGGGCAGCGTCGAGCGGGTCTTGAGGCGGGAGACCACCTCGCCCATGTCGCGCACGCCGTCGCGCCCCACGTAATCGACGCACACATCGAGCACATGCGCCCCCTCGCGCTCCTGCTCGCGGGCCATCCCGGCGATGCCGTCCCAATCTTCGGCCAGCAGCAATTCGCGGAATTTTTTGGAGCCGTTGGAGTTGAGACGCTCGCCCACCAGCAACGGCGCCGGATCCATGTGCATCGGCACTGCGCTGTAGAGCGAACTGACCTGGGGCACCACTTCCACGGAGCGATTGCGGGGTTTGACGCCCGAAACCGCCGTCGCCAATGCCCGGATGTGGTCTGGGGTGGTGCCGCAGCAGCCGCCCACGATATTGATCCCCAGTTCGTCCACGTAGTGGCGCACGTAGCGCACCAGTTCTCCGGGGGTGAGGTGATAGTGGGCGTGGCCGCCGATATTCTCCGGCAAGCCGGCGTTGGGGATCACCGAAATATAAAAAGGCGAGTTGTGCGACAGATAGCGGATATTCTCGCTCATCAAGTCGGGGCCGGTAGCGCAGTTGAGGCCCAGTACGTCGATGGTGTAGGGCTGCAGGGCGCTCACCACCGTGGCGATGTCCGAACCCACCAGCATCTTGTCCGCCACGTTGCGGTCGTCGCGCTCCAGGGTCACCGAGGTGATCACCGGCAGGCGCACCCCCCGCTCGTCAAAGGCAATCTCCGCCGCCGCGAGCACGGCCTTGATCTGCAGCAGATCCTGGCAGGTCTCGATCATCAGCACGTCCGCCCCACCGTCGATGAGGCCGCGCACGTTGTCCAGGTAAGCTTCTTTGAGCGCGTCGTAATCGGTCTGGCCGAGGGTGGCAATCTTGGTGCCGGGACCGATCGAGCCTGCGACGAAGCGCGGCTTATCCAGGGTAGAGTAGCGAGCCGCCACCTGCCGGGCCAGGGCCGCCGCCACCTTCGACAGCTCATAAGCCATCGCTTCGATGCCGTATTCGGCCAGGACGATTGTGCTACAGCCGAACGTATCGGTCTCGATCACATCGGCCCCGGCCTCCAGAAAGCTCGCGTGCACCTGCTCGATGGCCTCCGGTTTGGAGAACACCAGATATTCGTTGCACCCTTCGAGGTGGGCGCCGCCAAAGTCCTCCGGTCCCAGGCCCATTTTTTGGATCGAGGTGCCCATCGCCCCGTCGAAGACAACGATCTTGTGGCGCAACAGTTCCAGAAACGGGTGGGTCATGGTGGGATACCGTCCAAAATTGGCGTTTCGCGGCCGTCAGATCATTTTACCGGTCCAGGCGCGATACAGATTTTTGTTTGCTGCGCGCATGGACAGGGTCTGGATGGCGGCTACAGCACGACGCGGTCCCGCCCCATACTGCAGCGCCGGCACCGTCTGGTAGGCTGCGGGCTGGTCGCCGCCTCAGCCCCGTTTAGACAGCGCTGCAAGCCAGGCGCGCAAATCTGCTTCTTCCTTGAAGTCCAGTAGCGCTTCGCCCAACGCCTCTATCTGCTCCAGACTCAACTCCCGCAACCGCTGCTGCACCGTTGCATCGGGGGGTCCGAACCGCTTAGTCAGCAATCGGGTGACCAGCGCGAGCGCTTCCTCCTGCCTGGCTTCCGCCTGCACATCCTGAAAGTAACGCGTCTGCTTCAGCTCGTCCAACCCGAACATGGCCTCGATCTCCTGGCGGCTCATCTGTGGCAGCTTGTAGACGATGAACGTCTCTATCAATTCTAGGGCCTGACGACGCGCCGCTTCGTCCATCGGCTCGCGCACGGCCTGCACCAGCAACTGTCTGGCCCGCGCCACCGCACTGCGCTCGTCTTCGACCACCAGTCGCACCAGACCCACCCCCAGCGAAGGAGACAAGCCCGGTTCGAGCTCGTCGAGGTACAACCGCTGCACCCGACTGCCCGAAAGCAAATCCGCGAAGGCGGGCTGGTCAGCCGGGTCGGCGCTACGCCCGGGAAACAGCACCAGTACCCGCCAATCACTTGCGGGAGCCAACTGGTGGATATAAAGGAAGATTTCCGTGAAAAGGCGCGAATAGAACCGGCGGTCGGGCTGGAACTGCACCTCCACGAAGTACAGCGGCCGGTCGGGAGTGGTGGGCACGAAGACGCCGTCGAGACGGAAGGCGGTTTGCTTGAGTTCGACGGAGCGAAACTCGTAGTCGAAGGCGAGGGCGGGGTCCGCTCCAAGCAACTCGAACAGTGTTGCCGGGAAGGTCTGGAAGAGGCGATAGAAGAGCGTGTCTGTCTTCACTGCTCATAAAGAGGAATGCCAGTAGTGCAACTTATTAGGATATTGAAGTGGAGAATTTCAACTTCCACTCAGGATCTCTTGCTTGTACCTCTGTTCCATTTGGCTGAATGCTATATACGAGAATTTCTTCTTCGTGCTTAATTTTCAAGGTTTCTTCTGAGAAATACAAAAAGCTTGTAGATACTTCCTGAATTTTGTTGTATGCCCATTGATTTAGCAATGTTTTGCCAGGAGGTCCCCCGCTTAATCGACATGCATAAACCACTGGAGCACCAACAACCGTTAGTCCTCCAGCAATCGTTTGCATGTTTGCAGGTCCGTAATCAATGCCAATGCTCAAACCAGTATTATTCAAAACAGTGGTGAAATTTCTTCTATGATCCTTGTACTTTCTTTGAAAGATGGAATGGCATTCAATTGCGGACTGAACAGCATGTATCCCTGCATCAGGACCGCTGTAAAACTCAGGAAAAAAGGCCAAGATTCCGTCGCCTGTAAATTTGTCAAAAATACCGTAATTTTTGGTAATTACCTCTTTCAAGTCTTTACATAGACTACTAATAAATTGAGCAAACATTTCTGGCGAGCGAGCCTTTAACATTAATTCAGTTGATCTTCTAATATCAATGGACATAACAAATGTTTCATGTTCTTGGTTTTTCAAGAACTCATTTAGAAAGTTTTCATGTTCAAAAAGAGCTTTCGCGGCCTGTTCGTTAACACGACTTTCAAGATCTTGTAGCTCCTGCTTCTTCTGCAATTCTTCAACGGTTTCTCTTAGTTTGTAGAACTCTCTTTCAGTTTCTTCATTTGCGAGATTTTTCTTAAGAATTTCACTTTTGAGTTCCCTGATTTCTTTTTCCAATTCAATTATTCTAGTTTTGTTTGATTGACTTTGTAGGGTTGAGTCTTCTAATAAGCTCGAGAGCGAGCTCGACAACTGAAACCCAGCTCCTCCTTTCACTCTATCAAATAACTCACTCTGTCGCTTCGAAGCCTCAAATCTAGACGATAATACACTCTGTTGCTTCAAAGCCTCCTCAAAGCTAGATGAAGTAGCTGCATGCTTGTTTCCTGCAAGCAATTTTTCGCTCTCTTGGCGTTCATTTTTCTCAGTTGACATACTGTTTATTGTCCCTCATGTCTCAGCAAAACCGAACATTTGCATTCAGCAGCAGCCTCACTCGCCGCGCAGAAGTCGATGCTTGCAACAACATCTTCAGGAGCGCCAGCGTCGAAGATAGGCAGTCCATTTTCAACTCTCAGCCGGGCCGGAGCTTGAATCTCCCTACCTTCGAAGCGCACAGGTTTATTGACCCGCTCTAGCAGCAGTTCGATGCGGGACTTACGGCGTCGTGTGGATCTAGTCGGGGTTTTGGACTTGCGGGTCATCTACGATACCAGAGCATAGGGTAACAGTGACAAATTCGCCCCCGGCCCGACCCGAGTCGAGTGCAATGACGTACAACCCCGTGGCTCCCTCGCCCCGGAGCCTGTCTCGCACCTGCTTCGGGAGGAGGAGTCTTCCCTGTTCATCCAAACGCACTCTGTCCATATCCGTATTCTAGCCTGGTGCCGCCTGGCACCCGACCGTTTCGAGGGTGTTCGAATTGACTGACTTTGTCCTGGTGAGTCCCTCATAACTTCGGAACATCCGGTTTTTGCCACGGAGCCGGGAAAGCCACCTACTCGACATCGCCCCAGAAGTACCGGGTGACGTGCATTTCCTTGACCAACAGACAGGAACCGAAAGTTGACGCCGCATGGGCACCCGCTCCCTCGACTTTGCCGGAGGTTCGGGGTCTCAGCTCTTAAAATGAGAGTCCAGATCCACTTTGACAACTTTCGGGGGGCGCGAGGAGTTTATGGCCAAACCGGCGTTACTGACGGTCGACGACGATCCCGAGGTGTTGCAGGCGGTGGGGCGCGACCTGCAAAGCAAATACGGCGGCCGGTTTCGGGTATTGAGGGCCGATTCGGGCGCCTCGGCTCTTGCCGCGCTCAAACAACTGCAACTGCGCAACCAGCCGGTGGCGCTGTTCCTGGTCGACCAGCGCATGCCCCAGATGAGCGGCGTCGAATTTCTCGAACAGGCGTTGCCGTTGTTCCCGGAGGCCAAGCGGGTGCTGCTCACCGCCTACGCCGACACAGATGCCGCCATCCGCGCCATCAACAGCGTGCGCACCGACTACTATCTGCTCAAACCCTGGGATCCGCCTGAAGAGAGGCTGTACCCGGTGCTCGACGATCTGCTGGATGACTGGCTTGCCAACCACAAGCCGCCCTTTGAAGGCATCCGGGTGGTGGGCAACCGCTGGTCGCCCCAGTCCCACCGGGTCAAAGATTTTCTGGCCCGCCAGCAGGTGCCCTACCAGTGGCTCGATCTCGAAATCCAACCGGAGGCGCAGCATCTTTTGAATGCTGCCGGTGACGACCAGGCGCACCTGCCGCTGGTGGTCTTTGCGGACGGCTCGCGCCTGGCACAGCCCACCAACGCCGAAATTGCCGAGAAGCTGGGGCTGCGCACTCGGGCGGAGCGGCCTTTTTACGACCTGATAATCGTGGGAGGCGGCCCGGCGGGTCTCGCGGCAGCGGTCTACGGCGCCTCGGAGGGACTCAGCACCGTGATGGTCGAGCGCCAGGCTCCGGGGGGCCAGGCGGGATCCAGCTCGCGCATCGAAAATTATCTGGGCTTTCCGGTGGGCCTGAGCGGCGCGGATCTGGCCCGGCGGGCGGTGGCGCAGGCTCGCCGCTTCGGCGTCGAGATTCTCTCCCCACAGGAAGTGACCGGCATCCGCATCGAACCGCCCTACCGGGTAGTCACTCTGGCGGACGGCAGCGAGGTGAGCTGCCACGCGCTGCTCATCGCCACCGGCGTCTCCTACCGCAAACTGGAGGTGGCGGGGGCGGAGGCGCTCACCGGGGCGGGAGTCTACTACGGTGCCGCCCAGTCCGAGGCGCTCGCCTGCAGCAACGAAGCAGTTTTTATCGTGGGGGGCGCCAACTCCGCCGGCCAAGCCGCCGTCTACTTTGCGCGCTACGCGAAGCAGGTGACGATGCTGGTGCGCGGCGAATCGCTCACGGCAAGCATGTCGCAATACCTCATCGAGCAAATCGCCCAGACTGAAAACATTGTCGTACGCACCCGCACCAGCGTCACAGCCGTCAAAGGCGAGAGCAACCTGGAGGCGATTACCGTCCACGACGACGCCACCGGCGAGACCCAGACGCTCCCTGCCAATTCGCTGTTTATCTTGATCGGGGCGGCCCCCAACACCGACTGGCTCGCAGGCGTGGTCGAGCGCGACGAGCGCGGATTTATCCTGGCCGGTCCCGACTTGATGCGCGACCGGCGCCGCCCGCGCGGTTGGACGCTCGATCGCGACCCATTCTTGCTTGAGACCAGCGTGCCGGGCATCTTCGTGGCGGGCGACGTGCGCTGCAAATCGGTCAAACGGGTGGCTTCCGGGGTGGGCGAAGGCTCGATCGCCGTGCAGTTCATTCACCAGTACCTGAGCAAAGTGGGGACATAAGCGGGGGAACTCGGCCGGGCTTTGCCGCCCCCCTTGCGCCCTGCCTCCGGATGCGCTAGATTTTGGTTGTGCGACCAACCAACATCGTTTCGACCGTGAAAGCCAGCAAAAACCCGTCGGCGCCCCGTTCGCAGATCACCGCCGCCGCCTACCGTCTGTTGGCCGAAAAAGGCTACGAGGCGGCGACGATGAAGGAGATCGCCCACGCCGCCGGTGTCGCTCCGGGCCTCATCCACTACTACTTCAAGAGCAAAGACGAGCTGTTGCAGGAGGTTTTGAGCGAGGCAGGCAGACGCTACATCCAGCAGATGCAGCGCTTTGCCGAGCAGTACAGCGGCGAAGCGCTGGAGCAGGTCACCTTGGCTGAGCCCCGCGAGCGGGTGGAGCGCGAACCCGAGTGGTATCGCCTGAGGAGCGAGTTGTTCGCCCTCGGGCTGCACCATCCCCACTTCAAGCCGGCGGCGGCGGCCATGCTCGCCGCCGGCCGCGAATGCATCGGCGGCACGATCGAAAAGATTGCCCGCCACAAGCTTGCCCACCCCCCCGAGGCGGTGGCGGCGGTGCTGCTTGCCACCTTCGACGGGTTGGCCACTCAAAAACTCGCAGACCCCGACTTCGATCTCGAAGCGGCCTACCGGGTTCTAGCCGAGATGTTCCGCTCGCAACTGTCCGGGTAATCCACCCCCCCAACGCTCTGCCCCAAAGGCAGTTTTTACGGCCCACGATTGGTTGGTCAACCAGCCATAAACCTACCGCGAGGACTCGATCGATGGAAATTTTTCTAACCGGCGCCACGGGGTACATCGGCGGCGCGGTGGCCCGCGAGCTTCTAGGGCGGGGCCACCGGGTGGTGGGTCTTGTGCGCAACGAGGATTCCGCCCGCAAATTGCCGGAGGACCCACGACTGCTTCCGCTCGTCGCCGATCTGGCCGACACGGCGGCGCTGGCCCAGGCAGCCCGGGAGGTCGACGCCGTCGTCCATGCCGGTGCCACCGGCGGGTCCGACGGCGCCGAGGTGGATAGACGCGCGACTTTTGCCCTGCTGGAGGCCTTGCGCGGCACGGCAAAACCCTTCCTCTACACGAGCGGCGTCTGGATCATGGGCAACACGGGCGGTCAGGTCCTGGATGAAGCCGCTCCCCTCGACCCGACACCGCTCATCGCCTGGCGCGCCGAACTGGAGGCGAAGCTGCTGGCCGAATCCGGAGTACGCGCCGTTGTCGTCCGACCCGCCGTGGTCTACGGCCGGGGCGGCGGCTTGGTGGGTGGGCTGGTCGATTCGGGGCGCGAGGCAGGGGTCGTGCGTTACGTGGGCGACGGCGAGAACCGCTGGCCCCTGGTGCACGTGGACGATCTTGCCCGCCTGTACGCAGCGGCAATCGAATCGGGGCTCTCGAACACGGTGTTCATCGCCGCCGCCGGTCCGTCGTTGCGCCTGAAGGATATCGCCCTCGCGGCAAGCCGGGCCGCGGGCATCCCGGGCCGGGTCGAATCCTGGCCGCTAGAGGCGGCTCGGCAGACGCTTGGGGCTTTTGCGGACGCCCTCGCCCTCGATCAGCAGGTCACGGCGGCAAAAGCGACCCGTCTGCTCGGGTGGCAATCCCAGGCCCCCTCCCTCCCCGACGAACTTGCCCGGGCTTGACACGGCCCATTCCCTCTCAGGAGTACTTTCGATGAACGATCCCCTACCCACCGCGCTGTGGCTGGTGTCGGTGCTGAGCACGGCAGTGCTCTACGGCACGGACGTGTTTTTTGCCGTGGTTGGCCGCGACGCGCTCGCCAAGAGCAGCACCGCTTGCCTGGCCGACGTGGTCGCCCGCCTGCACGAGGTCGCAGACGAACGGATGCCCGTGTTCGGCGCCACGGCGTTGGCGAGCACCTTCGCCTTTGGGCTGAGCCTGGGCCTGCCGACCGCCTCGGGTCTACTGGTCCTGGTTACCCTTGCGGCCCTGCTCTCCCAATTGGGCCTGTACCTCGCCGTCGCCAGACCGGTGAACCGGCGGATGGTCCAGGCGGTGCAGACGGGCCAGGCACTCCCCGACGCCCGCGCCCTGCAAGCGCGATGGGACAGCGTCATCGTCGCACGCGCCCTGAGCCTGACCCTGGCCCTGGTAACCCTCCTCGCCGCGGGCGTCCTTCGCTAAGTCGGAGCTCTTTTCCGATTCAGGCAACGCGCCCACCACGCAAAGCGTGCGAGCCCTCGAAACACCTGCCAGGCAGCCCACCGGGTCTCCCGCCCACTGCGAGCCACACTTCTCGCCGCAGTCGACACGCAAAGCGTGCACGCACCGAGAGTGTATACCGAGCCCGCCCACAGCGTCTCCCGCCCACCTTGCCGTGAAGTCCGGGGGGTGTCGGGGGGGTGGCACCCCCCCGACGCGGGGAAGGGAGAGCGCGAGAGGGGAACCCGAAGGGGGTTCCCCCTCTCGCACCCCACAGATCCTCGTGCAAAACGAATCCCACAAACTGCCGTGCAAAACCAAGTGTCAGGAGCAAACCCGAGACCAGACAGTCCGGCAGGGAAAAAAACCCCCACAAGCTGCAGCAGCCCCGCAATCTACGGGAAAAAGCGTTCCAGCCACTGGATGCCAAAACCGATCAATTCCGGCGCTTCGAACAGGAACGACTCCGCCGCCCCGACGCGACCCCGACGCCCGAACCCACAAGCCAGAAAGTCGGAGGCGATGCGTTCGAAACAGTTCGCAGGCAGTGCGTCGCTCACCGGCTCCGCCGTGTCGAATTCCTCGAAATCCACCCACCGATGCCCACCCTCACCAGGCACGCGCCGCCGGTACCGGACAATGCGCTTATTCGGGATGTTTGCTTTGTGCTCGGCGTAGTGCAGCAGGGTGATCGTATCGAGCGGCGCCCCGATCAGCAATACCCGCCCTTGCGCCTGGACAATTTTCTCGAAGGGCGACCCCTCACCGTAGCCGTACTGGAACGGGTGCTCCCCAGTGATCCAGCCGGCCTGAGGGCCAATCGCCACCACCCCGGCGTCGGGGTGATCGCTGCGCAGGGCGCCGGGCCAGTTGCGCAGCGTCTCGTGCAGAATACCGTGGTCGCGGGCGGCGTGGGCGATGCGCTTGTCGAATACCGGGATCTCAGCAGGATCGTCGTCGTCCTCATAAAAAGGTTCGAAATCCACATAGGCGCTCAGTGTCCCCTCGGGGCCGATCGCATCGAACATCGCCTGCGCCAGGACGTTGACGCCGCCGACGATTCTGCCCACGGAGCGAATGCTCGCGTGCACCATCAGCAAATCCCCCCGTCCGACGTCCAGGCGGACAAGATCTTCAAGCAGCGCGCTGCGGGTTGTAACCACGAGTTGATGATACCGGCGGTTGAGGACAAACCGAACACCGCGATCTGCCCAGAGGATATTTGGATTCAGCGCTGGAGCCCGATTGGTCCGCCGGCAAGCTGCGCCACGCGCTCCCGGATGGCGAGCCTGGCTCTTTGCAGAGCTTGTGGATCATCAAACAGCTGAAAGGCCCAGTTGGCGCCCATGCCGAGGGCGTGGATCTCAAAGGCCAGTTGCGCCGGTTCGATGTCGGTAGGCAGTTCGCCCAGCTCCTGCGCTTCGCGGATCCGCCGCTCCAAATTCCTAAGCCAGTAGCCCATAATCAGCGCCAGCTTCTCGCGCACGGGGCCGGGGCGGCTGTCGAACTCAGTCGAGATCGCCATAAAAAAGCAGCCCCCCGCAAACACCCCCCGCTCGATATAACCCAGCCAGGCGTCGCACAGTTGCTCCAGGGCGACTAGGCCCCGGCTTTGGGGCGAGAGGCGCTCCAGCACTTCGGCTGAGAAGATCGCCCGCGCCTGCTCGACAATGGCCAGTTGCAGTTCGGTGAGCGAGCCGAAGTGGGCAAACAGTCCACTCTTGCTGCGGCCCAGTTCGGCGGCAAGGCGGCCCAGGGAAAGATTTTCCAGTCCCTCGACCGAAGCAAGCTGCGCCGCAGTGTGCAAAATTTCTTCGCGCGTCCTCGCCCCGCGGGCCGTCGATCGCCTGGCGGAAGCAGATGGGTTCGCTCTAGCGGCTGCCACGGGCGTTGCTCCTAGAAAATATCGGCCGGATCGGCGTCGCGCAACTTGCGCACGGCGATCACTCCGGATAGCAAACACATCGCGAAGGTGAGCCCCAGGACCAGCAGGCTTCTGTCCACCACCATAAACAACGGCAGCAGCGTGGCGCTGCGGGTCAGTTCGTAAAGCCCCCAGGCGATGGCGAGCCCCGGCACAAAGCCAAGCGCCGCCAGGATCAAAGCCGACTGAAAGACCACCCCCAGAAAGTAGCGGTCGCCGTAGCCGATCGCCTTGAGGGTGGCGTACTCGGCCAGATGTTCGGCCACATCGGTGTAGAGCACCTGATAGACGATGATCGAGCCCACCACGAAACCCATAATCGCTCCCAGGGTGAAGGTGAAGCCGATGGGCGTGCTGGTGTTCCAGTAGTTGACCTCGAAGTCTTTGTACTCTTGCTTGGTGAGCACCCGCACGTTCTGCGGCAGGCGCCCGCGCAGATCCGCGAGTACCCGGGCGGTATCAGTACCCGGCACCAGCCGGATGAGGCCGATGTCGACGAGCCCCTTGGTGCGGCGCTTGCCGAAGATGCGCAGGAAATTTTGGTCGCTGGTGATCAGGTGGCCGTCGGAGCCGAAACTGACCCCGAGGGTGACCAGGCCGCGCACGCGCACCCGCCGCTCGTCCACTTCGGTCACCACTTCGCCCTGGCGCTCGATAAGCCGGGGAACCGGCCCGTATTCCGAGCGCGATCCGCGATCAAAGAGGACGGTGTCCGGTTCTTTGAGCAAGGCGCGCTGCTCGGCCACACCGGGCAGGGCAAAGACGTGCTCGTTCGGGTTGAAGCCGTAGACCCGGATATTGCGGGTGACGCGCGTTTCGGGATTGCGCCAGAGAGCGGATTCGACGTAGACGGGACTGACGGACGCCACCCCCTCGGTACCCAAAGCCTGGTAGAGCGTGCGCTCCGAAAATTGCTCCATGGCAATCAGCGCCACCGAGCGCGGGCTGATGAGGACGATTTCGCCCTGCAGGCCGCTGTGCATGCCGACCGCCGAGTCGAACAGGGCGGAGCGAAAGCCCATCTGCATAAAGATCAACACCACGGCGAAGGTGATCCCCGAGACGCCCACCAGCAGACGGGTGCGCTCGCGCCGCAGTTGCAGCCAGGCCAGAGGCATCCGGATCCTAACCATCGATCGCCACCTCGACTTTCAGGTTGGTCAGATCCGCCACCCGGCGGCTGTCGGCCGCATCCAGGCGAATGCGCACCTCCGCCACCCGCGCGTCGACATCGGCGGCCGGGTCAGTGTCGAGGACGTCTTTTTTGCCGATCAGCGGCACGATTCGGTAGACCGTCCCCCGCAATCGGCCGGAAAAGGCGCCGTTCAGGCTGCGGACGGTCGCCTTTTGGCCGACCCGCAGGCGCGAGAGATCGTCCTCGTAGACCTCGGCTACTGCTTCCATCCGCTCGGTGCGCCCCATCTCGGCGATCGGTTCGCCGCTCACCATTTCGCCGGCGCGGGTGCGGATTTTGAGGATGCGGCCCTCCTGCAAGGCCCGCACGTAGGCAGTATCCAGCTCGGCGCGCGCCCGCGCCTCAGCCGCCCGCGCCGCCGCAATTTCGGCGGCGGCGGCGCGCAGATCCGTCGGGCGCACCTCGGCGATGGCAACCAGGGCCGAGCGGGCCTGCTGCAGTTGCCCGTTCAGGGTCTCGACCACCAGGCGTTTGTCGTCGAGCTGCGAAGCGGAAATCGCCCCGGTGTCGTAGAGCGCCTCGAAGCGCTGCAATTCCCTTTGGGCGATGCGCATTTCTGCTGCCAACCGGGCGATCGCCGAGCGCTGCGCGCCCAGATCTCCCGCTTTGGCCCCGGCCTGCACCTGGGCAAGGCGGGTCTCGGCCACTTCCACCTGCCGGGAGGCCTGGGCAAGGGCCGCCGCGAGCCGATCGCGCCGGTCGAGCACGGCCACCACCTGGCCCCGGCGCACCGGCTGCCCCTCCTCAACCCGCACCTGCGCTACGCGCGCCCCCTCCAGAAAGGTCGGCGCCGAGAGGGAAATCACCTCCCCTTCAGGTTCCAGCCTGCCCAGGGAAGTCACCGCTTGCGGGGGAGTAGGCACCTGTGGGCGAATCGCCGGGGCTGGCTCGGGCTGGAGGGATTGTCGAATGCCGATTGCGCCTCCGATTGCCAGCAGGGTCAGCGGTATCCCGACAAGCCAGATGGCTTTGCGCCGCGATGGCTGTCGTTTTGGAGCGGGAGCTTGTGGCACTTCGGGAGCGTCGATGAGCGGTTTTTGCGTTTGCATAGAAGCGGTCTCAATCGCTGAAGGAGCAATGTCCGGGCTGTGCACGTCCACAAACTTAAAATAGCACGAACGTTCGTATTTAAACAGGAAAAACGAAGAGTCTGAGTCCCAGCGGCTTATAAATAGGAGCGAACGGTCTGCCCGTCGTCTCGGGCGTGGTGCGCTGGTTCGACCTGCAGGCCGGCTACGGCGCCATCGCCAGGGACGACACAGGCGAAGAAGTCTTCCTGCTTTTCACCGCCATTCCGGGCGAGGGCTACCGGACTATCGCCCCCAGCACCGCCGTGCACTTCGAGCTTGCCCAGGGTCCATCCGGTCCGGTTGCCCGCAACGTGCAAAAAAGCGAACCGTAGCGGACGGGGGAGCAGGCCGTGCCACCGCGCACGCTTGGCCGCAAGAATGCATTGGTCGCGATTCCCGTCTGGTTGGAGGCGGGCGCGGTGAGTTGGTGGGCATTGGCGCCTTTCATGCACCCGGCTGGGCAGGTGCTACAACAAAGAAACCCGTCTCCATGGGGCAGCAACTGCGGTGGGTCACTTCAGCACGCTCAGCACAAAGCTTGCCGACGGGAAGCTTATTGCCAGAACTTGCCGGGATATGGGCTTTGAAGTGCTGACCGGCGAGTATGCCTATGTGCGCGGATACGCAGGCCAGCGCACCCACGCTGAAGTGGTCTGTGCCTTGAACGGCAACTACGACCTGGGATTTCTGCCAAACGAGAACGGCAGCTACGATTTGATCGCCGATCTGTGGGGAATAGCGATCAAATACAATCAGACCGAGCTAATCAACGGAATTTTTAAGCGCTATTGGCTCGTCGGTCTGATAAAGCCCCGCGACAATCGACCGCAAAGATTGCTTGCGGCCAATTACGACACCTGGTTTCGAACCGGATATACAGACACCCATCTTCTGGCGCAACGTTTTCAAGCCATGGGTTTTTCGCTGCTCGGGACACACAGAACGGTGCCATACCTGGAAGCTCCAGTCAGAGCGGAGCTTGCCGTGGAGCGTCGCACACCGGTGGAATTTTTGGTGGACCGCTCGATTCGCTTGCTTTGGGTACGCAATGAGCAAGGTTCCCTGGACTTGAACATCACCTGCGGTTGGCAGAACCGCAGTGTGCTTGCGGAGCTGTTCAACGAGCTTGGCTTTGTCCCACACGAAAGCTGAAGTTGCTGCTCGCATAGAATCCATTCCGTTTGAACAGTCTGGCCGGGGGAAGGTGTCTTATCGAATCTGAAGGGAAGGGGAACGGTCGGCGTGGCGGCCTTTGTGGGGGCTTTTTGGTTTTTTGGCTTTGCCCGAGGGCGGGTGGGTTCGTTTTGCACGACGATCTGTGGGAGCGAGAGGCGGAACCCCCTTCGGGTTCCCCTCTCGCGCTCTCCAACCTCCCCGCGTCGGGGGGCGCGCCGCCCCCCCGACACCCCCCCGGAACAGGGATAGGCGGTGCACGAGAGTTTGCAAGTGGGGGCAGCGCGCGGCTTGATGGACAGATTTTGGGTGGCGGCTGCCGTAGACATCCACACGGGTTCGGCATCGGGTGCCAAGGGATATCCCCTGACACCTGACACCCCTCAACGCGGATGGGAGGACTCCGAGCCGACGGCTAGGCGGGTTGGACGCCTGGTTGGCCGTTTTCGATGACGAACGAGGCGAACGTCTCGATGGGCGAATCCGGGGTGCTCACCGACTCAACGTAGCGGATGTCCGCCAGCCAGCGCTCGCGGTCGAGGTGGCAGCGGATGTAGCCGCGGCGGTCGCCGTCGAAGAACTTGATGTGGGGGTTCTGTGGGATCATCGGGCCGTAGTAGGGTCCATAGACGATGGCGTCGCCGTTGGTAGTGATCGACGGAGTGACAAATTCAGCAGCGACCACCAGAGAATCGGGGTTCTTAAAGTCGAGCTTCAGATCGCTGACAAAAGTCGAGTGCCAGTCGCCGGTGATCACCACCGGGTTGGCGATGCGCTGGGTGGCGATGTGGCGCAGCAGGCGCTGGCGGGCCACCGGATAGCCGTCCCAGCCGTCGTTCCAGTAGCGAGTGCCACCCTCCAGGTCGTGGTTGAGTTCGGCCATCAGCACCTGCTGGGCAAGTACATTCCAGAGCGCCCCGGAGCCTTCGAGCCCCTGGCGCAGCCAGCGCTCCTGATCGAAGCCGGCCATCGTCTTGGTGGGGTCCAGGGCCGCCTCGCAGCGGTCCGATTCGCCGTCGCCGCAGGGCTGGTCGCTTCGGTACTGGCGGGTATCGAGCACATTAAATTCGGCCAGATCCCCGAAGGCGAGGCGGCGGTAAAGGCGCAGGTTCGGTCCGTCGGGAATCGAAAGACGGCGCAGGGGCAGGTGTTCGTAGTAAGCCTTGTAGGCAGCGGCCCGGCGCGCCAAGAACGTCTCCACCGGCTCGAAATTTTCGGAGATGGCGTCGGTGTAGTCGTTTTCGACTTCGTGATCGTCCCAGGTGACCACCCAGGGGAAGCGGGCGTGGGCCGCCTGTAGGTCCGGGTCGGTCTTGTAGAGAGCGTGCTGGAGGCGGTAGCGATCGAGGGTGACCGTCTCGGGAGCGAAGGTGTCGGGCAGAGTCGCGCCCCGCACCCCGCCGGAGGCGATGCCGTACTCGTAGGTATAATCGCCCAGGTGCACCACCAGGTCGAGATCTTCTTCGACCATGCGCCGGTAGGGCGAATAGAAGCCGTCATCCCACTTCTGGCAGGTGGCGATGGCGAAGGCGAGGCTGTTGAGGGGCGAACCCGCGGCCGGAGCCGTTTTGGTGCGGCCGATGGGGCTGTATTCGCTGCGGTAGCGGAACTGATAATAGTACTCCCGACTGGGTTCCAGACCAAAAACTTCCACGTGCACCGAGTGGACCAACTCGGGCGAAGCGAGGGCCGTGCCGCGCCGGACGATGCGGCGCATCCCGGCGTCGGTGGCCACGAACCACTCGACGCTCACCCGGCGGGCCGGCATGCCGCCGTCGGCCACCAGCGGATCGGGGGCCAGCCGCGTCCAGAGCACGATGCTGGTGGGCAGCGGATCGCCGGAAGCTACCCCGAGGGTGAAGGGGGTAGCCCCCAGGCTGGGGGCGGAGCGGGCGTCCTCGCCGCTTGCGAGGGCCAGGGCGAATGCACCGGCGAGGGTGCCCGAAACCGCCAGAAACTGGCGACGGTTCAAAGACTTGCGGGCAAAGCTTTCTAGAGGAGGCCGGGAGTTGCGCATCTGTTCAATCCTCTTGCGATTCGCGAGAATACAAGGCGAGCCGATTGTAGAGGCCGACCGTTAATGCCCCTTTATTTCCTGGTTAAGCGATGCACGTGATGTTTATCGAATACGGCATGGGTCTCGACCTGCACGGCCAGGACGCGACGGTCGCGGCGGTGCGCGCGGCCCGCGACGCCATTGGCCGCAGTTCGCTCCCTGGGATGCGCTTGGTGCTGCCGGACGGGGATCTCGGCCGCATGCAGGTGCACGTCAAACTTGCCGTGCCCGTGGCGGCGGAGCGGGTCGATGTCGAACGGGTCAAGCAGGTCTTTCCCTACGGCCAGGTCTCGGTGGAAATTACCCCGGGCGGCATGCTCTGCACCAGCGGTATCGTGCTGACGGAGCACGGCGACAGCGAGGATCTGGTGATCATCGTCAACGCGGCGGTCGAGGTGGGTTACTGAGCGCTCATCACCTGGCTCGCCTCGCTCTCCAGTTGACCGTCGCGCAGACGCACCATACGGCGGGCGCGGTCGCCCACTTCTTGATCGTGGGTGATCACCAGCACGGTGATCCCCTCGGCGTTCAGCTCTTCGAATAGCGCCAGCACCTCCTCGCCGGTGCGCGTGTCGAGGGCGCCGGTCGGTTCGTCCGCCAGCAGAATGCTGGGTCTGTTCATCAGGGCGCGGGCGACGGCGACGCGCTGCTGTTGGCCGCCGGAAAGCTGATTGGGCCGCTGGTGGATCTGGGCGCCGATACCAACGCGCTCCAGCAGTTCCGTCGCGCGCACTTTGCGCTCCTTCGCGGGCGTCCCGGCATAAAGAGCCGGCAGCATCACGTTTTCAAGAGCGTCGGAGCGGGCCATCAAATTGAACTGTTGAAACACAAAGCCGATTTCGCGGTTGCGGATCTGGGCGAGGGCCTTGCGATCGAGGGTGGCGACGTTGCTGCCGTTTAGAAAATAGTTGCCGGAGGTAGGCCGGTCCAGGCAGCCGATGATGTTCATCAACGTCGATTTGCCCGAGCCGGACGGACCCATGATCGCCACGTACTCGCCGCGGTCGATGTCGAGGTCGATGCCCCGCAGCACGGGCACCTCGTTGTTGCCCAATTTGTAGGACTTGCGGATGTTTTCGAGGCGGATAAGCATGCGGGTTACTCCGTGCGAAGGGCGACGATCGGGTCGAGCCGGGCAGCCCGGCGGGCCGGGAAGACTCCAAAAAATAGACCGATGCCAGTGGCCACACCCACGGCCAAAAAGACCGCCATGGGTGTCACCTCGGGCTTGATGGGGCTCAGCGCGCCCACCAGGGCGGCGGCGCCCCAACCGAGACCCAGACCGATCAGGCCGCCTAACACCGAGATGAGCACCGCTTCGATCACAAACTGGGCGAGGATCACGCCTTCGCTGGCGCCGAGGGCTTTTCTGAGGCCAATCTCGCGGGTGCGCTCGGTCACCGAAACGAGCATGATGTTCATGATGTTGATGCCGCCCACCAGCAGGGCAATCGCAGCAATCAGCCCCAGCATGACCGTGAGCCCGGCGGCAATGGCATTGAACACGTTGAGAATTTCCTGGGCGTTGCCGACAAAAAAGTCGTCCTCGGCGGTGATCTGGTGGCGGGCGCGCAACAGATTGGTCACCTGAAAGGTCACAGCCTCAATAGTTTCGGCCGGTTTGGTCTCCAGAAAAATAATCCTTACCCGCCGCCCGAAGGGCGTAACATTGCTGATGAGCGACTCCTGCACCACCGTGAAGGGCATGATGGCGCCGCGCTCCAGAAATTGCAGATAGCCCCTAAAAGCACCCGAGCGCTTTTCCAGCACGCCAATTACCGTCATCGTGCGGCCGTTGACCAGGATTTGCTTGCCCACCGGCTGCTCGGTGCCAAACAGCTCATCGGCAATCTCCTCGCCCAGGACCGCCACCCGGGCGCGCTGCTGTACCTCTTTATCGGTAAAAAATCGTCCCTTGCGTACCGACCAGTTGAGGATGCGCGCCAGTTCGGGCTCCATGCCGTAGATGCGGCCGTCGGCGTCTTTGTTGTTCCAGACGACGCGCCCGTTCTCAGACAAGATGCCCGATGCCCGGCTGATGGCGCCAATCTGGGTACGCAAAGCCTCCATATCCTCGATTGTGAGGGGCCTGATGCGGCGGTCGGTATTCTGGGTGAGGCCGTCGGGCGGCCGGTCCTCGCCCACCACCACCACGTTGGTGCCGAAGCTGCGAAACTGGTCTTTGACGAATTTTTGGGTGCCCACGCCAATGGCCACGATGAGCACCACCGAACCAACGCCGATGATCAGCCCCAGCATCGTGAGCACCGAGCGCAACCAGTTGGCCCACAGAGCCACCGCCGCGATTTTCAGATTCTCAAGCCACGACATCGGCAAACTCCTTGTGGGTCGCTATTCGCTTCTCAAAGCGACGATCGGGTCGAGCCGGGCAGCGCGGCGGGCCGGGAAGACTCCAAAAAACAAGCCCGTCGCCACCGAGACCCCGAGAGCAAGCACCACCGACCAGGGGGTGATCTCGGGCTTAAAAGGCGAGAACTGGCCGACGGCCACCGCCGCCGCCAGACCCCAGGCCATGCCGAGAAGACCGCCCAGCACCGAAAGCAGCACCGCCTCGGTGACAAACTGGGCGAGGATCACTTCTTCGCTGGCGCCGAGGGCTTTTCTGAGGCCAATCTCGCGGGTGCGCTCGGTCACCGAAACGAGCATGATGTTCATAATCCCGATGCCGCTCACCACCAGCGAGATGGCCGCCGTGAGCCCCAGCACCACCGTCACCCCGAGGGCGATGTTGTTGAACAGATCGAGCGTCTCCTGGATGTTGCCGATCAAAAAATCGTCTTTGTCGGTGACGTTGTGGCGCAAGCGGAGCAGGTTTTTGAGCTCGAAGGTGACTTGGTCGATGGTCGAGTCGGCCTTGGTCGCCGCCAGAAAGCCGCCCACTTTTTTACCGAAGGGCGAATCGCTTGCAATCAGACTCTCCAGCGCCAGGGGTAACGGCACCAGCACCCCGCGATCCACATCGATCCAGCCGCCGAAACTCGGGCGGGTGACGCCCACGACGGTGAGCTGGCGATTGTTGACGACGATCGTCTTGCCGATCGGATCTTCAAAGCTAAAGAGCTTCTTGGCGAGGGTCTCGCCTAGGATGGCCACCCGGGCACGGCTTTCGACCTCACCCAGGCTGAAGAAGCGGCCTTTAGAGTAACCGAGGCGCGTAACGCGCTCTAGATTGGGGGGTACTCCGGTCAACTGCGCCTGGGACTTGCGCGATCCCCAGGAGACCGAGGCGTTGCCCAGAGCCAGTGGCGCCACCGCTTCCACCGCGGGCGCCTGGGTGCGCACCGCCTCGACATCGGCGAGGGTGAGGGGGCGACGGCCCTTAGTGCGCGGACCACCGTCGTAGACCCCCACGACATTGGTACCCAGTCCTCGAAACTGATCTTTGACGAAGTTCTGAGCCCCCACCCCGAGGGCGATCACCAGGATCACCGCCCCGACGCCGATAATCAGGCCCACCATCGTCAGAATGGTCCGCAGTCGGCTGGCCCAGAGGGTCGCGGCGGCCAGTTTGAGATTCTCGTACCAGTCCAAGGCCGGATCTCCGAGTAGTGCGGGAGAGCTTATCTAAAGTCGTTGCTCTTGCCCAGGACTTCCTCGATGTTGACATCGGGAGGCAACTTGGCAAAGAGTTTCTCGCCATCGCTCAGGCCGCTCAGGATCTGGGTTTTGTCCCCCAGGCTCACACCGGTACCCACCTCGCGGTAGGTCGGGCCTTTTTTGGCGTCGGGGACCAGCACACCGGTTTTGCCGTCGCGGGTGATCAGTGCCGTCGTCGGCACCACCAGCACGCCGTTCACCCGGCCCGCGACGAAGTTGACCGTCACATTCAGGCGCGACTTGAGGGTGCGGGCCGCTTCGTCATCCAGGCGCACGCGCACCTGAAACTGGGTGATGCCGCTTTCGGTGACCGCCTCGGGGGCCACCAGCCGCACGGTGCCCTTGAAGACGGTGCCCGGGTAGGCCGAGGTGGTGATTTGCACCGGCTGGCCCACCTTGATGCGGGCGATGTCCGACTCGGCCACGGTGGCGAGCACCTCCAGCCGATCAATCAGCAGCAAGATCGAACTGGAGTTGGCCGAATCGCCCGAGGTGTTGACCGTTGGCGAGACGAACGCCCCCGGCTGGGCATAGCGCTGGGAGATGATACCCGAGAAGGGTGCGCGGATGGTCAGATCCGCGAGGCGCGTCCGGTTGTTGCGGTAGGTCGCCTCGGCCTGGTCGAGCCGGGCCTTGGCTGCGAGCACCTGTTCGTTGCGGGTGCCGGCTTTGTAGAGACTGAATTTTTCCTGGGCCGCCTTGAGGGCGTCCTGGGCGCGGGAGAATTCCAGGCGGCGGTTGATCACCTGGGTCTCGGCGATCGCCCGCTCGGTGAAAAGCCGCTCCTCGCGCACCAGGTTGTTGCCGGCGATGTCGACGTTGGCCTGGGCGGCGCGCAGATCCGCGCGCACCTGGTCGATCTCCTGGGGCCGAAAACCGTTGCGCGCCTCCTGGTACTGCGCCGCGGCCAGATCGCGCGCCGCTTTGGCCGCCGCCACTTCGCTGACGATTCGACTGGCATCCATCTGGGCGAGCACTTGTCCCTCGCGGACCGCGTCGCCTTGATCGACGTAGAGCTTCGTCAACAAGCCCGCCTCCTTGGGGCCGACGTTGACCTTGCGGTTGGGAGCCACCTGGCCCGCGGAGGTGATGCGCACGTCGGTGCTGATGCGCTCCGCGGCGGTCAAAAATTTCTCGAACTTGGCTGCCGGATCGGGTCGGGGAATGGCAAACGTAAAGATCGCCACCGCTACCCCGACCACACCAACGCCCACAAGCAACCAGCGCCACAGCGCCGGCCATTTGAACTCAGCGTTCAGCTGGGATGTCGCCATTCTGGTCTTCTCCCACTCGTTGCCACCATAGCCAGGCTAACAGGCGCCCGGCAGGCGCTGCTAGCGATAATCCCGGTCCTCTCCAACCAGTGAACAAAAAGTGGACACTATTTGAACTGGCTTCTCAAGGCCCATCCAGCGTACACCTAGACGAGCAACTCCGCTCAACCCCCGCCGGATCTACATCCTGGCCCAGTCAAACGCGCGGGAGTCCCACGACTCCCGCGCGCGAAACGTCCAATGACCTGCCTGGAACGCGTCAGAAAATGTAACAATTCCCGACTCATAAGAACTGATGCAAACACACTCAAGGCTTGGTGAACTTGAGGGTCATCCGGTCGCTCTCCCCGATGGCCAGGTATTTTTCGCGGTCCTTCTCGCCCTGGCTGAGGGTGGGCGGCAAGGTCCAGACGCCGCCGACGTGGTCGCGGGTGTCCCTGGGGTTGGCATTGATCTCGGACTTGGAGGTCAGCTTGAAACCGGCGGCTTCGATCTTTTTGATCACATAGTCTTCGGGCATATAGCCGGTCTTGATGCTTTCAGCGACGCTCACCCCCGGCCGGGCACGGTGCTCCTCGACGCCGAAGGTGCCGCCTTTTTTGAGCACTTTGAAGGCGGCAGCGTAGACTTTATCCTCGTAGCCCGCCGCCGCCCAGTTGTGGATGTTGCGGAAGGTGAGCACCAGGTCCGCCGAGTTGTCGGGGCCGAGGGTGAGGCTGTCGGGGGGAGCGATGAGGACTGTCTGCACTTTGCCGTAGGTCTTGGGGTCGGAGGCGAGTCTTTCGTTGAGGGCACGGGCGCCGCGGGTCATGCCCGACTCTTTGGGGCCGTTGGCATCGAAGGTGCTCACCACCAGCTTGCCGCGCTCGGCGACCACCGGGGCGAGGAGCGTCGTGTACCAGCCGCCGCCGGGCCACAATTCGACCACGGTCATCTCCGGGCGCAGCCCAAAAAACGTGAGTGTCTCCAGGGGATGGCGATAGGCGTCGCGGGCGCGCTGCTGCTCGGTGCGTACGGGGTTTGCCATCGCTGAGCGGATCTGTTGCTCGATGGCGGCGGTTGCCACCTGCTCGGCGCCCACCGCCGCCGGGCGATAGACGGCAAGCCCGGCGGCACCGGTGACCAGCAGCGCGCCGGCCACGAGGCCGGGCCACAACGGACGGAACCTAATATCGGCCATGGAAAAAAATCCTGTGGTGTATGTCCGCTTCTTCAAGAAGAAATTATACCGAACGCGGTTCCCGCCGCGGTCGCTCCTGCGGGTGGACGATAGAGTTGACAAGCTTGTAACATATTCGTAGTATGAGCAGAATGTCTTCTTTCGGAACCTCGCCCGAGTGAGCAGTAACGCGAACAACCCGCTGGCGAAGGGTTTGCTCGGGGCCGGCTGGCGTCCACTGGGCCGCTCGCTGGACTGGGAGTACCTGGGGCATCTGGCCCTGCGCGATACCTGGAAGCTCAGCCAGAAGACCCTCGATATCGCAAGCGATCTGGCCGATGCCCTCAGCCGCCGCGAGCATCCCTGGTGGGCTAACCTGCTGAATGCGTTCTCCGAGAACATGCAGTACGAATTGGACGAATATTGGGACTACATCACGCCGGAGCCCGCCGCGCCCGACTACCGCTTCAAAGACACTCTGAGCATCGATCGGCCGGTGGTGCAGGCGGTGGGCCGCGATAGCATTCCGATCGACTATGTGCTCAATCGGCTGCAGGAGACGGTTATTCTGCGCATTCTCGCTTTGCTGGGCCGCCCCGATTCGATCACCCAGTACTATCTCGATCGCCACTTCGAGTTTCCGGTAGAGCAATTTGTCGACTGGGACCGGATGTTGGTGCCGGGGACGCTGTTTGCCTACTGGAGCGCGCACCAGGTGTGGCTCAAAATTTGCCTCTCGCAGCAGCAGGGCAAGCAGCAGTACAGCCTCATCGCCATCGAGCTTTTGCCGCTGATCAACAAGACCGCCTACAACCTGGCGGTGATGCTGAGCGGTTATCAGAGCCGCATCGGCCAGCTGGCCAGCCCCTATGCGATCCGCTCGTTTCCGCAGGAGGTACAGGCGTTTACCGACGCGGTGCAGCAGGCGGTGTTGGACGGGGATCATCTGGCGGTGCTGGTGCACGGCGAACCCGGGACCGGCAAAACCGCCTGGGCGCAGGCGGTGTCCAAAGAAATTCTGCAGCCGCTCGGGTTTGTGACGTTTATCCTCGATCACGACGCGGTCGAAAACTTCGCTCCGCCCGCCTATCTGGAGCGCGTCTGCCTGATTGTCAACGAAGCGGACAACCTCGCCCAGAACCGTGCGAGCGAAGTCGCCCAGGCCAGCGGCAAGACCGAACACATCCTGGGTTTGCTCGACGGCACGCTCTACAGGAGTGTCATCGACGAGTCGGGTCTGCACGCCCAGCAGAAGCTGGTGGTCATCCTCACCTGCAACACCACCGAGCGCCTCGACCCGGCGGTGCTGCGCAAGGGGCGCATCGATCTCATCTCGCAATTTACCTATCGCTTTGTGTGAGCACCCAACCCGTTCCTGCCGCCCCGCCGCTGGTCGGCCGCTTCTGGCGGTTGTCCGTCGTCAATGTCCTCTCCAACCTGATGGTGCCCCTGGCGGGGCTGATCAGCACGGCTTTTCTGGGGCACCTCCCGCAGGTGAGTTCCCTGGCGGGGGTGGCCCTGGCCACGGTGCTGTTCAACTACATCTACTGGACCTTCGGCTTTTTGCGCATGGGCACCACGGGGCTCACCGCCCAGGCGGCCGGGCAGGGCGACCACGACCGGGTGTTGCTGGTGGCGGTGCGGCACTGGCTGCTGGCGCTCGCTTTGGGGATCGCCATCGTGCTGTTGCAGGCCCCCCTGCGCACGGTGGGTTTTGCTCTCCTGAGCGCCGCTCCGGACGTTAAAGAGGCTGCCTATCGCTTCTACGACGCGCTCATCTGGGGCGCACCCGCAACCCTCATCAACTTTGTGCTGGTCGGCTGGTTTCTGGGGCGCGAACAGAGCGGCCGGGTGCTGGTGCTCACGGCGATTACCGCCTTTGCGAACGTCGCGCTCGATTATTTGTTTATCGTGCAATGGGGCTGGCAGAGCGCCGGGGCCGGAGCCGCCACCGCCATAAGCCAGTACCTCGCCCTGGCGGCGGGCCTGGCCTTCGTGGCCGTCGAAGTCCGACCGGGGGCAGTAGCCAAGGTGGCGCACCGGATTTTTGATCTGGTCGAGCTGCAGGCCATCTTTTCGCTCAACCGCGATCTGGTGGTGCGCACGTTCGTGCTGGTGACGATCCTCGGAACTTTCACCAACCTGGGCGCGGCGATGGGAACCGATGTACTCGCCGCCAATGCCGTGCTGATGCAGGTGGTGTCGCTCGCCGCCTATTTTATCGACGGGGTGGCCTTTGCCACCGAGAGCCTGGCGGGCTACTTCAAAGGTGGGGGCAACTTCCGGCAACTGCGCTCACTGCTCTATCTGGCAGGCGCGGTAAGCTTTACTTTGGGCGTAGCTTTTGCCCTGGTGTTCATTGCCTTTCCCGGGCCGCTGTTCGGCCTGCTCACCGACCGCGCGGAGCTGATCGAACGGCTTGCCCGCCATGCCATCTGGCTGTTGCCGGTGCTCGCGGTCGGTTCGCTCACCTGGATGCTGGACGGCTACTTTCTGGGCCTCACCGAAAGCAAAATCCTGCGCACCTCGGCCATCGGAGCCGCCGTGGGCTTTGTGCCCCTCGCCGCGCTTGCCTGGCAGCAGCAGTCGGAGCCATTGTTGTGGCTGGCCGTCACCACCTATATGGTCGGCCGTCTGATCCCGCTCACTTTGCGGGTGGGAACGGTGGGCGATCGGTAGGTCCGCAGGCTTGGCTCAGGAAGCGATCGCTTCAGCCACTACCCGGACTTTCGAGTCGATGCAGTCGCGGGCGTGATCCACGGCCGCCTCTTCGTTTGCGAAACAGAAGCAGCTCGGGTGGACCCGGCCGTTGGGATCGATGCAATCAACTGCTATACCATTCCACTCCTCTCGAATGAGAATCTCCCAGCCTTTGTAGTCCATGGTTCGACACCAGAGAGGTCCATATCCAGAATAGACCCAGGCAGATTTCTGTCGATACGACCATCGTCGTATGCCTTTCGGAGTGCCGCCCGGTCTCGGCACCTTGAGCGCACGCAGGCGCGGTACCTAGCGGCTTGCGCCGCTACCTGCCAACCGCCGCTCGTGCTGGGTGCGGTTGAGGGCGAGCGCCTCCTGGGGCAGTTCGTAATCGATGGGTAGCCGCATGTCCCACTGGGCGGAGCCGAGCAGGGCAAGACAACCCGACAGGACTCCCCCGGCAATCAGAAACTGCCACTCTGCCAACAGCAGGGCCGCGGCGGCGGCAGCCAAATGAACCGCTCCTGCCATCAGCAGGGCTCGAGAGCGCAGCGCAAATCCGCTCATCCCGTAGCCGACGGCGCTGAGCACCAGCCACAGCACCCCGAGGTGCACCATCACCTCCGCCCAACCCACGGCGATGCTGAAGTCGGTGAGCACCAAGCCGAACAGCATCAAGCCACCCCAACCCAGCACCAGGGAGGTGGCCCGTTCGACTTTGGCCCAAAACCACGTGCACACCCCCATCCAGGTGGTGGCGGCCAGGCTCAACAACGTCCATCCCACCGCCTGCACGTTCCAGTCGATGGGTACGAACTGCGCAGTGGCGAAGATGAGCGCGCAGACCAGCCCCCACCCCCAAAACACCTGGTCGAGGCGGGTAAACACAGTGCTGATCAGCGCCCGGCGGCCGATCTGCCAGCGGATCTTCAAAAGCCCCCGCTGATCCTGAACGTCAAGTTCATGCTGCTTGCGACGGAGGACCGGCTCGGAGAAGTTGAAGAACGTCATCTACCTTCTGGAGTAACTACTGCCTGTATCTTAACAAAACGAAATCTAAATTCGGTTACTTACTTTACAAGTGCACTTGGAGGCGGCACGCAGGGTCCGTGTTTGGAGCAATACACGCAAAGCGCAGGCAGGGGCGGTACCGTTCTGGGTGGTCTTGCCCCGGGTAATGCGGGGCCTGCTTTGGAGAGACGCTGTGATTCGTCGTCAAGACTTCCCCACCCCGGCGCGGATCGCCGCCGCCGGCCTGCTTGCAGGCAGTCTGCTGTTGGGCTCCCTGTCGATGGCCCGGGCTTTTACCCAGAACCCGGCGACGGTATTTATCAACGAAATTCACTACGACAACACCGGCACCGACGCGGGTGAGGCGGTCGAGATCGCCGGACCCGCCGGTACCGACCTCAGCGGCTGGTCGATCGTGCTCTACAACGGCAGCGGCGGCGCCGTCTATACGACCACCGCGCTTGGCGGTACGATCGCCGACCAACAAAACGGCTTTGGGACGGTGGCGGTCTCCTATCCGAGCAACGGTATCCAGAACGGTTCGCCCGACGGCATCGCCCTGGTCTCTCCCGGCGGCACGGTGGTCCAGTTTTTGAGCTACGAAGGCAGCTTCGCCGCCACCGACGGCCCGGCAAGCGGTCTGACTTCGACGGATATCGGGGTGGCCGAGACCGGTTCGGAGCCCCTGGGCCTCTCGCTGCAACTCACCGGCAGCGGTACGGTCTATCAAGATTTTGCCTGGGCGGCACCCGCCGACGATTCGTTCGGTCAGATTAACGGCAGCCAGGGCTTCGGGGGCGGTCCGCTGCCGACTTTGAGCGTGGCGGTGAGCCCGGCTAGTTTCTCGGAGGCGGCCGGGGCCGCTGCCGCTACCGGTACCGTTACCCGCTCCGGCAGCGCCGAAGCGGCAGTGAGCGTCAATCTCAGCAGCTCCGACGGCTCGGAGGCGGTCGTGCCGGCTACCGTCACGATTGCGGCGGGGGCCAGTTCCGCTGCCTTTGCCGTCGATGCCGTGGACGATGCGATAAGCGACGGCTCCCAGGCGGTGACGATTACCGCTGCCGCCCCGGGCTTTGCCACCGGCACCACCGGGCTCACCGTCACCGACGACGAGCCGGTGAGCGTCACGCCCATCCGCGAGATCCAGGGCAAGGCACAGATTTCGCCCAAGAACGGCCAATTTGTCTCCAATGTGCCGGGGATTGTGACGGCGAAGCGCTCCAACGGCTTCTACCTGCAAGATCCGGCTCCCGACAGCGACGAGGGCACCTCCGAAGCGATCTTCGTCTTCACCAGTTCCGCTCCCACCGTGGCGGTGGGCGACTCGCTGACGGTAAGCGGCACAGTCACCGAATTTATTCCCGGCGGGGCAAGCACTGGCAATCTGTCGATCACAGAGATCACCAGCCCGGCGATTACGGTCATCTCCTCCGGCAACCCCCTGCCGGCGCCGATGGTGATCGGTGTGGGCGGCCGGGTGCCTCCGACCCAGGTGATCGACGACGACGGACTGACGAGCTTCGACCCGGCCGGCGACGGCATCGATTTTTACGAGAGCTTCGAAGCGATGCGTGTGCAGGTCAACGGTGCTGTGGCCACCAGCCCGACGCTGACTTTTAACGAAGGTGAGTCCGACGAAAACAGCGAAATTATCGTCCTGGCCGATGGCGGTGCAGGCGCTGCGTTGCGCACCACCCGCGGCGGCATCGTCATCCGCCCCGGCGACTTCAACCCGGAGCGGATCTTCCTGGGCGATGCGATCGCCCGCCCCGGCCAGATTCTGCCCAAGCTCAACGTCGGCGACAGCTTCAGCGGCCCGGTGGTGGGCGTGCTCGACTACAGCTTCGGCAACTTCAAGCTGCTGGTGACCGAGACCCTGCCCGGAACGGCCAGTGCAGGGCTCACTCCCGAGCAGACCACCCTGGCGGCAGGCGGCAGCCAGTTGACAATTGCCAGCTTTAACGTCGAGAACCTGGATCCCGGCGACACCGAACGCATCGCCGGTCTTGCCGCCGCGGTCACCGGCAACCTCAAATCCCCGGACATCCTGGTATTGCAGGAGGTCCAGGACAATAACGGCCCCACCGACGACGGCACGGTCGATTCGACCACCACCCTCGCGGATCTGGCGGCGGCGATCGCGGGCGTGGGCGGTCCCGCCTACAACTTCCGCTTCATCAACCCCGTCAACAACCAGGACGGCGGCGAGCCGGGCGGCAATATCCGTGTCGTCTTCCTGTTCAACCCGGCCCGGGTCAGCTTTATCGACCGGCCTGCCCCGGACGGTACGGATCTTTCCACGACAGCCGTCGGTGCCGTAGACGGTCCTTCGGGTCTGGAACTCACCTTCAGCCCCGGCCGCATCGACCCGGCCAACCCGGCTTTTGACGACAGCCGCAAGCCCTTGGTGGGCGAATTTCTCTTTAACGGCCGCAAGCTCTTTGTGGTGGGCAACCACTTCAACTCCAAAGGCGGCGACACGCCGCTATTTGGCGCCGCCCAGCCGCCGGTGCTCAACTCCGAGCCCCAGCGCCTCGGCCAGGCCACGGCAGTCAATAGCTTCGTCCAGTCGTTGCTCGCTCTCGATGCCAAGGCGAGCGTCATCGTCCTGGGCGATCTCAACGACTTCCAGTTCTCGCCGCCCCTGGCCACCCTCCAGCAGGGCGGTATCCTCTCCAACTTGATCGACGCGGTCAGCCCCGCCGACGCCTACACCTTCAACTTCCAGGGCAACTCCCAGGTGCTCGACCACATCTTGTTGAGCGGCAGTCTGGCGGCGGGGGCGGAGATCGACATCGTCCACCTCGATTCGGAATTCGCCGATGCACTGAGCGATCACGACCCGCCCCTGGCCCGCCTCGATCTGGTGCTCGCACCGCTTTCGGTCACGGGCGTCAGTCCCACCAGCGGTCCGGTGGGCACCCAGATCACGATTGCGGGCACGGGCTTCGTCGCGGGCGGTACGACGGTGCGCTTCCGGGGCGGGGTCGAAGCGTCCGCGGTGGCGGTCAACGGCGACGGCACCCAACTGACGGTCACGGTACCTGCGGGAGCGCGATCCGGCCGGATCGCGGTGCGCACCGGCGGCCGCGCTGTCCTCACCCCCGGCCGCTTCGTGGTCACTCCGTAGGGACGACCAGCGCTTCCAACTGGGAGCGATCTCGAAGCGCCGCGGTGGCTCCCAGGCCGCTCACGGCAACTGCCCCCCAGGCGTTGGCCCAGCGCACCGCCCGGGGGGCGGTAAGCCCCTCCGCCAGCGCAGCCAGATAGCCGGCGCAAAAAGCGTCCCCGGCTCCAGTGGTGTCGATCACCCGGCCGCCGGGGACCGGCAGGGCCGGCACCACCGCATCGATGTCCGGGCCGCAGGCGTAGGCGCCCCGCTCGCCCAGCTTGATAATCACGCGGGTGCTGCCGTGCGCTATCAACCAGCGGGCCATCGCCTGGGGCGTCGATTCGCCCGTGATCGCCCGGGCCTCCGCCAAGCTCGGCAGCAGGTGATCGATTTGCCCGAGGGCGGGCAGCAGCGCTTCCCAGTTCCCGTCGCTGCTCCAGACGGTATCCAGGCAGGTGACTACCCCGGCCCGCCGCGCCGAGCGCAAGACGGCGGCCAGATCTTCACCCAGAAGCCGCCGCAGCGAGTAGCAGCCGCCGATGTGCAGGTGGCCTATCCCCGACCAGTCCAAATGTTCCAGATCCGCCCGGGCGATGGCGTTGCCGCCGCCCCTGGTGCGCAAAAACGAGCGCTCGCCGGCAGCGGACAACAGCACGACCGCACTTTTGGTGGCAACCTCCGCCGACTGCCGAAAGTGGGCGAGGCCCACCCCGGCCCTGCTCAATTCGGCTTTAATCCACTCCCCGGCGCCGTCGGCTCCCAGGTGGGCGGCAAATTCGACCGGCACCCCGAGCCGGGCCAGCCCAATCGCCGTATTGACACCGCACCCCCCGGCGGCGAGGGCAATCGTGTCGGTGAGTCGGCTGGCGCCGGGGGCGGGCAGCTCCTGCGGGGCGCTCACCAGGATGTCGACGACGGCAGCGCCGGTGACCAGGACGACCACGGGGGCTCAGAGCGCCTGAGCGCGCAGAAAAGCCTGCACCGCCGCTTCGTCCGGGGTGCTGCCGATGCCGCCGGGGATCATCGTGCTCAGAGCACCCGCGGCGCAGGCGTAATCGACCACGGCCGCCGCTTCGCTCTCCCAGGCGCGTAGCGGTGCGCGGCTCAGCCGGTGCAGCAGGGCGGCCACAAAGGCGTCCCCGGCCCCGGTGGTGTCCACGGTGGGCACCCGATAGCCCAAATGTTCGCCCCGCCGTTCGCCCACCTGCCAGAGGCAGCCGTTCTCGCCCCGGGTGAGCAAGATCCCTTCGAGGTGATCAAAAGCCGCAGTAATCGCCTCTATAGAAGGCATCCCCAGCCACTCGGCTTCCTCCTCGCTCACCTTCAGTACGTCGCAGCGCTCGATGAGGCCGCGCACCACCGCAGGCGCCTGTTCGGGTTGCTCCCAGAAGACCGGGCGCCAGTTGACATCGAGGCAAATCTTGACGAATCGCTCATCCGCCAGATCCAGGGCGCCCTCGACGGCCCGGGCCGAATCGGGGAAAGCCATCATCAGCGTGCCCAGGGTCAAAAACGCCGCCCCGTCGAACAGGTCCGGCGTTATTTTTTCGGCCTGCAGGTGGGTATCGGCGAAGGCATCGGGCGGATGGCCGCCGAAGCTTGCGAAGGTGCGCTCGCCCGCGGCGGTGCGGGTGACGTAGACTTTGCGCGTCGGCCACGGAGCACGCTGCACACCGGCAGTATTGACACCGCTACGCTCCAGCACGGCCAGCAACCTTTCGCCCTCCGGATCTGCGCCCAGACAGCCGACAAAGCAGCTCTTGCCGCCTATGGCCGCCAGGGCGCAGGCGACGTTGGCGGGTGCCCCTCCCGGATAAGATGTCCAGGAAGCGACTTGCGCTTCGGGCCGGTCCGGCTGGTCCGCCAGGCAGTCCAGGAGCATTTCACCGAGGCACAGTACGTGGGTCGACATGGATGAACAAGGTCAAGGCAGACTGAGGCTACCACACGAGATCGACCCGAATGAAGCGGCCTTCGACAGTCTTTCGGCCGAGTACGACGAACGATACGCGCTGAGCGCCGTGGGTTGTCTGCAGCGCCGACAGGTTTGGAGGCGCATCGCCGGATTGTTCCTACCCGGCGGTCGGATTTTGGAATTGGGCTGCGGCACCGGTCTGGATGCGGAGTACCTGGCGGGGCTTGGAGTGCAGGTGCTCGCCACCGATCTTTCCCCGGCGATGGCCGCCTTGGCCGCCCGGCGCTGCCGGGAGTTGCCCGCGGTTGCGGTGCGGGTGCTGGCCGCCGAGCAGATCGGCACCCTCGAAGACACTTTCGAGGGCGTCTTCTCCAACTTTGCCGCCCTCAACTGCGTGCTCGATCTAAATGCCTTTGCCGCCGCCCTCGCCGCCCGCCTGCGACCGGGAGGGGCGGCGGCTCTGGTGTTGTTCGGCCGCCTTTGCTGGTGGGAGATGGCGGGTTACGGCCTGCGGGGGCGCTGGCCCGAGGCGACCCGCCGCCTGCGCCCCGGGGTGGTGCGCGCTTCGATCGGCAGCGGCAGGGAGGTGGCCTTGCGCTACTACAGTCCTACTCAAGTGCGGCGGGCTTTTTCACCCTGGTTCCGCCTCGAGGCGACGGCGGCGGTGGGCTTTGCCGTGCCCCCCACCTACTGGGACGGCTTTGTGCGCGCCCGGCCGCGCCTGCTTGCTTTCGGCCAACGGGTCGATCGGGCGGTGGGCGGTCTGTGGCCTTTCAACCGCTGTGGAGACCACACACTCTACGTGCTGCGCCGTCGGTAAGCGATCTGCCGTCCACTGGGGATCACAGCAAAGCTAGGATGGAAAAATGCAAGTTGCGGCAACATCTATTAAGCCTGCCGGGACTGGAGGATGGAAGTTGGCCCTCACGATCGTTCATTACGTTTTGCCGCCGATTGTCGGAGCGCTGATCGGATTTACCTCCGATACGCTGGCGATCAAGATGCTGTTCCGGCCCTACAAACCGAAATATTTTTTGGGCCGTCAGATCCCGCTGACGCCGGGGCTGTTTCCCAAGGGCCAGGAGCGCTTCGCCCGCAAGGTGGCCCAGATGCTCACCGACAAATTGCTCACCCCCGACGAGGTACACCGCATCGCCCAGCGCCTGCTCACCCCCGAGCGCCTCGAAGAAGGCTTGCGCTTCGCCCTGCTCTACGCCCTGGGCGAATACAGCGACGGGCGCAAGCGGGCGCGGCTGGCGGTCGCCCTGGGAGATATCCTTCAGGAAGTCTTCAGCGAGTCGCTGCCCAAGTGGATCGACGCGCTCAGCCGCTCCTCCGCCTCCAACAAGATTTTCGAGCAAATTTTTGATCAGGTGGCCGGTTCGCTGCGCATCGAGGAGGCGCAGGCGGTGCGCCTTGCGGAGTGGATCGAGAAGAACGTCTTTACCCCCGACCGGCTGAGGCTCGCCCTGATCAACTTGCTCACCAATCAGACCATCGACACGCTCGATAAAGAAGCCCGCGAGCGCGCCCAGGGCGGCTTGTGGCTGGTGGCCAACGTCGTGGGCATCAAAGGTCCCCTCTCGCGCTTCAAGTCCTTCTGTGTCGAGCAGCCCGAGGCGGCCAACGAACTATTTACCCGTTTTCTGGCGGAGGCGGAGGTGCGCGAGCGGCTGACGGGGGCGCTCAACGGTCTGAGTGTGCAGACGCTTTCGATGGCCACCGTCCAGGATCTCAAGCGGCAGTTCGTGACCAGCCTCACCGCGGCGCTGAGCGCCCAGGGACCGGGGCTCAGCCAGCGTCTCGGCGAATCGATCGACTGGAGCCGCTGGGCGGCGGAGGTGCTCGACCGGGTGGTCACCTCCGAGAAGACCCTGGGGTGGATCGACCGCATCGCCGAGGGCAGCAGCCGTCTATTGGATCGCTACTTGACCCGCGAGTTGGAGCCGCTGGTCATGAAGTTCCTGCCCGCTCTGGGTCTGGAGCAGATGGTGATCACCAAGATCTGCAACACCTCCCCGCAAGAATTGGAAGCGGCCATCGAGCAGGTGGCCCGCAACGAACTGCGGGCGATTCCTTATGTCGGTATGGTTTTGGGATTTTGCGTGGGCCTTTTTGAGGTCTTCTTAATCACCGTGGTCATTCCCGTGGGTTAGCCCCTGATGCGACGTTGCCGACTGCGAGGCAACGTCGGATCGTCGTTGGATAAAGCAGCAGCGAAAGGAATCTCATGTTTGCGCTGATTTCGCCGGAGAGAATCGAACTACCCCCGGGCGCTGTGGTCCGTATGCCAGCGACCTGGCAAGAGTATCAAAGTTTGACCGAACGGCGAGGAGACAAGGCCACTCCCCGCATCAGATATTGTGCTGGTGAAGTTTTGCTGATGTCACCACTTCCCAAACACGGCAGAGATGCCAACCTCATGGCGGATGTCGTCAAGGCGCTGCTCGACCACCTGGGTAGAGATTACGATGCCTACACCCCAGTCACAATGCAGCTTCCACAAGAAACTGGCATCGAGCCGGACTACTGTTTTTACATCGATCATTGGCGGGCCGTCGCTGGAAAAGATCGGATTAACTGGCAAACGGATCCGCCGCCGGATCTAGCTTTGGAGGTCGATGTCACAAGCTACACTAACATCAACAGTTATCTGCCCTATTTTGTTCCAGAAGTCTGGCTACTCAAAGAGAAGTTATTGGAGATATACCAACTGCGAGTTGACAAATATCAGCTTCAGGATACAAGCCTTTATTTTCCTGAATTTAATCTGCGATCGATTGTAGAGGACGCCCTGCAACTTGCCTACAGCCGTAATTCCGGTTCAGCAATTCAGAGACTTCGTCAAAGGTTAAGCGCTGGAAACTACGGCTGTACAGGAAGAATCTCTTCCGAGGAAACTTGACTTTCCCCGTGCCGCCTTAGGAGCTCTCGAGAGTAAAATCGGGTGCCTGCTGAGCGAATTCGACAGCCATGATGACCTTCTTCACAAGACCACAGGAATGGACTGAGATGACTCAGCACCAGTCTTTGTCTTGCTGGATTGAAGAGGAGTCGGACAGCAGGATATGACTGCAGGTCCGGTCGAGGCGCTTTTCCATCGGACTCTTTTCTATAAATCTTTAAGTTCACCAGGATCCGGCAATCTCGGGAGCATTACAACTCTGCCAGCACGCCCAACAACTCCTCGTCCTCGCGCTTGAAAAATGGGAGCGCTTCCACATGCTTGTAGCGCAGCACGCCTTGCTTGTCGACGATGAAGTAGGCGCGGGCGACTCCCAAAAAGCCCGAGACGTCGTAAAGGCCCGCCACGCGCTTCTCGCCGTCGCTGAGTAGGGGAAACTGCGCTCCCAGCGATTGGGCAAACTTGCTCTTCGAGTCGACCGAGCCGCTGCTGATGCCCAGAATCACCGTGTCCTTGCCCTGGAACTTCGACCAGTCCTCGACAAAACAGGTCAGCTCCTTGGTGCACACGGGCGTAAAATCGCCGGGGTAGAAAGCAAGCAGGACGTTGTTTTTGCCCCGGTACTGCGAGAGGGTGACCGGTCCCTGGGAACCGTCGAGGGTAAAATCGGGTGCCGGACGGCCGACTTCGATTGCCATGATGACCTCCAGTGCTGCTTCACCCACCATAACCGCCGCCCTCTAGACTGGTAAAAGCGTTTCGGTGCTCTGGGTGTTCTACTCGCTGCTGACCTTTTTTCTGGCCGTCTCGATCGGGTTGATGTTGCCGGTGGCTCCGATGACGATGGTCCACCACGGGGCGAGCTGGCAGATGATCGCGGCCGTTGTCGGGTCGGTGGTCTTCTTGGCGCTACCCTTTCGCGCCTTCCAGACGGGCAAATTCAGCCCGCCGCTGACGACCCTGGGCTTTATCTGCCTGGGGCTCGCTCTTAACGGCTGGGTGTACGTGGCGAACGGCGCGAAGTAAATCGCCTCAATCGCTCGACGAAACCTGCCGATTCTACCGGCCGGCATCCGCATCCGTCTCGCCCAGGAGGGTCTGCACTTTGCTGCGCGCCTGCTGGAGGGTGGGAGCCTGCACCAGCACCAGGCCCGCGGCGGCATCGAGCGACGCTTCGGGCTCCAGGGCCGCGCGCAGCGGCAAATCGTCCGGCCAGTCGCCGACAAAGGCCGCAGCGGTCGGACGGTGCACCTGCAGGTCAACCACCGGTAGGCCGAGGGCGCAGCGCCAGTGGCAGCAAAACAGATCCGGCCGCTGGCTGGTCAGGGTCACCAGGGCCGTTCGATCGGGATGGGGAATTAGTTTCTCAAAGCGCACAGCGCCGCAGATCACCGTGAAGTAGACCATGTAAACGCCTGGGGGAAGAGGCTCCGACAGATCGATCAGGCCGCGGGCGAAACGGTAGAGAATCTGGCGCGCTTTGTCGGAGAGCGGCTCGGGCTGCCAAAGATATTCCCCTGCCATGCCGATCGCCTCGGCGTAGAGCACCCCCCGCGCCGTGATCACCAGCGGCAGAACCAGAAGAGAAGCCGTGCTGTCGGGCAAGGCGAGGGGCACTTCGGTCGGCGCCAGGTCGGCGCAGCGCTCGAAGAGAGCGGTGGCGGGTGAAGTACTATCCGGCCGCGCCAGCCAAATGATCCGACCGGCCGGGTCGAGAGCCTGTAACGACGAGCTTTCAAGGACCCGGACTTCGCCCCCCCAGCGGCGGCAGCTCTGTGCGAGGGCTCCGGTCAGCTCCGCCGGGCCGGCTACCCATAGAGGGGGAATCATCGCCCGCCCACCGGCGGGGGGGCGAGCCGGGGCGGAGATTGCGGCTGCGCGGCCATCAACGCCTCAAGGGCGGCCCATCGGCGGGCATCGGCCGCGGCGGTCCGCCGCAGGTGGGCATTCTCAGCCAGCAGCCTTTCGATGCGCTCCGCCACCGCCTCCAGCCGCTCGGAAAATTTGCGCCGGTACACATCGGGCACTTCCCGCAGCAGCGCCTCGAGACGGCGATTCTCTTCGCCCAGGACACGGACCTGCTCCGTGAGCTCCCGCACAACCGCCTCGCGCTCGTCGGCCTCGGCGCGGGCGGCCTCCAACTGGTCGGCCAGGGTGCGGTGGTGCCGCCGGCACGCGGCCAATTCGGCGGCCAGTTGGTCCAGGAGAGTACCGCGGGTCAAAGGCGGTAGGGGCCACGCGTCGGTTGCTGGTTCCAGCTTGCGGTCCATTGCGCTGCAGTCCGGGGCGAACGTGGTCTTAGGATACCCAACTACCCTGCGGCACTCTCACCGCGTCGGGTTGCGTTTCGGCCTTGGCGCCCAGGACCGCGAGCGGTTCGGCCACAGCCGACTCCAGGGCAATGGCCAGGGTGCGGCCGAACTCCTGTTCGAACTCGGCTTTTTTGAATTCGGCGTTCCACAGCTCCATCTCGCACGGGTCGGCCGGGTCGTGCGGTTGGACAAAAAGCTCGACTTCTCCAGGAGCAAAGGCGAGCCGGACGCCCCGTACGGCCCCTTTGTGGCGGCGATCGAGGGCGGAGGCGAGCCGCAAAAACACGCTCATCTGGCGCACCAGGCGCTTGTGTTCTTTGACAAGGTGCTGGAATTCGCGGTGCTTGCTTTTGGGGGTGCTCTTGCGGTGGTAGCGGGCGACGTTGGCGATCACCTCGATCTCTTCTTCGGTAAAACCGAGCATGCCGCCGTGGCGGATCAGGTAGTACGAATGCTTGTGGTGACTGGAATGGTTGATGAAGTGGCCGCAGTTGTGCAACATCGCCGCCGCCCACAGTAGCTCGCGATCGGCGTCGCTCCAGCGGTGCAACCGGCCCCGGGACTGATCAAAAAGGCTTAAGGACAGACGCGTCACCTGCTCGGCGTGGGTGGTGTCGAGGTTGAATTTGTCGGCCAGCTGCAGCACACTGCGCTCGCGCACCGAACCCTGGTAGCGCAACCGATCGGCAATCAGTCCCCGGCCGATCATCC
The DNA here is from genome assembly GCF_000011385.1 of Gloeobacter violaceus PCC 7421. Taxonomy (NCBI): domain Bacteria; kingdom Bacillati; phylum Cyanobacteriota; class Cyanophyceae; order Gloeobacterales; family Gloeobacteraceae; genus Gloeobacter; species Gloeobacter violaceus. Next base: position 548,868 of record NC_005125.1, read on the forward strand.
AGTCGACGATGAGCCCCTCGCGCAACGCCGCCTCACAGACGGTGATCGAGCCCACCCCCAGCATCTGCATCGCTTCGAGCAGAATGGTCGCCCCGGCGACGATGATGTCGGCGCGGCGCTCGGAGACTCCGGGTAGACGGCGGCGCGCTTCGAGATCGAGTTCGCGCAACTGCGCTGCGATCTGCTCAAGACTGGCAAGCGTCAACTCGTAGCCCTGCAGCGAGGTAGGAAAGCTGCCCCCCCGGCGCGCATCGATCTCAGCTAAGGTCATGATCGTCCCGGAGGTGCCGACCAAGCGCTCGAACGGCCCTAGGGCCAGCAGTTTGTCCACGGCAGGCTCGATCAAATTGCGCACCTGGTTGCGCAGGCGGCCGTAGTCGCGGCCCGAGATCGGGTCGCTCTGCACGAACTGTTCGCTGAGGCGCACCGCCCCCGCCTTGACGCTCGCCAGATAGCGCGGCTCGCGGCCGTCGCCCAGAATTAGCTCCGTCGAACCGCCGCCGATGTCGATGACGGCGTGGGTACGGTTGTCGAACTCGATGGCGGAGAGCACCCCGAGGTAGATGCGCCGCGCCTCCTCCTCCCCCGAAATCAAGTCGACTTTGAGCCCGACCACCCGCTGGATCTGCAGCAAGAATTCCGGCCCGTTCGGTGCCTCGCGCACGGCACTGGTGGCGACGGCGATCATTTCCTGCGCTCCCAGGCCCTCAGCAAAGGCTTTGCAGTGACGCAGCGCGTCGAGGGCGCGCACCATCGCCTCCGGCGTCAGCCAGCCGGTCTTCTGGCAGTACTCACCCAGGCGCACCATCTGCTTCTCGCGGGCGACGATCGTGTAGCTGGCCAGCCGGGGCTGGATATGAACCACCACCATGTGGATGGAGTTGGTGCCGATGTCGATGGCAGCCAGGGTCTTCTCTGCGTCAGCCGCGGGTTCGGGCATGGGGTTTCATGCAAAGTTTGCTCCAATTGTAACGGAGAAGATACACCCCAACGCGGCGGAATCGCCGCGCACCCACCTGCAAAAAACCCCGCACAGGCGGGGCTTCTCGCACGGATTCTCGAACGGGTCAACAGTTTTACTTCTCGCCCAGGCCGGAGGGATTGCCCTGCTTGTACTGCAGCCAGGCTGCCACGAGCAGTCCGGCAATGGTGACCGGCACAAAGCCGAGGACCATGCCCAACAGAATCGGTTCGATCACGGCGCTTTCGCTCCCATGCTGCAAAACGTTAACAGGATATCCCAGAATTTGCGCCTCCATAACTATTTGTGTGGTTATGTAAAGCGCGGACGGTATCTAGAGGTAGCCGCGCTCGTACAGCAATTGGACGACACGGTTGGCAGATTCGTCCTTCGACTCGGTGTTGGTCAGGATGGTCAGATCCGGGTTGGCTGGGGCTTCGTAGGGGTCCGACACACCGGTAAAGGCCGGGATCTCCCCTTTGAGGGCCTTGGCGTACAGGCCCTTGACGTCGCGTTCGATGCACACATCGAGCGGACAGTCGACGAAGATTTCTAGAAAATCGATGATATTGGCGCGCAGCTCTTCGCGGGTATTGCGGTAGGGGCTGATGGCGGCGCTGATGGCGATGACGCCGTTGCGCGAAAGCAGGCGGCACACATAGCCGATGCGGCGGACGTTGGTGTCGCGGTCGGCTTTGCTGAAGCTCAACCCGGCGCTCAAATTGAGCCGCACCTCGTCGCCGTCGAGCACTTCGACGTTTCTGCCAATCTCCTGGAGTTTTTTGGCTACAATGCCGGAGATTGTGCTTTTGCCTGCGCCGGACAGGCCGGTGAACCAGAGTGTTACACCTTTACCCATGGGATGTTGCTCTTCTTCGAGAAATTGGGACTGAGCATAACAGGCGAAGTTTAACGAAATGGTATCTGATTGTGCAGTTTTTTTAAGGGCTTTCTGTCGTCTGGCGGCCACAGGCTGTACAATGCGTTGAGGACATGCGTCTATAGGGCTTATGGTTCGTCTGCTGCACATTTCGGACATCCACCTGGGTAGCGGCCTATCCCACGGGCGCATCAACCCCGCCACCGGGTTGCATACCCGTTTTGAAGATTTTTTGTATTGTCTGTCGCAGGCAATCGACCGCGGCCTCGCCGAGGGGGTTGACCTGGCGCTGTTCGGGGGAGACGCATTTCCGAACGCCACCCCGGAGCCGACCCACCAGGAGGAGTTTGCCCGCCAGTTCAAGCGCCTCACCGACGCCGGCATTCCGACGGTGCTGCTGGTGGGCAACCACGACCTGCACGGGCGGGGGGTTGGGGGGGCGAGCCTCAATATTTATGCGGCGCTGCAGGTGCCGGGCTTTGTGGTGGGCTCCCGGCTGCAGATTCATCCGATCGCCACGCGCTCGGGGCCGGTGCAGGTGTTGAGCTTGCCCTGGGTGAACCGCTCGACGCTGCTGACGCGCGAGGAGATGCGCGGCAAGAGCCTCGAGCAGGTTGATCTCGCCCTGGTCGAGCGGATGAAATTGGCCCTCGAAGCGCAGGTGCGCCGCCTCGACCCGGCGGTACCGACGGTCTTGCTCGGCCATCTGATGGTCGAAAACGCCGTCTTTGGGGCCGAGCGCCACCTGGCGGTGGGCCGCAGCTTCAGCATTCCGCTTGCGATGCTCGCCCGTTCCGAGTTCGACTACGTGGCCCTTGGCCACGTCCATCGCCATCAGGTGCTCTGCGAAGATCCGCCCATCATCTACCCGGGATCGATCGAGCGGGTCGATTTTGGCGAAGAAAAAGAATCCAAAGGCTTTATCCTCGCTGAGGTCGAGCGCGGCCGCTGCCGCTACGAATTTGTGAGCGTGCCCGCCCGCAGCTTCAAGACGATCCAGGCCAACCTCGCCGACAGCGGCGATCCGCAGGGCGACCTGGCGGCGATCTTACGCAAGCACAAAATCGAAGGGGCGATCGTGCGGGTGCTCTACCGTTTGCATCCCCACCAGATCGAGCGCATCGACACCGCCAGCTTGCGCCAGATGCTGGAGGGGGCGTTTTCTTACCAGTTGCAGCCGGAGCTGATTAGCCAGCTCAGCCAGCCGCGGGTGCCGGGGCTGGGCGAAAGTTGCGCCCTCGATCCGATCGACGCCCTCAGACAGTACCTCGAGAGCCGCCCCGAACTGGCCGATTTGCGCCTGGCCCTCGTCGAAGCGGCCGAGGCGCTGATCAAGGGCGACAGCCCCGGTCTGGCCGACACCGACGAGTGCGAGAGCGACGCCGAGGTGCTGGAGGTGACCACTACCGCCGCCCTCGATCTTCTCGCGCGCGAGGAGGGTCTACCCGCCGGCGGCACCAACGGCCAACTCGGTCTATTTCACGCTTGATAGATATCGGTATGGACCGGTTGATCCGGGTGCGTGTAGCTGTACTCACCGCGGCCACACAGTCAGCCGGTGTATCTTAAGGAGGATCAATTCTCCCGGTGTGGTGGAGTCTGTCAGACAGGTGAGTCGTTTGTCTCACTATGTCTACCGGGGCAACTCAACGGAGTTATGCCATGTTCTATCCACTCATCGCGGCATCGGCTCCCGGAGCCCTGCCCGAGGGCCTTTTGAGCTTGGGGCAGTTGCTTGCGAGCCTCATCGTCATCTATGTCGCGAGCAAACTCGGCGGCGAGCTGGCCCTGCGTCTCAGGCAACCCGCCGTCTTGGGCGAACTGGTGGCGGGGCTGGCGGTCGGCATCTCGGGACTCAAGCTCATCGATCCGACCCAGCCGGTGCTGCTGCTGCTTGCCCAGGTGGGCGTCACCCTGCTGCTGTTTGAAATCGGTCTGGAATCGGATCTGCGGGGATTGCTCAAGCTTGGTCCCCAGGCGGTGGCCGTGGCGGCGGTGGGTATGGCGGTACCCTTCGCCCTGGGTTACGGCGTGATGAAATTTGCCGGAGCGGGGGAACTGCTCGCCATCTTCGTGGGCGCCTCCTCCACTGCCACCAGCATCGGGATCAGCGCCAAGGTGCTCTCGGATCTGGGCTACCTCAAGCGCACCGAGGGGCAGATTATTCTCGGAGCGGCGGTGCTCGACGACATTTTGGGGGTGATCATACTCTCGGTGGTGGCGGGGATCGCCCAGGGGGGTAGCCTTGAGCTGGGCGAGGTGGCCCGCATCGTCTTCTCGTCGCTGGGCTTTTTGGTGGGAGCGATCGTGATTGGCAACCGCTTTATGCCCGTTTTTTTGGGGATCGTGCGGCGGCTGCGCACCCGCGGCGAGTTGCTCACCGCCTCGCTGGTCTTTGCCTTCGCCCTTGCGTACCTGGCCGAACTGTTGGGCTCCGCCGCGATCATCGGTGCCTTTGCCGCCGGATTGGTGCTCGCTGAAACCGACAAGCGCCACGACCTCGAAGCGCAACTCAGGCCGGTCACCGACTTTTTTCTGCCGATTTTTTTTATCACCGTCGGCGCTGGGGTGAATCTGGCGCTGCTGGGCAATCAGCAGGCGCTGTTGCTGGCCGGGGGATTGAGCGTCACTGCCGTGCTGGGCAAACTGGTGTGCGGCTGGGCGGCATTCGGTGTCAAGGCCAACAAATTGGCGATCGGCGCCGGGATGGTGCCCCGCGGCGAAGTCGGCCTGGTCTTTGCCAGCGTCGGCCTGGCGTCCGGGGTGCTCACCGGCGTCAACCACACCGCCGTGGTGATCATGGTGATTCTCACCACGTTTTTTGGACCGCTGCTGTTGGGGCTGCTGTTGCGCCGCGAACCGGTGGCGCTCACCGCCGGCAGTTCTTGAAGCGGCACCACCCCAGGAGTACGCATGCCCACCCTCTCGCCCGCCCGCACCATCTGCCTGGGGTTTTTGCTGGTTATCGCGATCGGTACCTCGCTGCTGCTGTTGCCCTGGTCGACGGCCTCGGGCGAGTGGACCCCCTGGTTGGTAGCATTGTTTACCAGCACTTCCGCCGTCTGCGTCACCGGATTGGCGGTGGTCGATACGGGCAGCTACTACTCGTTTTTCGGCCAGCTGGTCATCTTGTTGCTCATTCAGGTGGGTGGCCTCGGCTACATGAGCGCCACCACGTTTTTGTTGTTGCTGGTCGGGCGTCGCATCAGCCTGAGAAACCGTCTTGCTCTGCAGGAGGCGTTGGGTAGTCTTGGCGATAAGGCTGTGCCGCGCCTGGTGGCCCGCGTCGCCATCCTGACGCTCGGCTTCGAACTGGTGGGGGCGCTTGTGATTGCCCCGACCATGGTTCGGCAGGAAGGACTGCTCCCCGGGCTATGGTCGGCGATTTTCCACAGCGTCAGCGCCTTCAATAACGCCGGGTTCGGGCTCAGAAGCGACAACCTGATTCCCTGGCAGAACAATTTTTGGGTTCTGGGGGGGCTGGGATTTTTGATCCTGGCGGGGGGGCTCGGCTACCAGGTGTGGATCGAGTTGTACGAAAAAATCTTGCTGCGGCTGGTGCGGCAGATCTTCGGCAAGCAGCCCGCCCCGCCCGCGCCGCTATCGCTGCATACGCGGGTGGTGCTGCTCACCTCGGCAATTTTGGTGGTGGTGGGTTCGGTCGGTTTTTTTCTCATCGAGCGGACCAATGCCCTCACCCTGGGCAGGCTCAGCCTTGATGCGCAGGTGGCGGGTGCTATCTTCCATTCGATTAGCGCCCGTACCGCCGGCTTCAACGCCGTCCCTTTCGATGGCCTGCTGGAAGCAGGGCTATTCTGGATTATTTTGCTGATGCTCATCGGGGCCTCGCCTGCTTCCACCGGGGGGGGCCTGAAGACCACCACCTTCGCCATTCTCGTCAGCAACATGCTGGCCGTGATTCAAGGTCGGGAGGATGTGCTGCTATTCGATCGGCGCCTCGGAGTGGGTGCGGTGCGCAAGGCGAGCGCGGTGCTGCTCGGCTCGATTGCCGCGATTGCCGTCGCCCTGGTGGGCCTCACCCTCAGCGATCCGGAGCCCGGCTTTGTGCAGGTGCTCTTCGAGGCGGTCTCCGCCTTCTGCACCGTGGGACTTTCGACCGGCATCACCCCGAAGCTGTCGGTGGTAGGACAGCTCATCCTGGTCTTCAGCATGTACCTGGGCCGGGTGGGCGTGCTGCTGCTCGCCGAGGCGCTGCTGTCGCAGAAGCCGACCTTCCCGTACCGCCAGCCGGAAGAACAGATTCTGATAGGTTAGTGGTATGAACCTGATGGGATGGCTCAAAAAAGAGCGGCGCAACCAGTTTTTGATCATCGGCCTGGGCCGGTTTGGCACTTCGGTGGCCCGCACTCTGCACAACCTGGGCTACGACGTGCTCGCAGTCGACGCGGAGGAGGAGCGCGTGCGGCGGGCGGCCTGCGAGAACATCGCCACCCAGGTCCTGCAGGTCAACGCCACCGATCCGGACGCACTCAAACAGATTGGGGCGGGCGAATTTCAGGTGGCGGTAGTTGCCATCGGCAGCTTCTTGCAGGAGAGCATCCTTGCCACCCTCAACGCTAAGGAGATGGGGATCGCTTACGTAGTGGCCAAGGCCACCACTCCCATCCACGGCGCGGTGCTCGAAAAAGTCGGCGCCGACCGGGTGGTCTACCCCGAAAGCGACATGGGCCGCAACGTCGCCCTTTCGCTCACCTCGCGCGGCATGCTCGAATCGCTGCAACTCGACCCGGAGCACAGCATCGTCGAGGTGGTGGCCCCGCGCGAATTTACAGGCCAGACCCTGCGCGATCTCGATTTGCGCCGCCGCTTCCGGGTGAACGTACTCGCCTTGCGCCACGACGGCCGCTTCAACGTCAATCCCGACCCGGATGATCGCATCGGCGCAGGGGACATCATCGTCATGATCGGCGCCAATCGCGATCTGGATCAATTGCCCAAAGCGGATCTGACCATGCCCGACCACGCCGCCCGCACCAGGGCCGAGTCGTAGTTCTAAATAGACGGGTCAATTAAAAAGGTAGCGTTCGCACGCGTGTCCCTTATGACGGTAGCGGCCGTCTATCGCCTCGATCACTGCCACACCCAGTTCGTATTTCATCTCGTAACTTCGACCTTGCATCCCGCACCAGGTTTACCGCCGTCGCCGTGATCACATGCTGCAGATGCGTTTTCGCCAAGCTCCGGTACCGACAGCGATCGTTCCCTCTACCCTCGCCCGCGGTGAGTAGCTTTTCCGGAATGGCACGTGCTGGAAAGCGCTCAGCAACCTGGATGCAGCAGGCACCCCCTGAAAATTGATGGCCTCCCAATTGTGGGGCTTGCTATACTTGTGGACAACCATTCCACCGGAGTCAGCGATGGTGCAATTCGACTCCCAACTACGACTGCCGACAGCCCTGGAACTGCCCGATTCCGACGACATCCCTGTGGACAACGAACTCCAGATTCCGGTGGCGGCGGTGCTGCGCGCCATCCTGACGCTCCTGTGGCAGCACCGACAGGACTGGTTTTTTGGCGTCAACATGGGCATCTTTGCCGATACCGAACGGCCCAGAATCCCGATTGTCCCCGATGGGTTCTTGAGTCTGAACGTTCCCCGCTTCCGACCGCAGTACGGTGAACGGGGACGGCCCAGCTACGTGCTGTGGGAGGAGGACGGCATTATGCCTTACCTGGTGCTGGAAGTGGTCTCCCAGACCTACGGGGGCGAGTACGACACCAAACTTCAGGACTACCAGGCTCTGGAAGTGCTCTACTACGTGGTCTACGACCCGGAAGGCTTTCAACCAGAGCACGCGCGCCTGGAAGTTCACCGGTTGGTGAATGGTGCGTACGCGCGCCTGGAAGGTGAGCCGGTGTGGTTGCCCGAGATTGAACTGGGGCTTGGTCGGGCCAGAGGAACGGTGGATGGCTGGACACGGGAGTGGCTGTACTGGTTCAGCAAAGAGGGCGAACGCTATCCGGTGCCTGAGGAGTTTCAGCGGTATCGTGCAGATCTGGCCGAGGCACGGGCCGAACAGGCCGAACGCCAGGCGAAAGCCCTTGCTGAACGACTGCAGGCTCTGGAAATCGATCCAGACACCCTCTGAACAGGATCTGTCAAATATTTTGTGTAAGTGAATTTGTCATACCTTTAGCCTTCCCTCGAACTCAATCGTCAGCCGGTTTAGTGCAGGACGCCAATCCCGGATCGGCATCGTCCATTTCTTCATCTGGTTCTGGATCGCCAGATACACCATCTTCATTACCGACTCGTCATTCGGCATGATGTGGTGGTTGCGACTCACCTTCCGAATCGTCATGTTCAGTGATTCTATCGCATTCGTCGTGTAAATCACCTTTCGAATGTCCTCACCAAACCGGAATATCGGGATCACCCGCACCCAGGGTCGTTGGGGCAACGACCCCCAATTCTCTCGCCACATCCGACTGACGCTTGAATACTGCTTGTCCCACTTCTCACTCAAAAGTTCCAGGGGCGTTGGGACAACGCCCCCCAGATGCAACTCCGCCTCTTCTTCCGTCGCGGCACTGTAGATAGACCGTAGGTCTGCACACAATGATTTGCGGTCTTTCCACGACACATATTTGCACGAATTGCGCACCATGTGTACCATGCACAACTGCACCAAGCAACCGTGATAAACCGATTCAATTGCCTCCGGTAAACCGGTCAGTCCATCCACACAGGCAATCAAAATATCCTTCAGGCCCCGGTTGTTCAGTTCCGTCAGGATCCCCAACCAAAACTTTGCCCCTTCATGGGCCGAAAGCCAGAGCCCTAAAAGCTCCTTGCGTCCCTCCAGGTCTACGCCCAGAGCCAGGTAGACGGCTTTATTCACCACCCGACCGTTGTCGCGTACCTTCACCTGCAGGCAGTCAAAATAAGCAATCGGGTAGACGGTTTCGAGTGGACGATTCTGCCATTGCCGCACCTCGTCCATCACCGCATCGGTCACGTTCGAGATCAGCGTTGGGGATACTTCGACCCCGTACATCTCCTGCAGTTGGGCTTGAATATCACGGGTCGTCATTCCGCGCGCATACAGCGCCAGAATCTTCTCATCGAGTCCCGCCAGGCGTGTCTGACCACCCGTTGATCCAACGGGTGTGACCTTTGCGCACAACGACCGGCTCGAACTCGGCGTTGCGGTCGCGGGGGATGTGGAGTTCGACTGGACCGCATTCGGCCTGGAGGGTCTTCTGACTTTTGCCGTTTCTGGAGTTGCCGGTACCTTTGCCGGCGGCTTCGTGCTTCTTGTAACCGAGGTGAGTTTCCATCTCGGCTTCGAGAGCGCGTTCAATGACGGCCTTGGTCAGTTGCTTGAGGAGGCCGCCCTCACCGAGGATAGTTTGCGGGTCGGTGCCGTCGTAATCTTTGAGTAGTTCGTCAAGAATCTCTTTGCGGATGGTCATCAGCTCCTCCTGCCTGAGAGAGTATTGTACTTTCTTTGCTGCGACCACTTACACAATTTAGTTTACAGACCCGGTAAATCCGTCGTTGCCTGTCTCACGACATGCCCTTCTTGCTGCCGCTTTACCCATGGCCTACTCCTGAGCAGGCCATGGCCTGCTTTGTCATTTGCTGTCGCTTGACGTTTCTGCTGCAGCCTGTACAACTGGTTCGACTCGATACGCGCTATAACGAGGTGTACATCCTGGCGGGTGAAAGTTTCCAGGTTGTCATCAGCGCTACCGGTTACGTGAGGTACCTGTAATGCCATCCAAGTATTTTGAAATGCCCCTTGAGGATCTGCGCAGGACTGTCGTTTCGCATCCAGAGAACCAGGAGGCGTTCGAAGCGTTCGCCGACAGGTTGCGTGCCCGTCAAGGTACTTCGCTCCCAAACCCCCTTGAGGATCCGGCCGGCTTTGACCGTGCGCTGATTGAGTACATCAATTCGAGCCGTCCATAGCCGTCCGGCCGTCGATTGCGGCTAGAGCTTTGCGGCCCTGGCTGGTATACAACCGCAGATAGTTCCAGTAGTTCTCGTAGATGTTGACCACGTAGAAGCGCGTCTCCTTAAAAGGGATCTGCTCGATAAAATCTTCTTCGTCGGTGACGGGGTTGCGCTTGAGCCACTTGGAGACGTTGCCGGGTCCGGCGTTGTAACTGGCGAGCGCCAGCATCGTGCTGCCGCCGAAGCGCTCGTGGGTATAGCGCAGATACCAGGTGCCCAGGCGCAGATTGTCCACGGGGTTGGTCAGTTCGAATTGCCCCGGTTCGCGCTCGGCGATGAACCGGGCGGTGGCGGGCATAATCTGCATCAGACCCATCGCCCCGGAGCGCGAACGAATGGCAGGCTCGAAGCGCGATTCCTGGCGAATCAGCGATGCGACCAACAGCGGATTGAGATTGCGCTCCTGGGACCACTGCCGCAGCCCGGGGGCATAGAAGAGCGGATAGGCCTGCTCCCAGGCGCGCGGGTCGGCGGGCGGCTCGGCAAACAAAGTAAGGGTCGCCTGGTTGATCGATCTGAGGTGCTGGCCGAGGCGGGCGCGCAGTTGCGATTCGGCGAGCTTTTGGGTGGGAGAGAGCTTGCAGCGGTAGGTCTCCGACTGCCACTGTTGCTCGGCCTCGGAGATTTCGCCCAGGGCCAGCAGTTCGCGCAGGGCGGCGGAGGTACCCGCCAGCGGCAGGGGAGGCTGCGACCAGCGCACCGAGACGACGGATTGGTCGATGTTATAACTGCCGTCGGCCAGACCCAGCCGGGCGGCGGAGCGCCAGGCGTAGTAGCTGCGGGGATAGCGCTTGAGCACTTCGCGAAATTGGGAGCGGGCCTCGGCGGTGGCCCCGGCCTGCTCGGCCCACTTGCCGAGCCAAAAAGCCGCCTTGGGCGCAAACGGATCGGCCGGGTGGTTGCGCACCAACCAGCGGGCATAGGAGCGGGCCGCTCCCGTATTGCCGCGCTCGGCGCTCTGGGCGGCCAGTTCCCAGGCGGCGTTGGGAGCTTTGGCGCTTTGGGGGTAGCGCTCCACCAACCGCCGGTATAAGGGAATGGCCATCTCGGGAGCGTCCAGGCGACGCGCGGCGATCTGGCTGCGCGCCCAGAGCACTTCGTCGCCGCGCTCGGCGGAGGCGCGCTCCCATGGTTCGAGCGCAGCAAAAGCCTCGCCCGCCCCCAGCAACTCGGCGCGCTCGAAGGCCGCATCGAGCACCAGAGGCGATTCGGGGAAGCGCCGCAACACCAGTTCGTAGAGTTCCCGGGCGGCCGGTTTGTCCCCCAACTTGCGCTGGAGACGGGCCCGCTCGAGCAGGTTTTCGGGGGTAGCGGGGGCGCGCTCGTAGGCGGCGAGGGCCTGTTTGGCGTTGACCCGCCGATAAATAGAAGCCACCAACTGCCATTCGGCCGGGGAGAGTTCGCCGATTTTTTCGCGCCGGGTCGCCATCGCGTAGGCGAGGGTGCTCTCGGGAAAACGGGCGAGCAGCGCTCCAGCCAGGGTGTGATCGTCGGGGTCGCGCACCAGCGCCCGCTCCAGCGCCTCGCGGGTGCGATAGTGATCCGGATAGCCGTTCAGCAGTGGGAGCAGAGCGGCACGATCCTGGCGGGCCAGCAAGGCCAGCGCGTCGGGAACCAGTGGGCTTTTGGGGTGGGCCTCCAGCCAGCGGCGGCCCTCGCCGCTGGCAACGGCAAGCTTCAACCCGATGCGTTCGGCCAGGGCCGGGTAGGACGCGGCCAATCCTGCCAGTTGCCGGCGGGCCTCGGCGTAATCGCCCCGCACGAAAGCGGCGCTTCCCCGGCGGTAGCGCCCGGAGCGATCCTGACTGGAGAGGGCCACCAGGGGACTATCCTCCGTCGGCGGCTTTGGAAAGGCGACCCAGGCGAGACCCAGAGCCCCCGCCAGACTGGCGGCGATTAGCAGCGTCCTGGTCTTGAAGCGAAACGGCATCGGTGTCACTCCGGCCGCTCGGCGTGCAGCCAACGCTCCAGCCCGCGGGTCAGCGCGCGGGCGATGCGCTCCTGGTAAGCCGGTGCAGTGATGAGCGTGTATTCGTCGGGGTGGGTCATAAAACCGAGTTCGAGCAGTACTGCCGGGGCGGCTGTCGGGCGGATCACCGCCAGACTGTCCCAATAGAGACCGTAATCGGGACGCCCGAGGTCCCGGAGCAACTGACGGTGCAGCACCTCCGCCAGTTCACGGCTTTGCATGTGGTACCAGTACACCGAAGTGCCGTACTGGCGCAACGGGTCGCCCGCATCCGGCAGGGCGTTGTGGTGCAGGCTCAAAAACACCGTGGGTTGCTTCGCCTCCAGCATCCGGGAGCGCTCGGCCAGCGGCACGTCCACATCGGCGGTGCGGGTAAAAAGTACCTCTGCCCCGGCCCGGCGCAACTGTTCACCCAGGCGCAAAGCGATCGCAAGATTGACGGTTTTTTCGGGGATGCCCGAGGGACCGATCGAGCCCGTCTGGGCGCCGCCATGGCCAGGATCAATCATCACCCGCGCCCCGGCAAGCCCGCGGCCTACCCGCGGCCCCTTGCGCAGGGCCACCACCAGCGCATTGTCCTCGTAGCGCAACTGGTAGCCCCACTGCCGCCGCTCGCGCAGATCGATATAAAAGCGCACGCCCTCCGGGGAGACCGTCTCCCACTGCACCGAGCGGATGAGCGGGTCGGGCGCGTCGAAACGAATCAAATCCGTGCGCGCCTGTGCCCCCCAGAGGGTGACGATGAGCCGGTGCTCCTCCTGGCGCACACTCGCCGGCAAACGCATCTCCAGCGGCACGATAAGTTCGCTGCCCGCCGTCGTCACCCGGGTGCGCAGCGCCCCCACCGCACTGGTCGGCAGCGCGGTGCCCACGGGCAATGCCATCCCATCCGCCCTGGCAATCCAACCTTCGCCCTGCAGGCGCAGCCAGTCGCCACTCACGGCGGTGACCCGCGAGCGCACCCCGCGCGTGAGGGGCGAAAGCCGCGCAAATTCGGCCCCCGGCCCGGCCCGGACGATCGCTTCGGCGGCGGTGACTTCGATCACGGTCAGCTGGCGCGGATCGAGACTGGTAATCGTGGCGGGCACCGGGGAGCTGAGTACCTGGCCGCGCCGGCGAAAATCCAGGCGCGGCTCGACATCGCGCCACGATTCGGCCGCCGCCAGACAGCCGCGATAGAAGCCGACAAGGGAGCGGCCGGCCGCACCGCCACTCAGCACCGCCGCCGCGTCCCCCGGCTCCCGAAACGGGGCGGCCTCCGCAAGGGCAATCGACTGTTCCCCGACGCGCGCCTGCAATTGGCCGCCGGGAGTCGCCCGCGCCTCAAAGCAAACCGGCTCGAAAGGCAGCACCCGCTGCTCCCCGCGCGGCAGGCGCGCTTCTAGAAACAACCGATCCCCGGGTACCGGCGGATTCGGACTCTGGCGGATGACCTGCCGCTCGACGGTTTCGCTCGCCCCATGCGTCCCCCGGAAGGTCCAGCGAAAAGTGTTGATCCCCGACTGCAGCGGCACCGTCCAGGCAAAATGGCCCGCCGGGTGGCGCGCTACTTTTTGGCCGTTGACCTGCAGACTGCCCGCCCCGGGGGCCGTACCGATGAAATAAATGCTGGCACTTTCGGTGCGGTGCCCATCGGGAGGATAGACCAGTCGCAGGGCAGCCGCGGCCTGGGGCACCCCCAGCCAGACCGATACGAAAAGTGCAGTGGCAAACCGCATGGCGCTCATTTGCTTCTTACAAATTATTGAGTTTGTTTACGTTACTTGGGGTAGCATGAACCTAAGGACGATGTGAGTCGTTTCATAGGGTTCCGACTCCTAGCTGGTCCATGCCATGCTGACATACGCGCGCGTGCTGAGTCTTTCGGAAGGTGGGCACTTTACCCCCTTTGCCCATCTCAACCACCGGATTATCCGCTTCCTCTGCCACTCCCTTGACGCGAGCGAAAACCGCGACGAGCTTCTGGGTGAGGCCATCGAGAATGCCAAGCTTCACTTTAGTCTGCGCAGCGCCCATCGGGCCTACGAGGTGTTCGGCAGCAGCTACACCCAGTTTGTCGAGCAGGGCGTCTGCGGCGAGCGCCTCGATGAGCGCCTGGTGTGTGATCTTTATGCGGTCTACCGCCGCCGCCTCGAGAGCGATGTGGCCGAGTACCTGAAGATGCGTCTGGCCTGAGCCGATTCAACCGCCGCTCTGCTCGACTGCGTAACTTCCTAAGATATTGAGTTCGGCCACCACTGCGGCCACCTGCCGAAGGGCTGTGTTCACCGGTTCAGCCTCGACTCCGCCTTCGAGATCTGCAAAGAACAAGTATTCGCCGATCACCTTCTTGGTCGGCCGCGATTCGATTTTGGCCAGGTTGATGCGGTGGCGCGCGAAGATCGAGAGTACCTCGTGGAGCACCCCCGGCTGGTTGCGGCGCAGGGCAAAGGCGATCGAGGTGCAGCCGCCCGGCGGGGGGAGCGTTTCTGTCAGCGGCTTTTCGCTCACCAGCCAGAAGCGGGTGCAGTTGTCGGGGTGGTCGTTGATCGCCCGGAAGATGACCCTGAGCCCGTGCAGCCGGGCGGCGCGCTCGGAGGCGATGGCGGCGGTGTGCGCTCCGATGTGGCGCAGCGCCTCGCTGGTCGAAGCGGTGGGGATGCGCTCAACCGCTCCGAGATGTTCTTCGAGCCATCCCTGGCACTGGGCAAGGGCCTGGGGGTGGGAGTAGACCGCCTGGATATCGGTGAGGTGTTGCACAGGGCCGATGAGGCAGTGGCGCACCGGCAGCACCAGCGCCCGGCGCACCCGCAGTTGCGGATAGAGCCAGAGGGTGTCGAGGGTGGCACTCACCGTGCCCTCGACGGCGTTTTCCACCGGCACCACGGCACAGTCGACCTCACCCGCGGCGGCGGCGCGCAATGTGCCCTGGATGCTCGGGTGGGCAAGCCGCTCGCACTCGTTCCCCAACAGGGCCAGGGTGGCTTCCTCGGCGTAGGTGCCGCTCGGTCCCAAAAAGGCGACGCGCAAAATCATGAAGTCATCTTACTGCCGCTCGCTCGGTAACCCGGTGCCGCTGAACAGCTCCGGGGCCATGCGCGCGAGCAGCGGATTCTGGATGGCATTGAAGTAGAACAGGTCAGCCGCCTGGGCGACCGTCCAACCGGCGGTGCCGGTAAGCACCTGGCCGTCGACCACGGCCAGGCCGTCGAAGGCCCCGAGCGACAGGGCGATGCGCTCGATGGTGGGCACAAAGGCGGTCAGTGCTTCCCCACGGCTCTCGGCGACGATGTTGGCGGCGGCCACCTCCGCCGAGCGCACCGCCAGTTGCCCGCAGGGGGGCAACGTCCGATTGAGTTGCGGATTGAACGGTAGGACGCTGTCGCCAATCGCGTAGGTGCGCGGATAATCGACCAGCCGCAAATACGGATCCACCCGCAGAAACTGGCTTTTGTCGCGCAGATCGGCGGGTTCTTCCTCCAGGCGCACCGGCCGGCTGCCGCCGGTCCAGAAGACTGTTTGGGTGGCCAGTTCCTCGGGTCCGGCGGGGCCTTCGAGCACAACGCCGTCGGCGCGCACCCGCCGCACCGCGGTGGCAGTCTGCACGATCACCCGATGGCGCTTCAGCCAGCGGGTCACCCAGTCGGAGGCCTGAACGGGCCAATCGGGCAACAACCGGGAGCCGCGCTGGATCAGGTGAATCTGGATCGCCTCGGCCAGACCGCCGTAGCGGTTGCGCCACCGCCTGGCCAGGTGCACCAGTTCCGCCGCCAGTTCGACGCCGGTGATGCCGCCGCCCACGATCACCCAGCGCAACAGGCTCAGATCGCAGCGCTCGCGCTGCAGGGCGTCCTCCAGCCGCGCCCAGTGGCTGAGCGCCTGCTGCAGATCTTCGAGACTATAGAGCGGCAGGGTGTAGCGCGGAGCGCCCGAGGCGCTCAGATTCGCCTCCGAACCGACGGCAATCACCAACCGGTCGCCCTGGAGCATTTCGTAGTCGGTCTCCACCGCCGCCGTCTCCGGGTCGAAACCCAGCGCCGTCGCCTGCAGGTGGCGCACCCCCGTGGGCAAAACCCGCGCCAGCGGCACACTCACTTCTTTTAGGGCGGTGCGCCCGGCGGCGGCGGCCACCAGCCGCGGACGCAAAATGTGTTCGCGGCGCGGTTCGACGAGGATGACCGGCAGATTCTGACCGGCCAGCAGCTGGACGGCCCGCAGACCCGCATACCCGCCACCGACCACGATTGTTTGCATGGGTTGTCCTGCAAGGGAATAAAAACGCTGCTTATCCAATTCTAGAAGCGGCAAAGAACCGACCTCGCCACAAATTCGGCACAGCTACTCTATTTCAATGAAAAATCCTTGAGGTTCTACATGTAGTGTTATAGAATCTGGGGCAGGGGTGTTAGACACTACACATAGTGGCTCACGGACCCAGTTTTCCAAGGCGGCAGCTTCAAAAGTTGCGGGTCTTTGTTTTCAATTTTGGAGATAACTCTATGAATCCGCAAGGTCCGGATCCGGAGATCGATCTGCGGGACGTTCTGCGCGAGCGCGAGCGCACCATCAGGGCAATGGGAGCGAGGGCTTTCGACACCGCTGTGCTCGAAGCCATCGCCCATTTGGCCGTCAGCGACATTCTCTGGCCGGAAAAAGCGATCGAGCTGTTGAAGCCATACTTGCAGGGCCGCTTTGGCCCGCACGGTTCGAGCATAGGGATCGCCGCTTTGCAGCGGCTGGCGGACGACGCTTGAGAGCGGCTGAATCACAGGAGACGGCGTTAAGGAGCAAACACCAACGGGAGTATCCTGCGTTGCGAAATTGTTACAATGCAGCGAATAGCGAAGTAAGTGGTTACACCGTCCACGCCACTTATTGCCTCTGCTGTAGTTGTGAGTAAATTTTCAACAAGCGGGTGAAGAGATTCGAACTCTCGACATCTTCCTTGGCAAGGAAGCACTCTACCACTGAGTTACACCCGCGTTACAGCGCGAACATCATTATGGCTACTGGTAGGCCGTGGTGTCAACCGGCGCTCAGGGCCGGGTCGCTTTCCCATTCCTGGGTCAACAGGTCGAGCAGGGCCTCGGCCTGCGGTTCGTCGAGCAGCAGCAAATCGGCGCTGTTGCGGTAGGTGCGCCCGAAGCTATCCCACCAGAAGCGGTTGACGACGACGCGGGCGCGCATGCGGTGGCTGCTGTTGGTGAAGTTGCTGATGCGGTTGAGCTGTTCTCGGGAGATGCGGGTCATAGCGGTCTTAGCCAACGAAGCGGGGCATCAACTCGGCCGAACTCCAAATCCCATGATGCCCGCGCCTGTGCATTTCAATACCTGCTTTGAGATAGCCCAGAGCCGGGCCGCAGACATTGGCAGCCATAGAAGTTTCGTCGCCGAGGGTGAACGTGTGGGTCGAGGTTTTGCCTTCGAAGGTGCGGCCGGTGACTCGAACGTTGGTGCTTAGCGGTTTTTGAGGGTTGCGCGTATCGACCACGCCGCCCACGCTCACCCGCTCGCGCCCGCAGATACCGGCCAACTCCAGCAGGATGTCGTCGGCATGTTCCATCTTTTCGAGTGTGAGCAGGCCGCCGGTGCGATCGAGCAGTTCGCTGACCTGCGCGTCGCTCATCGCTCGGGCGCGCTCGACCGAGTAGCCTTCCAGGTGGGCGATGTCCTCGCGCACCGTCGAGCGGTAGGCTTCCCAGTTGGCGATGCCGACGCCGAAGGTGATCTGTACGCTCAGCACCTCGCTGAAGCTTTGGGCGGCCAGGGCGGCGGCGGCGGTGAGCAGGCCGGGGGTGGCTCCACAGCCGGTGACGTAGGTGATGCCGGCCCGTTGCAAGTCAGGAGCGAGGGTAAGCAGTTGTTCGACGGCGCTGGTGCGTTTGATGGCGTCCACGAGTACCCCTCGCCAGCCCGAGGTGATAAAGGTACGGGCCACCGAGGCCATAAACGTGTTGGGCAAATTCGGAAGGGCAAGAAAATAGCCGTCCGCCGGCACTTGTTGTTCGAGCAACGCCTGGATCGGGGCGTCGGCCGGTACACCGACAGCCGGGTCATAACCTACCGACCCGTGCCGGGAGACGGCGAGTGAAAGGCGTGCCGCATCGAGCCCCTCGGGGTGATAGGCGTACCCTTTACTGTCGGCGGCAGCAACCAGAATCATCTGTTTTTTGACTGCGAGCATCCGGGCGGCAGCCTGGCCCAAACCGCCGTACCCAAGAAGCCCCACTCGAATCGTTGCCATCACCAACCCGCTCCCATGGTGGACCTGCGCCCAAATTATAAACGCACCGAAGCATGAAACTGTGATGAATCGCTCAATCGGAGTGTTTCAAGTGTCTGGGTGCCAGCGCTCAAAAAGGCTGTGGTCGATATCGAGCTGATCGAGCGCCCGGCCAATCACAAAATCGACGAGATCTTCGATGGTTTTGGGCTGCTGATACCAGGCGGGAATGGCTGGCACGATGCGCGCCCCCGCCTCTGCAAGCGCCGTCAGGTTGCGCAGGTGAATGAGGCTGAAGGGCGTTTCGCGCGGTACCAGCACCAGCGGCCGGCCTTCTTTCAGTTGCACATCGGCGGCCCGCTCCAGCAAGTCCGAGCTGAGACCCGCCGCCAGTTTGCCGACGGTGGACATGCTGCAGGGAATGACGAGCATGCCCCGGGTGCGGTAGGAGCCGCTGGCGATCGAAGCGGCGAGATTGGCAAAGGCGTGGCAGCGCAGTTTGCCGCCGCTCTCGCCGCTCTGTTCGCGCCAGAAGCGCTCCTGCTCGGCGGGTTCCACCGGCATCGCCGTACCCATTTCCTCGCGCCAGACCATGAAGCTCGCCCGCGAAGCGACCAGATCGACTGCGTGACCGGCCGCCAGCAAAAAGCGCACGGTGCGCACGGCATAGATCAAGCCGGAAGCGCCGGCCACGCCCAGCACGATCGGCCGGGAGGATGGAGCCTGGGTCTGCAAGGTCGGGATCTTGACGAGCGACGCCTTCCAGCCTAGGCGATCCCCTATGTCGAATGCTTCAGAGAACCGGCAAGCCCCCTGGTAGAATTTTCAATGTAAACTTCAGATGGCTGGGGCTTACCCCACACCATGGGTGTTCATTCAGCAGGGACGCAATAATGACGATTAAAGTAGCAATCAACGGCTTCGGGAGGATCGGGCGCAACTTCTTGCGCTGCTGGTTGGGTCGCAAACAGTCGGATTTTGAAGTCGTTGCCATCAACGACACCTCCGACCCCAACACCAATGCACACCTGCTTAAGTACGATTCGATGCTGGGCCAGTTCAGCGGCGAGGTGAGCGCCGACGAAAATTCGCTCACCGCCAACGGTCACACCATCAAGTGCTTTTCCGACCGCAATCCGCTCAATCTACCCTGGAAGGATTGGGGTGTCGATCTGGTGATCGAATCGACGGGTGTATTCACCAGCCGCGACGGTGCCTCCAAGCACCTTGCCGCCGGCGCCAAAAAAGTGCTCATCACCGCGCCGGGCAAGAATGACGACGGCACCTTCGTCATGGGTGTCAACGATCACAACTACGACCCTGAGAAGCACACGATTATCTCCAATGCTTCTTGCACCACCAACTGCCTGGCCCCGGTGGCCAAGGTGCTCCACGAGAACTTCAAGATCGTCAAGGGCACGATGACCACCATCCACAGCTACACCGGCGACCAGCGCCTGCTCGATGCGAGCCACCGCGACTGGCGCCGCGCCCGCGCTGCTGCCCTCAGCATCGTGCCCACCAGCACCGGGGCGGCCAAGGCCATCGGCCTGGTGCTGCCCGAACTGAAGGGCAAGCTGGATGGTCTGGCCTTCCGGGTGCCCACCCCCAACGTCTCGGTGGTGGACCTGGTGGTCGAAGTCGAAAAACCCACCCTTGTCGAGCAGGTCAACCACGTCCTCAAAGAGGCCTCCGAGAACGAACTCAAAGGCATCCTCGCCTTTAGCGAAATTCCGCTAGTGTCGATCGACTACCGGATTACCGACGTCTCGTCGATCGTGGACGCCCAGCTCACCATGGTGCTCAAGGACAACCTGGTAAAGGTGATCTCCTGGTACGACAACGAGTGGGGCTACTCCCAGCGCGTCGTCGATTTGGCCGAACTGGTCGCCCGCAAGTGGGCAGCTTAAGTAACGCCTCAGCCCACACAAAAAAAGCGGGTGCTCCAGCACCCGCTTTTTGCTTCAGGAGACTTGGGCTTCTTGTTGCGGCTCGAACTCCGGACACAGATAGCACGCCGGTGGACCGAGCGCACCGTTGGTGGGTACCGGGATCGGTTCACGGCAGCGCACGCAATATTCGAGATCGAAGCGCGAATGAATCAAGTCGGAGAAAGCATAGCCATCCCCTTCGACGTAGAGATGGAAAAATTCGCCGCTTTCGAGCAGACGGTCGATAAAGTGATTGAATTGCTCGGAATAATTGCCGCGGCGGTCGTAGACCCGCTCAGAGAAGGTCGTGATTTTTCCCTTCTCGCTGACCAGGCAACGCCCTTTATTGATGTAATGGGCGATGTAGTGTTTCAGGTCATAGAAATTTGCCATCGGACACACCCACTGCTATTGATCCACAGACGAAGGAGCGATAAATTCAGGTTAGGCCAAAAAGCTTTTAAATATCTGTTCCACAACAAATTTATTCCACATCTTGATATCGCTCATTGTTTCATTGAGCTTCGTTGCAATCCCCTTGAGACAATAATACAAAGATGTCAGTGTTTACTTTTTGTTCGTTGAACTAATGATGCGTTTCCTAATATTGGCAACAAACAATCAAGGAAAGCTACAGGAACTGCGCCGTTTACTCGCTGGCACGGGCTGGGTGGTGCAGGCGGCCCCGCCGGATTTTGCGGTGGAGGAAACCGGGACGACCTTTGCTGAGAACGCTCGCCTCAAGGCCCTCGCGGCGGCGGAGCGCACGGGGGAGTGGAGTGTGGGGGACGATTCGGGTTTGGCGGTCGACGCCCTCGGCGGAGCGCCGGGAGTGTATTCGGCGCGCTACGGCCGCAACGACGGTGAGCGCATCTCCCGCCTGCTCGCTGCGCTGGCGGGGCAAGCCGACCGGGGTGCGCGCTTCATCTGCGCCATCGCCCTGGCCGAACCCGGCCGGGTACTGAAAGAGGTCGAAGCCGAATGCCGGGGCGTCATCCTGCACGCCCCGCGCGGCAACGGCGGCTTTGGCTACGACCCGATTTTTCTGGTGCCCGAACTGGACAAAACCTTTGCCGAACTCGACATCGTCGAGAAAGAGCGCCACAGCCACCGGGGCCGGGCAGTGCGCAAGTTGCTCTCGGGGTGCAGCCGAGGTACGTTCATTGTTGACCATTAGCGGGCGGATCGTCGATGGGCACAGCGCCCTCGACCAGGCCCCGATCACCGGTGAATCGATGCCGGTGGAAAAGGCGGTGGGGGAGGAAGTGTACGCCGGCAGCATCAACGGCAGCGGGGCTTTGCACATCAGAGTGGAGTGCGCGCCGGAAAGCAGCAAAGGCAGCCCCAAAAAGAGGCCTCCCGTCCTTCTCGCCGATCGCTGCCCTGGGGTTGGCAATCTGGACCGAGCGGACTTATGTTTGAGAACGACTATCATTGTTATTCTCAACCAAACTCTCCATGGAAGAGTCGTTCCTGTTTCTGGCGCTGGTGCTGGGGATGCGCCACGGGATGGACGCCGATCATCTGGCGGCGATCGACGGTCTGGCGCGGGTGCACCCGGGTCCCTGGAACGGGTTGCTTTTCGCCCTCGGGCACGGGGCGGTCGTCACGCTGCTGGCGGTGGGGGTGGGTGGGGCGGTCGCTGCTGTTGCGGGGGGGTGGTCGCCCTGGTTGCTCATCGCCCTGGGGGCGCTCAATCTCTGGCGGTTGGCCAACCCCCATCCGGTACGGGTTCCTCGCCTGGTCACCACCGGCCCGCTTTTGCTCGGTGTCCTGCTTGCCGCCGGATTCGAAACCGCAAGCCAGTTGTCCGCTCTGGCACTGAGTAACCGGGCTGATCCCTTGCTTCTGGGAACCGCTTTCAGCCTGGGGATGATCCTGGTGGACGGCACTGACGGTTACCTCGCTTCGCGGGTGCAGCGCGCCTCTGCATCGGGCGGACGACGCACCCGGATTGCCAGTCGCGCGCTCGGCGTTGCGGTGGTGGTGTTCTCCTTCGGACTGGGCGGTGCGCAATTGCTGGGTTTCGATTTCGAACCCTATTCCCTGGCCGCAGGGGGTGGGCTGTTTGCTTTGCTCGTGGCGCTCAGGCTCTGGAGTGTCGAAAAGCCCGCGCTCGATGAATCGAAATGACTTCTAGGAGACAGTGACCAATGGAAAGTAACCGTGTACCGGTGACAGTTCTGACCGGTTTTTTGGGTTCGGGGAAGACGACGCTCTTGAACCGCATCCTCACCGAGGAGCACGGCAAGCGCATCGCCGTCATCGAGAACGAGTTCGGCGAAATCGGCATCGACCAGGCCCTGGTCGTCAACGCCGAAGAAGAAATCTTCGAGATGAACAACGGTTGCATCTGCTGCACCGTCCGCGGCGACCTCATCCGGATCATCGGCAGCCTGATGCGCCGCAAGGACAAGTTCGACCACATCCTGGTCGAGACCACGGGGCTCGCGGACCCCTCGCCCGTGGCCCAAACGTTCTTCGTCGACGACGAGATGCGCAGTCAACTCAAGCTCGACGGCATCGTGACGGTGGTGGATGCCCGGCACATCTGGCAGCACATCGACCAGAGCGATCAGTGCAAGGAGCAGATTGCCTTCGCCGACGTCATCCTGCTCAACAAAACCGACCTCGTCACCCCCGAAGAGCTGGACACCCTGGAGCAACGGGTACGCTCGATGAACGCCCTGGCGCGTGTCCATCGCACCCAAAATGCAGCGGTGGAGATGGACCGGGTGCTTGAGATCGGCGGATTTGATCTGGAGCGGGCGCTCGCGGTCAAGCCGACTTTTCTGGAACCGGAATACCCCTTCGAGTGGGGTGGGATCTACGAACTGGCGGCCGGAACCTACACGCTTGCCCTGCAGGATGGTCCTGATTCGAGCATGACGCTTGCCCTCTTCGCGGCCGAAGGTACCGACGAGGCCGCCCTGGAAGCTGCCCAGCAAGAGGCGGTGCCCCTCTTCTCGCAGCAGGCACCGCCGGTCCATCCCAAAGGCGCGCTGGTGCCCCAGGCAGCACCCGTCGCCCTCAACCTGGCGAAGGCGGGCGCGAAAGACTTTTTCCTTGAAATCCAGATGGCGGGGACCTACTCCCTTTTCACCCAGCACCGCCCGGAAGAATTCGACCTGACGGTGCACGCCGCCGACGGTGCCACCCGTACACCCCGAATCGGACGGACTTTCGAGGCGGGGCACACCCACGACGAGGAGGTGACCTCGGTGGGTATCGAAGTGCAAGGGGCGGTCGACCCAAAGAAGTTGAGCGCCTGGCTGAGCGTTCTGTTGCGCGAACAGGGGGTCGATATCTTTCGGACAAAGGGCATTCTCCACCTGCAGGGCGACAACCGCCGCTATGTGTTTCAGGGCGTGCACATGCTCTTCGATAGCAGCGCCGATCGGCCCTGGGGCAGCGACGAACCCCGCACCAATCAACTGGTCTTCATCGGCCGCAACCTCGATCGCAACCGGCTGGTGCGGGAGTTCAAAGCGTGTCTGGTCTGAAGCGCTCCAGAAACTCGCACACCCTGGCGGAGCGCTGGCGCACGGGTCTGGAAGACTACGTCACCGCCACGGCCTGGTCCGCGGATGGCACGTTGCTCGCGGCGGCAACCGCTTCGGGGCCCGTGGCCCTTCTGGCGGGCGACACCGGCGAGGTGGCGGCCACCCTGCCGGGCCATCCTTCCGGCACCCTCACCCTCGCCTGGTCGCCCCGGGACCGATACCTGGCCACGGGCGGTCAGGATGGCAGAGCCCGGCTCTGGGATCCGACCACCGGTCGCGAGATGGCAGCGCTCGAGGGTGGTGCCGCCTGGGTCGAGCACCTCGCCTGGTCCGACGCCCCCTACCTCCTCGCCACCGCCGCGGGCCGCCGCCTCAACCTCTGGAGCGCGGACGGTCAACTCATCCGCACCGCCGAGCCCCCGCACACAAGCACGATCTCCGGCCTGGTGTGGCATCCGGGGCAGAGGCGCTTCGCCACCAGTTGCTACGGGGCCGTCCGGCTCCACCTGCCCCTGAAGCCCGAACCCGCCGACGTCTTCGAGTACCAGGGGTCGCTCATCGCTTTGAGCTGGAGCCCGGACGGGCGATGGATCGTCTGCGGCTGTCAGGACGCCACGGTGCACATCTGGGAGACAACGAGCGGCGAAGATCTCCAGATGCGCGGCTTCGAGACGAAAGTGCGCAATTTGTCCTGGGAGCCCGGCGGCCGCTACCTGGCCACGGCGAGCGGCATGATCATCACCGTCTGGGACTTCTCTGGCCGCGGTCCGGCCAACACCCGACCGCGGCTACTGTCTGCCCATCAAGGCAGTGTCACGGGTCTTGCCTACCAGCATCGAGGCGGCCTGCTTGCCTCCGGCAGCAGCGACGGAAGCGTCTGCCTCTGGAATCCCCTCAAGCAAACCAAACCGGTTGCTTTTGCCCAGGGGAACGCCCCGGTGGACAACCTCGCCTGGCGCCCGGATGATCAGAGCTTTGTCTGCGGCCTGGCCTCGGGCGAAGTGAGCGCCTGGGGAGTACCCACCGAGGGCCGGGGGTTCGGCAGGCATTGAGTACAATGCGACTGGCCAAATACAGATTGCAACCTCATTCGCTTTCATCATGCAAAATCAAGAGCCATCTATTGTTTTTGACCAGGAACGCGCTGCTTCCTACGACAAAAGGTTCGCTAAGTTGGCCCCGCTGCGCGACGCACTTCATTTGCTTATCCGCCTGGTATTGTCCGAACTTCCTACCGATGCACGGATTCTCTGTGTCGGCGTGGGAACCGGCTTGGAATTGATTGACCTCGCCCAAACATTTCCACGGTGGCAGTTTACTGCGGTAGAGCCCGCGGCACCGATGCTTGACATCTGTCGCCAGCGCGCCGAGGAAAGTGGCATCGCGCCACGTTGCACTTTTCACGAAGGTTATCTTGATTCACTGCCTGCATCGCCCTCTTTCGATGCGGCAACTTGCCTTCTAGTTTCTCACTTCTTTGCGCAGCAAGATGAGCGGCGCAACTTTTTTAGTCAAATTGCTTCACGACTTTCCCCTGATGGATATTTGGTCAGTTCTGATCTAGCTTCCGATATGTCCACTTCAGCCTACCAAAGCCTTCTTGAGGTTTGGATACGCATGCTGAGGTATTCCGAAGTACCTGCTGAGGAGGTTGAAAAATTTTGTGCTTCTTATGGTCGGGATGTTGCTGTACTACCGCCAATTGAAGTCGAATCAATCATTGAATCGAGTGGCTTTGATGCGCCTGTATTGTTCTTCCAGACCCTTCTCATTCACGCCTGGTATGCTAAGCGAACACCACTGAGCTAGAAGTTATCTATCTATAGTTACCCTGGCCAGTCCCTGGCTCGCGTTGGCCCTTCAGGCTTCGCTCGTGGGCAGGAGCAGCACTTCGAGGTGATCGTCGAAGGGCAGCGGGCCTTTGCGGTCGAAGCGGATTTCGCCCCGGTAGCCGTACTGACCGGCCGCGCAGGCGACAGCCGACACCGCCAGGGGAATCAGCTTTGCCGCCGCCGAAAGCGCCGCGACGGCGTCGGTCCAAGCCCCTTGCCGCTCCGGTGCGGCATGGGACACCTGGAAACGGGGCAGGGGCGGCTCGCCCTGCTGTGGCTTCGTCTGGCACTCTGGATAACGCTCCTCTGTGGCCTACGGCGGCTTCTGGTTTGCCCTGGCTATCGCCGTCGGCGCACTGGGCAAAAGTTCCGCTACCAACGCCCTTGCCCTCGTCGGACTGTGGTTGGTGATGGCCCTGGTCATTCCCGCCCTGGTCAACGTCGCCGTCACTGCCGCGGACCCGATGCCCTCGCGCCTCGAACTCATCGCCGCCGCGCGCCAGGCGACGCTCGAAGCCGACAAAGAGTCAAAAGCTCGCCTCGGGCAGTACCACAAAGATCACCTCCCCCGCGCTAAGGGTCTGGGGGGGATCCAAAACTCCTCGCATTATAAATGCTCATCGCCTTTTCCAGCCCCTTGGCGAGCACCGCCTCCACTGCCTCCACGCAGCCGTCAAGGATGGCAGGCAACTGCTCCTGCTCCTCGGGAGCGAATTTGCCCAGCACGTAGTTGGTGAGCACCGGCGGAGGCGGCTCCCGGCCGATGCCGATGCGCAGCCGGGCAAACTGGTTGGTGCCCAGATGTTCGATAAGCGATTTGATGCCGTTGTGACCGGCGGCGGACCCTTCGGGGCGCAGGCGGATTTTGCCCAGGGGCAGGGCGACCTCGTCGTAGAGCACCAGCAGCTGTTGCGGCGGCAGCCGAAAGTAATCGGCCACCGCGCGCACCGATTGGCCGGAGTGGTTCATGTAGGTGGTCGGCTTGAGCAGAATGGCCCGGCCCCCAGGGCCGGCCCCCTCGGCCAGATAGCCTTTGAAGCGGCTCTTTTCGACCCAACTGCATTGCCAACGTTTCGCGAGGGCGTCCACAGCAAGAAACCCGGCGTTGTGGCGGGTCTGGGTGTACTGGAGGCCAGGATTGCCAAGCCCGACGAACAAGCGCAGTTCCATGACTTTATTCAATCGCCCCACAGCGGCTCGCCGCAACGGCTGGGTGTGGGTGGCGGAGCAATCGGCCCATAATGGAGCAGTCACCCCGTGGCTAACGTATGAGCAAAGGCTTCAGCGCCCCGCCCAACCCTGAAAAAGAGTTCAGTACCTGGTTTTTCCGCGAGTACCGGCGGTTGAGCCTTTCTACGTTGAATGACTCGCTTCTCGGTGAAGCGCCTTCGCCGGTGGAAGCCCGTATGAAGATCGCCCGGGAGTTGCCCGGTTGCTACTGGCTTGCCCAACAGTGGCCGCGGGTGCCCAACAAAAACACCATCCTCAAGCTGCACGCCCGGGGCAAGTTCGAAAGTTTAAGCGACATCAATGCTTTTGTGCTGCGCAGCCCTGAAGGCGACGAGATTCGGCGGTGGGCGCGCGATCATGCCGATCCGGCCTTTGCCTGCTCCTGCTGCTGATGACCCAGATAGTCGGCATCGTCAACATTACTACCGATTCCTTTTCGGACGGAGGCCAGTTTCTCGATGCTGAGCGGGCCATCGGTCATGCACGGCGGCTGCGCGGTGAGGGCGCCCACTGGATCGACCTGGGTGCAGAATCGAGCAACCCTGACGGTGAACAGGTTACAGCAGAAATAGAAGCAGAGCGCCTCGCCCCGGTCGTTGCCGCACTGAGCGCGGACGGGGTCTCCGTGGCGGTCGACACTTGCAAAAGCTCGGTGATGGTTCGTTGTCTGGAACTGGGCGCTCGGATGATCAACGACATCACCGCCCTTGCAGATCCGCGCAGTGTCGAAGTGCTCAAAACTTTTCGGGTGCCGGTGGTGCTGATGTTTGCGCGCAACCGGCAGGCCCGCGCCGAGCAGCGGCCCGGGGATTGCGAAACGGTCTGGAATGAAATCGAAGCGTTTTTTTCGGGGCGGATCGACCGGTTGCTGGGTGCCGGTCTGCAGGAGCGACAGTTGATACTTGACCCCGGCATGGGTTTTTTTTTGGGCAGCAACCCCGAACCGAGTCTGAGGGTGCTTGCCCACGTTGACCGACTGGGCCGCTTCGGCTTGCCGGTGTACTTGAGTGTTTCGCGCAAGTCGTTTATCGGCAGCGTACTGGGGGGGCGCCCTGCCGGGGGGCGAGACCACGGTACCCTGGCCGCCGAAATCTGGGCGTATCTGGCCGGTGTGGATTACCTGCGCACCCACGCAGTCGCTCCGCTCAGCGACGCTATCCGAGTGATTGCAGCAATTCGGGCGCAAGCGCTGGCCTGAAAGGCCGGGAAGCAGGAAACTTCCCGGCTTTATCCAGACCTACCTATGCGAACTTAATGCGGGGTGTGCGGATCTTTGGGCTGTGGTTCGAGTGGTTCGCTCGGGGTGACGCTGCTGTCGACCGGCTCCGCAGGCGGCAACGGCTGTGGTTCCTCGACGACGGTCGCCTCGACATCGGTAGTCGGCGGATGCAGACGCTCCTGGGTCGATTCGACCAGCGATTGACCACGCTCTATAGCTTGGTCCGCCAGTTCGCGGGCCTGCTCACCCAGGGCGGCGGCGCGCTCTTTGGCCTGTTCACCGAGAACCTGGCCGCGCTCTTTGGCCTGGTCAACCAATCCCTTGGCCTGCTCGCCCAGGGCGGCGGTGCGTTCTTTGAGCTGATCGGTGAGCGATTGGCTGCGCTCCTTGGCCTGCTCCAGGGCAGTACCGAGGCGTTGCTTGAGTCCCTCGGAATACAGCGTGCTCGATTTGGCCACCGCTTCGTTCACGATCACCCGCTTCTTGCCGGGGGTGGTAATGGCGGACGCTTCGAGCAGGTAGGTGCCGTCGGTGATGCCGCTCCAGCCGGAAGCCGCGAACAGATAATGGCTGATTACCCCGGTCTGGCCGTCGAACAGAAAATCGGTGATCTTGCCGATGCGGCTGCCGCCGTCGGTCCAGACTTCGTGACCGACCAGCGACTCACCGGATTTGATCTGTTCGTCGGTTTCGCCATCGGTGTTGACCATGAGGGCGTCAGGTCCAATGGCCCGGATCTGGCTGAGCAGCAAAGTCTTCTTCTGGCCCCCCAAAAAACCGGACTTATAAATAATGCCCGCCACGCGGTGGGCGTCCTCTACCGTCGAGAGGTTGTCGACACGGCCCAGTTCCTCGGTGGTACGCAAATCGAGGATGGGACGGTTGATGAGTTCGCTGTACTTGAGAACGCCTTCTTGAATACTCATGCGGTCCTCCCGGTGGTAGTGGATGCTGCTTCGATCCAGATGAACGGTTCGAGCATGGGCTGACATGGTGTTGGATTGACTTTCCACGTCTATCAGAAATCAAGGACTGTTGGACTCCCCCTGCGGTAAGAAGTATCTAGTTCTGTCTTTCACTTTGTGTAGGCCGCCGCTGGTGCCAGGTGGCCAGGGCGACCTGCTGCACCAGTTTGAGCGGTTGGCCGGTTTGTTCGGATAGCCGCCGACAGTCCTCGAATTCGGGCTGGGCGTTGAGCACCTGCTGATCGCGGCTACCCACCTTGATGCGCACGGTTCCAAAGATGGTTTCGACCGGCTCGTGGTGGCGCTCAAGCACCGAGCGCACCTGAAAATGTCTGCGTACACCGAGGGTGGTCGTCTCGCGCAAGAGAATCTCTTCGCAGGTAGAAAGCAGATGGGGCGCACAGAGAACCGTCATCAGCGTTCCGGGGCGGGATTTTTTCATGCCCACCGGGACGGTGAAGACATCCGCCGCCCCGGCAGCGAGCAACCGCTCGAACAGGTAGCCGCTTATCTGGGGATTGAGATCGTCGGTCTGGGTCTCCAGGCAGGCCACCACCTCCTCGTGGGAGTGATCGTGGTGGGCATGGGCGTGAACGTCGGTGACCGTGCGCGCGCGCGCGGCAAGCAGGGGCTCGGTTGCTTCTCCAAGCCACAGCCGCAGGATGTTCGGGATGGGCAGGTCCATATCCCCGGCGCCCAATCCCACCCGCAAGACGGCCATCGAAGGCATTTCGCCGAAGCTTGCCGCCAGAGCACAGGCGATGGCCGCCCCGGTCGGGGTGACCAGTTCGCGGTGGATGCGGTTGCTGTAGACCGGTACCCGGCGCGACTCCCACAGCCGCACCACCGCCGGGGTGGGCACAGGCATTACCCCGTGGGCGGCGTGCACCAGTCCGCCGCCTACCGGCAGCGCCGAGCAGTGCAGCGCTTCGATATTCAGGTAATCGAGACCCAGGCAGGTGCCTACGACATCGACCAGGGCGTCGGTGGCTCCGACTTCGTGAAAGTGCACCCGCTCCGGGGTGGTATTGTGCACGAGGGCCTCGGCGTGGGCAAGGGCGACAAAGACCCGCACGCTCCACTCGGCCGCCCGCGGCGGCAGACTGGCCGTCTCGAGCAGCGCGCGGATCTCGGGCAGGTGGCGATGGGTGTGACCGGCGCGCTCCCCCAGGGGTACGCGGGCCTTGGTGGCGGCGACGCCGTTTTTGACGACCCGTTCAAAGTGCAGCCGGTACTCGTCGTGCATGGGCAGTTTCGCCAGCTGCGCAATCAAGTAGTCGGCAGGCACACCGGCATCGACGAGCGCCCCCAGGCACATGTCTCCCGAAATACCCGCCGGGCAGTCGAAATAAGCCAGTTTCATCGCCAGAGCTCCAGAGCGTCCTAAAGCCAGTCTAAAGCGCTTGCTGTCGCAGTTTGCGCCCACTAAAATCAAGACGCGCGTTCCCGAGTCGTAGGCGGCATCGCCCGCTCGGGAAAGGGCCTCACCCCGCCGAGACACTTTTATGGTTGATGTCTAGTTTTTGAGGAGTACTGCCATGACTAACGGCCCGGTCCGGCCCCGCCTCGAATTTCCGACTGCTCTACTCACACTCGCCACACCAATTCTGACTTTTGTACTGTTCTTTGCGCTGTCTTTTTCGGTCGCCAACGATCTGGGCCGGGCGTTTCTGGCTCTCCTGGTCGCGTTCATCATCATTTTGCTGGTGGGCTTTCTGGTGCCGGCCGTCTACCGCCGTATCAACCGCGGCAGCCTGCTGGTCCACACGAGCGCCTCGTTTTTCTTTGGCCTGGTCAGTGCCCTGTTTTTGACCCTGGGCAACTTGAGCCCCTGGATTATCTGCTGGATCGTGCTTTGTTTGTTTTGGGCTTATCTGCCCAACCCGAGCTTCCACCGCAGCCTGGAAGAAAATTTTGGCGATCTGTTCAACTAAGGCTCACTTGCGGCGCTTGAGCCGTTCGAGTTCCTGCTCCAGTTCCCAATCGCGAAAGCGCGCATCGAGGTCGTCGGAGCCTTCAAAGCCCATACTGCGGGCGGAGCGCGCGGCGGTCTCACCCTGCTGGGCAGCCATGTGCGCTTCGAGTTCCTGACGTTTTTGGGCAATGCGGCTCAGCATCGCCGCTGTCTGCTGCTGTTGCTCCTTGAGCACGCTCATCTGGCCCCACAGTTCGTTGCCGCGGCGCAGCAGGGCGTCGGAGCGCTCCTTGGCAGCCTGGGCCAGATCCTCGCGCCCGCCCGCCTTGGCCTGGGCGATGCGATCCTGCCACTTTTGCACATCGCGGGCTACCGCGACGATCTCATCTTGAATGCGGCGCATGTCGGCCTGGCACTGGGTCAGTTGTTGCTCGGCTTCCGCCTCCTGCTGACGGACATTTTCGAGCAGCACCAGCAATTTGAGGCGCGGATTTTTTTCGAGGAATTCTTCCAGGCGACCTTCGAGGAACTGGCTGAAATCTTCCCAAACGCCCATAGAAATTCAGTCGCCTCCGATGGTCAAGGTGTGCGTGTGCCCCTTTCGCTTCAGAATAACGCGGTCGGCCTCGATCCGCTCCAATCGCCAGCCTTTGCCGACTTTCCCCCCGGGGAGATGTTCGCCGAACCGCTCTCCCAATTGCAGCAGCGCCGCCACCGGCTTACCCGCGGTTTCTATCACGCCCACCAGCCTGGCGGGGGGGTGCAGCGTTTCGGAAGCTGCAGCAACCGCGGGAACCGGCGCGATGAGCATCCGTGGCGGCTCAAAAGGGTCTTTGGTGGCCGCAGGCAGTCTGGCCAACCGGTGGGCCAGCGCTTGGGTCTGGGTCAACGGGTCCGGCACCGGCTCGCGCGTTGCTGGAATAGGTGCGGGGATGGCCATCGGGAGGGAAGCGGCTGGTTTGGCAGCGCTCCATAGCGCCGTTCCTAAAGTAGCTACCAGGGCTGCGGCAAAGCCCGCCGTCGTCGCCAGGCTGATTCCAGCACCGGCGAGCGCAACCGACGGCAAGGGCGCCGGTTCGCAATCGCCCCTTTGCGCCTCAGCGAGCAACCCCTCTATCCGGTAGAAGAGATCTTCGATCATCGCCTGCGCCTCCGATTCAAGCGCCGCGCGGTGCGGTTGCAGTTGTGCGCCCATGGCTGCCCTCGATAAATGGATTCGAGGGTAGGATACCCACCTAGATGCGGACCAAATCGGTGTACTGGGTGAGCAGTTCCTCGGCGGTGAGGGTGTCTTTTTCATCCGAAGGCGACCAGATGATCTCGAGTGCCACAATCTGCTCGCCCGAGAGGCTGCCGATCGTAGCGAGCGCCTGGCGCAACTGGTCGGAACTGCGGACTTCCTCGAGAGTCGGCACGCCCGACTCGCTGGCTACCAGGATCGTGACCACGATGTACTCGGCCGTCTCGTCGGGGTTGTCGTTGACGAAGGTCTTTTTGACCAGGGCACTCTGCTCGCCGCTGCGGCTGACGGTCTCGTCGGTGTACTTGGTGCGCTCGGTAAGCGCCAGGCGATTGAACTGCGATTCGGCCGTCAGACGCGGTAGGATCTGCTGGTCGCTCTTGGCATAGACCCAGAATTCGGGGTTGCGCAACAGCGCCAGGGAGACCTCCTGGTTGAGGCGGGCCAGTCCCTCCGGAGTAGTGGTGTCGGCTTCCTCGGCGATCCGGGTCAAATCGCGCTGCAGCTGCTTCGCCGAAGCGAGTAGCGCCACCTGCAGCCGGAAAATTTCGACTTTATCCGGGTCAAAGCCCGCGGCATAGGCACCGTCCTGGCCTCCCACCGCGCCGGAAGCTCCCCGGCGAATCACCCGCAGAACGTAAAAACCGGCCCCGACGACTACGACAATCAACAGAATTGAACTGAGGCCGATACCGGGGCCACCCACGGCATAACCGCCGCCCACCGGCGGATAATAGCCCGGTCCCGGAATCGGCACCGGTACCGGCATAACCGGCGGCGGACTGTAGTAGCCGCCGGGGGCAGGTGAGTAGGTGCGCGGAGAAGGCGCCGGGGTGTAGCTGCGGCTTGGGGCGCGGAAGGAGCCGCCGCCGATGCGGCCTCCCGATGAGCGCCTGGCCCAGGCTTCGGCGCCGTCGAAAGCCACAGCGCCCAGGGCGAGGCCCAAAGCCAGACTGCAGGAGGCGGTGCGGCGCAACAGGGTCTTGGCGGGAGGAGCCATCTTAAATCCTCAAAATAAACCGTATTTCCTTGCCTTCAGTATACGGACCGGCCCAGGGCTGCTGTATACCTCATCCGACAGGAACTGACGGCGAAGATGCCGTTCAGCAACGAGGCGCGTTCGGGAAGGATGGAGTAGAGTGGTTTTGGTTTGAAGTGGTAGCCGTGATGACAGTCCAGCAAGCTTTTGAACAGCATGTGATGCACACTTACGCGCGCTTCTCTGTGGTCTTCGAACGCGGCGAAGGGTGCTACCTCGAGGACAGCGAAGGCCGACGCTACCTGGATTTTGTAGCCGGCATCGCCACCTGCGTCCTCGGACACGCCCATCCGGTCCTGAGCGCGGCCGTCGCCGAGCAGGCCCGCACGCTCATCCACGTCTCCAACCTGTATTACACGCCCCAGCAGGCCTGTCTGGCCGAATGGCTCACCGCCCATTCGGCAGCCGACCAAGTGTTCTTCTGCAACTCGGGGGCCGAAGCCAACGAGGGTGCCATCAAGCTTGCGCGCAAGTACGGCCGCACGGTGCTGGGCATCGCCGAGCCACAAATCATCTGCGCCCACCAGAGCTTCCACGGCCGCACGATGGCCACCGTCACCGCCACCGGTCAACCCAAATACCAAAAGCATTTCCATCCGCTGGTGCCGGGTTTCGTGCACGTCCCCTACAACGACTTTGAGGCGCTGCGCGCCCAGGTCACCGATGCGACGGCCGCTGTGCTCATCGAACCGATTCAGGGCGAGGGCGGCGTGGTGCCGGGGGATGTCGAATTTTTCCAGAAGCTGCGGCGCTTCTGCTCCGAGCGGCGCATTCTGTTGATGCTCGACGAAGTGCAGACCGGCATGGGCCGCACCGGTCGCCTGTTCGGCTACGAGCACCTGGGCATTGAACCCGACGTGTTTACCCTGGCCAAGGCCCTGGGCGGCGGCGTGCCCATCGGTGCGCTGTGCGCCAAAGAAGCCTTTGCGATTTTCGAGCCGGGGGATCACGCGAGCACTTTCGGGGGCAATCCCCTCGCCTGCGCCGCGGCCCTTGCCGTCTGCCAGACACTCGAAGCGGAGCAACTGGTGGACAACGCCCGCGAGCGCGGAGCCCAGCTTGCCGCCGGTCTTGGTCGGCTGGTAGAGCGCTTCAAGCCGCTGGTGCGCACGGCGCGCGGCCGTGGCCTGATGCAGGGGCTGGTGCTCTCTGAGCCGCGCGCCGCCGAAATCGTGCGTCTGGCCATGGAGCAAGGGCTGTTATTGGTCTCCGCCGGGCCTGAGGTGATCCGCTTCGTGCCGCCGCTGATCGTGAGCGCCATCGAAGTAGACGAAGCTCTCGCCATCTTGGAGGGCGTCTTTGCCCGCCTGCCGGTGACGGTCACCGCTTAGACGCCGGGCTCCAAGTACACTATGCGCTGAGGTGCCGTCATGCAATCTCTGGTGCTCTCTCCCCATCCGGCGCTTGCTCCCTTTGTGACCGGCTACTGGTTCGTAGAGGATCTCGCCGACGCAAACCAGGGACGACCGATCCGCACGACACCCCACGCCAATGCCGTGTTGACCGTCCATTTCGGACGGCCCAATGCCGATGAGTCGGGGGTGGCAGTGCCCATGGTCTCGCTTTTGGGAGTGCAAAGTCGCGCTCGGACCTGGCACTCGGGGGAGGGCTGCTATTTCGTCATGGTCATGCTGAGCGTGCCAGGGCTCGCTCGCCTGTTCCCTCAGACCGGCACGGACAGTCGCAACAACTGGCTGGATGTCGGAGCGCTGCTGGGCGGGAGAGTGACGAACTACCTGAGCGACGATCTCATCGGCGCCTGGCAGCCGGATAGAGTCACCCGTCGCCTGGATGCCTGGCTTTTGGGCCGTCTCGCTTCGAGGGGGCCGGTGGCGGAGTTCGAGCGGTTCGAGGGGGCGTGGCGCACACTCAGACGCACCGCGCGTATCGACGCAGCGTCGGCGGCAGTGGGGGTGTCGCCCCGCCAACTTGAACGGTGGTTTCAACTGCACATCGGCCAGTCCCCGAAGCAGCTCATCTGTCAGGAACGGGTGATTGCGAGCCTGCACGCCACCCAGACGGGCACAGGCGATCCGCTCGCAGGTTTTAGCGACCAGGCCCACCAGATCCGCTCCTGGCGGCGCTACCTGGGGACGACGCCCGGCCACTACACCCAGACACCCACCTCAGAGATCGCCCAGCACTTTTCCGGAGATTCCCACTTCGCTTCTGTGGGTCTTGCCCACTATCTGTGATGTGGAGGCCGCAGGCGGGTCGCATTCGTTCAATACGTCCGGGCCAAGTACACATAGGCTGGTCGCATTGCACAGTGAAAGGCAGGCCACCATGGCAGTTCAGACATCTGCAGGCATTTACGCCGAATTTTTGGACTATGCAGCCGACGAGGTCCTGTGTGAGGCTTACGTAGCCCATGACGGCACGGACGGCTCAAAGCACCCTTGCGTCATCGTTGCCCACGATTGGAGTGGACAGAACGCATCGATACGCACAGCGACGGAACAATTTGTGTCCTATGGATACCTCGGCTTCGCCCTCGATGTGTACGGAAAGGGCGTGCGCGGCGGTGAAACCGACGACAACTCCGCACTGATGGCCCCATTGATGCAGGATCGAGCCCTGCTGCGCCGCCGCCTGCTCGCGGCGGTTGCGGCGGCGAAACGCCATCCCCTGGTGGACCCCGATCGCATCGCAGTGGTGGGTTACTGTTTCGGCGGGTTGTGCGCCCTCGATGTGGCGCGCAGTGCCACCCCGGACGTGCCGGGGGTCGTGAGCATCCACGGTGTGCTTCAACCGCCACGGATCGGCGTGCAGGCGTCGATCCGAGCCAAGGTGCTCATCTTGCACGGTTGGGAGGACCCGATGGCGCCACCCGCCGATGTCCTCGCAGTCGCGCAAGAGTTGACCGAAGCGGGTGCGGATTGGCAAATCCATGCTTACGGTCACGCCATGCACTCCTTCAGCTGGCCTCTGGCAAACAGGCCTGAGGTCGGAATCGCGTACAATTCCTCTGCCCATAAGCGATCCACGATCGCGTTGCAGAAATTCCTTGAAGAGATTTTCAAGGCGGTAGTATCGTAAGTTCTACTCAGGAGTTCAGCCACCGAAACACAGCTTGCAGGAGAGCCCGAACACCCAGTTCTCCAGGCGACACTTTCGGAAATGGACTCATGGCCACCAATCGCCGAGAATATCCGCCAGCGCATAGGGGCATTGTTCCGGGAAAGCGTCGTCCGGTAGCTTCGTCTCCCGATTGGCATCCCGGCAGGCGCGGCGATAAGCTTTGTCGATCCATTCGGGGGTAAGCAACTGACGCAGACTCGGCATGTCGTCGAGGGCGTCCTCGACGTTGCCCCGCTCCCGGATGATCGTCTCCTCCCAGGAAGTGGAGCGCTTCTCGGGCTGATACTGCCATTTGAGCAGATGATGCAATATCAGTTTGAGGGAACTGATCAGTGCGCGCCGCTCCCGAGCAGCCAATTCCTCAATCTCCTCGCTTAAATGGTCAAGATCGAGTTCCGCAAGCCGACGCTGCCGCAGCAGTTCGGCCTGCCGGGTCGCCCAGGCGGCAAAGTCCTTGTCGTACAAGAAAGCCACGGTTGCGCTCCACGTCTGGGACCATTGTGACAGGGCGAAGCCACAAATTAGCTCCTGCCGCTCGCCAGAATGATCCCGCCGCCCAGCACCCGTTCGCCTGCGTACCAGACGGCGGCCTGGCCGGGGGAGATGGCGAACTGGGGCGCGTCGTCGAATGCGATACGCGCTCCGCGAGCGGGCAGAGGAATAATTGTCGCTTGTACGGGCTGGGAGCGGTAGCGCACCTGGACTTCGGCCTGGATGGGCGCCTCGGGTTCGGCCATCGAGACCCAGTTGACCTGACCCACCGTGCACTCGCAGGCCGTCGCCTCCTCGCGCGCTCCGACTACGACGCGGTTGTTGGCGGCATCGACGGCGACCACGTAGAGCGGATAAGGAGCGGCGACGCCAAGACCCCGGCGCTGGCCGACGGTGTAGTGGTGGGCGCCGTCGTGCTCGCCCAGAATCTTGCCGCTGGTATCGACGATCTCGCCGCGGCGGGTATCGATGTGGGCATTCAGGAAGTTGCGCATCGAACCGGCCGCCTCCACCAGGCACAGATCCATGCTCTCGGGCTTGTGGGCGACGCTGAGGCCCAATTCGGCAGCCAGCGTGCGGGTCTGGTCCTTGGTCATCTCGCCCAGAGGAAAGACGGCACTGGCCAGCTGCTCCTGGCTCAGGTCGTAGAGAAAGTAAGACTGATCTTTTGTGCGATCGACAGCGCGCGCCAGCCAATGGCGACCCGTCTGGCCATCGAAGCCCGTGCGGGCGTAGTGGCCGGTGGCCACGGTGCCGATCCCCAGTTTGCGGCGGGCATACTCGAGCAGCAGGCCGAATTTGAGTTCTTTGTTGCAGCGCGAACAGGGAAGCGGTGTGATGCCTTCCCGATAGCCTTCCACCAGAAAATCGACGATCGTCTCTTCGAACTGTTGGCGGATATCGACGATGTGGTGGGGAATATCCAACTGTTCGCACACGCGCGCGGCATCTTTCATGCCGTCCGAGCAGCACGAACCTTTGCCGCGCATCAACCAGAGGGTGACGCCGCAGACGCGGTAACCCTGCTTGCGCACAAGGGCAGCGGCTACGGAGCTATCGACACCTCCCGACAGGGCAGCGACAATCTTGGGACTGGAAGTCATGGAT
Organism: Gloeobacter violaceus PCC 7421; assembly: GCF_000011385.1. Classification (NCBI taxonomy): domain Bacteria; kingdom Bacillati; phylum Cyanobacteriota; class Cyanophyceae; order Gloeobacterales; family Gloeobacteraceae; genus Gloeobacter; species Gloeobacter violaceus. The sequence goes on from NC_005125.1 coordinate 586,415, forward strand.
TGGAGATCCGGGTATTAGCTTCCAGTATGTCATTGCACCGAGTGGCTCTTGAAGGCTGCGACGCCACACGTTGCAGGATCACCTGACGACATCAGGTGACGCTAATCATCACTTCGGCCTCGCCGGGTTTTTCTGCCGATCCAGCCATTTCGCGGGTGACCAGCAGCTGTGAAACGACAGAACTATAAAGTCCCGGCGGCACCTCCAGGCGGGCGACGGCGGTGCCTTTGGCGTCGGTTTTGAACTCGCCGCAGGTGAGCGGTTCGCCGTCGACGATCGCCCAGAGATGGTAGGTCTGGCCGGGTGCCGAGGCGGGCAGGTTCTGGATGGCGACCAGGGCGGTGCGCCGGTCGAGATCCATGACGATGCTGCCGGAGGCGGCGGTGGTGGCCCCGGTGCCCCGCAGCGCAAACAGACGGGTATTGGGCTGCTGCAGCAGCTGCACCAGATCGGCAGTGGTGGAAAGCTCCTGGCGCAATCGCAGGCTGTCGAGGCCCAGGGCCAGCACCAGCCCCGCCGCAGCGGCGGCGGCGATGGGACGCCAGGGCACGACGGTCAACCGTGGGCGGGGGCGAGCCGCCTGGGACGGGGCGGCATCCATGGCGGCGAGGATGGCCGATTCGAGCCCGGCGGGGGGCTCGGCCGCGACACCGTAAGGGAGCAAATCGCGCACGCGGCGCAACCTTTCGACCTCGGCGGCGGCTTCGGGATCGCGAGCGATGAGCGACTGAACAGTGCTTGCCTGCTCGGGATTGAGCTGATCGAGGACGTAATCGACCAGCAAAGCCTGGTGTTCTTCGGGCGGTTGTGGACCACTCATGACAGGGGGCTACTCGCTAAGGGGATGCCCGTCGCCCGCCCGGTCCGCCACAGGGTGACGGCGGAAGCCGGGGCGTTTGCCGGAGTATCTGTGCCCGGCGCGGCGAGACGGTTCGAAGGACATGTACTCATTCTGTACGCCCCGGCCCGGAGGTTGGATCGTCCGGCGGCGGGGCGCCGGGCATTTTGCCATTCCCTTTGCGGTAGATGGCGCACAGGCGGCTGGGATTGCTGATACGCGCTTTGAACATGAAGTTGGGCGGCACGTTGATGAGCACGTAGTCGCTGGAGTGAAAGTATGGCTCAAACGCGCGGGCCATGCCGTGGGGCGTCTCGAAGCTGTAGGGCACCGGCTGGAAGACCAGTTCGGTAAAGGCCACCGACGCACAGTCGGCCGCCCGGCGAATCTGCCCGCGAAAAGCTTCGCCGTGCAACAGGGTGAACAGGGTTTGCTTCGCTTCGGGATCCAGTTCGAAGGTTCCGTCGAAGCACATCGGACGGATAGCGGCCATGAATGCTTGGGCACTGCTGGGCTGACGACACCGTTATCTTGCCATCGCCCCACACCCCGGGCCAATCAGTGCGAGGAGCCCCGGCGCTGACGGGCCGCTTCAAATAACAGCAATGCGCCGCTGACAGCCACATTGAGCGATTCGACTCCGGGGGCGAGGGGAATGCCGACGCGCTCGGGGAGGCACCGGCGCAACGGCTCGCTGAGGCCCTGCCCTTCGCTGCCCAACACAAAGGCTGTGGGCCGACGCAGGTCGCACTCCCAGAGCGAACGGCCGGCCCCCGCGTCGGCGGCGAGCACCTGTACGCCCCGGCGCACCAGATCCGCAACGCACGCGGTCAAATCCGGGACGCTCAGCGGCGGCGAGCGAAACCACAGCCCGGCGCTCGCGCGCAGCACCTTCGGATGATCCGGGTCGACGCTGTCGGCGCTTAGCACCAAACCGTCGGCACCCACCGCCGCGCAACTGCGCACCAGCGTGCCGACGTTGCCGGGATCTTGCAGCCGCTCGCCCAGAACCAACAGTGAAACGTCACGCTCCAGCAGCGGGCGCCAGGCATCAGCGCGGCGGCGCACAGCGGCAACGACCCCGCTTGGATGGACGGTATCGGCAAGCGCTTCGATAACGGCGGGTGCGACCGTCTCGTAGCGGCCGGCCCGGCCGCTCAGGGCGGTGTGCATTGCGGGGTGCTCCCCGACCCAGGCTTCGGTAGCGCAGACAAACTCCAGCTCCCAGCCGCCCGCGAGTGCCGCGGCCACCGGGTGGGTGCCTTCGACCAGAAACAGCCCCTGCGCCTGACGCTCTTTGGCGGCATGCAACTTGCGCAGTTGTTTAATCACAGGATTTTGCAGGCTCGTGAGCATCGAAGCGGCGGGCAGGGCGCTTCCACTGTACCGGCGGTGTAGGCGCAACGGTGCGCGCACCGCCGAAGATGGAAGTGGGGAGCGCAAGGGGGACGCATGCTCGAAAGAGTGATCGAGGTCGTCGGGACGCTGGGCTATCTGGGCATCGCGGCGCTGATGTTTCTGGAGACCGTCGTACCGCCCATTCCATCCGAGGCGATCATGCCCCTGGCCGGGGTTGCCGCGGCGCAGGGCAAGTTGAACCTGCTCGGCGTGGTGGTTTCTGGGACGATTGGGGCGTTGTTGGGTAATTTGCTCTGGTACTACCTGGGCAGGCGGATTGGTCCCAAGCGGCTTGGCAGATGGGCGGATCGCTACGGCCGCTGGTTCGGCCTCTCGGCCCGGAGTGTGGACACAGCCCAACTCTGGTTTGCCAGGTACGGAGCGGCAGCGGTGTTTTTGTGCCGTATGGTGCCGGGCATTCGTACCTGGATCTCGCTGCCGGCCGGGGCCGCCGGGATGTCCCTGGTGCCGTTCTTGCTCTGTTCGGCCCTTGGAACCCTGCTGTGGACGGCGCTTTTGGCCTGGACAGGGCTGCTGCTTGAAAATAACTACCGGCTGGCGGAGCAGCAGTTGGGTCCCCTCTCCGCTGTGGCCTTTGGGGGCCTTCTCTTTTTGATCGTGCTCTGGAAGTTTCGCCGCAAAAACTCCGCCCCCTGAAATCGGGCGAACCGTTCGCTCAAGGTCCGACTGCTGCGGATTGCAGAGCAAAACTCTCGAAGACGACGGTCACATCTGGGGCGTTGCTGGTCAGGGCAAGAATGCCGGCCCGGGCGGTGGCGGCGTCGGCGAAGAACACCCCGGGGTTAGTCGGCTGGAACACCTGGGCAAAGGGGATGGGTGCCGCCGTATCGGAGTTGATCCGGTAGCTGGCGGTGATCTTGCCGGTGGCCGGGTCGCCCTGCAGGAATAGATCCAACGTGCGGATACCTGCCCAGTCGAGACCCTTGATCTGGGAGGCCTGTCCCCCGCCGACGCTAGTACGGACGCCGTTTTGCTCCTGGTAGAACTGCAGTCCTAAACCGCCGGTGCCGGAGGCGGAGTTGACGACCACCAGTTTGACGTAGTTGTCCTGGTCGCGACCTACGAAGATACCTCCCTGCTGGTAGGCGGTGGTCAGGTTCGTAGGCGGTCCCTGAAGCCGGGCACTGACGGTGAAAGGCCGGGTGGCATCCAGGGCCGCCTGCAGGCCGTTTTTGAGGGTATTCGGGCCGGGGCCGCCCTGGGTGGCCGTCAGCACCAGTGTGCCCGCCGCCCTGTCGAGATTGATGCGGGCCGGGTCGTACTGGTTGGCGGCCGCGTTCGGCTGCACCGAGGTGAAGCCTGTGCCCTCGCCGTCTTTGTCCACCACCGTCCCCACCGCCGCCGAGGCAAAGTCCAGGTTCAGCTGACCAGGCAGCGGGTGCTCGATCGCAAAGCTCTCGAAGCGAAAGACAGTATCGGGCCCGCTGCCGGTGAAAGCGAGAATGCCGGCGCGGGCGGACGCGTCGTCGGCAAAAAACGGCGCGGGCGTGGTGGGCTGGAAGACCCCAGGCATCGCTGTCGGCGCGGTCGCATCGCTGTTGATTCGGTAGCTTGCGGCGATTTTGCCGCCGTCCGGGTCGCCCTGCAAAAATAGATCGAGCGTCTGGATGCCGGCCCAGTCGAGGTTTTTGACCTCGGCGACATTGAGGAGTTTGCCGTTTTGCTCCTGTTGCAACAGCAGGGAGAGACCGGCGGCACCGTTGTGAACGATGACCAATCGGACGTGGTTGTTCTGGTCGGGACCGAAGAACACGCCGCCCTGCTGGAATGCGGCGCTCAGCGACGTGAACGGACCGCGCAATCGGGCGCTGACGGTGAAAGGCCGGGTAGCGTCAAGAACCGCCTGCAGGCCGTTTTTTAGAGTGTTGGCGGCAAGCCCTCCCCGGGTGGCCGTCAGCGCCAGCGTGCCTGCCGCCCTGTCGAGATCGATGCGGGCCGGGTCGTACTGGTTGGCGGCCGCGTTCGGCTGCACCGAGGTGAAGCCTGTGCCCTCGCCGTCTTTGTCCACCACCGTCCCCGCCGCCGAGGCAAAGTCCAGGCGCAAGCCGTCCACGGCGGCGGCAGGATACAAGTTGAGGCAATCGCTGTCTTGCAAGCCGGAAGCGTCGCCGGCTCTCAAGCAAAGCTCCAGATAGGCCGGATCCCCGTCCTCGCCATGCACAACCGGGGTAAAACTGCCGCTCGTGCCGCTGGTGGGCGGCAAGAGATCGAAGTGGACATGCTCGTTGTGGTGCTGGTAAAGCTCCCACTGGAGGCGATCACCTGTCAGGGTGCCCTCCTCCGGGTCGCTTGCTTCGCCTGTGAAGTACACAGTCTGCCCATCCGCGTAGGTCGAACCGTTCGCCGGGGTGGTGATTCGCGCGGCAGGAGGGCGGTTGCCGACACTGATGGCGATCGTGGCTGTCGCTGCGCTCCCCTGGGCATCGGTCACCGTTAAGGTGGCGCTGTAGGTGCCGTCGGCGGTGTAGGTGTGCACCGGGTTGGGGTCGGTGGAGGAGGTGCCATCGGCAAATTGCCAGGAGTAGAGCAACGGCCCGCCGTCGGCGTCGCTGCTGCCGCCGCTGCTGAAAGATACCGCAAGGGGAGCCAGGCCCGAGGTGGGGGTGGCGCCCACTCTGGCGAGAGGCGGGGTGTTGCCGCCGGCTACGTAGCGGATGCGGCGGATCTCGGAATTGTCGGAACCGTTGAAGATGACAAAGTACAGATTGGTATCCGGTCCCTGGACGATCTGAACGGGACCACCGGCGGGGGACAGGTCGCTTGCGAAGTCCTGTACGCTCGCGCTGCCGTCGGCAGCGAACGCCAGGTACTTGATCCAGTCGTTGTTGTAATCGCCAATGAACATCGCCCCCTGGTAGGAGGCTGGGTAGGCGATGCCCTGATAGAAAGGACCGGCGAGAACCGCCGCCCCCTTGCCGTTGTGGGGATAGGCGTAAAGCGGTGCCTGCACCGCCGAGGCTTCCTGGGCATAAAGGGCCGAGCAGGCATCTTTGGTGGCTGTGCTGTCACGGTATTTTGCCTGCGGCTCGCTCACCCCGCCGTCGCGCCCTTCGTAGCAAGGCCAACCAAAATTTTTGCCCCGGCCGCTGTTGATTTCCTCCCAGTTTGTCCAGCCCACATCGGCGATGAACGGTTCGTTGGTCTGGGGGTGGATCGAGAAGCGAAAGGGATTGCGCAGCCCGTAGTTATAGACTTTCGAGCGATTGTGGGTCGGATCGCCGTCGAAAAATGGATTGTCTGCGTAGCCGTCGCCGGTGAGCGGGTTGATGCGCAGGATTTTGCCCGCGAAACTGTCCAGGTTTAGTACGCGCAGCTTTTGGGTATCGACCGTCAGCGAGGAGCCGTCGCCGTTGCCGACGTACAGCGAGCCGTCGATGCCGAAGGTGACCGTGCCGATCGTGTGGAAGTAATGATCGGAAGGCAAACAGTCATCGACGAACAGACCGGCTTGCTCACACGACGAGGGCCCAAAGTTGCTCGCCGGATCGCCGATGTGCTCGAAGGTGCTGTTCTTGCCCAACAGCACCACGGCAGAACCGGGCAAAGCGACGTTGAGATTGTTCGGATCGGCGCTGACGCGCAGCAGTCGGCTCACTCTGGCCCCGGTGCCATTGGATACCACACCGGGCGGATCGTAGGTGTAAAGCAAATAGACGTAAGGCTTGGCCGGAAACTCGGGGTGCACGGCAATGCCAAGCAGCCCCCGGTCGTAGTAATCGTTGACCTCGGCCGAAATGTCGATAAAGTCGGTGCCCAGCAGGACGCCCTTATCGACAACGCGGACGTGCCCATCCTTGATGGCGATGAACATCTTCGTGCCATCCGGTGTCCAGGCAATCGTCGTCGGCTTCGAAATGCCCGTCACCACCGTTTCGCTGACAAAACCCGCCGGCAGGGTGGGGTCCGCCCAGGCTGCGGTGCCGAACCACAGGCACAATAGCCACACCAGGGTGGTGAGCGTTCCGATAAAGTGAATCGGGCGGATTTGAACCGATGGAAGGGAAAATACGTTCATATTCATGGCTTCTCTCACCGAACAGGTCAGCACAGCATGGACCGTGGGAAAACCGATTGCGCACGGCCCAAAATTGGACAGCGGATATCGCCAAAATTCAGATGGCGCCACCGCATCCAAACACACTCAAATTCGCGCAAAATGCCGGAGCGCTTTGCGCAGCTGTCGGGCAGGACGAACCTGTCCGACCCCAGACTTCAACCCACACTCAAATTCGGTAACCCGAAACACTTCAGGCTACCCGTCTACTGGGCGATAGATGCCGTATCTAACTCGGCCTGGAATCTCGATGCAAAGGATGGAGTTCAAATCGTCCCGTCGTCCAAAAAGACGTTTTGCCGTCCGTTCTCCTTCGGTTGATATTTCGCCAGAAATCTAGCGAAGTAAACGATCGCGCTCCTCCATTCGCTAGCAAACCATGGTCAATACAAGCTGTCAACCTTGTCCATGGAATATGTCAACGATTCTCGATAAAACGCTCACTGCGGTATAGCAGTGGTTATACCGGAAGCTCGGGGGCCGTTCCCTCGGCGAAGGCCACCCCTTGTTTGAGGGCGACCAACCAGCCGCACGCCTCTAGATAGGAGCGCACCCGCCGCACTTTGAGGCCGAGGCGCTCGGGGGTGACGTTCAGGCGGGTGGTGTTCTCCTCGACGGCGAGCAGCACCGGCCGGTTCGTGCTGTCCATCAAGGCGAGCAGCCCCGCTCCACCGCAGCAGTCGACGGGGCTGACCACAACATCGACCGCCGCCGCTGCGAGATCCTGTGGCAGTACCCCGGGACCGCTGACAAAGCGCGGCGCGCGCGCAAGACCGGCCAGCACGCAGGGCAAAAAAGTCGGGCCCAGCACTTCGGCAGCCACGCGCGGGTGTACCGGACCGGGGAGCGGATCGTAGTCGAAGGCGGGGGCGTGGGCGGCGGGAAGCTGCAGGTGGCGGACCACCAGATGGCTGATCACCGCCTCCACCCCGCCCACCGGATCGACACCCCGCCCCGCGCGGTAGGCAGTATCGTCGCTTTCGGGGCAGCGCGAGACAACGGCAATCGCCTCTGCTCCGGCCGTCGCGAGCCGCTGGGCGGCTGCCAGCAGCCGCTGCGGGTGGCGCAGGGTACCCCAGGCGGTGCCGACGGCACCGCCGCAAATTTCAACTCCGAGCGGTCCCTCGGTGGTGCAGTGGCCCAGGATGTCGACTCCCAGGGTGTAACGGGCCGCCTCCAGGGCATGCAGGTGCTGCTGGTGTTGGGATGCGGATAGACCCGCATCCAGCACCACTCCCACCCGGTTGCGGTGCACGGGCCGCAGCCGCCACTCGCCTTTGCAGAAGCGGTCGAGACCGTAACCTTCGACGTAGAGGGCGTTGGTGAGCGGGTAGCTGAGCAGGGCCCCGTTGAGTACGTTCGGGTGCGTAATCAGACAGTCGGCTACCCCTGCAAGCAAACGGGCCACCGGAATGGCGTCGCCGGCAAAACCGCCCACCGCGGCGCCGACACCGGTGGGCACGAGCAACAATACCACCAGCGGCTTCACGCGCCGACGACGACCGCCTCGACGCGCACCGGCCCGCCCGCCTCATCGGCCTCGACGATCGCCCAGCGCAGGGGTTCGCCATGGGCTTGCAGGGCCTGCTCGATCTGGGGCGAAAGTGCCTTGCCGCGGTCGAGTTCGATTTCCGCTTCGATGTACTGGACGCACATAGACGCTCCCGGTCACTGGTGTTGCCATTATCGGCGAGGCGATCGGCCCCGGCAACGGCTGTGGCAGAATTGCGGGAGTCTTTAGATCCATCCGCGATGCCCATCGCCCTGTTGAGCGTTTCCGACAAGACCGGTCTGGTCGACTTTGCCCGTGCCCTGGTGACGGAATTTGAGTATCAGCTCATCAGCTCCGGCGGCACCGCCCGGGCGCTCGCCGAGGCGGGTGTTCCGGTGCAGGAAGTGGGCGATTTTACCGGTGCCGCCGAGATGCTGGGCGGGCGGGTCAAGACACTGCATCCCAAGATCCACGGCGGCATCCTGGCGCGCCGCGACCAGGAATCGGACCGGCGCGACCTGGAGACCCACAGCATCGCACCCATCGATCTGGTGGTGGTCAATCTCTACCCGTTCGAGCAAGATCCGCGCATCGAGCAAATCGACGTGGGCGGCCCGACGATGGTGCGTGCCGCCGCCAAAAACCACGCCTTTGTGACGGTGCTGGTCTCACCGGGTCAGTACGAGGGGTGCCTGGCCGAGTTGCGCCGCAACCGCGGTGTGACGACGCTGCCCTTTCGCGCCGCTTGCGCAGCGGCGGCTTTTGCGCGCACCGCCGCCTACGACCGGGCGATCGCCGCGTGGTTTGCCGGTTCTGAACCGGTCCTGGGCGAGCGGCTAGTCCTGGAACTGGAGCGGGTGCAGCCCTTGCGCTATGGCGAGAATCCTCACCAGGCCGCCGCCTGGTACCGCCACGGCCCGGCGGCGGGTTGGAGTACGGGTCGCATCCTCCAGGGCAAGGCCCTCAGTTTCAACAACCTCATCGACCTGGAGGCAAGTCGCCGCCTGGTGGCCGAATTCGACGACACCCCGGCGGCAGTGATCATCAAGCACACCAATCCCTGCGGGGTGGCTGCAGACGCCACGATTGCCGCAGCCTACCGCCGTGCCTTCGATGCCGACAGCGCCTCCGCCTTTGGTGGAATCGTTGCTCTCAACCGGCCCTGCGACGAACCGACAGCCGCCCTGCTGGGCCAGACTTTTCTAGAGTGCGTCGTCGCCCCCGCCTTCACCCTGGGGGCGTTGGCTTTGCTTGAACGCAAGAAAAACCTGCGCCTGCTGGAACTGGCAGATCTGACCACCCCGCCGGTGTTTGACGTCAAGCCCATAAGCGGTGGCTTTTTGATCCAGCAGGTGGACGCGCCGGTGCGCGCTGAGGATTGGAAAGTGGTCACCGAGGCGGTGCCCGATGAAGACCAAAGAGCGGAGTTACTGTTCGCCTGGAAAGTCTGCCAGCACGTCAAATCGAACGCTATCGTCGTGAGCCATCTTCGCCAGACGCTGGGGGTCGGCGCCGGTCAGATGAACCGGGTAGGTTCAGCCCGACTGGCTCTCGCCCAAGCAGGCGAGAAAGCCCGGGGGGCAGTGCTTGCAAGCGACGGCTTTTTTCCGTTCGACGACACCGTGCGCGCCGCCGCCGAGCGCGGTATCCGGGCTATCGTTCAGCCCGGGGGCAGCCTGCGCGACGAAGATTCGATCCGCGCCTGCAACGAACTTGGGGTGGCGATGGTTTTTACCGGTGTGCGCCACTTCTTGCACTGAGCGCTACGGTTTGCAGGGATAGCGCATCAAAACGGGCTTCACTTCGCTGGTGGTGGAAAAATGGCCCTCGTTGCCGTCGATGCCGATCGCCTCGCCCTGGGGCTCTTTCTCGAGGGCAATGGCCTCCGGCGCCCGGGCCAACAGTTGCTCCCAGTTCTCAGCCGCACCGCGCTGCCAACGAAAGGCCGTCAAATAACTGCGCAGCATCAAGATCTTGCCATCCGGGCTCATCGCCGCACCGCTCAGCAAATTGTCGCCGATTTCGCGCTCGCTCAAATCAAGACGGGCAATGGGCTTCAGGGCCGTCTCCGCCGGATCGAGGCTGCGGGCGTAGACGCGGCTGAGGCCGGAAAATTCTTTGGTAAAGAGCACCAGTTGCCGATTCTGCTCATCGTAGACGAGTGCTTCGGCGTCGGCGGGCCGGTCGGGATAGCGCAACGGCAGAGCCAGCAGTACCTCAACTTTGCTGTTGGCGGGCTCCGGCTCGCGCACGACATAAATGGTCAGATCCTGGCGCTTGAGGGCGTTGTTGCCGATATCGCCAATAAATAGACAGCGGCCATTCCCGTCTGGACAGCGGCCCGCTGCCAGGTCTTCCCAGTCGACATTATTGGCCCCGGCGACGCTCACTTTGCCTTTCAGCTTGCTTGAGTCATCCACGGCGTACAGATGCGCTCCGTCCCCCGAATCGTTGATGAACCACCAGAAATTGCCGGAACCACCGCGTACCATGCCGGAGACTTCTGCCAGGAGGGGCACGGGCAGTTGGGCCATCGCCTGCGGCTGGCAGGCGGAACGGGCAGGGGCGGCGATCAGTATCCAGATCGCCGCGGCGATGAGCCAGCGCGGGGTGTGCATGTTCCCACTGTAGACCCGCAAAGGCGCAGACTAGCGCCGCCGGATAGCCACCACACAGGGTTTGGGCGGACCGCCGTCGGTACTCGGGAAATTGCTGCCGGCCGGAATCGAGCGCGTCTGCACGAAGGTGCGCTTGCCATCGGCGCTGAGCAGTTCGTACTCCGTCTCGGGCCGGGTAGCGCCGTTTTTGCGCCAGCCGCCCCCCTCGCCGGGGTGCTGCACCGCCAGAAAAAGCGTTCGGCCATCGTTAGTGAAAGTCGGACCGGTCAGTTCGCACTCCACCGGACCGGTGGCAAAAGGCAAGGCCGTGCCCGCCTTCGCCCCGTCGGTGGCCATAAACCACAGCGTGTTGCTGCCAAAGAGGCCACTAGTGGCACTGGCGCGGGCGTTGGTCCGGTTTGGGACCGGCTGGTTCTGATTGCCGATATCCGAGCAGATCCAGAGGTTTGCCTGACTGTCGAAGCAGAGGTTGTCGGGAAAGGCGAAGCCCGCCCCGCCCGCGGCAATCTCGCCGGAATTCGCAAATGTCTTCCAGCGAAAGCGCAACGCCGCCGGATCGTTCGCCTCCTCAAACAGACGGTAAATAGCGCCGTGGGGCGGTTTGTCGCGCTTGTCTTCACTTTTGAAGGCGGTCACAAAAATGCGATCGTCGGGGCCGCCCTCGGGGCTCGCGGCCCCGGAGGTGTAGGCGATAAAGACCGATCCGTCGGTGGGGTGAATTTCGAGATCCTCCGGGCGGGCGGTGGGGGTGCCGCCCACGGCGTTGGCCGCCAAAAAGGCGTCGATGAGCATGGCCCCTTCGCTCTCGTAGAGATCGGCAAGGGTTTTGTAGCGTTCTTTGAAAGCCGCCGCCTGCTCGGGAGTATCCACCGCCACCGGTCCGCCCGCGGGCCGGTTGGGCAGGAGCACACGCCCCCCCGCGACGTGGGTGGGGTCGGCCGGATCGACGGGGGTGGCAAGCACCAGGGGCACCCACTCGCCGGTGCCGTCGGGCCGGTAGCGGGCGATGTAGAGCGTCCCCTCGGCCAGTAAGGCGCTGCCCGCCGCACCGGCGGCGGCGCGGTAAGGATTGCGGCTGACGAACTTCCAGGTATGACCGCCGGTGCGGTCGTCGCCCATATAGCAGGCAAGCGGCTTGCCCTCCACGGCGCGGACGGCGACGTTCTCGTGGCGGAAACGACCCAGGGCGGTGCGCTTGACAGGGACGGCTTCCGGGCGGCGCGGGTCGATTTCGACCACCCAGCCGTACTTGTTGGGCGCAAGCCCGAGGGCCGCCCCGGCAAAATCGCCGAAACTGGCCGGGTCGAAGCCGACTTTGGCGGGCACCGGTACGCCCCGGCTATCGACGGCGTCGGGCACCTGGGATTGAAAATTTTCTTCGCAGCTGAGCACCGTTCCCCAGGGGGTGACCCCGCCGGAGCAGTTGGCGAAGGTGCCGACGATCCGCTTACCGAGGCCGTCTTTGCCCGCTGCAAGCACCGTGGCAGCAGGTCCATCCGCGTCGAGGAGCCGCTCGGGTTTGTCGAGTCCCTCGATGCCCGAGACGCGACGGTTGTACTTGCTGCCTTTGACGACCTGGTAACGGCCGGACGGGTCACGGCGCAGGTGAACGATGGAGCCCCCCTGCTCGTAGAGCACGGCTTTTGCCAGGGCGCGTTTTTGTTCGTCATCGAGGCTGCCGGCCTGGGTGCGCAGCACCGCCTCGCCCGGCAAGGGTTTGCCAATCACACTGTTGTAAGTATCAAGCCAGGGCTTCTCGCTCACGTATTCGTGGTTGACCCACAGCAAGCCCTCGCTATCGTCCGCACCCAGGGGTAAAAAGGCGGTGAAGTCGTTGTTGTAGCCGAAGTGGTCGGCCGGATCGGCGAACACCCGATCGCCCCAGGCGACCACGACCTCGTAGCGGTACTCGCGCGGCACCACCAGGGCATCTTTGACTTCGAAACGGGTCAATTCCCCAAAGGTGGGCGCCATCGGTGCCGGCACCGCCACGGGGGTGAATCCCGGCAGTTTGCCCGCGCCGGGCACGAACGCTTTGCGGGCGGCTTCGGCCGGAGCGGGCAGAAGGGTGGCAGCTCCGGCGGCGGCGAGAAACTCAAGAAAATCGCGGCGTTGCATCACACTGTCCATCAAAGTCCTGACGCCTTCTCAGGATAGTCAACAAAGGCCGGTGCTGTTAAGTTTTCTAAAACACCTGCTGGGTAAAACCAGGATCAGCCTTGAACTTTGTACTGTCTAACCATGCCAAGGAAGAACTTGCACGGCGTGACATCCCTCTAGAAGTGCTTGAGGTGGTTCTTGCCGCTCCTGAGCAAATCCTCGAAGAGGATGACTTGAGTGTGTTTCAAGCAAGGTACGCAGCAACCAACGGCAAAACTTACTTACTTCGGGCTTACGTCAACAGTAGTGTCGAGCCTGCCAGGGTGGTCACCGTCTACCGGACCAGTAAGATCGAGAAGTATTGGAGGCCGGGATGAAAGCTCACTACAACCAGGACGTGGATATCCTCCGCATAGTTTGGTCCGAGTCGCCCATCGAGCAAAGCGACGAGTTACAACCAGGAGTCATCCTTGATTACGACGGTAGCGGCCGGGTGGTCGGCGTCGAGATCCTCAACGCCTCCAGGCAAGTCGAAAACCTGCGCAACCACGACTCCATACCCGTGCTCCAGCGCGAGGGGCGCTAACGCAACCAGGCGAGCCACTTCTCGGTAAAGGGTCTGAGCCGTTCAAGCGAGCGGGACTCATAAGCGTCGGCTACTTTGCGGATGATTTCCGCCTGGGTCGGGTAGGGATGAATGACTTGAGAAAGCGTGGCGAGGCCCTTGCCCGCTACCATCGCCAGGGTGATTTCGGAAATCATCTCCCCCGCGTGGCGGGCCACCAGCGTCGCCCCCAGGATCTTGTCGCTGCCCTGCTTGAGCAGCACCGCGATAAAGCCATCCTCTTCGCCGTCGGTCAGGGCACGGTCCGACTCGGCAAGCGGCAGGCGGATAGTGTCGAAGGCGATGCCCCGCTTGCGCGCCTCGTCCTCGCCTAGACCGACATGGGCTATCTCGGGGTCGGTGTAGGTGCACCAGGGCATGGTGAGGGCACTCGTTTTTTTTTGACCCAGAACGAGGGTTCCCCCAAACAGGGCGTTTTCGAGGGCGATGCGGGCGGAAGCCTCGGCGGCGTGGGTGAATTTCCAGGGCAGGCAAATATCGCCGCAGGCGTAAATGCGGGGATTGCTGGTGCATAGCCGGTCGTCCACCTCGACGCCGCCTTTGCCATAGCGCACCCCGGCCGCTTCGAGGCCGAGGCCCTCGACGTTGGGAACGCGCCCGGCCGCGAGCAAAATCGCCTCGCAGGCGACCTGCTCGCCCCCCGCTAGATGTACGGTTTTGATGCTGCCCGCGCGGCTCACCTTCTCGATGCGGGCCTTGGTGAGCACCCGCACCCCGTCGCGCTCCAGGGCACAGCCTACGATCCGAGAGGTCTCGGGGTCTTCGCGGTCGAGCACGCGCTCGTTTTTGTGCAGCAGCGTCACCTGCGACCCGAGACGGGCAAAGCTCTGGGCAAGTTCGCAGCCGATTGGACCGCCGCCGATCACCACCAGCCGTTCCGGCCGCTCGGTGAGGGAGAATACCGTCTCGTTGGTGAGGAAGCCCGCTTCCGCCAGGCCCGCAATCTCGGGTCTGGCCGCCCGGCCGCCGGTGGCGACGATGGCGCGCTTGAAACGCAACTCCACCTCGCCCACCCGGACCGTGTCCGGACCGGTGAAGCGCGCCGCCCCCAAAAACACGTCAACACCCCAATTTTTGAAGCGCTCCGCTGCGTCGTGGGGACTGATGTCGGCGCGCACCCGCCGGAGGCGCTCCATCACCGCGCCGAAGTCAGCTTCGACATTACCGTGCACCCGGATGCCGTAGCGGTGGGCGTCCTTGACATCGGCCATCGCCCGGGCGGAGCGGATAAGCGCCTTGGAGGGCACGCATCCGGCCACCAGACAATCACCCCCCAGCAGGTGACGCTCCACCAACGCGACTTTGCCTCCCAACAGCGCTGCACCCCCCGCGCTCACCAACCCCGCCGTGCCGCCTCCGATCACCACCAGGTTGTAGCGCCCGGCGGGCTTCGGGTTGACCCAGTCCAGCGGATGGGTGTGGGCCACAAGCCGCGTGTTGTGGACATCCATGGGGGCGATGCCGATTGGCTGTTCGCTCATCGATTGACCCGAAAGATTGACTTCATTCTATGAAATAGGTTTGCTTACAAGCCCCGCACGACCGTCGTCACCAGCCCCACCACCGCCCCGATGAGCACCAGCCACGCCGAGTTCCACCCCCAGCGCACCAACAACACGGCGCTGATGGCGGCGAGCACGACGGTGGGGACATCGACGATCGCCGCCCCTGCAAGCTCGAAGGTGACCGCCGCCATCAGCGCCAATGAGGCGACGTTCAGGCCATCTAGGAAAGCCCGGGCTGCCGAGGAACGTCCGATGCGCGGCGCAAGCCAGCCGGCGAGGGCCACGAAGATAAACGCGGGCAGAAAGATCCCCAATGTGGCCACAGCCGCGCCGGGCACCCCACCCAGCAAGTAGCCCACGAAGGTGGCGGTGGTGAATACCGGCCCCGGGGTAAACTGGCCCACCGCCACCGCATCGAGCAGTTGCACCTCGCTCAGCCAGCCGGTCTTCTCCACCAGTTCGGTGCGCAAAAAAGCAAGCAGTACGTAGCCGCTGCCGAACAAGACGCTGCCAATTTTCAGAAAAATCAGAAAAAGCGGCCAAAGCCCGACGGCAACAGCCCCGGCGGCGGGGGCAGCGGCCAGGGGAACGAGCAGCGGCCAGGGGGTAAGCTGCAACAACCTTCCCGGTGCGCCCATCCTATGGGCTAGCGTCACCAGCGCACCCGCGAAAAACAGCAGCACCAGTTCGTCCGCCCCGGCGAGGCTCAGCGCCGTCGCCGCCACCGCCAGAACAATCAGAAGCGGCGTTTTGAGCACTGTCCGCCCCAGCCGCCAGAGCGCCTGGCCGACCACGGCGATAATCACCGGTTTGATGCCGTAAAAGGCTGCGTCCACCTGGGGCAGGCTGCCAAACTGAACGTATACCCAGGCGAGCACCCCGACCATCAAAGCCGCCGGCAGAATAAAGCAGACCCCCGCCACCACCAATCCCGCCCAACCGGCCTGTTTGAGGCCGATATGGATGGCCATCTCCGTCGAATTGGGACCGGGCAGCAGGTTTGTGATCCCCAGCAAGTCCACAAATGCTTCGCGCGAAAGCCAGCGCCGTCGCCGGACGACTTCGTCCTCCATCATGGCGATGTGGGCGGCGGGTCCTCCGAAGGCGGTCACCCCCAGCCGCAAAAACAGCAGGGCCAGTTCGCTCAGGGAGGTCTTCTGCACGTTGCTCACAGCAAGTTCGGAAGCGTACACCTGCCAGGTTGCCCGCTTACCCCGGTTTCCGACAAGCTCGTGCGATACAGAAAAGCGGCCCGACTGCCTCCGGGCCGCTGGTCTTGGGATTGTCCGCATCCCGCAGAACTCAGTACTCCTCGTCGTGATCCGGGTGGCCAATCTTGCTGAGGTCGAGATTGGCGACGGTGGTGCCTTTGCCGACCACCACACGACCGGTGATTAGCGGCCGCCCCGGAATCTGCAGCCG
Organism: Gloeobacter violaceus PCC 7421; assembly: GCF_000011385.1. Classification (NCBI taxonomy): domain Bacteria; kingdom Bacillati; phylum Cyanobacteriota; class Cyanophyceae; order Gloeobacterales; family Gloeobacteraceae; genus Gloeobacter; species Gloeobacter violaceus. The sequence continues at coordinate 602,488 of NC_005125.1, forward strand.
GACCAAATAGGCGCCCGGTTTGACGTCGCGCAACCAGTACTGGCCGTACTGATCGGTGCTGGTCTGCTTGGGCGGATTGCTCAGGAGCGTCACCTTGGCGTCGGTAAAGACCGTGTTCTCCATCGTCTGGAATACCCGGCCGTAGACGACGCTCTCCGCCTGGGCCGGGGCTGCCAGGGCAAGCCCCAACCCGAGGACGACGAACCAGTGGCGTGGCATCGCTTCTACTCCTGTTTGCCGCGGAACAGTTGTTCCGCCGAGACGCTCGGGAACCCGGCGGGCAGCTTCAGCGCCGCCTGACGACTCGTAGCTCCTTCCAGAGAAAGGGCGCGGGCCAAACGCACGAACACGTCCGAGTTCTCGTAGGTGCCGCCGAACAAAAAGGCGTTCGGACCGCTGGCGCTCAGGGGCACGTCCTCGCCGGAGTGCGGGGCGACTCCGATGTTGCCGGAGTCTTTGCTGATGGGCGAAACGTCGGCAGTGGACATGTTACCCGTCAGCAGGATGCCGTTCGGGTCGCGCGCCGGGTTCGGTACCGCGGCGGTAATTCCGCTCGGGTTGAGCGGAATGAAGTTGGTCAGATAGTCCTGGCTGTAGGTCGGTTTGCCGCCGTTGTCGAGCACCAGTTTGACCGTCGGATCCGGATCGTCCGGGAAGCCGTCTTTGTTGGCATCGACGTAAGTTGGGAAGGTGCCGTCGTTGAAGGTGCCGATGGCATCCTGCAGCGCACAGGGTTTGGTTTCGGCCCCTGCCCCGTCGATCGTCAGCGAGAGCGAGCCGCTGGTGCCGTCGGAGCTGATCGAGTTGGTGAAGCAGCCGCCCGGGGTGATCGGGTCGGTGCCCGAGGGGTCGCCCAGGTAGCCTGGCAGGTTGTCGAGGGCGCTCGGCACGGTGATGCCGACGATCGTTTCAGGCTGGGCATGGTCAGCGGTGATGAGGGCAAGGGTTTTGCCGTCCGTGGCCTGGCCGTTGAGCACATAGCCCAGGGCGTTATCCAGCTCCAGCGCCTCGTAGATCACCCGCTCGTACTCCAGCGGGTGCGCCAGTTTGTCGGTCTGCGACTGCTCGACCATCAGCATCCAGCCGTTCGGGTTTTTGGCGTTGAGCACCTCGATGGCCTTGGCCACCATCTCGGTCTTGGAAGGAACATTGGCAAAACACGCCTGGACCGTCCCGCCACAACCGGTGCCCACCGGCGGCGGCACGCTCTGCCCCAGTTCGGGGTCGCTCGCGGTCTTGCCGCCGATGGTCGCCTGGCCGCGGGCGACCAACCGGTCAAGGGTACCGGGGATGTTGTCGGCTCCCAGAGCGTTGCCCGGCCGGAAATCTCCTGCGAAGATGCCCAGGATTGGTTTGTTGTTAGGGGCGCTTGCCAATTCGGTCTTGTCCTTGACCACTGAGTAGCCCTGGCCGGCTGCAACGGTAAAGAGGTTGATCCCGTCGGGGCGGCCCTGGCCGGAACTGGCCTGATAGAAATTGAGCAGCGTCGGATCGTTGACTGGCAGCCAGTCGCGCGCTCCGCCGCCAATGATCACATCGAGCGGCTGGGTGAGGGCCTTGAGGGACGCGTAGCCGGTGACCGGTTGGGCAGCGGTGCCGGTAGGACCGTTGTCGATGTAGTAGTCGATAAACTGCTGGGCGATGGCGGTACGGGCCGAGCGCGCCCGGGAGTGGGCCACCTCAGAAGCCGGGGTGGCGTCGGTGACAAAGGCGTCGCTCACCACGCCGGTCGCCCAGCCGTACTTACGCTTCATGTACGCCCACAGCGGTTCGATGCGCGGATTGTCCAGGGCATTTTCCGGGGTGTTGTCCACAGAAACGTTCAAGGCGTTATTGGGCTGCTTCATGCCGGTGATGTAGCTGGCCATGCCCGGCGCCGAGTCGGTGATGATGCTGTCGAAGGAAGCCGTGTACACCAGGCCGTAGGTATCCATGGTGTCCATATTGAGCTGTCCTTTGGCGCGGCCTTCGAAGACGCCCTTGCCTGCAATCCGGGCGGCGGAGCGGATCGGTAGTCCCATCGCGTCACCCAAAAAGAAGACGACGTGGTTGATGTTTTGCTTGAGGGCGAAGGGGGCGACGGTATAAGTGTTCTGGATGGTGTAGTCGGCACCGTCCACGCTCACGACGGCGCGCACCCGGTAGCGACCGGCCTGCGGGAAAGCAAAATTGCGCGCAGACGCGCCGTAAAGACCCGGCACCGTCGGCGAACCGCTCTCCAGGCCCAGACCCTGCTTTTTGATCGTGTCGTTGAACGGCTGAGCAATCTCGGTGCCGTTGACGGTCAGGCTCTTGAGCAAGGGCGCCCGGCCGCTGGTGCCCGGCACCTGGGTCTCGACGCGCAAGTCAAACAGCTGATCGGCAATCAGCGTTGTATTGGTGGGCGGCAGGATCCGCAGGCCCACGCCTGGGCTGGCGTTGGTCGGGTTGTCGGAAAAAGGCGGGTTGCCCAGCACCGGCGGCACGTTGCTCTGCTGGGTGTCGTCGTCGCCCCCGGCCCAGGCGGGACCGGCACCCAAAGAAGATGCCAGACCGACTGTCGCAGACAGCGCACCGAGGACATGTATCCATTTCAAACGCTTCATCGCGCAAAACTCCTAAGAAAAACAAAGCCAGATGCGCACAGTAATAGATTGCTGCTTCCGAAGATTGGAGCAAAAACTAACAGATACTAATCGCTTTCAGCCTTTAGAGAACGCAGAATCAAAACTATGCAATTGGAGCCATATCGGAGTGACTCTCATCCGAACCTAATCGTAATTGCGGTAGATTAATGAATGATTAAGATTTTTAAACTTCTTAATTTGGCGCTCAACCTAGAATGAGAACCGGTCTCGATACTGCACTTTGAGCGGTCGGTCCGATAATAGAAGTGAGTTTGTGTGTGGGAGTTCGTGGGTGGCCAGGCTGGTAAAACGGCGGCGATTTATCGTGCAGGTGTTGACAGCAGGCAGCGCACTGGTGTGGGGGGGGGCTGCTCATCTGTCGTCGGCTTCAAGCCCCAGCACTATTCGCATTTCCGGCGAAGGGGTGATCATCGAAGCCTATCGGGCTTTACCGGTGGGGCGGCCCTGGGCCGCTGTGTTGCTGGTGCCCGAGGAGGCCGGATTGAACGCCTTTATCGCCGGGGTGGCCGCGGAACTGGCCACCCTGGGTTTCGCGGTGCTCGTGCCGGATCTTTATTCGCGGCTGGGAGGCACGGCCGCCCTCGGTCCTAATCCGGCCGCAGCGCTCGAAAAACTCAACGACAGCCTGATTGCCCGCGACCTCGACTTGAGCTTTGCGTACCTAGAAAAGTTGCTCGGTCCGCAGGGCAAGATCGCCATTCTCGGTTTCGGCTGGGGGGGCAGCAAGGCCCTCACCTACGCCACCGAGAACCCCGACATCGCGGCGGTGGCGGTCTTCTATGCTCCCAACCCCGAACCGGTGGGCCGCGTGCTCAACCTGGAAATGCCGTTGCTGGGAAACTACGCAGCCCTCGACGAGGCGGTCACCCCCAAGTTGGCCGAGTTGGAGGCAGCCCTCACCAAAGCGGGCAAAACTTACGACTTCAAGATCTACCCGGGTGTGCGCGCCGGTTTTTTTGGCGCGGCGCTCGCCGGACCACCTGGAGCGGCGGCCTCCCGCGACGCCTGGGAGCGGACGGTGCAGTTTTTCAGGCGCACCCTCGCCGCCCAAGAACAACCATAAAAAAGCCGGGGTGTCCCCGGTGTGAAATCGGTGCTCCAATGCGGACGCTACCGGGCCGGAGTATCCAGCGTCTTCTCGGCGTCGATCCAGTACTTCTGGTGCGCCCAGCCCGCCACCAGCATGTGAATCAGAAACACCACCGACACGTCGTCGAGCTGTCCCACCAGCGGCACAAAGTCGGGAACGAAATCGACCGGCAGCAGAAAATAGACCGCGCTCAGGGCGAGGGGTGCGAACTTGAGCGGGGCCGGAATCTGGCTGCTGCGGTAAAACCGCCCGATGCGGCCAATCGTCTGCCACCAGTCGCGCGGGGTCGCCGGAAGGTATTTCATGGGGAGGTGCCCTCTCAAAAAAGACTAAATCCAATTTAGCAAAAATTGTTAATTCACTTGATGCGCAAGCTGGCAAGTCTATTGAGATTTGTGCGCGGCTGCTACTCGTGTTCAAGATCGCCCACGATCAGCACATCCAGGTTGCGCACCCGGCGTACCACCTGTTCAATGACGCAGCCGTGGAGCAGTTTTTCCCAGCGCGAGCGGCGCGATTCACCCATCACCAGCAGCGTCACCCCCTGCTCGTGAGCAAGCGCGTCGATTTGCTCGGGAACCTGATTGGCGGCGGCGGGACGCTCGATAAATTCACCGCCCAACTGGCGCGTCAGTTCGCCCAGGCGCTCGACGGCCCGGGCGGTCGGCCCGTCGTCGTGCGCGCCGATGTGGGCGACCACCAGCGGTGCGCTCAACCGGCTGGCGATGCGCGCCCCCCGGCGGATGAGTTGCTCGGCATTCGGGCGCAGATTGATGCAGACAAGCACACGGCCGCCCGGTCCATGCGCGGCCTCTTCGAGTTTGCGCGTGGTGCAGTCGTCGGCCACTTCCCGCAAGGCCAGTTCGCGTAGAGCCGACAGATTTTCGGGGCGGAAGAAATTGGCCAGCGCCTGCTCGACTTTGGCCTGGGCGTAGATTTTGCCCTCGCGCAGCCGCTGGGTGAGTTCGCCCGTGGGCAGATCCACCAGCACGACTTCGTCGGCCGCCTCGACGACCAGATCCGGCAGGGTCTCGCGGACTTTGACGCCGGTGGTGCGCTCGACGAGGGTATTGAGGCTTTCGAGGTGCTGGATGTTGAGGGTGGAGACCACATCGATGCCCGCGCCAAGCAGTACCTCTACATCCTGGAAACGTTTGGTGTTGCCGGCACCCGCGATGTTGGTGTGGGCCAACTCGTCGACGAGCACGACGGCCGGACGCCGCCGCAGCACCGCCTCGACATCCAGCTCCAAAAATGTGCGCCCCTGGTAGCCAATCGCCCGCTTGGGCACCACCTCCAGGTTCTCGATGAGGGCCGCCGTCTCGGCACGGCCGTGGGTCTCGATCACCCCGCAGACGACGTCGATGCCGCTGGCGTGCAGGTGGTGGGCTTCTTGAAGCATTGCGAAGGTTTTGCCGACGCCGGGGGCGGCACCCAGGTAAATTTTGTGCCGTCCGCAACCGTGGGCACGGCGAGAGTCCGCGCCTACGAGCAAACAGCCGACAGCGAAGGGCGGCTGGGCTGCGACCGGAGTCAGTGGGCCGACCATCGACGACTCGGCCTCTCCCACAATCAACACGTCGATGTTGCTGGTGGTGCGCAGCAGCGTGTTGATCACCGAACCGCGCACCAGTTCTTCAGCGGGGGAGCGCAACGACTCGCCGACGATCACCTGGGTGATATTTTTTTGCAGAGCAAAGTCGATGAGAGCCCCGGCCACATCGCGGTTTTGCAGCTGCACAAATTCGCCCGCCGCCGCCTCGGTGGCCGCGCGGTGCTCCTGCAAGGTCTGCGCTTCGGGGGGAGCGAGCGGCCTACCCGTCTCGACGTAGGCCACGAACAATTCGGCGTCGAGCCGCTCGGCAATGCGCGCCCCGCGGCGGATGAGCCGGGCGGAAGCCGGATTGGTGCTTACCGCCGCGAGTACCCGTTCGCGCACCCCCGCCGGACCTGCCACGCCGTTCTTGCCCGACAGGATGTCGGCATCGACCACCTCGGCAACTGCGCGCAGGGCCAGTTCACGCAGGTAGACCAGGGTACTGCGGCGCAAAAAAGGGCTGCCGGGAGGAATGTACCTGGCCGCATCGCCGCGCTGCAGCCGCTCCAGGACCGCCTCCGGGCTCGCATCGACCAGTTGCACCTCCTCGGCACTGCGCAACAGCCGGTCGGGCACCGTCTCGTGCACAACCGCCCCAATCAGACGTCCGGCGGCCTCGGCGACGCTTTCGAGGTGCTGGATGTTCATGGCGCTCATCACGCTCACGCCGGCATCGAGCAGCACCTCCACATCTTCGTAGCGCTTGCGGTGGCGGCTGCCGGGGGCATTGGTGTGGGCCAGCTCATCGATGAGCACCGTGGCCGGCCGCCGCTGCAAAATCGCCTCCAAGTCGAGTTCCGGGATGATCACACCCTGGTAGGCGACCTGGCGCGGCGCCATCACTTCGAGATCCGCGAGCAACGCTTCGGTGTCGGGGCGGCCGTGGGTCTCCACCCAGCCGACCACCAGATCGACGCCGCGGCGGCGCAGTCGGCGGGCCTCCTGGAGCATGCGCACGGTTTTTCCGACCCCGGGCGTGTAGCCCAGGTAAAGCTTCAGGCGACCCCGCGACAGCTGCATCAGCTCGTGCAGCAACGACTGGGGATCAGGACAGTCTTCGTTCGGGCGGAACATGGCGACCCACAGTTACGGTTAAGGAGGAGCGATCAAACCCTTTTCGAGGGCAAGGACGGCAGCCTGGGTGCGATCGGTCGCCCCGAGCTTGCGCAGGATGGCGTGGACGTGCACCCGCACGGTGCCGCTGGAGATATGGAGCTGTCGGCCGATCTCGGGGTTGCTCGCCCCCCGGGCGATCCAGCCCAGTACCTCCCGCTCGCGCTCGGTGAGGGCGGCGGCGTTGGCGGGCGGCTCGGAGGGGGCGACGGCGAAGGCGCTGCGCACCTGGGCGAGCACCTTGGCGTCGAACCAGCCGTTGCCGGCGCTCACCTCGCGGATCACCGTGAGCAACCGATCCGGGCCGATCCCCTTCAGGCAGTAACCGTCCGCCCCCGCCTGCAGCATGGCCTGCACCAAACCGGCCTCCTCGCGCGAGGTGAGTACCAGTACCCGGATTTCGGGGTGCTCCTGCTTGAGGCGAACGAGGGTCTGCCGGCCGTCCAGACCCGGCAGGCCGATGTCAAGCAGCACCAATTGCGGTCGGTGGCGATTCGCCAGCGCAAGGGCGGTCTCACCGTCCTCCGCCTCGGCCACCAGCTCGATCTGCGGCTGGTGGCGCAGGACCATGGCGAGGCCCATCCGAAAAAGCGGGTCATCCTCGACGAGTAGCACACGCACCCTCCCGCTCATCTTGCAGCGCTCCGGGCGAGGGCTGCGGCACCCGGCGGCACCGAGTCGGGCAGGCTCACCCCAAACAGACAACCGCCCCCCGGCCGGTTCGCCGCCCAGATCCGGCCGCCGTGGGCTTCGACGATTTGCCGGGACAGGTACAGCCCCAGGCCGGTCCCAGGGACGTGGCGGGTATTTTCGGCTTGGTAGAAGCGCTCGAAGACCCGCCGGATATCCGTGGGCGGAATGCCCGTGCCGGTGTCCTCGACCAAAAGCCGCCACTCGTCCGGCGCCCGCAACAATCGCACCGTCACCCGGCCGCCCCGGGGAGTGTGGTTGATGGCGTTACCCACCAGATTGGCCACCACCCGGCCCAGTTGCAGAGCGTCCACCGGCAGGTGTGCTCCTTCGGAGCCTTCGTACACCAGTTCGATCTGCCGGCTTACGGCCAGATCTTGCAGCACCACGATCTGCTCGGCGCACAACTCGTCGAGATCGCTCGGCTGCTTTGCGAGCGGCAGGCCCGACAGGCTGTTGCGATAGATAGCAAGCAGCGTGTCCACCAGGGCGAGCAGCTTGTGATTGCTTTTTTGCAGCATTTCGATCACCCCCAGCTGTTGGGGGCTGACCTCGCCGAACTGGCCGCGGCCAAAAAATTGCAGCGTCTGCTGGGCGCCCAACAGGGGGGTCTTCAAATCGTGGGTGAGGGTAGCCACAAAATCCGATTGTGCCCGGGAGAGTTCTTCTCTGGCCTGCAGGGCCGCCTTCTGGCGGGCGGACTCTTCCTGGATGCGCCGGTACTGAGTCCCCAGGTAGGCGACGGTGAGCAGGGCCGCCACCGTGATCGACCGATCGACCACCGCGACGCTGCTGGCCAGCGCGTCGCGGGGAAAAAGCAGGTTGGCCAGGGTCAGCACAACCCCCAGGCTGGTGACGAACACGGTGCTGCGCCGGTCGAGAAACCAGTTGGCCAGCAAAATCGGCCCGACGTAAAGATAGCCGAAGATGTACTCCGGCGGCGTCGAAAACTCCAGCACCAAGATGACGGCAAACATCAGGGCGATGTACGCGCCAATCGGTCGAAAAGAAAAGCTGCGCCGGAGCATCTGGTACCTGTCGCGGGCTGGCATCGCCGGTATTGCCTTCAGCTTAACAAATGCTCGGTTCGATGATTCAGTTGGATTCGCTCGCCGCGGCCGGTCTATATCAACCGTTATATACCCATGGTTCAAGAAGCTATACCGACCATCCAGATTGTGCCCTATTCCCTTGAAAATCCGGGTTCCTGCGGCCTCAATAGAAACATCCGAAGCGTCAAAATCAGCCGTGGAAACATCGATCGCAGACCAAGCGTACTCAGTCTTTGGGGCCATCGCCTTGTGGATGACTTACTTGTACTGGGTAGTTCGCGAACCGGAAAACTGATCTTACTGGAGAACGCGTTATGACCGGTCCGCTGGGCCTTTTGCTGTTGATCACGATGGGGCTGGCAGTCTATTTGCTAGTGGTCATGATCAAGCCTGAGTGGTTCTAAAGGATCAAACAATGGCCTTCGAAGGTGTTTTGCAGATTGTCGCCACCCTCGTCCTGATGGTGGCGATTGTTCCGTTTTTTGGGACCTACATGGCCCGGGTCTTCCAGGGCGAATCCACCTGGCTCGACCGGGTGCTCGGTCCGATCGAGAACCTGGTGTACCGGCTGGGAGGAGTGCGGCCCGAGCTGACGATGGATTGGTGGAGCTACGCCCGAGCCGTGCTGGCGAGCAACGCCGCGATGTTCGTGCCGGTGTTTGCCGTGCTGCTGTTGCAGGGCAGCCTACCATTGAATCCAAACGGCATCTCGGGCATGTCCTGGGATCTGGCCCTGCACACCGCCATTTCGTTTTTGACCAACACCAACCAGCAGCACTACTCCGGCGAAACCGGCGCCAGCCACCTGGCCCAGATGGTCTGCTTTCAGTTTCTCATGTTCACTTCGGCCGCCACCGGACTCGCGGTCGGGATTGCCTTTATCCGGGGCCTGCTCGGCAAACCCCTGGGCAATTTCTACGTCGATCTCACCCGCTCTGTCTCGCGCATCTTGATGCCCATCTCGATCGCCTTCGCGGTGGTGTTGCTGTCCCAGGGGGTGCCCCAGAGCCTGGGCGGCACCACAGAGGCGCAACTGGTCGATCCTTACCGGACCGAGCAGGACGGCAAGCGTGAGCAGGTGACGGCTCAGAAGCTCGTGAGCGGTCCGTTCGCCTCGATGGAGAGCATCAAAGAACTGGGCGAGAACGGCGGCGGCTCCTACGGCATCAACTCCGCCCATCCCTACGAAAACCCGAACCCCTTCACCAACCTGCTCGAAATTCTGCTGCTGCTCGCTGTGCCCACTTCGCTGATTTACACCTTCGGAGTGCTGGCGAACAATAAAAAGCAGGGGTGGGTGTTGTTCGGGACGATCTTTGTACTTTTTGTCGGTCTGGTGGGTGTGGCTGCCCTGGGCGAGTACTGGGGCAACCCAACCGTCAATGCCCTCCTGGGAAGCGCCAATCCCAACTTCGAAGGTCAGGAAGTGCGCTTCGGCTGGGCGCAGTCGGCGCTGTTCGCCACCGCCACCACCGGGACGATGACCGGCGCGGTGAATGCCATGCACGATTCGCTCACACCGCTTGCGGGGCTGGTTACCCTTTTTAACCTGTGCCTGCAGGTGATCTGGGGTGGCCAGGGCACCGGGATCGCCTATATTCTCGTGTTTTTGATCATCGCGGTGTTTCTGACCGGTTTGATGGTGGGGCGCACGCCCGAAATTTTCGGCCGCAAGCTCGAAAAGCGGGAAGTGGCGCTGGCGAGCATCATCTTTCTGGTGCACCCCGTCATCATCCTGGTGCCCACGGCCATTGCCCTGGCCATTCCAGGCCTCGCAGGCAATTCCAACCCCGGCTTTCACGGCTTGACCCAGGTGGTCTACGAGTACGCAAGCGCCGCAGCCAACAACGGCTCCGGCTTCGAGGGCCTGGGGGACGCCACGCCCTGGTGGAACTTGAGCACCTCGGTGGTCCTGCTGTTGGGCCGCTACGCGCCCATCGTCGCCCTGTTGGCCCTGGCCGGGGGACTGCAGCGCAAGCAGCCGGTGCCGGAGACACCGGGCACTTTGCGCACCGACACGGTGCTCTTCGGCTCGGTCACCGCCGGAACGATCCTCATCCTGGGAGCGCTCACCTTCTTTCCGGTCTTTGCCCTGGGACCGATTGCCGAGTGGATTGCCAATCTGGCGGGCAAAACTCTGTAGGGGAATGGCACGATGCAACTCAAAAACAAACCTGTCCGCGATACCGCCGCCGCCTCGCCGGATCTGCGCCGCCGCAAAATCGACAATTCGGGCATCTTCCAGCGGGCCGTCGTCGAGTCGTTTGTCAAGCTCAACCCGCTCACCCTCTACAAGAACCCGGTGATGTTCGTGGTGCTGGTGGGCACGCTGGTCACCCTGGCCCTCACCTTCGAGCCAAGTCTGTTCGGCGAGCAGCCGGAGGGTACCCGCGTGCTCAACGGGCTGATCACCGCCATCTTGTTTGTGACGGTGCTCTTTGGGAACTTTGCCGAGGCGGTCGCCGAGGGACGGGGCAGGGCGCAGGCCGCCGCCCTGCGCAGCACTAAGCAGGCCACCCGCGCCCGGCGCGTGCTGGCGGACGGCCGTACCGAGGAGGTGGACGCTGCGCAACTGCGCAAAGGCGACATCGTCCAGGTGGTGGCGGGCGACTTGATCCCCGCCGACGGCGAGGTGGTCGAAGGGGTGGCCTCGGTGGACGAATCGGCGATCACAGGCGAATCGGCCCCGGTGATCAAAGAACCCGGCTCGGATGTGGCGAGCACCGTCACCGGCGGCACCCGCATCCTCTCGGATTCGCTGGTGCTGCGCATCGGCTCGAACCCCGGCGAGGGCTTCATCGACCGGATGATTGCCCTGATCGAAGGTGCAAAGCGGCAGAAAACTCCCAACGAAATCGCCCTCACAGTATTGCTGGCCGTCCTCACCCTCATCTTTTTGATTGTCGTGGCCACACTGCCTCCGATTGCCGCCTTCGTCGGCGCGCCGGTGAGCATTGCACTTTTGGTCTCGCTCCTGGTCGCCTTGATCCCCACCACCATCGGCGGTCTGCTCTCGGCCATCGGCATCGCCGGGATGGACCGGGTGGCACAGTTCAACGTGATCGCCACCAGCGGCAAGGCCGTGGAGGCGGCCGGGGATGTCGGCACGCTTATTCTCGACAAGACCGGTACCATCACCCTGGGCAACCGCCTGGCCGACGAATTTATCCCGGTGGGCGGCTATAGCGTTCGGGAAGTGGCTACCGCCGCCTGGGCCGCCTCGGTATTCGACACCACCCCGGAGGGCAAGTCGGTGGTGAAGCTGGCCGCGAGCCAGGGAGCGGCGGCCGGTTACGATCCGGAGGGGGCGACGGGCATCGAATTTACGGCCCAGACGCGCATGAGCGGCACCGATTTTGCCGACGGCCGCGCCGTGCGCAAGGGGGCCGTCGATGCCATCAAGCGCTACGTACAGGCGGACGGCGGCCAGATTCCCGCAGATCTCGACGCGGCCACCGAGCGCATTTCCCGGCTGGGGGGCACGCCGCTCGCCGTCTGCGCGGGCAACATCGTCTACGGAGTCATCTACCTCAAGGACATCGTCAAGCCCGGCATGCGCGAGCGCTTCGAGCAACTGCGCCGCATGGGCATCAAGACCGTCATGCTCACCGGCGACAACCGGATCACCGCCTCGGTAATCGCCGCCGAGGCCGGGGTGGACGATTTTATCGCCGAGGCGACCCCCGAGGACAAAATCCGGGTGATCCGCGAGAATCAGGCGCAGGGCAAACTCGTCGCCATGACCGGCGACGGCACCAACGACGCACCGGCCCTCGCCCAGGCGGACGTGGGCGTCGCCATGAACTCGGGCACCCAGGCCGCCAAGGAAGCGGCGAACATGGTGGACCTTGACTCGGACCCCACCAAGCTCATCGACGTGGTGACCATCGGCAAGCAGCTGTTGATTACCCGCGGGGCGCTCACGACCTTCAGCATCGCCAACGACGTCGCCAAGTACTTCGCAATCATCCCGGCGATGTTCAGCGCGGCGGGCATCGGCGTTCTCAACGTCATGGCCCTCACCAGCCCGACCTCGGCCATCCTCTCGGCACTCGTCTTCAACGCTCTGATCATTCCGGCGCTCATTCCCCTGGCCCTTCGGGGCGTCCAGTTTCAACCGCTCAGCGCCGATCAGCTGCTCACCCGCAATATGCTCATCTACGGCCTGGGCGGGCTGGTGGTGCCCTTTATCGGCATCAAGCTCATCGACGTCGTCATCACCGCCGTCGGGCTCGCTTAACAGGGAGTTCTCACATGTCCCCATTGCAAGAAATCGGCACCGCCGTGCGCATGACGGCGATTTTCTGGATCGGTTGCGGCCTGGCCTACCCGCTCATCTTCACGGGCTTCGCCCAGGTGGCCTTTCCCGATCAGGCCAACGGGTCGCTGGTGCGCAACGCCCAGAACCAGGTGATCGGCTCGTCGCTCATCGGCCAGAAGTTCACCTCCGAGCGCTACTTCCACGGTCGGCCCAGCAGTATCGACTACAAAGCGGAGGCGAGCGGTGCGAGCCAACTCGCTCCCACCAACAAAGTCCTCATCGAGCGGGTCAAGGCCGATGCCGCAGCGTTTGAGGCCCAAAACGGCACCAAACCAACCATCGATCTGGTGACCACTCCCGGTTCCGGTCTCGATCCGCACATTACCCCGGCCGGGGCGGCCGTGCAGACTGCACGGGTCTCCAGAGCCCGCAACCTTGCTCCCGAGCAGGTTCGAAAGCTCGTGTCGCAGTACACGGAGGGCCGCTTCCTCGGCATCTTCGGCGAGCCGCGCGTCAACGTGCTGGCCCTCAATCTCGCCCTCGACGGAATTCGGCGATGAAATCCCTTGAAATGCATGCCACCGCTGATTTTGACAGCCTGCGGCGAGAGCTGAACCTTCGGCAGCCGGCTCCGGCACTGGTGCGCGTCTCGGTTCTCCATCCTGTTTGCGCTGCAGATTGGCAGACTCTGCCTTTACCTCCCACCTGCCGGGTGTTATGTGTGTTGCGCCAACAGCAGGTGATCGAAGCGGAATCGTCGCTGCCGCTTGAACCGGGAGACTGGATAGTGGCTGTTGCTGCTTTGCCGGCCTACGGGCCGATGCTGGAGGCTGCGCTGGGCGATTGGTCGCGGCGGAAGCGCCGCAGATGCTCGTTAGAATAGCGGCAAGTTCCTGGAACGTCTGTCCGGGAGGAGTTTCCATGGTTCGCCTACCATCCCGCCCGTTGACATTGGAAGAGTTTCTGCAGTTGCCGGAAACCGAACCTGCCAGTGAATTTATCGACGGGCATATCTTCCAAAAACCGATGCCTCAAGGCAAGCACAGCGCCATCCAGGGCGAACTGCCAGCCGCGGTGAACGCCGTCTTCAGGCATAGACGGATCGCGCGCGCTTTCCCGGAACTGCGGTGCACCTTCGGCGGCCGGTCCGTTGTACCGGATGTAGCGGTTTATGTCTGGGATCGCATTTCGCGCGACACCCAGGGTGCCGTTGCCAACCTGTTCCAGAGTGCTCCCGACTGGACTGTCGAGATCCTTTCTCCCGATCAAAGCCAGACCCGGGTGGTGAAAAATATACTGCATTGCCTGAAATACGGCACCCAGATGGGCTGGCTCATCGACCCCGACGAGCAAACGGTGTTTGTTTACAGGCCGGGTCAACTGCCGGAGGCGTTCGAGGAGCCCGAGGCGCGTCTGCCCATGCCCGATTTTGCCGAGCAACTTTCACTTACCGTGGGCGAGCTGTTCGCCTGGCTGCAAGACTGAAGCGCTTCCAAGCGGTATCACCAGTGGGCAACCCAACCGGGGGTGGCGCATGACCAGCGTCTGCAAGCCGAAACCCGTCTCGATCCATTCTGGGGTGAGGACGATGTCGGGCACGCCGACTACGAGCAATTTTCCGTCTTTTAGAAGCGCAAGGCGATCCGCGTATTGGGCCGCCAGGTTGAGATCGTGGAGGACGGTCACGACGGCCGCTCCCCGGTGGGCAAAGTTGCGCGCCACGGCCAGAGTGCTGTGTTGGTGAGTGAGATCGAGGCTCGCGGTCGGTTCGTCGAGCAGCAGGTAGCGGGGCGAATCGGGGGGCGCTTCCCAGATCTGGGCCAGGACGCGGGCCAGTTGCACCCGTTGCTTTTCGCCGCCCGAGAGCGTCGGGTAAAGCCGTTCGGCCAGGTGAGCCACCCCGGCCGCCGCCATCGCCTCGCGGGCGATTTGACGGTCGCGCTCCCCTTCGAGGCCGCGGCTGTGGGGTGTGCGGCCCATCAGCACCACCTCGAACACCCGAAAGGCAAAAGCCAATGTGGAATTCTGGGGCAAAACGGCGCGCACGCAGGCCCGCTCGCGGGCGGGCCAATCCGCGAGAGCTTTGCCCGCCATGGAGACGCTGCCCCGGGTGGGCCGGATTTCGCCCGCGAGGGTCTTGAGCAACGTCGATTTGCCGGCGCCGTTGGGACCGACGACGGCGAGCACCTCGCCGGGGAGAGCTTCCAGGTTCACCTGCTCAAGAAGCCACCGCCCCGCGAGGCGCACACCGATTCCCGCGGCCTTGAGCATCAGCCCCACCCCTGCGAGCGCTCCCGCAGCAGCAACCACAAAAAGAAGGGCGCTCCGAGAGCGGCAGTCAGAATGCCGATGGGCAACTCCGCCGGGGCGACGACGGTCCGGCACAACCAGTCCGCGGCGATGAGCAGCGCCGCCCCCAGCAAGCTCGCATCGATCAGCAAATGGCGGTGGTCCGGTCCCGACCAGAATCTCAGCAGATGCGGCACGGCCAGACCGACAAAGCCGATGATCCCCGAGATAGAGACCGCCGCGCCGACCGCGAGGGCCGCAAGCACGATCGCCGCCGCCTTCACCCGCTCGATGTCAACTCCGAGGTGAACCGCTTCCGCTTCGCCGAGCAAAAAGGCGTTGAGCGGCCGGGCGAGGGTCGGCAGCAGCACGATGGCGGCAAGTAGCGGCGGGGCTACCCCAGCCAGTGCCTCCCAGGTGGCCCCCCCGAGGCTGCCCAGGCTCCAGAAAGTAATACTGCGCAATTGGGCGTCGGTGGCCGCGAAGGTCAACAGCCCCGTGCCCGCCCCCGCCAGTGCGTTGACGGCAATCCCGGCCAGCAGCATCGTGGCCACGCTGGTGCGCCCCTCTGCACTCGCGAGCCGGTAGACCAGCAGCGTCGTGACCAGTCCCCCCGCGAAGGCGGCGACCGGCAGGGTAAACGGCCCCGCAAGGCTTCCGGTTCCCAGGACAATCGCCCCCACCGCCGCGAGCGCCGCACCGCTCGAGACGCCAATGAGGCCCGGATCGGCGAGGGGGTTGCGAAACAAGCCCTGCATCGCCGCCCCGGCCGTGGCCAGTGCCGCCCCCACCAGTGCCCCGAGCAACACCCGCGGCAGCCGCACGGCGAGCAGCACCGCCTCCTGCTGCGGTTCGAACGCCCAGGGCAGTGCCACACCGATTTGCCCTGCCAGGATCGCCGCCACCTGGGTGGGGGCGATGGCTACCGCCCCATTGCCGACGGCAAAGAGCACCAGAGCGACGAGCAGCCCCACCAGACCCAGGCGCGGCGCAGCGACGCGCAGTGCCCGGCCGGTGCCCTTGGCAGGCAAAAACCCGGCCTTGCTCACACCTTCGCCCCCGCCGGGGCCGGGGATCGCAGCTGTCGGCTCAGATCGCGCACGGCCTGAGCGAGGCGCGGCCCGAAGCCCAATAGGTACAGATCGTCCATCGCTACCACCCGCTTGTTTTTGAGCGCAGGGGTGAGCGCCAGTCCCGGCAGTTGGGCAAGACCATCGATGCCCCCGACGCTCGCCAATCCCGCCGCAGGGACCAGCACGACATCGGGAGCCGCCGCCACCGCCGCCTCGGCGGTGAGGGGCTTGTAGCCTTCGTAGCCGTCCACAGCATTGGTGGCCCCCGCCAGGTTGAGCATCGCATCGGCAGCGTTATCCTGTCCGGCCACCATCAGCGTGTTCGCCCCTCGTGCGTACAAAAAGAGCACTCTGGGCCGGACGCGCTGCCGGGCGACCTCACCCCGGGCAGCAGCCAGGTCTTTGCGCAATCCGGCAACCAGCGCTTCGCCGCGCTCGGTGCGGCCCACCGCCTTTGCGACCGCCCGAATCTTTGCCTCTACACCCGCCGGGGTGTGCTCACTGCTGGGAACGACGGCAAGCTTGACCCCCGCCGCTTTGAGCTGGTCGAGGGCAGCGGGCGGGCCTGCTTCTTCAGTCGCTAAAATCAGCGTGGGTTTGAGCGAAAGCACCCCTTCGGCGGACACCTGGCGCTGATAGCCCACCTGGGGCAAACGGGCCGCCGCCGCAGGATAGGTGCTCGAAGCGTCCACGCCCACCAGCTGTGCACCGGCATCGAGCGCGTAGACGATCTCGGTGATCGATCCACCCAGGGCCACGATCCGGGATGCGGAAGGCTTCTCAGCCGCCCGACCAGCACAAACCACAGCCAGCAGGGCCAGCAACGCGAAGCTCAACCCCTTCCAGGCCGGCATTTTCCCCATCGAGTAACCTCCACCCGCGCCGACCCGCTTCGAGGGGTCGCTATCGTGCAGCGTAACCTATCAGGAATCAATGTCAACTAGGGGGCGACCTTACCACCTTGCTTAGGCGCGGGCACTTCCAGGAAGAATCGGCACGATCCGCTGTACAGCTGAAAACCGTTGCAACCGTTCCGATTTGCTTGCCTTGCGCGGTCCTGGGAATCGCCCCTTGAATTTTGGTACCCTGGGGCAAAATTACTTTTGTCGTCGAGGTTCCAGGGGCCATGAAACATTTGCGGGGTCTGTCCCTTCTGTGCGCTGCTGTGAGCGGTTTTGCCGCCGCCGGCACTCTGCTTGCTGTCCCGGCGATGGCCGAATTGCCGCCGCTCATCCCGCGCGAGGTGCTCTTTGGAAACCCCGAGCGCACCAGTCCCAGACTCTCCCCCGACGGCAAGCGCCTCGCCTGGTTGGCTCCCGACAAGAACAACGTTCTGCAGGTGTGGGTCAAAACCATCGGCCAGAACGACGACAAAGTGGTCACCGCCGACAAAAAGCGCGGCATCCGCTTTTTCACCTGGGCTTACAACAATCGCACCCTCATCTACCAGCAAGATCTCGACGGCGACGAGAATTTTCACCTCTACGGCGTCGACCTGCCCACCGCTCAGGTGCGCGACTTTACGCCTTTTAAGGGGGTGCGCGCCGGGATTGCAGCGATTGATCCCGCCTACCCGGATGGGGTGCTCGTCTCGCTCAACAAGCGCAATCCGCAGCTTTTCGACATCTACCGCCTTGATCTGAAGACCGGCGAGTTGAAACTCGACACCGAGAATCCCGGCGATGTATTGGGCTGGGGCGCCGATGCGAAACTGGCCGTCCGCGCCGCCCAGGTCAAGAACGCGGACGGCAGCAACGAGATTCGCATCCGCGACAGTGCCAAAGCCCCCTGGAAAAGCCGGCTCAAAGCCGGGCCGACAGAAATTCTCGAATTTGTCGATTTCACCGCCGACGGTGAATCTGCCGTCTTGCGCTCTTCCCTGGGTTCGGACACGGTCCGCGTTGTACTCAAAGGCATCAACAAGAAAAACGACAAGGTGCTCGCCGCCGATGCCCGCGTCGATGCCGAGAGTGTGCTCATCCAGCCCAGGACGCGCCTGGTGCAGGCGGTCTCCTTTGCCCCCGGCCGCACCGAATGGAAGGTGGTTTCCCCGTCGGTCGAGGCCGATTTCGCCGCCCTCGAAAAAGTCTTCGACGGCGACTTCACCGTCGTCAACCGCAGCGCCGACGACAGCACGTGGCTGGTGGCCTACACCTCCGATCGGGGCTCGGTGCGCTACTACACCTGGAACCGCAGGACCCAAAAAGCGGCGTTGCTGCTCGTGCAGCAGCCCAAACTCGAAGGATTGCCGCTGGCGAAGATGGAGCCGGTGACCATTACCGCCCGCGACGGCCTCAAACTGAACGCCTATCTCACTACCCCGGTCGGCGTGCCGGCGCGCAAACTGCCGATGGTGCTGTTCGTCCACGGCGGTCCCTGGAGTCGCGACGACTGGGGGTACGACCCTTACGCGCAGTGGTTCGCCAACCGGGGCTACGCCGTGCTGCAGGTCAACTTCCGCGGCTCCACCGGCTACGGCAAGAACTTCCTCAACGCCGGCAACCGCCAGTGGGGCCTGAAGATGCACGAGGATCTGATCGACGCGGTCAACTGGGCGGCCGGTACCCTGGGGCTCGCCGACCCCAAAAAAGTGGCGATCTACGGCGGCTCCTACGGCGGCTACGCCGCCCTGGCGGGTCTGGCTTTTACCCCGGAAGTCTTCGCCTGCGGCGTCGATATCGTCGGTCCTTCCAATATCAAGACCCTGATCAATTCGATTCCGCCCTACTGGAAACCGTTTCGATCGGAATTTGACCTGCGCGTCGGCAACATCGACGATCCCAAAGACGCGGAACTGATCAAAAACGCCTCGCCGCTCTTTAAAGCCGATCGAATCCGCAAGCCGCTGTTGATTGGCCAGGGCGCCAACGACCCGCGCGTCAAACAGGCCGAATCGGAGCAGATCGTCGAGGCGATCGAGAAAAACGGCGGCCAGGTCACCTACGTCGTCTACCCCGACGAGGGCCACGGTTTCGCCCGGCCCGAGAACCGCATCGACTTCAACGCCCGCGCCGAGAAGTTCCTGGCCGATTGTTTGGGGGGCCGCTCCGAACCGATGCCCAGCGACCCAATCGCCGGAGCCACCGCCGTGGTCAAGCAGATCGGCCCCAAAGCTTCTTCTGCCGCTCCCTAAAGCGGACCGGACCAACAGTCCGGCACGCTTGCCTGTCTGCAGCAGGTCGCCTTACTCTCGATAAAATGGAGCCGTCACTCTGCGGAGGTACCCGCCGTGGCCGGTGTGTCTGTCGGTCCGAGGCCGTTTACAGTCGGCGAGTACCACCGCATGGCCGAAGCCGGTGTGTTCGCTCCGGAAGAAAACGTCGAATTGCTCGAAGGCCGGATCATTGCTATGCCTCCCCAAGGGCCACTGCACGCCTCCACAGTGCGCCGGTTGCTGAATGCCCTGCTCGCCCTGGGATTGCGCATGGATCGCCTGCTCATCGAGCAGCCGATTACCCTCGGCGAAAATGGCGAACCCGTCCCGGACATTACCGTCGTCGAGCCGGACCCCGAAAATCGGTTCTATGCCGGTGGCCATCCGGGCGCAAACCGCGTCCTGCTGGTGATTGAAGTTTCCGATTCGACCCTGGATTACGATCTGGGTGAAAAGCGTGGGGCTTACGCCCGTGCCGGCATCGGCGAGTACTGGGTGGTGGATGTGCGCGGTCGCCGCGTTCACCGACACACAGAACCCATCGAAAGCAATTACGCCGACACCTCGGTGCACTCGCAGACGGATGTCCTGCCTTTGCTCGGTGGAAGTATTCCCCTCCATGAGCTGTTTTCCGATTGAAGGGTAAACCTTCGAAAAAACAACTTTGTCAAGGGAATTTACGGCGGTACAGAAGCGGGACTTTCCGGGGCCGGGTTGTCGATCGGTTCCGGGACGACGGGAGCCTCGGCGGGCAAAAGCACCTCCGGGCGGGGCGGGCGCCGGGTGGGCACGGGGCGCCGCTCGCGCAGCGGCACGCGCCGGGAGCAGATATTGTCGGGCAGACGGCCGGTGAAGACCAGTTGCAAACTGTCGCGCAGGTTGTTTTCGGCGCGCGTGCGGCAGCGGGACGACAAGCCACCCCCGCGGCTGCAGGGGCAGTCGCTGCGCCGCGGGGTAAGCGCCTCTTCGCCGGAAGTTTCGGTCTTTTGCTCTGCGAACGCTCGACACTGGCGGCGCTCCCGGTTCTGAGCGCGTTCGAGTTCGACGGTGCGCTCGGTGCAGTTCGGGCCGCCCACCCGGCTGAGGGGCATCGAGGACTCGCCAAAAAAGCCGACCGGTGAGCCATTGACCAGGGCTGCAATTCCATCCTCCGTCGTAAGATCCCCATTTCTCAAAATCAGCATCCCCCGCATGTCAGCCACCTGCGCACCCAGTTCCGCAAGCACGAAGCGCGCCCCTTTCAGGGCAATGCGCCCCTTGGTCGTCCCGCCGCTGACCTCAAGATCGATGCCGGCGCGGCCTCCCAAATCCCCAAAGCGCGCCGCAAAGTTGCGGCCAAAGGTTTCGCCCAACAGGTTGGAGGCAAGGATCGGACCGGCGGCGCGCAAATCGAGATCGCGGCTGCGCGCGGTGAACCGGGAAAAAGTATCGCCGAAGCTGTAGCTGTTGAGCACCCCGTCGACGCCGACGGTCGAATCGCCCACCCGGGCGCTCAACCCGGCCAGGGTGAGGCGGGCCGGTTCAAAGAGCAACCGGCCGCGCAGCCCTTCGATCGCCCGCGGCCAACCCCACTGCTTGATCGAAACCCCCGCCAGTTCGGCCCACCCTCGCAACTCGGGCGCTTTGAGCGTACCGGCGATTTCGAGATCCAGCCCGGCGCGACCCCGCACCAGCCCCAGCCGTTCGCTGAGCAAGGCCGAAAAGGGCGCCAGTTCGGTGCGCCCGGAGACGATCTTGAGCCTGACCGGCCCGCCCGCCCGCCGGCTGACCGTGCCGCTGAGCGTCGCCTCCAGACCGGGTGCTCCCACCCGCAGGCCCCCCATCGAAATGGCCGTCTTTGCCAGCAGCAATTTGCCGTCGAGCCGCTCGACGGCACTGCGCAACTTCGGGTGGGAAACGGCAAAGTTGGCCGCCTCGATCGTGCCGGTGGTCAGGTAGCGATCGAAGGGGCCGTTCAGCTGTATTTCCGCCCGCAGTTTGCCGGACCCTCTGCTGCCGGGCAGCCAGTCGCGCACTTCGTAAGGCAATAAAGTCACAGGCAACTTGTCGCGCATAGAAAATGGATCGAAATAGGCGCTGTTGAGCTTTAAGTCGACCGCGGCTTTGCCCTTTGGGTTGCCCGGAGTGACGACTTTGCCCGCCAACTGCACGTCGATGCCCTCGGTGCTGACCCGCAGCCGCTCAACGGCCACGGTGGAACCCGTGAGCGAAACGGCCCCTTCAAAGCCCAGGTTGCGCACCTGCCAGATTTTTTTGCCCAGCACCTCGGGCCACCGCCAGTGGAGCAACCGCGAGAAGAGCTTGCCCTTCAGGGACACCCGATTGTCGGAATCCCGCCGCCAGTCGCCGTCGAAGTCGTAGACGCCCGCCAGCCCCGAAAGTCCCGCAATTTGCCGGGTGTAGTCGCGCAACAGACGCGGACGGAACTTGCGACAAAGTATTTTTAATTCTCCTTGCGAAGAAAACCAATCGCCATCGACGGGCCGCAGCAGCCGGCCGTCGGCGCTCAGATCCGCGATGCGCTTACTCCGGTAGTCGGCTGCCGCCCCCTGCACGCTCACCAGCAAGGTCCGCTCGTCGAGGTCGTCGAGCTTGAGGCTCAAGGGCGCAATCAAAAATTGCTGGGCCGGTCGCGGTTGGGCGTCGGTTATCGCCACACTCGCCCCGATAAGCCGCAGTCCCGTGCGGGTCAGATCCGCCTTCAAGGTGCCGCTTGGCCTGTCTGGCGGCTGCAGATCCGCCCAGTTCCAGCGGCCGTCCCGATTGCGTTTGAGGTCGATGCGCGCTTCGTCGAGTTCGACAAGCCGAACTTTGAGATCCTGCAGAATCAGCGCGAAAAAGTCCAGTTCGATAAACGCCTGGCGGGCCTTGAGATCGACATTGCCGTCGCTGCCCAACAGTTGCAAATTGTCCACCACGACGCCGAAGCCGCCAAGGGTGCGCAGCCGCACCCGGCTGAGGATCGCCTCCCGCCGCGTCCAGGTGGACAGTTCCTTTTGCACCAGCGCGTCGAAGCTTTTGTCCTCGACAAAAAAAGGCAGCACCAGCAGGACGCCCCCTGCAATCAACCCGACGACAGCCAGGGCACCCAAGGCGCGCCACAACCAAATCCAGGCGCTGCGGACCCATTTTTCGCTTCTCGCTCGATAGCGACGAGGGGCGTCCGGCTCGATATCGCTGGCCATAATCTTTCTGCCGTCCCGGCCAATAATTGCACTGATCGACGAGAACCATCCTATCCACGGCAGGTTAAACTCAGGCGCCCCAGGCGATAGGAGTGGGTGGGAAGCCGGGGCGCTGTCTTTTTTCGTTAGTGATCGGCGTGACCCTCCAGGTCTGTGACGTGCAGGTCACCTCCGGAAGATGGCGGCGCCTGGTGCTGGTCCAGTCGGTTCTTGCATTTATCTTCGGCACGGTGATCCTGGTCTTCAGCATCAACCTGGTTGCCGGTCTGGTTTGAGGCCGATGGGAACTGGGAGATCACAGGTTGGCCACCCGCACCCGCATCGCTTCCACCCGCTGTTCGAGAGCCTTGAGAAGCTGCAAAAATTCGCTGTCGCTGTGCAGCGAAGCGAAAACCGGCTCCCGCCGCAAAAAGCGGTAATGACAGTAGCCCTCGTCCACGGCCGCGCGCAGCCAGCGCAGGGCTTCGTCGCGCTTACCCTGCACCGCGTAGACCGCCGCGAGGTCGAAGCGATAAAACGAATCTTCGTTGCCCCGGGCGATCGCCGCCTTGTCGAGCTTCAAACTGCGCTCAAGCAGAGCCTTTGCCTCGGTGCGCCGGCTATCGCGCCAGGCGAGCTCACCCAGCACCGTCGTCGGCAGCAGATAGCCCGTGCCGGCCAGCAAATCGCCGGATCCCTGAAGAATGCGCCGATAATAAGCACGGGCCTGGGACCGGTTCCCCGCGAAGCGTTCGACATCCCCGGCGGCGTATAGACCCGACAACTGCCGCGGTTCGGCTTCGATCAGTCGTCGGGCGGTTTGTCTGGCCGCCTCAAAGTTGCCGTTCAGCAAATAAAACTGGCTCCACTTCCAGAGGGCGTAGGCGTCGTCGGGTCGAAGCGTAACCGCCGCTTCGAGGGCCTGACGCGCCCGGGCGTCGTCGCCCAAAATCGTAAAAAAATCGCCCAAGTTAGTCTGCAGGGGCGTGCTGAGCGGATCGAGGGCGACCGCCCTGAGGGTCCAGTTCACACCCTCCTCCAATTCGCAGCGGATGAAATTGACCGAACCGTAGCTTCCCAGGGCGGCGGCGTTGTTGGGGGCCAGGGCGATGGCCCGGCGGTAGGCATCTTGGGCCTTGCGAAAAAAACCCTTGCCGCGCAGACCGTTACCCAGGGCGCGGTGCGCCTCTCCAAGCTGCGGGTCGATGGCGAGGGCCTTGCGGCTGGCCCCCAGGGACGCCTCCAGCCAGACATCGCCCTGGCTGTAATCGACCGCCTTGCGAAAGTAGGCGTTACCCAAGGCGGCGTGGGCGAGGGCGTAATTCGGTTCGAGCGCCAGTGCCCGCTTGAACAGTTCGATGGCCAGGTCGTTTTCGGCGTTGCGGCCGCGCTCGAAGTACTCGCGCCCCTTGAGGTAGTAGTCGTAGGCGGTGATATTGCCGGTGGGTGTCTGGGTGACACGCTCTTTTTCGGCCGGCGACAGTTTTGCCTGCAATCGGCCGGCAATCTGCTGCGCCACGTCCTCTTGAATCTTAAATACATCGCTCAGTTGTCGGTCGTAATCTCCGGACCACAGCTGCTCGCCGGTGGCGGGGTCGACGAGTTGACTGACGATGCGCACTTTGTTGCCCTCGCGGCGCACACTGCCGGTCAGCACGCTGCTGACTCCCAGCTCCCGGGCGATTTCACCGAGGCTTTTGGGGCTCTCGGCGTACTGGGCGGCGGCGGAGCTGGCGATCACCTTCAAGTCGGCAATCTTGCCCAGTTGATTGGTAATATCCACGGCCATCCCGGCGCTAAAGTAGGCGCTTTGTTTGTCGCCGCCCAGATTGACGAAGGGCAACACCGCAATTGCGTGGTTCGGAGGATTCGACAGCAGGCGCACGAAGGGATTGGCCGCCCAAAATAGTCCGGCAAGCAACCCCAGTTCCAACAGCACCGTCCCTACCGCCAGTCTCCGCCGCCGCCCGGAGGCGCGCGGCGCCTCGGCAAGCCCGTAGATCATCATTCCAGCCAAAAGAGCGAGTCCGGCGGCGGCGAACCACCCGGGTCCGGCAAGCAGACTGCGGGCGGTCAGTTCGTTGGCCACCCAAAAGGCGGCGCCATTGAGCGCCACCACCGCCACCGCCCGTGCGAGCGCGCCTGCGGGCCAGGGGCGCATCCCCGTCCGCTCGGCTCCATCCAGGTAGCGGCGCACCTCCGTGAGCAGCTCACCCACCGTCGCGTAGCGCCGGTCGAGTGGTTTGCTAAGTGACCGGAGCACGATGCGGTCGAGGGCACCTTCCAATTGGCGGCTCAGGCCCTGTGCGCCGCCCTCGGCGGCTGCCGGGGCAAACGCCCGGGTGGGCTGCTCGCCCACCGCCCGGCTCGGCAGTAGTGCTGTCTGATCGCTCAGAGTCCAGGCCAATTCGTAACTGGCCGCCGCCTGGGCTCCCGCCGGCCGCTGACCGGTGATCAGTTCGTACAGCACCACCCCGAGGGCGTACACATCGCTTGCCGGGGTCAATTCGGCCCCGGCAATCTGCTCGGGCGAGGCGTAGCGCGGCGTGAGCACCCGCAGATCGGTGCGGGTCGGCTCGGAGGATCGCCCCTGGGGGTCGAGCAGCTTGGCGATCCCAAAATCGAGCAAGCGCGGCTCGCCTTCGCAGTTGACCAGGATGTTGCTCGGTTTGAGGTCGCGGTGAATGACCCGGCAGGTGTGGGCGTACTGCACCGCCTGGCAGACTTTGGAAAATAGTTCCAGGCGCGGTCTCAAGCCGAGCTGCTGAGCTTCGCAATAGCGATCGATGGGCATGCCGTCGACAAATTCCATCACCAGATAGGGCACCCCCGCCTCGGTGCTGCCGCCGTCGATCAGCCTGGCGATATAGGGATGTTCCAGATTGGCCAGGATCTGCCTTTCGCTCAAAAAGCGGCCCACCTGCAGCGCTGCTGCCCAACCGGTCTGCAACACCTTGATACAGACTTGTTTTTGGAACTGACCGTCGGCGCGCTCGGCCAGAAATACCACCCCCATGCCGCCTCGCCCCAACTCGCGCACCACCCGATAGGCCCCCAGGCGTTGACCGGCGCGCAGCGGAGCACCCACCGGTACTGCCTCATCTGCGAGCCCGGCGAGCAAACTCAACATTGGCGCGCTCAAAAAATCGGGCTGCTGCTCGTGGATAGTGAGCAACTGGTCGATAAATCGGCGCTGTTCCGCTTCGAGCTTACAGCCATCGAGAAAGGCAAGCCGTTCGGCTCCCTGGTAGTCCAGGGCATCCCCGAGAATTTCGCTCAGCTGTTGCCACTGCTCGGGCGTCATGGCTCGGGCTCTGTAGGTAGGCGACGGCGAACGGACAGACTTGTCGGGAGGGGATGGAAACCGCAATGCGGCACCCGCCGAGCAAAGACCTGCGCTGGACTATGCACAGTGTATCCGTTGATGCAAAGCACTCGCCAGACCTCCCTATCATCCATCGGGAAGGACCTTGCGCATCCAGCGTGTGATTGGCTTGAGAGACATCGGCCGTTAACGACCGGAATATCCGACAGGAGCGTGCCGAAGTCGGGCTCGTTCATAAGCGTGGTCACTGCCACCGTCGCCGCGGGCGAGGACCCCGGCTTGCCCCTCGGACAGGTCTGGCAACAGACAGGGTGTCCCCCTGCTCCCGCCGCCGCCAACCGCCGAAGAGACTTTGAGCTCGGTCATAAACTAGATGCGGACGGGGAGATTCGAACTCCCACGGGTTGCCCCACAGGTTCCTAAGACCGGCGTGTCTACCATTCCACCACGTCCGCACGTTCTATCAGTTTGACATCCTCCCCGGCCTCAAGGCACGGGAATTCCTTCCTGCTTCACTGGCCCGGTATTCCGGTGGCCTCCACAGGCTTCTTGACGGCGTATCCCGCCGCCGCAACCAGGGTCGGGGCCGTTCTCCCAACGGCCCGAGTTGCCCCAACGACCCCCAGACCACGCTGCAAGAGCACTTGGGCGGCTGCCACGTCGCGGTCTGTCGTGTATCCACACGCCAGGCACTCGTGTACCCGAACACTCAAGTCTTTCTTGCCCGTATGCACGCCGCACTGCGGGCAGGTCTGGCTCGTACCTTTGGGGTCCACCCTGGCAAAGAAGACACCGCGCTTGCGGCAGGTCCATTCCAGCGTCGAGAGAAACATCCCCTATCCGGCATCAAGGACGTGTTTGGCCAGCATCGATGCCGCCAGGGCCTGGCAACCCAAATCTTCCGCGAAGATCGTCCCTGCTCTGTCGCACAGACGATGGGCCGGCTGACGGTGAAACTCTTTGCGCAGATTACCGATGCGCTCGTGTAGTCGAGCTACTTTTTGTTGTACTTTCCTCCAATTATTGGACCCGCGCTTTTTGCGCGATACCCGGCGTTGCAGCAATTTCAGCTTGCTTTGGGCATCGACAAAAAACTTGGGCCGGTGGACAAGTTCGCCGTCCGAGAAGGCCGCGAAATGGTGCAACCCCAGATCGATACCGATCGCCTCGCCGTGGGGTTGGGCCTCGCTCAATGCGGCATCCGACTGAATCGCCATCACCGCGTACCAGCCGGAAGCGCGTCTGAGCACTCTCACCTGCTTGACCCGAAAACCCTCGGGGATGCTTCGAGACAGGCGCATCCTCACATAGCCGATGGTGGGCACCTTCAAGCGCTCGCCGCGTACCGGAGCGCTCGCAAACTGCGGAAAACAGATAGAACGCAATCGGCCGGGCTTCTTGAATCTGGGAAAGCCCAAACCACCTTCGCGCATTGAGATGAACGCCTTCTCCAACTGCTGGAGTACCTGTTGCAACACCTGGGAGTGGACAGCCTGAAGGTGAGGGTTGTGCTTTCTGGCTAGGGTGAGAGCTTTGCACTGGCGGGCATAGGTGGGCCAGGGTGCATCGGCAGCAATGATGAATTCCGAACGTATCGAACAAGCATTGAGCGGAGCCTTGCGAGAGTTAATCCAGTCTTTGCGCTCGGCCAGCACAAAGTTCCAGACGCGCCGAGAAGTCTCAAACCAGCATTGCAGTGTGCTGGCCTGCTCAGTGGTCGGCTCCAATCGATACTTGAAGTTCATCAGCATCGTGGGATTACAGCATTTCTTAGAAAGCAATAAAGCTATTCTAAGCTCATGAAAGCCGCCCTCGAAGGGCGGGGCTTTAAACCCATTCCCAGGGGTAAAAGCCTCACCCCTACCCCTGTCGGCCCTCTCCCTGGAAGGCAATTTCCTCCAATCTTTGCCTGAACCTGGTTCTTGTCTGCAGCTCGGCGAGGTTGTAGCACTCGATGCGCTTCACCTGTGCCAGAGCGAGGACGGTTCTCGCCGAGCCCTGAACCTTGCCGTCGCCGTCTTCGGGTACGAAGCAGATCACATAGGCACTCGGGCTGTTGAGATCTTCCCCGAGCAGCTGAAACACCCGCCGGGTGTGCGCCCGCCTCTGAAAATTGTTGTAGGTTTTCCAGTGGGGGTGAACCGATGCCGCCAGCCGTGCCGCCCGGACGATTGTCTCAGGGTCGCAGACCACCAGCCCATCGCGATAGCCGCCGGCCCCGGAATGGGGCACATAGACTTCGCGCGTCCCTGGCGCTGCGCCGGCGGCAAAGGCGGCGTCCGTCCCCTTATCGTGCCCAGTGCGCACAACCATGCCTTCGCCTGCCAGGTGCTGCGCTACCGTCATCACCAACGCAGCAACGTCGGGTGGCGGATCGGTCGAGCCGACGCCTGTGTAGAAGCGGTTGACGGTGAGCAGGTTCACCGCCTGGTGCTGCTCGCCGGAAGTGATGTCCGGACGGTCGTCGACACCCTGGTCTTTAAGTGAGCGGTGATCGACCCGGGCGTCGCTGTCGGCGGCGTTTGCATCTCGACGATTTCCCACTTTCCGGCGTACCTCGGTCATGCTCCTCGAATCGCCGTGCCCGACTGCGATTGTCCAAAGGCTGGGGGTCCATTCAAGTTCGTATCTTATCTCGGTCATACCCCTAGACTGAAGACTGCTGCATCGCAGGCCATCCCCGAAAGCGAGTCAATCCCACTTTTTCTATGGGTTTGCAATTGGCGATGCGCCCCGAAAATCAATGGCCTCCCGCCGGAGCGTTAGGCTGGTCGGGTTGGCAGGAGAATCCCGATGCACCCGGATGCGCTGCTGTTTTTTGAACAGGACTTCTGGCCCGAACTGGACTGCATTCCGATGGGAGTGCGCTACAAGCTCGATCTGTGCGCCACCAAAGTGAGCCTGCGCCACTGGCAGCTCCTCGCAACCGCCGAGCGCGAAGAACTGATCGCCCTGGCCTGCGAAAATGGGGAGCAAGTCGACCGTTATCGCGAACGGCTGGGCGCGTTGGCCCGTCAGCACGACTTTCCCCTGGTGCCCATCGATCCCGACCCGGCTCCCTGGCAGGCCGAGGTACCCCGCCTCGCGATGGAAGCGCCCCTTTGGCGGGCGATGAACCCCTTTGAGCGATTCGTCTGCCTCAAGGCCCAGGCCTCGAGCAAACAGGCCGAGTTGCTTCCCCGGGTGCTGGCCCTTCTTAAAGAGCGCTACCCGGTTCCGGCAGGGCGACCTGGCGGGGAAGCTCGATAAGAAATGCCTGGGTGTCGGTGAGGTAGGCCGCGAGCGGCCCCTCGGGCGCCCCAAAGTCGACGCAGACCGCCTGGGGGGTGACGACGGGCATGTGGTAGTGCCCGAAGACCACCTGGATGCCGGGGGTCCAGTACTCGGGGACGCTCCACCAGCGGATGCGGTAGATTTTGCCCTGCTTGTCGTGGAAGCGCGGCCCCCACAGGTGCTCGTCGGGCGGGCAGGTGGGGCTCCAGTAGGCGTGTACGACGGCAATCCCCGGAAAGAGCAGCACCGTCGGCAACTCGGCAAGCCAGACCATCAGCCGCTCGCGCCAGGGGGCGCTCTGGGAGCGGATGCGCTCCAGCGTGGCGGCCAGACCTCCGCCCACCTGCACCGGATTGCCCTTGAGGGCCCGAAAGAGCTTGTCGTCGTGATTGCCCTTCACAGCCCGAAAGCGGTTGGCGATCAGGGTATCGAGCACCGCCACCGGATCGGGTCCCCGATCGACAAAATCCCCCACAAAAATCGGTTCGTAACCGGCGGGCAACCGCGCCAGCAGTGCAGACAACTGCCCGGCACTGCCGTGGACATCGCCGATCACGGCGAGCTTCGGGGCGGAGACGTTCATGATTCTGATCGTCTCCCCGAAGCCCGACGGCGGCAAGGATCGGCTTCTCTAGGTCACACCGACGGTGGCGCGGGGCGCCTGGGGTTCAAGGCCCGCCTCGTCGACCTCGGCGGTGTCGACAAAGAAAATCGCGGCACAGCAGCAGCAGCGGTGGCTCGACAGACCAAAGAAGGGGGCCAGCCGCTCGATGCCCCGGCGACGCGAGATTCGAATGCTGGTACTGCCACACTGGGGGCAACGGCCCTGAATAGACTGGCGGTTCATAACTCACCCTCCTCTTTTCTCTGTACGCCCGGTCCACCCGGCCCGGACGCATTCTGATTATACTACAAGTGTGCTACAGGCTCAATACACCCCGGAATTCCGGCTGGCAGTGGAATTATAGCCGATTCATGGTCTTTTGTCCATATTAAGTTGCTTTGCAGCCGAAGATGGAACCGGTCCATCGGCCTACCTGTCTACAATGGGCGACTGTATCCACCGAGGTTCTATGCCCCTGGCTTTGTTGCGCACATCTGCTTTGACGCTGGTTTTGCTGGCAGGTTTCGGGCCGCTGGCCCCGACAACCACCGCGGCCCAAACAGAGGCCGCCCGGGTGGCGGCGGCCCGGCCCGCCTGGATCGAGCGCAGCGATGCCGACGCCCGGGTGCTGTTGGAGGTGACGGCGCGCTTTGCTCCGGAGCAGGCGGCATCTTTCGGCCTGGAGGGATTGGACGAGCGAATCAGCGATCTGAGCGCCGGGTACGACGAGCGCCAACAAAAGGCGTACACCGAGGCGGCGACCGAGCTGGGGCGGCGGCTCACCGCCGAGAAAGACCCGCTCGTGCGCCAGGATCTCGAGATTTTGATCGAGGCCGCCCGGGACAACGCCCGCGAACTCGAGCTGAACCGCAAGTACATGCTTCCGTATTTGGACATGTCGCGGCTGTTGTTTTTCAGTCTGAGCAGCCTGCTCGACGATCAGGTGGCCCCCGCCCGCCGCCCCGCCGCCCTGGTGCGCCTCAAGCGCTACGCCGGGCTGGAGCCGGGTTACAAACCAATTACCCAGTTGGCCGAGGAGCGCACCCGCGAGCGGCTGAACCAACCGGGGATCCTCTATCCCTTCCGGGCGCAGGTCGAAAAAGATCTGGCCAACAACGCTTCTTTTGTCGCAGGGATGGGCCAGCTATTTGAGAAGTACAAAATTGCCGGCTACCAGGAACCGCTCGCCCGGCTCAAAACCGAACTGGCCGCCTACGACGGCTTTTTGCGCAAAGAAGTGCTCCCCAAGGCGCGCGACGATTTTCGCCGGCCGCCGGAGCTGTACGCCTTCGCCCTCAAGCAGTACGGCGTCGATCTGCCGCCGGCCGAACTGTCGGCTCTGGCGCGCGCTGCCTTTGGCGACATTCAAAAGCAAATGCAGGTACTGGCTCCCCAGGTGGCCAAGGCCAAGGGCTATCGTTCTACCGACTACCGCGACGTCATCCGCGAGCTGAAAAAAGAACAGCTGGTGGGCGAAGCGATCCTGCCCCATTACCAGGAGCGCCTCGGTCAGATCGAGCAGATTATCCGCCGCGAAAAGCTCGTCACCTTGCCCGATCGCCCCGCCCGCATCCGTCTGGCCTCCGCCGCCGAGAGTGCCGCCACCCCGGCTCCCAACATGCGCCCGCCCAGGCTGTTGGGCAACAAGGGCGAGCAGGGCGAATTCGTGCTGCCCCTGAACATCCCGGCCCCGCCGGGTGCACCCGCCGGCAAGACCGAGCGGGTCGATGATTTTACCCACGCCGCCGCCTCCTGGACGCTCACCGCCCACGAGGCCCGCCCCGGTCACGAACTGCAGTTTGCCTCTTTGGTCGAAAAAGGCGTCTCCACGGCTCGGGCCATTTACGCCTTCAACAGCACCAATGCTGAGGGCTGGGCGCTCTACTCCGAGGCCATCACGCTGCCATTCATGCCCCCTGAAGGCCAACTCATCTCGCTGCAGGCCCGGTTGCAGCGAGCCGCCCGCGCCTTTCTCGATCCAGGCTTGCAGGCCGGCACCGTGACGCGCGAGGAGGCGATGCGGGTGCTCACCCAGGACGTGGTGCTTTCGGCACCTTTTGCCAACCAGGAAGTCGAGCGCTACACCTTCCGCGCTCCCGGCCAGGCGACTTCGTACTTCTACGGTTACACGCGGCTCAACGAACTGCGCAAAGACGCCGAGCAGCAGATGGGCAGCCGCTTCGACGCCCAGAAATTCCACGACTTCATCCTGGCGCAGGGATTGCTCCCGCCCGCTTTGTTGCGCAAGGCCGTGATGGAGCAGTTCGTCAATTCCGGAACCGTCGGTACAAACTCCCGCTAAGTGCGCAGCACCGGCAAAATCCAGTCACCCGACCCTTGACACTGCACCATCCTGGATTTCAGCGCGCGGCCTTGCCGGTGGTGGTCGCGAAGGGCACAACGATTGTTCGGTGCCACCGGGTATCGTGAGAGCCGTTCTTTCCTACGAAGGCAAGGTGGGCTATGGGATGTGTACGTGTGGGGTGTCGGTGGAGCCGCGGGGTGCGCTGGTGGGGTCTGGGGCTGGCGGCGGCACTGGGGGTGTGGGCGTCGCCCGTGGGGGCGCAGGTGGAGTTCCTGCCCGCTCAGAGTGTACCCATTGGCGACGAGCCCGAGTCTGTGGCGTCGGGGGACATGGACGGTGACGGTGACCTGGACCTCGTCACCGCCAACCCCAACTCCGAGGGCGTGTCGGTGCTGCTCAACCGCGGCGACGGCAGCTTCGGCCCCGCCTGGTCCTTCGCGGCCGGGGACATTCCCTACTCGGTGGCGTTGGGGGACCTCGACGGCGACGGCGACCTGGACGTTGCCACCGACAGCTTCTTCTACGTGTTGGTGCTGCTGAACAATGGCGACGGCAGCCTCGCCCCCGCTCAATCGTTTGCGGCCGGTTACCCTCTCTCCTCTGTGGCCCTGGGGGACCTGGATGGCGACGGCGACCTGGATATCGTTACCACGGCTCCCGGTTTTTATGGGTTGAACAACGCCGACGTGCCGGTGCTGCTGAACAACGGCGACGGCAGCTTCGCCCCCGCCCAAACCTTTACGGCCGGGGACATTCCCTACTCGGTGGCGTTGGGGGACCTCGACGGCGACGGCGACCTCGATATCGCCGTCGGTGGCACCTTTTTGGACACCGTGTCTGTCTTGCTGAACAGCGGCGACGGCAGCTTCGGCCTCGCCCAAACGTTTGCGGCCGGGGATGGTCCCACTTCGTTGGCGTTGGGGGACCTCGACGGCGACGGCGACCTGGATGTTGTTACCGCCAATGTTTTGGACAACGACGTGTCTGTCTTGCTGAACAGCGGCGACGGCAGCTTCGCCCCCGCCCAATCGTTTGCGGCCGGGGATGGTCCCGAATCGGTGGCCCTGGGGGACCTGGACGGCGACGGCGACCTGGACGTTGCCACCGCCAACTCAGACTCCAATAACTTGTCTGTGTTGCTGAACAGCGGCACCGGCACTTTCGACCCTGCCCAATCGTTTGCGGTCGGGCGCTCTCCCCAGTCGGCGGCGTTGGGGGACCTCGACGGCGACGGCGACCTGGACATTGCCACCGCCAACTCAGGCTCCAACAACGTGTCGGTGCTGCAAAACATCACGCAGGACGCTTCCTCCTTGACCATTGCCGCCCTCTCGCCCGGTGGCGGCCCCGTCGGCACCGAGGTGATCATCACCGGCACGGGCTTCACCGGCACCACCGCCGTCACCTTCCGCCTCGGCTTTCCGCAGCGGCGGATCCCGGCCGAGTTCACCGTCCTCTCCGACACCGAGATCCGGGCGGTGGTGCCGGCGGGGGCCAAGACCGGCCGCATCACCGTGGAGACGCCGGAGGGACAGGCCGTCAGTCCCACTGTGTTTTTGGTGGTCGGGCCGTGAGGCGGGTGGACCCTCGGCGAAAGCACTTCGGCACGGACGGTTCGCGCATCGATTTTTCGTCCGATCCTGGGATTGCCGTTGCATAAACAGCGCCCGATAATACATCCATCCAACGCTGCAACTCTGTCTGTCACTCGACTTCGTAAGCGGTGAGCGGGGCCGTTGCGCAATCGGGCTATGTACGTATGGAATAAGCTGCAATTCTGGCCGGCACTATTTGAGTGCGACCACCTTTGCTGTTCTTGACCTAACAGGAAAAAACACCCTTGCCCGACTCACTGGCCAACCTGACCGAGAAGCTGAATAAAAAGTCTCGTAACGCCGCGGACAGATTCCTCGCTCGTTTGGAGTTGATTCTGGATGGCTTACAGTTCAAAGTGTTTGCGGCAAGGCAGCTCTGGAAAGTTGCTCCCTACATAGAGCCGCCGGTACCAAGAAGTATCTGGCGCGAGTACCATCTGGTTTATAAGGCTCTGCGTCGATTGGCCCGCAACTGGCAGCCCGATTTTGTTCTTGACATCGGTGCCTCAACAGGAATCTGGTCCGATGTGGTTCACCACTTATTTCCTGCATCCCGCTTTATCCTGGTCGATCCGCTAGCCCAGGACCACCTGAAGCTGGATCGCCGTTACGCCGATCTTCACCCCGAATTCGAATGGGTCCATGCCGCCATTTCCAACCGTGTGGATGAACAAACACTTTTGATTTCTTCAAATTTGTATGGCAGCTCTCTAAAGTATGTCGAGGGCAAAAACGAACATTCCCGAAGGAAGGTAAAGGTCACGACCGTGGACGTATTGGCAAAAAAAAAGCAGTTACAGGGTCGTGGCTTGATGAAAATTGACGTGCAGTTTGGGGAACATCAGGTACTGGAGGGTGCCAAGAATCTGCTGTCTCAAATAGATGCGTTCATCGTCGAATTGACACTGGACCCCCCACCCAACACGATGCCGTCATTTATTGAAATGCTTCAAATTATCGACAGCCTCGGATTTGTCTACGGCGACGATGTGGGTGGCTGGCGCTCCGAAACCGGAGGTCTTCTTTTGCAAAAGGATATTCTTTTTGTCAGGCCTTGCCTGCGGCACTACGCTTGACTTGTGATCAAAAGTCCGGTGACGCGAACTCCAGAATCTGCCTGCACAAAGATACTACAGCGCTTCAACCGGGGTTACCGTTGCCCCGCTCCCGATCTTTGCGGATAAGGTAGTCGTTGATGGCTTGCTGGCGGCGGTTGAAGCCTCGCAGCTCATCGACTGCTATCTTCAGTTCGGTAACGTTCTGATCGAGTCGGGCGGTGGTGCTGCGCAACTCGGTGACAGCATCGACCACAACAGTGATAAAGCGCTCACCGATGTTCGCAAGGCGATCGAGGTTTTGACTGTTGACGACGGTGGCCTCCTGCAGTTCGCCGATGCGCCGGCTGTTGGCAAGGGTCGCCGCGCGCAGCTCCGCTATCAGTTCCCCATGCTGGTCAAGTCGTTGCTCAGAGCGGTCGAGACGTTCTTCCATCGGGTCATCCCCATAGCAGGGTTAGTCGGGTATCGCTACACAGGATAAGTCCGAAGGCGCGGGCTGCAAATGTTGTGCCGCCGCCGCTGTACTACAAAGATGCCACACAGCCGCTACCACTCCTGCCCCGGCGGATCGTGCCCTAGCGCACAGCTGCGCCCTGACCAACAAAAAAATCGAATCCGGCGCGGGCGATCTCGGCAATGAGCCGTTCGCGCTCGGCGGACGGTTGCCCCGGGGTCTGCACGAAGACCGCGACGGCCAGGTGGCCCGCTTTGCCGGGAAGGGTGATGATCCCGGCGTCATTGTTGCCGCCCGCGTTGGTGCCTGTCTTGTGGGCAACGATGGTTCCGGCGGGCAGATTGCCTGGAATCCGCTGCACTCCCGTGGCACAGCGCTCCATGATGCCTAGAAGCAGCCGGTTGCTTTCGGGCTTGAGGATGTCACCGCGCTGCAGGCGCACCAGCAGGCGACCAATCGCCTCCGGTGTGGACGTGTCGCGCGGATCAAGCCGGTACTGCCGCTCGGCTTCTTCGCGGGCGGCAGGCGGGACCGCTGCGAGCAGCCGCTCGAAGCGCTCCAGCGTCAGGTCCGAGGCCGCCGGCAATTGCCGCACTCCGCCCCCGTCGGCCAGCAATTCCAGTTCCGGGCGATCGACGCGCAGACCAGCGATCTTCAGGGTTTGCAGACGCTTTGTGATCGCTTCCCCGCCCCCGGCCAGGTCAAACAGCAGATCGCTTGCGGAGTTGTCGCTGTAGATCATCACCAGTTCGATCAATTCGCGCACGCTCAGCACCGAACCGACCGCATCCCGGCGCTCGGCGAGGGGACTGCCCGGGCGCAGGTCGCTCGCCTTGACGGTCAATTTGCGGGTCAGATCCAGTTCGCCGCGATCGACCATATCGAGAATGGCGATGGCGATCGGGAGCTTATAGACGCTCGCCATCGAAAAGCGCTCGGCTCCCTTGAGGGCTATCGCCCGCCCCGATTCAACATGCACGATGGCAGCACCGACCCGCCCACCCAGCCGCTCGGCCAGCCGGGCGATCTGTCTGTGCAATGGCTCCAGGGCCGGATCGCCTGCGAATGGTGCCGAATCGAGGGCGTTGGGAACGGCAAGAGCCACTGTCGGCCCGTAAACCTGAACACCGAGCCACAGACCAACCGCCCCCAATCCTTGTAGAAGGGGCCAGGCGAGGGATATGCGCATGCTGCACTCCTTGAAATCTCTGGTCGCATCGTAAAAGAATGCCCACCCGACTGCCTAAAACTCCCTTCACAAAAGGGTTATCTTCCCCGCTACAGGGGACTCATATCGAATTCCTCGCCGCAGTCGCCTACCTTTCCAACCTGCGCCAGGCCCACACCGAGCCGGTTTCCCGCCTCACCCATCCCTGGTCCGGGGGGTGTCGGGGGGGTGGCACCCCCTCGACGCGGGGAGGCTGGAGAGCGCGAGAGGGGAACCCGAAGGGGGTTCCGCCTCTCGCTCCACAGACCCTCGTGCCAACCCAATCCACCCAGACCCAGGCAAAGAGCAGCCGGAAGGACGGTGTCTCATATAAACCCTGCCGCTTCACCCGGATTCGATATCACGCAATGGCATAGGGCTTTCGCAGCCGCCCAATCAGATCGTAAAAGGGTTGCCAGTCGTCGTTCTGGTCGATGGCGGCCCAGACCGCTTCGATGGCCGGGCGCAGCAGCACCGTCGTCGGATTGTGACGGTTGAGCCTCTCACCCACGCGCAGCAATTCCGAGTCCGACAGGCTCGCTAGAGCCCGAAAGTAACTCTCCCGCCACAGCTCAAAAGCTTCTGGCGCCCCGACCACGGGGGCGGGGATCGCCCCTTGATCGCTTTGCCAGCTGCGGTCGAACGAAGCGGCGAGCGCCTGGAAAAAACCGTGATAACCGGCCTGAGCCGCTTCCAGGTAGTTCAGCGTCGCCTTGACAAGTTCGGGACCCAGCACCGGACCGAGCGCCCCAAAACCCAGTTTGGCGAGCATCCGGGCGGTGTAGTGGGCGGCGTAGTGGGTATCAAAAATCGCCAGACCCGCCTCCAGGTCCGCGATCGGGATCACCATCGACAGCGGTAGCTGCAGTGCCTCCAGGTTGATCCGGCAGACGAGCGGCTGGTTGCCGTAGCTGTAGCGGCCGTAGTGGTCGAAGTAGGCGGCGGTAAAGCCCGGATCGAACCTGTCTATAAATGCGTAGGGGCCGTAGTCGAAGCTCTCGGCGGTGATCGACATGTTGTCGGTGTTGAGCACGGCGTGGGTAAAGCCCACCGCCATCCACTGGGCGGCCAACTCCGCCGTCCGTCCCACCAGTTCGCGGTAGAACAGCGCGTAGCGCTCGGGCTCCGCCCCGTAGTGCGGGTAATAGACCGCGATCACATAATCGAGCAACTTCTGGATCAAATCCTTGCGCTTGAAGTGATGGAGCCGCTCGAAGGTGCCGAAGCGGACGTGGGAGCGGCTCGTGCGCACCAGCACCGCGGAGCGCGTGGGCGAAGGTTCGTCGCCGCGCCAGAGCGCCTCGCCCGTTTCGATCAGACTCAAGCTGCGGGAGGTGCGCACCCCCAGATGGTGCAGCGCCTCGGAGGCCAGTACCTCGCGCACGCCGCCTTTGAGGGTGAGCCGCCCGTCGCCGCCGCGCGAATAAGGCGTGGTGCCCGAACCCTTGGTGCCAAAGTCGTACAGCTCACCGTCCAGACCGCGCACCTGGCCGTACAAAAAGCCGCGCCCATCGCCCAGGTAGGGGTTGTACTCGCCGAACTGGTAGCCGTGGTAGCGCATCGCCAGAAACGGCCCGCGCCCGGCGAAGCGGCCGAACGCTTCGATAAAGTGCTCCTCGCCGACGGTGGCCGGGTCGAGGCCCAATAGGCGCAAAACCCCGTCGCCCCGAAAGCGCAGCCGGTGCTCGGGAAAAGGGGCGGCGGCCACCAGGTCGTAATAGTCGTCTCCGAGCGAGGCGAAGGCCGGCTCGTAGTCCAGTTGCAACAGCGGATTATTGTGGACGCTCGCATCGGTATCCAAACCGCCCTCCAAAATCGGGTCCGACTTCCAGCCTAAGCACTCCTGCGCGCACCGACTGTGCTTACAGGAGTAGCTAGCATGGGGCGGACACCCGCTGTTGACCCATATGAGCCTGATTTCGCTGCAATCGGTACACAAGAGCCTCGGCCTGAAGGTACTCCTGCAGGGTGCCACCTTCAGCCTGGAGGCCGGGGACAAGGTGGGGCTGATCGGCACCAACGGCTCGGGCAAATCGACGCTGCTGAAGATTTTGGCCGGTCTCGAAGCGGTCGACGCGGGCCAGATCCAAATGGGCCACGGGGCGCGGGTGGTCTATTTGCCCCAGCAGCCGGAACTAGACCCCGAGCGCACAGTAATCGAGCAGGTATTCGCCGACAGCGGCGAGCGGATGGACCTGGTGCGCGAGTACGAGCAGTTGGTGGCCAAACTCGCCCACCACGCGGATGACCCGGTACTGAACACCCGCCTGGCCAGCCTCATGCAGCGGATGGAGACCGGTGGAGCCTGGGAGTTGGAGACCCAGGCGAAGATCGTCCTCACCAAACTCGGCATCGTCGATTTTGAGGCCAAAGTCGGCACCCTCTCGGGGGGCTACCGTCGGCGTATAGCCCTCGCCACCGCGCTACTTGCCGAGCCGGACGTGCTGTTGCTCGATGAACCCACCAACCACCTCGACGCGCTCTCGGTGGAGTGGCTGCAAAGCTACCTGGGCCGCTTCCGTGGTGCAGTGGTGCTGGTCACCCACGACCGCTACTTTCTCGACAAAGTCACCGGCCGCATTCTGGAATTGGATCGGGGTGAACTAACCGCCTACAGCGGCAACTACGCCTACTATCTGGAGAAAAAGGCGCTTGCCGAGGAGGCCGAAGCGAGCAGCCAGCGCAAACACCGCGGGGTATTGCGCCGCGAACTCGAATGGCTCAAGCGCGGACCCAAGGCCCGCTCCACCAAGCAAAAAGCCCGCATCGAGCGCGCGCGCGCCCTGCAGGATCAGCAATTTCGCCAGGCCAAGGGCAAAGTCGAAATCGCCACCCCCGGCCGCCGCATCGGCAGCAAAGTGATCGAACTGGAAAACGTCAGCAAAGCCCACAACGGCCGGACGCTCATCGACCGCTTCAGCTACAAATTCACCCCGGAGGATCGCCTCGGCATCATCGGCGGCAACGGCGCCGGCAAATCGACCCTGACGGACATCATCACCGGCCGCCAGAGTGCGGACGCGGGCACCGTCGAGATCGGTTCCACCGTCCACATCGGCTACTTCGACCAGCACTCGGAAGCGTTGCTCGCCGCCATGGACAACAACCAGCGGGTGATCGACTACATCAAGGCGGCGGGCGAACTGGTCAAGCTGGAGGGCGGCGCGGTGATCACCGCCTCGCAGATGCTGGAGCGCTTTCTTTTTGCGCCCAACCAGCAGTACGTTCCGCTGGAGCAACTCTCAGGCGGTGAGAAGCGCCGGTTGTTTCTGCTGCGCGAGTTGATGGCTGCCCCCAACGTGCTGATCCTCGACGAGCCGACCAACGATCTGGACGTGCCCACCCTGGCGGTGCTCGAAGAGTACCTCGAAGATTTCAGCGGCTGTGTGATCGCCGTCTCCCACGACCGCTACTTTCTAGATCGGGTGGTGGACACGATTTTTGCCTTTGAGGAGAACGGACAGATCCGCCAGTACCCCGGCAATTACAGCGTCTATTTGGAGCACAAAAAAGCCGAAGAAGACGCCCAGGCGGCAATGGCAAAATTCGCCAAACCCTCTCCAGCGGCCAAACCCAAATCGACCGAAATGCCGTCCCTCGACCGGCCGCGCAAGCTTTCATCCAAAGAAAAGCGCGAGCTGCAGACCCTGGAAGCCAAAATCGCCCAGATGGAAGATGAGCGCACCCAACTGGAACAGAGCCTGGGCAGCACCGATCCTGGCAATTTTACCCAGGCCAACGCCGTCTACGAGCGCATGGGTGAATTGACCCGGCATCTCGACGAAGCGACCGAGCGGTGGATGCACCTAGCCGAACTCGATTCCTGAGCGCTTCTGCCACCTAAAATGGAAGTAGATTGAATAACCGGGCTTGTTGCTTTGAACATTGCCCTGCAGGAAGTGCTTTTGCGCCTTGGTGCGGCCGTGCTGGCCGGAGGCGTGCTGGGCCTCAACCGCAATCTGAGCGGCAAGTCCGCCGGATTGCGGACCAATGCCCTGGTCTGTTTGGGAGCGGCGCTGGTCACCCTGGTCGCCCTTGAAATCGCTGGGGCGGACGGCAGTGGGGCGCTGCGGGTTGTTCAGGG
Organism: Gloeobacter violaceus PCC 7421; assembly: GCF_000011385.1. NCBI lineage: Bacteria > Bacillati > Cyanobacteriota > Cyanophyceae > Gloeobacterales > Gloeobacteraceae > Gloeobacter > Gloeobacter violaceus. The sequence goes on from NC_005125.1 coordinate 642,503, forward strand.
GGTGATTACCGGCATCGGCTTTTTGGGGGGCGGCGTCATCCTCCACCCCCAGACCCGCAAAAAAGTCTCAGGCCTGACGACGGCCGCCACGATCTGGGTGGCGGCAAGCCTTGGGATCGCCTGCGGCGCCGGTTTGTGGCCGGTGTTGCTGTGCGGGTTGCTGCTGACGCTGTTGGTGCTGCTCGTAGGCGGTCCCTTCGAGCAACTGAGCATCGCCCTGGCCGCCCACTGGCGAGGGCGACCACCTGTCGAGCCTGACGCTTCGCCGCCCGCACTGCCTGCCAATGGCAGAGCAAGCCCCTAACTCGAACTGGCAAACGTTATTGGCTGCCGTCAAAGCAGCGGCGGATCCGGCGTGTAGGTGAAGGGGATGTTGGGCAGGTTGTGAAAGGCGTTTTGCAGCGACTGCTGCCAGGCGCGGCGCATCTCGACCCAGAAAGGATCGTTTTCCTGCAGGCGGCAACACTGGGCGATCTGAAAAGTGTCGCGTTCGTAGACCAGCAGGTCCACCGGTGAACCCACCGAAAGGTTGGAGATCATTGTCGAATCCATCGACAACAGCGAACAGAGGGCCGCGATCTTGAGGCTGCTGCGGTAGTTGAAGGCCCGATCGAGAATTGGTTTGCCGTACTTGGTCTCGCCGATTTGGACAAAGGGCGTCTCCTCGGTCGCCTGGATGAAGTTGCCCTGGGTATAGACCAGATAGAGAGCCGGCTCTTCGCCCTTGATTTGCCCCGCCACGATCAAACTGACGTGAAAATCGATGCGATCCTTTTCGAGGACAGGCCGATCTTGCTGTTCGACCTGGCGGACTTTGTGGCCGATATAGCGGCAGACGCTGAACATCGTGGGCATCGTGTGCAGGCTCTCGCCTTCTTTGTGCAGGTCCTGGCGCAGCAGGTTGATGACCGATTGGGTGATGGACAAATTGCCGGAGGTCAAAATAAACACCACCCGTTCTCCGGGCATCGAAAAATCAAACACTTTGCGATAGCTGGAGACATAATCGACGCCCGCGTTGGTGCGCGAGTCGGCGGCCAGCACCAACCCCGCTTCCATCAGCAGTCCCAGGCAATAGGTCACATCTGTGGGTTCCGTAGCCCCAAACACACTCATCTTGCCACCCAGGGGGCGAGAATGACCAGCAACGCGGGGTCGGCCACTGCACCACAACCCGCCCTGGGGGCGGATTGTCCATCGATTGCGGCTCTAGGACAAAAGCCGCTTGTACGGTACAGTGTGATCCAGGTATAGCCGCAGATAATCAATCGGTTCGGGAGATAGAATGCAAGCCCTTGGGAGTGTGGTTGGTCTTTGTCCGCTTGAGCGCGCCCGTTTGTGTTCTGCTAGGATCCGGGCAAGCATCGACAGCAAGGGCTGAAAGATGAAAGATTTACTGCTGTGCGAGCGAACCATCGGCGAGCTGAAGCTGCGGGGCTATCTGCTGCAGGAGCACCACCTGATCGCTGTCTGGGGGTTGCCGCAGTCGCCCGAGCGGCCCAGGCGCTTGATTTGCCATAACTTCGAGCACCTCAACGATCTGTGGCGCACCTGGCAGCAGATGGAACCGGAAGCGCTCAAAGCCGAGTTGCTGGGGTTGCCCGAGGGCGTGCTGCCCAAGCCAAAACCGAAGATCTTCAAAAAAGCGGGAGCGGACGAGCAGGGCGGTGGACTGCTCAAAAAGCCGTTTCGCCCCAGAACCCAGGACGCCCCCAGCAGCGGTCCACCGCGTCTTGAGCGTGCCCCGCGTCCCCGGCGCCCTTTATAAGCAAAGCGGGTGGCGCAATGCCACCCGCTTGATTGAGGCGCGACCCGTCGTTACTCCAGGGCACCCCGGCCGGTTGCCCGCGGTTGGGGTGCGGCGATGGGGGGCTCGGATTTGGCTTCAGGAAGAGCGCTGTGGGGACTTTTGAAGGTGAGCTGGGCGTTCTCGGCCTTGCAGGCGGCCATCGTTTTGACGTGCTCGGCTTCGTCGTCGCGGATGTTGACAAATACGTCGTAGAGGGTGTCACAGGCCGGGCGGCGTTCCTCGGGGCGGCGGCTGGTCTGAAACTCGTCGAACATGTACAGATCGCCAGTCAGGTAATAGCTCACCGCCACCACCGGGGCAGGCTGGAGTTTGAGCCGCTCGCCGTCGGATTTGAGAAACTCGTCGTAGGTGTGGAAGGCGTGCTCTTCGACCTGGCGCATAAATTCGTAGGCCGAGCGGGGCGAGATCATGTATAGAACCACGATCACCCAGTAGTAGACAAGGGCCGAGCTTTTGGCGAGCAGACGGTCGTACCACCGGTCGTTGCCGCCAAGGGACTCCATGATGAGCAGGTGGTGCAGTTCGTTCCAGGTTTCGGCGAAGTGGACCTTCAGCCAGTCGGACTTGCGCCACAGGCCCAGGGTTTCGTAGAGGTGCAACACCGACAGGTACGAAAAATACGGCACCCTCGCCACGGTCTCCAGCACATAGAAGCGCGGGTAAGGGCGGTTCTTATAAAGAACGTCGATCACAAAAACGAGAATACTGACCAAAAATCGAATCATCGCATCTTCCTCCGATGCTGAGCTGCCGGGGATGCCACGCTTCCACCCGACACCTCCATGCTAGTCGTGGAAGGCGTCCTGCCTTTTAAACTTAAGGTTGGCTTATGCTGCGTGAACTGTGATGCCGCCACACAAGCCGCGTCGCCGTTTTGTTGAACCTAGACTTGTCGTATAAACCCTGATCGTTCTATGACTCCCAGCTCGACCGTTCTTGATTCTGAAGCCACCCAGCGGCTGCTCCTGCAAAACGTCAGCTGGGACACCTACCGCAACTTGCTCCGGGATCTGGGTGATCATCGCTCGGTGCGGCTGAGCTACGACCGGGGCATCCTTGAGCTCATGAGCCCTTCTTTTGCCCATGAGAACCTCAACCGCGTTTTGAACTATCTCGTGGTCGCACTGGCCAGACGGTTCAAGCCCGATTTCGTCAGCGCCGGCTCTACCACCTTTGCGCGCGAGGGCACCAGCGGCGTAGAACCGGCCTCTTCGTTTTACTTTGAGAATGCTGCCCGAATCCGCGGCAAAAAGACCATCGATCTGGCCACCGACCCGCCACCGGAACTGGTCATCGAGGTTGACATCACCAGTCCCTCGCTGCGGCGATTCTCGATCTATGCCGCGCTGGGGGTTGCCGAAATCTGGCGCTACGACGGCAGCACTTTGGACATCTGGCACCTCCAACCGGAGGGCCGCTATCTCCAGCAACCGCAGAGCCTGAGCTTTCCCGTACTGTCTGAGATCGAAGCGACACAGTTGCTGCAGCAGGCCGCTATTTTACCGGAGCCGCAATTGCTCGATTTGTTCGACACTTGGGCAAGAGAGCGCTCCAAATGAGGAGCAAGGCGGCAAACTGGTTTATGAAGGAGCCCGCCGCTACCACCTCGAAGAAGGCGAAGACTCCACGGTGAGCGCCAAGAACGAGGTGCTCTGCCGCGTCGAGAACTGGCGGGTGCAGACATTCGAGCTGAGCGACGCGGACGTGGATCGCTTCGGGCAGACCATCCGGAATTGGGAAAAGCAGGTGGCCGAGCGACAAAAGAAAAACGAGCGGGACCGGGGCATGAAGCGCTGAGTGGCCGTACCCCCTCGCCCAGTTGCTTGCGCCGTACCGTCGACGCAGCGATTGAGAATCTGCTGACGACGGATCCCCCAGTGCCGCGGGCGGTACTGTGCGAATCGCGGATACGCGGACGGCCCAAAAGCAATATCCCCCATGCGGAATTCTCCTGCCCTTTCCTCTTTTTAGTCCTTTTGAGATACTAGAGCGGTTCTCGCTCGGACGTGATACGTCCCGACTGGCAGATTCCTCTGTGTACGAGTTCTGGACAAAGATCCGTCACACTTCCATCTGCAAACCGCTCTAAGATTTTTCTGAGTACAGAAACTTGCCAGTTAGGTTAGCGTATTGGACATTTGGCATCGGAGATCGGCTGTTCAGAAGAATTTGAAGAGAAGTTTTTCAACGAAGATGTTGAGGCGCTAGTAATGAAAATGATATCCCAAGCCCATCTTCCAATCTGTTCTCCTGAAAAATCCTCGACTCGCGCACGGTATCGAAATTGGTTTCCGTGCTGATCAGTTTGAAGAGATGTTTTATAGTCCAATCCTATAGCTGCAACCCCCAAAGATGATAGCGTAAAGATTTCGACTGATTCCGATATTCCATTATGGTTTAAGTCTTTCCAAAGCAGTAGCGAAGAGAAAATCGCATCTTGTGCAGAAATGACTCTGTCCTCATTACCACCATTCTCTGAACTATCAAATTCAGCTAAAGCGATAAAGCCATTTGGACGCCGAGATAGTGGCTGTTGTGTATAATTGCCAAATAATTCTGTTGCGTTATCTATAACACCGTTGTAGTTACGATCTAGAGCAAGAAAAGCATCGTCAGAATTGATGCTAGTCCAAGAAGTCTGCATGTTATTCCCTTGGCCGCTGTAGTCAAATTCAACTCCGTTAGCTAAGTCAGTCAAAGAAAATCCATTTCCAATCGTATCGATCAAAATTGGTGTGCCACAATTTTCTGAGCCACCGCCTGCTACTATATTTGTAATAGCTCCACTGGAATTGACGGTGTACTTTATAGTGCTATCTTGATTTACCGTTATTGGATTTGGTGTACCACCTCCAAAGGTAGTGGTAATTGTACCTGTGAAGCGTACAGTGTAGTCGCCAGCACCCTGAACGCAGTTAAAGGCACCAAGCACTGCACTATTAGGTACGCCCTTGCCAACTGGATAAAAAACTATAGGAGGCGTAGTCGATGTGGTTCCACAGGCACCCTTCGGGCCACTGACAGTCCCTGTGGCGTTGTATACGGAATTAAGTACAGTTCCAACTATGCTTATGTATACTATTGTAACTGAAGATTTCAGCCCTGATAGCTGGCCATTTGCCGGAACAATTCCACTTGCTTGAAACGGGTCATCATAGACGACAGCATTCGGAGGTGGAGCAGCATCACAGAGGCGTTTGAACAAGTGCAAACGCGAATGGTAGTGCTAAGGACAGTAAAGCTTTATTGTTGAGCATACTCTACTCCCTTCTGGAATTTGTCCAGTTTTGTGTCGATCAGCAAGTTTGCTATGCACTCACGAATATACAGGACTATTCTCAGTTTCTTTGCATACTATTCTAAATTATTCTAAAGATTTGATAAGATGCAACATTTGTATTTACTGCATTAGTTCTAAAGTAGGTGAGCAGCGGTAAGCATAAGGGCCAAAATGCTAAAATTGGCTCGCTGTACCGATCCTGCAGCTCTGAGAGTTCAGGTTTTTTAGGGCTACCTACTTAGCCCTGATCTGTCACATAGGGATTTTTCAACGAAAGCACGGCCTTTCAGCTCACGAAGATTCAACGTTTCGCCCGTGTTTGACAGATCAGGGTTAGTGTGTTCCATAGAAGTCAGTAAATTTGAAGTTCTTGTCAGCACTTAATTCTCGACTAAAATCGATGTGTAGAAGTGTTTGAAGTGTTTTCAATGTTTGATCGCCGCACTACTCTCAAAGGCTTGCTACTGCTTGTCTTTTTACACATTGCGCAACATATCTTGCTTTCCTCTGTACAAGCAGAGGAGACTGAGTCAGAACTATTTCCTTTGAAAGCGCCAGTAGAGTTTGGACGAGGCCTCATGGTTGCGAGTCAGAAACCCGTTCTGTTTAACGAAAGAAGTTTTTCAATCAAATTTTATGGTGATGCAAATCATTTGCTATTCGAACGTACTATAAACAGAACTGATCAACAGCAACTTCAAACTTTAGTACATGTTTTGAATACGGAAAAACACCCTCGTATCGCAACAGGAATAGATAAACTGCGTATCTGTGATTTTCAGACGGCTCAAGCTATTTTCATAGATGTTGCCGAAAAGTATCCTGATGACAGTGTTGCGCAGGCAAACTCTGCTGCAATTCGGCATATTGTGGGTGACGACTTGGGTGCAATCAAGGCTTCAAACGCAGCTATATTTGTCAACTCTACTAACCCTTTTGGATTTGCTAATCGAGCAGCGGCCCACTACTACTTAGGTAACCGAGAGAGTGCCATAACTGATCTCGAAGAGTGTATTGAGCTCCTTAGTTCTAACCAAAATTATCAACTTTGGCGCATCTCAGACTATTTATCTAAATTGTTGAAGCAAAAGCTTACGACTGAATAGGGATGTGAGCCGGTAATAAGGTAGTCCCCGACTAGATTTTCTGCATCATATTGTCTCCGGAAATTCGCACTCCTCCATATATGGTATGCAGGTGGATCCGAGCAGCGTACCCTCTAGGCGCGGCCAATTTTTTCAGCGTGTAGTTCCCCGATGTTGTAACCCGCAGGATGGAGTGCAGCCGAGATACAGACAAAAATAGGACTTGGTGGATATGCCTGGTCAGATTGCGTAGAAGACCTTACAAAAGTTCTGTAAGAAACTCCATAACACTCTATGGTAGACCTTTTAGGCGACAGCTATATTTTCCGAAGATCGGCTTCGCCACAAGACTGCTTCGGCTTCCAAAATGGCGGGGTGTAGTAGTGCCCGGCGTTTTTTGGTGGGTAGTCCGAGAGGATGAGGTAGCGATCGACGGAAGAGACTTTGCGGCCGGTGACCTCGCGTCCACGATCGACGCCAGGGGGCAGGTAGTCCAAAAGCGAGTGCTCCTTGGGTATCAAACAAACGATATAGCCAGAGCGGAATTTGTCAGGCCGCTTGAAAGGTTGCTAGCGGACATGGGTACCGGTATCGAAAATGGTGACAAGCATAACCACCTCCGCTACAGACCGTCAACGAAAGACACCTAGAGCATCGGTCCAGAACCTAAGCCGCCTGTGAACGCCCAGCGGCTTCCTGTCGGGCTAGCACATGCAGATTGTGCACCACCGCCACCCGACGCAAATCGAATAGATTCTTGCGCACGCCCAGGTAACGGGCTCGGCGTCCCTGCCACTGACCGATGTGCGCCAAACTGTGCTCGACACTCACGCGCTCACGCAACTTCGCTCGACCCTCCTTTGTCTGCTGGCGTTCGCGCAACTCGACCAGCAGAAGTTCGTCCGGATGGATCGAGACACTGCGACCTTTGGGGCTGGTCGTGCAGCGTTCCTGTAGGGGACAGCGCCGACAGCGCGCGGCCGGAAACCGCACTTTCCCACCCACCTCAAAAGGCTGGGTGACGCCCTGTGGACAACGAATCCGCATCGCCTCCCAGTCGAGCACGAAGGCCGTCTTCTGGAAGTACGGCCCATTTCTAACCGGCCAGGCTTTGCAGTAAATACGCAAGTCTTCTGGACGAAGTCTGACCCACTCGCTGCTCAGATACGCCCGGTCGATGTGCAGTTCAATCAACTTCACCCGCTGAGGCTCCAGGTCCGCCTCGATGTCCCTTGTCACCGCCGCTTCCGGTCGGTTGGCCGCAGTAATGCCCACTGCGCGCACCAGGCCGCTGTCGATGTCTTTGAGCACGTGGCGCTTGTAGCCATCGATGCGCACCGCCCGGCTTTTGCGGCCGTGGCGCATCGCGGGGTCTTCGATGCTGATGCGCCGCTCGCGGCTGACTCCACGCCGAAGGACAAACTGTCCGCGCGAGTTGAGTTGTACGTCCTGCTGGTGGACTTGCTCGGCCGCTTGCAGACACCGTGCGACCCCAGCCTGAGGGGGTTGAGTTTGCCCGTCCAAGTAACTTTCCAGCGATTCGAGCGCCCCGAGCAGCCTTCCCAGAGCTTCGGCACATTCGTCCGGTTGACTCCAATCGATGTCCAGGGCAGCCTTCAAACTGCTGCCCGCGACGAGTGTGGTGCCTGTCTGCTCAGCCCATTGCGCCAGTCCCACCCCCGTCTGGCACACCATGATCCTCAATGCCTTGCGCATTGCATGGCCCAACAAATTAAAAGAATCCTCGACTCTCCCGGCTCCCCACAAAGGGCTCGAATCGAGGGCCGCCCGCAACGCCCGTGAGCCGAACCCGCCGTCGCTGGTGGCCAACTCGATGGTCCGCTCAATCAGGCGACGGTCGAGGCCGTGGGCGATGAGCGCTTGGCGGAAGCGTATCAGGGTGGCTTTGCCGAAGGGGGCTTCCTCGCAATCGAGGCAGTCGAGCACCATCTGCCACCGGCGGTCCATGGTGAGCACTTCAATGGTCTCGTCGTCGGAGATACCGGTGTAGGCCTGCAAGACAGTGGCCAGGGCCAGTTGAGCCGGTGGGATGGGCGGCTGACCGCAAGGGCTGTCTTTGTAGATGCCGGCCAGTTCGCTCTGGAAGGCGGCGTCGAAGAGTTGATGGCGGATGCGGCGCAGGAAAACGAACAGCTTGGCGCGACGGATACGCTTGAGGATAGCCTGCTCAGCGGGTGAGGGTTCCACTGGCGGCTGCCAGACAGAAGGCTGCATAGGCGAAGGAGGTAGAGGTCGTCTCCAGAAAAGAGGATGCGGCTTCTACCGTCAACTGCTGGTTCTGGACCGATGCTCTAGAGCGGGTGTTGGGTGCGATACGCATCTGCAGAGAATAGAGCGCTGACGGACTGGCTGGAGAGGTTGGCGGTTGCACAGGCAACGGCAGGCAGGCTGGAAAGGAACGATTTCAGTCCTGACACCCGCTCTAGCCGCGGCTTGAGACCCCGAGCCCGGCAAAGGCGATCGTGGGGAGGCACGCCGAGCCGAACACCCATTCGGTCTCCGTCGAAAGCCCGGCCAGTTGCGCGTTGAACGCTTCAAAGATGTTGCCCGCCACCATCGTGTTTTTAAGACGGCCGACAATTTCGCCGTGCTCGATTTTGTAGCCCAGATCCAGATTGACCGAGAACTCGCCCGCGAACTGGTTGGATTGACCTGCTCCCAGCACCTGCTCGACCAAAATGCCTTCGTCGATCGAGCGAATCAGTTCCGCCGCCGACACCCGCCCGCCAGCCATGCACAGATTCACCAGTCCCGGCGAGGGCCGCCCGAGGCCGCCGCGAAAACCGTTGCCGCCCAGCGGTTGCCCGGAGCGCGACGCCCAGGTGCGATCCCAATAAAACTCGCGCACGGTGCCCTGCTCGATGAAGCACTTGGGCCGCGTCGGGGTACCCTCATCGTCAAACGGCACCGCCGCTGTTCCCGCAGACGGATCTTCGCAGAGAGTCAGCTGTTCGCTAAAGAGTGTTTGGCCGATTTTGTCCGCCAGAGGCGAGGTTTTTTGCACCACCGTCTGCCCGGAAAGGGCTGTCTGGAAGAGTCCCCCGAGCGCAAAAGCCGCCGCCCTGGGAGAAAAGACCACCGGCAGGCTGCCGCCTGCGACTTGGGCGTTGCGCTCGGCGCGGCGGAACTTGGTAAGCACTTCTTCGACCAACCGGTCGTAGTCGGGCTCTGCGTCGCGGCCCACCCCGTAGCCGTAGGCTTCGAGCAAGTCTTCGCCGCGCACCAGATTGCCTGAGAGGGAGGCCGTTACCGTGACGCGCTCGCGCTCGCCGTGGGCGCCGCCGGTGGTGGCGATTTCGACGCGCGAGCGGCGCAAAGCAAACGTAGCACTCACCAGAATGTCGGGGTTGTAGGCGCGCACGCGCTCCACCAGTGCTTCACCGCGCTCGACGAAGCGAGCGGTGGGGGGCACCTCGAAAGCGGAACGCGCCGTGGGCAACTCTCCAGAACCGGCAAAATCGAATTCGGCCTCGTTGCCACTCGCGGCCGTCTCGACGGCCGCCTCCAGTAAACCTTCGATGCGGCTTAAGTCGGTAGAACTGGCAAAACCGAGCCTTCCATCGGCAATCACCCGCACGGCCAACCCTGCGGTCGCCTTGGTCTGGAGACTCTTGAGACGGTTGGTCTCAAATTCGACCGGGGTCTCGTCGACTCGCAGATAGAAAACCTCGGCACTGACCCCGCGCCTTTCGGCGAGGCCGAGGATATTATCGACAACGGCGCTCACGGCAACTTCGGCAGATAAATGGGCCGACGGTGCAATCGGGGTTCGGGGACGGCTTGCACACGGGTGGGATTGATAACGCGGCCTGCCACATCGAGATGCCAGATCTGCTGGCTTTTGAGGTTTCTGAGGCGGCGGGCCTGACCGTCCCAATGGAAAGTACCATCCCACTCGCAATGGAGCAGGCCATCCTCAATCACCGCCACGGAGCGCAACAGGCGGGTACACAGTGGGCAGTGGCGAGGCTGGATCATATCTCTCCTGAGTAAACAACCAATCTGAATTGAGAATAGCAAACCTGCCGGTTCAAACAAAGCTTTTTCAGGCATCAAGCATCAGATTCCCCAGCGACAACACTGCCGCCCTCCAACTGCTCGAATTACAAGCACACGGATCATTGACGAAAAAGACGGCGCGGCCCAACCGTCGATCCGTGGCCAAAGCCATATATTCGTTCCGATTGGGATGCCCCTTTGCCTAGCACCGATGCTCCGAAGTCCACCCCGTTACACACACTTCTTTACAGGATGACCGAGGGCCTGTGACGGCCTCCAGGCAAAGGGGCCAACCGCAAGGCGGCCGAGGTAAATTGACGGCGATCCTGCGCACTTGCGAATATGAACAATTCCTAAAAATCCAGGCGCATCGAATAATTTTCTGGAACTCTGGAAGTGAAAAAGTGTCGCCCAAAGAAGTGAGCCCGTGGACACCGGTGGCAAGTCCCTTTCATCCAAGCACCGCCTTTCGTACCAGGATGTCTATCCCTGCCCAATCTGCCGCCATGGAGAGATCAGCTGCTTGGTGCTCACTGAGGCCTTTGCCTGCAACTTTTGCCGTCACATTTTTACTGCCGACCTCGAAGAAAACACCCTGCGCGTCGAGGACAGCTCCCAGCCGCTCAGTTGGCGGTGGAACGGCCGCCACTGGCAATCGATCCACCGCGAAGACTTCGATCTGACTCTGGTCATCTGGATTGTCGGTCTGGCCCTGGTGATTTTTCCGCCGACACTGGTCTGGTTTTCCTATCGTTCGCTACCGGAGCCGCCGCTGCTGTTTCCGCTTATCTGGACGGTTCTGACACTGGTTGCGCATCTGGGGCTGGTGGGCTGGCTGCTGGCGGAGCACTATCAGTTTCCGCCCTACATTGCAGGCAAGATCCGGTTGCGCACCTGGATGGAGCACCGCGAGTCAAAAACGTAGGCATTGGGAAAACCTGATTTTAAAAGCTTCGAATGGTCTACATCCGGGGGCCTACTTGCCCATAGGCAAGGAAAAAGGACCGAGCGGACAGGCAACGGTCCCTGGCTTCGGGATCCCCGATATGATCCGCCCTGTTCCCTTGGACCATAGCGGGAATACCCCCCTTCCAAGGGCACAGTGTAGCACGAGCCATAATCAGAGTTCTGCACGGAAGTTACCAGTGTTGCAATAGGTGCAAATGCAGTAAAGACCGTACTGGTAGAGTAAGGATGAGGTTTGCTGGAGAGACATTCCGTGGAGCCAGTCCTGGATTTTTTTCGTTACCTGGGCAACTTTGAGGAACTGATCCGCGCCGGGGGGTACGTGGCGCTGACGGCCATCATCTTCGTGGAGACGGGGCTGCTCATTGGGTTTTTTCTGCCGGGCGACTCGTTGCTCGTCGCTGCGGGTGTATTGATCGCCGCCACCGGTCTGCTCAACATCTGGGTGCTGGCGGCCCTTTTGTGCACAGCGGCCATCGTCGGCGACACCGTCGGCTACTGGATTGGGGCAAAGGCGGGGCCGCGGTTGTTCTCGCGGGAGAAATCCCTGCTTTTTGCCAAGGACCACCTGATCAAAGCTGAGCGCTTCTATACCAAGTACGGCGCCAAGACCATTTTGCTGGCGCGCTGGGTGCCTATCGTGCGCACGTTTGCGCCGGTGGTGGCCGGGGCGGCGAGGATGCACTATCCGACGTTTTTGCTCTTCAACGTCGTGGGCGGGGTCACCTGGATCGGTTCGCTGCTGATTGGCAGTTACTTTTTGGGCCAGCTCATCCCAGATCTCGAAAAAAACGTCCACATCGTCGTAGCGGTGGTAGTTTTGCTGTCGATTCTGCCGCCGATTATTGAGTATCTCAAAGCCCGCCGCGAGCCGGACGCTTCCCGATAAAAAAGTGCGGGCGGGGGCAACCACCACCCCGGCTGTCCCGGTTCCAACTGCCCCTGCGCGGGATCTGTAGCCGGTAGTACCATTGATCATTGAGCGTAAGAGAGAGGTTTCCATGACGCAGAGAAACTGCGCCGAGGTCTGCCAGAGCGGCTGCATCGAGGCCGCCAACGGCACCCCCGAAAAGTGTCCCCACTACGAAAGCATGCTGCAGGCCCGCGCTTCCGTCGAGAACACCCCCTTCGAGCGGCTGATGGAACTGGCCGAGGAGGGGGCTGCCGAATCGCGCCTGCGCGGCATCGGTGCCACTCCAAAGTTCGAAGATCTCCCGGAGGACTTGCGCCGGAGTCTGGGTGGCTAAAAACGTCTGTTTTTTGTTGGCTAGATAACCTCGCCCAGCCGTGAGAAGCACCCTACCTCGGGCACCTTCTGCGCTTGCGGAAGCGTCCATGGCCCGCGCCAGTGCCCGCTGCCACAACCGCGGGCAACTCAAACGCCAACTGGGTGGCCGCAGCGCAGCCGACGACTTTCTAAGCGCTGCCGATCTCTACAGCAAGCTTGGCGACGCGCACCGCGAGCAGATCAGCCGTCACCTCAGCCGTCGATAGGCGATTGAACAATTTCGTGCCCCAGACGCTTGAGAACCCGCAGGACGTCGTACAGGTCGTTTCCAGGATTGATGAGCGTGTACATTCTGGAAAGTGCATAGCGGGGCTGATCGTCTCGAAGCAGTTTGACGAACACGAAGTCCATCCCAGTGGTGACCAAACCGTAGGCGGGTTGCTGGCTTTTGGGACTGCAGAACATGTAAAAAAGTCCCTGGGGCAATGCGGCGGAAACTCCGTAATCACTGCGCTTCGATTCGATCACCAGTGCCCACAAAAGCTCGTTGAAAACCAACACATCGATCCGTCCGCGCACCAACCGTCCATCATCCTCGGTCAGCAGTTCCACGGACTGCTCCGTACGAAGGCGAAAAGGCGGCTCGTAGAAGCCTGCTAGATCCAGCAGCGGCGAGAGAACAACCATCTTTACAATCTCTTCGAGCGCACCGAACTTGACAATATAGAGAAACTGATTCCTGACGCGATCGAGCGCCTTTTGTTCTACCTCGGTAATTGCTGGAAGACCGCCCTGCCATTCGGGAAATACGCTGTTATCGAAAGTGCGAGCCAGGCCAAATTTTGTTTCAAGATCGATGAATTCCAGATCTCCTGCCGCAACGACTTGCACCATCGCTTTACCCGCGGTATGTCATCATCACAGTTTAGATGCCCAAACCAAAATCCTGCACCCATAGCTCGTCGTCCTCGACGCTGACGCCGGTGCCGGCTGGGTCGATGAACGCACGAAACAGCCGCGGGTCGAAGCGACGGCTCACCTGCATCGGCGGCAGCGACTTGAGAATGGTCTTGCCGTAGGCTTTGCGATGCATGCGCGGGTCGAGAATGGCGACGATGCCTTTGTCGGTGCGGGTACGGACGAGGCGGCCCGCTCCCTGTTTGAGCCGCAACTGGGCATAGGGCAGGGCGAGCCGGTCGAACCAGGCCCACCGATCGCCGCTGGTGCGCGAGAGCAGCTCGCAGCGCGCGTCGTAGACGATGTCGCCGGGCGACTGAAACGGAATGCGGTCGATAACCACCAGGCTCAATTGCGGTCCTTCGACGCTCACCCCTTCCCAGAAACTTGCCGTGGCAAAGAGCACCGGGTTTTTGACCGTGCGGAACCATTCGACCAGGCGGCGCTTGGGCATTTGCTCCTGGTGCTGCGCGGGCCAGAGCAACTTCGCTTCGAGCAGGGCATATACCTGCTTCATCTGCTGGAGGCTGGTAAAGAGCACAAAGGCGCGGCCCTCCGAGAAATTGACCAGCTTCTCAATTTCGGCGGCGATGGCGTTTGCGTAACTGGCGTCATTCGGGTCAGGCAGATGGGTGGGCAGGTATAGCAAACCCTGGCTCGGGTAATCGAAGGGGCTGGCAAAGATGCGCTCCTCGGCGGTTCCAGCCGGTAGCCCCACCTGGCGGCGAAAAAAATCGAACGGGTCCGCCCCGGCGGTGCTGAGGGTGGCCGACATCCAGACGGCGGTCGGTCCGTCCGGGTGACTGAACCACTGACCCAACGGCGGTGCCACATCCAGGGGCGTGCAGTTGAGTGCGACATTGGTCCCGCCGCCGCGCGTCGTCTGATATTCGACCCAGTTGACCCAGTTTTCTCCTGGCTCAGCAAGGACACGCAAATTGCCCTCGTAGCCGGTGAGCGTCTCCACCAGCCGGTCGCGGCGCATGCGCGCCACGTTCGTTTCGAGGTTGTCCTCGCTTCCCAGGTTCAGTTCCTTGAGCGATTGCAACAGCCGCACGACGGCCGCCGACAGATCGTCGGCCATCGCCGGGTCGAGATTGTAGCGGCGCGTCTGGTGCGCTTCGGTAAGCAGCACTTCGAAGAAGGCGTTCGCCTCCGCCTCCGCCCGCGCCAGGGCGATGCCCAGGTTGGGAAACTGCTTTTTGATTCGGCTCAGGGTGCGGCCCATGCCGAAGTTGCTGAGGGTGAGCGTCAGGGCACGGGTGGCGTACTCGGCAAATTGATGGGCCTCGTCGATGACCAGCAAGTCGAAGTCGGGGAGGATCTGCCCGTGGCTTGCCCGATCAATCAGCAATAGCGCGTGGTTGGTGATCAAAATCTGTGCCTGCCCGAGCGAGCGGCGCGACTCGAAATAAAAGCAGCTATCAAAGTGAGGACACTTCTCGCGCAGGCAATCGTCTTTGTCGGAGCGGATGTCGTCCCAGATTTCGGAAGGCGGACTGGTGGGCAGGTCGGCCAGATCGCCGCTTTCGGTCTGCTCGTACCACTCGCGCAACCAGGTGATCCCCGGAGCGAGCAGCGATTCTGACCAGCGCCGCTTCGAGACATAGTGGCTGCGGCCTTTGACCAGCCGCGCCTCGAAGCGCACCGGGAGCGCCTTTTGCAGCAAAGGAATGTCTTTGTAGAGATACTGCTCCTGCAGGGCGATGGTGGCCGTCGAAATCACCACCCGCTTGCCGCTGAGGATGGCCGGGACAAGGGCGCTAAAACTCTTGCCGGTGCCGGTGCCCGCCTCCGCCACCACCGCGATGCGTTCGGCGAAGCCCCGCTCGACGGCGCGGGCCATATCCAGCTGGGGCTGGCGCACCTCGTAGCCCGGCAGCACCCGGGCCACGTCCTCGAAGGCATCGCTGAGGCTAATCATTTGTCTAGTGTAGGGGCTCATCTGTCTACCTTGCGACCCACCGACATTGGCATTTAGCTGTACGGTAGCGGGTGATGGCCAGGGCGATACCGGTACTGGCGCATTCAGTCTTCCGCCAATCGCGCACTGTGGCTCGAGTGGCCGCTCGTCGGGGGTGGGAGCTGTCAGCTTGATGAGCATCTTGGCTAAAGTAGCTAGCAACACTTCTGGCGGAAGCTCCAATGCCCGACGTTACCCTGTCGCTCCCGGATGAAATTTTACTGGCGCTCAAACTCACCCCGAATCAACTTGGCGATGAAATGCGCTTTGCGGCGGCTGTCAAACTTTATGAACTGGAACGGCTTTCTTCCGGTGCCGCTGCGAACCTCGCCGGAGTACCGCGTACTGTATTTCTGAGCAAACTGGCCGACTATGGTGTCAGTTCCTTTCGCCTCGGCAAAGAGGAATTGAGCGAGGATATGCGTAGTGCCTGAGGTGATTGCTGACACCTCACCGCTTCAATACCTTTACCAAGCTGAGATATTGGATCTGCTCAGGCTCCTGTACGGGTATATCGTTCTTCCCCAAGCGGTAGCTGACGAACTGGCAGCAGGCCGGACCCGGAGGGTCACGCTTCCTGATCCCGCTTCGATCCTGTGGATGAGTGTTCGGCGAGTTTTGCCCACTAAATTGCTTCAAATGACAAGCGATCTGGGTGCGGGTGAAAGGGAAGTGCTGGCTTTGGCGGTGGAGATGCCGGGCTCGTTGGTATTGCTCGACGATGGCCTGGCAAGACGGTATGCTCGTCTGCTCAATCTTCAGTTGGCCGGAACGCTAGGAGTCCTGCTTAAGGCTAAGCAAGAGAAACACATCAATGCAGTCAAACCAGCCGTCGACCGTCTCGAAGCGCTTGGGTTCCGGCTTGCTCCGTCCACCCGTGCCGCTGTGCTTGAACTTGCCGAAGAGGTGTGACTGTTCTCGGCGCTGATTAACCGGGCTCATCTCTGAGCATCCGAAGATAATGCTCGGTGAAGGCGGACAGAGCACTTAAGCGGTCAGGATAGCGTCTGCCGACTTCGGCCAGAAACGCTTCGCGCTCGCGCTGCTCGTCGGGGTTGTTGGCCACTACCGCAAGGGAACGAAAACTCGGGTAATAGCGCACCGGCGTGAGCAAGCCGCCGTCGTCCAGCAGCCAGCGCGAAAAAACTTCGCGGGCGTTGGGAAAGAACTGGGCGCTCGCGTTGCGCGCCAAACTGGCCGGGGTGTACCCGAACACACGGGCAAAGGAAGGAATCGCACTCGCTTCGATGCGGCCAATCAGCCGGGTGCGGAGGTTCTGGAAGATCTTGGAACTATTGGGGGCTTTTTCGATCGTGTCGGGATCTTGGGCGCTGATGATCACCCGCACACCGGCCTTGGCGCCGTTGGCGCACAGCCTGCCCACCAGATTGGCGATCTCGGCGCATTCAAAAAGAATCGGTGCCTCATCGAGGATAAACAGCGACGCCGGGGTGGCAAGCGCCCGGCGCAGGGCGGCGGCGTAGTTGGCGAGGGCAAGCACGGTCATGTCCTCGGCGTTGCTCACATTGCGCAGGGCGAAGACCAACAGGGCCGCGTCGGCGCGGATCGTGGAAGGCGAACTCAGACGGGCGCCCACCCGCGAACCCATCCAGTAGGTCAGCCGCAGGCGGATGTGCTCGAAGGCGGGCCGCAGGCTGCTCTGGTCGGTATCGATGCCCAGGCGGCCCGCTTCAAGAAACGGCAGCAAATCCGGCAGCGAGGGGTAATCGCGCCAGGGGGTGGTGAAGGGGCCGGCGCGGGTGGCCGCTTCGTAGCGCCGCCGGATGGCGGGGTCTTTGAAAAATGCTCCTGCCGCCAGTTGCAACAGCGAACGCACCGTCTGGGACAGCAACGGATCTTGCACGTCTCTGCCCAGCACCATGACCAGCAGCGCCGAGACCAAAAATTCTTGAAACTCTTCGAGCCGCTCGGCGCGCACCCGTTCCTCCAGACCGGCCAGATCCGGCAATTCGAACAGGTTGAGGGCGTGGCGGCCGACATCAAAATACGCCCCTTCGACAAAGGCCGTCAGGTCAGAAAAAGTCGAACTACCGTCGGGCTTGGGAAAATCCATCGCCACCACCGGCACCCGGCGGGCGAGGGCGTGGCGCATCAGCACTTCCAAAAGCACGGACTTTCCTGAGCGGGTCGTCCCAAATAGCGCCAGGTTGCGGTGGCGCCGGTAAAGATCGAGCCACAGCGGGGTTTGGCCCTCTTCGCTCAATAGCTCGACGCCCTCTCGATCGATGCTCGCAAGGCGCACCAGCGGCAAAAATCCGGGTGCTTCTTCATCTAATAGTTCGAGGCGGCGGTCGAAGGGGGCGACCAGCAACCCCTCCCAGACAAAAGGCAAACTCTGAAAAAAGACTTTCCAGGCGTAGGAGACCTCGCGCACCACCCGGGCCGGGCGGTTGAAAAAGCCCGAGATAAACCGGCAGCCCTCGGCCAACAGCAACGGGTCAGACCGCCAGACCAGCACGCAGACCGCCAGGTACACCGGCCGGGCGCCCTCGATAAACGATTTTTCGAGTTCGGCTGCTTCTTCGAGTTTGAGTTGTTGGGGTACATCGACGAGCTTGCCCTGGCGCTGGCTTGTCTTCAAGCCCGCCGAAGCCTGCCGCTGGAGACGCACGGCGTTGTCGCGGCTGGTGCGTTCGTTGACGGTCGAAATTTCGACGACGATCTCGGTGTCGACCACCTCCTGGCGGGCCATCAGGTTCCAGAGATAGCGCAGTTGGGCGGCCGGGTCCGCGAAGCCCGAGGGTTTTTCGTCCCAAACTAGTACCGCGCAGTGGCGCATCCCCGCTTCCGGGGTGCCGATGCTCACTTTCTCCGCACTCAGGCGCGGGGGGGACTCGAACAGGGCACTGCGAAAATCGAGATCGCCATGCGACTGCTCGCACAGTCCGCCCCCGCTCAGGCGCAACAGCCGCGGGGGCGGCGGCGGCGATCCGGTATTGAACTGCTTCCAGGCCCAGGCCATCAACTCCTCGGCCCCAAGGGGCACTACCGCGAGCCGGGCGGTGAGGTTGAGCAGGTGCAACCACTGGCGGCAGTGGGCATAGGCGTGGCTGACCAGCCGGTGCAGCCGGGCTTGCGATTCGGCGGCCCCCTCCCCCAGATAGCTCAACCACCACTCCTGCACTCCCAATGCCACCCGGTCGATCCAGTCGCGCGAAGCAGCCTGGGCAGACCATTCTCCCCAGCAGGCAAACAGGAGCAATTCGCTCACCTTGCGCCGCCCGTCGGCGGCGAGCCCCTGCACGCGCTGCTGCTCCCCGGCGATGAGCCAGTCGACCGGTTCGCCTACCTCCCTGCCGCGCAATTGCTCGAGTTGTGCCAGGCGACTCTCGCTTTCAGCAAAGCTCGAAAGCCGCACCGAGAGACGCCCCCCGGTCGGCAGATCCCGGCAGAGGGCGACCAGACCGGCGCAGGCGTCCGCCATCGCCTCCGGCGACTGGCAGGCGTGGATGCCCGGGGTGCGCAGGGCAAACACACAGCGAAACGCCTGCTTGCGCTGGAGGATATAGAAGCCGCAACTCAGTTGCGGGTGGTCCACCTGGCCGATGGCGACGATATCGACCAGGTGTTCGACCGGGGTGAAACCGTCTTTTTTCTTCATCGCAACTGTCGGGTGCGGGCGAGGGCGGGCGGGTCGAGCATCTGTCCGAAGAAACGGTGGGGGCGGCGGCCGGCCAGCAACAGCCACAGCGCGCAGGCCCAGACGACGAAGGTGCCCGTCCAGATCCAGTTGAGGCCGAGGATGCCGCTCAGCACGAAGTAACCGCCAATCACCGTGAGCAGCCAGGGAAAGACCAGATCTCCGGGCACCAGGTTCAAAAAGTCGGCCTTCTGACCGAGCCTGCGGTTGAGCTTGCGCATCGGTGTCTCCTCAGGCGCTGGGGATGATGAGGCTCGTGATTACATCGCCCACCACGATGCTGATCGTGGCGAGGATGGGCACGCGGGCGGTGGTCTGCCAGTCTTCATCGTTTCGAGCAGCCTGTACGGTTCGCACAATGCCCAGGGCGATCCAGACCAGCAGCACGGCGCGCAGGACGTTGACGGTCATGTCCACTCCGAAGGCGGCCGTCAAGTTGCCGGTGCTCAAAAATAGCTCGTTGAGCCAGACGCGGGCGTTCTCGAAGAAAACGGCGTGGGCGGGCCGGGGATGAATGAGCCCGTCGGCCACCGGCAGCAGAGCGGCGAGGACGGCGCGCAGCAGCCAGGCAGGCAGGGAAAGATATTTGCGCATGGGATGTATCCTATAGGGTTTGGGCTAGGCGGGCGGCACTGGTGAGCAGTTTCAGACAGGTCTCGGCGCCGAGGGTGCCGAACAGGCGATCGCGCTGGTGGGTATAGGCCGTCTGTCGGGCCGGGCCATAGCGGCCGGCGGTGACCAGGTCCAGCAGGCCGGGAACCAGTGTGCTCATGTAGGGTTGCAGGCGAAAAAAAGCGGGCGGCGGAAAATTGAAGGACATGGCACGGCCTCACAGCGATGGAGTAGGGGGTTCGACCGATAGAGGTATGCGGGGTGCGGGTGTGTCGAAAAGCTGCAAGCGGGAGCGCGCGTAGGCAGACTTGCGCGCTTCGGCAAACGGGTCTTGTGTGGACAGACCAACGGCGGCGCCCGGTAAGCGATCTTGCTCCGATTGCTCGTACTCGCGGGCGAAGCGGTTCAGGTTGAGGGCGTACCCGGGATTGTAGGTTCGCCAGGCAGCACCGTTGTGGGAAGCAGCCATCTGCTCGCAGTTGCCCGATTGCATGGCGGTCAGCAGCCCGCCGTGGCGGCCCCGGGCATCCTCGCCGTGGCGGACGAAACTTGCGAGGGTATCGAGTTGCACCTTCGGGTCCGGCGATTGCAACGCCTGCAGCAGCTGTGGGCCGCTCCGGCCCGCTTGCTGCTGCCAGTGGCGATCGAGGGTCTGAAAGCCGGCAATCTGGCCATAGCCGAAGGTGGTGGACAACTCGCGCAATTGGCCAGATTCGAAAGCCGCGAAGGTGCGCATCGCTTCGAGTTTGGCGCGGCTGTCGGGCTTATCTCCGGCCATCCGGGCAAGCACCCCCGGCAGGCGACGGGAACTGGCCCCGGCGCGTTCGAACAGCTCGTCGATTTGTACCTGGTTGCGCTCGGGGTCGAGGTTGTCGAGGGTGGGTCTGTGCCCTTGCAACTCGCGCTGCATCGCCCCAAGCGACCCGGCAAAACTCCCCTCCCACCGCGGGCGGCTGAAGGTGCCGCCGGTGCTTTCCTGCTGCACCAGTGCGTAGAGAAATTTCGCGGGGATCACAGGCTCTTTGCCGTCGCCCTGGGCCGCCGCCTCCAGGTGGGACCGGTGGTCGATTCCCAAATGGGTGCGCCGATCGAGATTGCCGTCAAGAATAGCGGTGTGCTGAGCAAGGGTGGTGGCAGGCAGCTGAGTCGCGCGCTCTGCGACTGCCTGTACCAGCGATTGAGCGGTCTTGCGGTCGAAATTTCCGACCGCCAGGCCGTGCTCGCGCTGGAAGGTGTGTACCGCCCGCTCGGTGCCGGGGCCGAAACGCCCGTCGATGGTCGCTCCCGAGGACGGCCCCGCGCCAGTGGTGTAGCCCAAAAAAACCAGCTGGCGCTGCAGAGAGCGCACCGCCTCGCGGTTGCGGACAAAGGTTCCTTGTGTCTCCTCTGCATCCCTCAGCTCGTCCCAGCCCGTCTGGGCGCGCTCGGCCCGCTCCGGTGGTGCGTTGCCCAGGGCGACGGCGCGCAAAGCGAGATCGCGGGATAGGTCCATAGCCGATACTCCGTGTCGAAGGATAGATGGTGGCTAAAAGGCTTTAGAAGCTGTAGCCCCGCTGGGCCAACTCCTCGCTCAGAGCCTGGTGGATGGCCTGAAAGAGCGTCTCCGAGCCACGCTTGTCGGTTTGTAATTCCAGATTGAGCAGGCTTCTGATCGCAAGTTCCAGCCCATCGAGGCGGGCGGCCAGGTAAGCGCCCTGGTTCATTTGTTCAGCAAGCAGCAAATCGCGCACATCGCCAAGCCGGACAGGCCGGGCTTCCTCCGGCAATGCCCCAGGCTCCACCGCTTCGGGATCGATGGGATCGAGCTGTTGGGTAAGGCACCAATCGAGGGCCGCCAGGACGTACTCCTGCGGGGTGCACTCGCTCTGTCGGCTGGCGGCAAGCAAGCGCTGGGCCAGGTGTTCCGGGATTTGAACATTCAGGGTGTCCATGGTTTCAGGCCGCGCTCAGCTGCAGATGCACCACCTGCTCGCGGGGACGACCGCCCTCCTGCCAGAGAACCCGCAGGCGCTCCACATCAAGGTGAGCGGCGGCAATCTGCCAGAAGAGTTTGGCTGTGCGCTGGCGCAGGCATCCAAGGGTGAAGTCTGCCTGGTACGAGTCGTCGCACCGGATACACCACTCGCCTGCTTGGACCTCGCAGGCCAGTTGGCCCAAAAAGTCCTGAAATTCCTGGGGCGGAGCAACTTCGTTAAATAGCCGGCGCCAGAAGGGCTTGAGGCGGACAGGACGCGACTGGCGGCCCCGGGCCAACTGGGCGTTCAGGTAGCCTTGATCGGTGTTGAAGTGCCAGTCGCGCCCGGCCAGGATCTTCTCCACCGCGGCGCAGGCGGAGTGGATCTGGACGTAATAGTCGCGGCGGCCGGCGTCGCGCCGGCACAAATCCAGGTAGAACACGGCCCGTTCCCATGCCTCGATGGGCTGGCGCAGCCGCTGCAGCAGTGCCGCCGCCTTCGCCGGGTTGCCCCCAAGGGCGCGCTCCAGCCCTTCAAGGTGGGCAGTGAGCGCTACCCACCGCTGGGGTACCCCCCGCCGGGTATCGGGCCAGAAAGCTTCCAAAGGCGCACCGCTCTGGACGGGAGTGGCTCTGCCTTGCAGCAGCACTTGCACCCGGGCAAGATCCTGGCCGAACTGCTGCTCGAGCAATAAATTCAACAACACCTCGCGGGCCTGGCCGTCGCAGCGCTCGATCACCTGCTGCGGACACACCGTGGATTCATCGCCCACCGGCACGGAGATCCGCGCCGCCGAACGCCCCTGCATCTGCAAGATATAGCGGCGCAACACCCGCACCGAGACGGCTTCGAGGCGTCCTGCGGGGATGCCCTGGGTGAGCAGGCAGGTTGTCGCCTCCGGCTGCAGCCGCATCAGCTCGGTAAGCCGCCCGACCCCCAGCTCGAGTGCGCCGTGCAAATCCGTCCGTTCCGCCAGGCGCATGGCGTGGCGGCAAACGGTGTGCCCGAATGGACATTCCCGCGAATCGAGAAAACTTTCGAAGCGCGCAAATCCGAGTCGCTGGTAAATCCGCTGCGCCTTAATCGCCAGCAGAGCCTTACCCAGACTCAACCGTTCTGCAGCGTCCGGGTCGCTGCGGTGACGCAGGTCGGCAAGAACCTGCAAATGTGAGATGCTCATCGGCGCTCCTCCAACGCTGTGCTGGAGGCAGCATATCAAAACGGCATAATTCCCACAAGTGGGAGATGTCGTTTGTGGGATCTGTAGGGTGCCGGACACCGGCTCTGGAGGGAGTAAGCGGGCCGGATGGTAGACTGGGGTTGCTGGAGAGGTGGTAGAGCGGTCTATTGCGTCGGTCTTGAAAACCGAAGAGGCGCAAGCCTCCGTGGGTTCGAATCCCACCCTCTCCGCTCAATTGACAGCCTCCGTCATTTGTCGGCAGGGTTTTCTGGGGAACGACCGGCGGACTGCGGACCAACAGAGAGGATCTTCCGCGTGGTGTTCAGTCTGTCCAAGTGATATGCATGTAGGAAAC